>NZ_JMTB01000001.1 GCF_000734965.1 Trabulsiella guamensis ATCC 49490
ACGCGTGGGCGCCCGCTGGTATACATATCATCCTGAGTCAAATCTGGGTGTACCGGTTTACCTGTCCACTGAAGTGAACTGGTGGCACGCACCGGATGGACGTAAAGTCCGGATGGATGATATTACGGTTCGTGAGCGTGGTCCGGTAAATCGTGCAGAACTGAAACTGGGGCTGAATGCGGAAGTCACACCGGCACTGAGTGTGAAACTGCAGGCAGGTATTGAAGCAGGCAGTAGCTCATATGCCGCAGGAACCCTGCAACTGGGAGTGAAATACCGCTGGTAAGGCTTCATAAATAAATGCTCCTTCTGAGGACGGAAGGGGAGCAAAAGAAAGGGCAGTGGCAGTAACATGTCAGGGAGGGGGTATCCCCTCCCTTTCTGTCTGTATCGTCATAATACCAGTACCGTAGTGGCAAAAAGTGTCATGACGTTCTTTTTTGTCATTTCTTGTCTTCTGACAGATAACCCGGGTGACAGGGGGCTGTTTTTTGTTCAGGCAGATAAGACAGGCGATATTTTTAAACAGCATGTTTTGTATAACCTGAATACAGGCTGGTTGAAGTGGCGTTTGTTATCGTTGTATTACAATAAAAATATTTCTGTAAACAGGTCTGATTGTGAAGGTGTCATTATGAACAGGTTCACGGTAATTTTAACACAGTGTAATTTCAGCTCGGTCGGGTTGATGAATTTACTGTTTCCGCTATGTGGAAATGAAAACATTGTTTCATTCAGAAATACGGGGGAGTTGTATGAATGGCGTAAACGGATCAGCGGCGAAGTTTCGCTGACACTATATATCATAATGCCTGCCATACTCATGGATGCCCGTGGTTTTGATAAATTAATTTCATCAGCGCCGGCGTTGAATGATGTCGGCGCATCTGAGGTTGTTATTATTAATGAGCATGAGTTATTGCCTGAACTCTTTGTGTCCGTCTGTTCAGACTATGGCTGGCAGGTTATTGACATATGTGGGATTTCCTGCGATGAAATAAGAAGGCGTATAGCAGACCGTTCTGTTGAAAAATCAACAAAAAGAAATGATGTTATTATTACCCGTCGTGAACAACAGGTTCTTGGCTATCTGCTAAAAGGACTGACTGTTCGTGAAATAAATAATGACATCGGCATCAGCATGAAAACAACGTATTCTTTCTGTAACACATTAAAAAATAAACTTGGACTGTTCTCCACATACAAAATATATGAGTTCCGGCATATTATAGATAAAGCGCTAATGAGCGGGATTATCAGAATGAAATATTAGCTGACGGGGAATTCAGCCTGAACGCCAGACAGCAACCTGCTGGCGTTCTTCTTCGGGAGTATATCGATTTTATTCCTGTATCGTTTTTCCGCAACAACCAGATGAACCGGGGAAACAGATGCCGGTAAACTGAAATACAGCGAAAAGATGCGTTGCCCGTAATGTTGCGTATTACCACTCACAGAGATCACCCAATACCCTGAAAAACGGTAATGATGCGGTGAACTCGCATTGACGATCTGGTGCTGATTGTGCTGACGTTTTTCCTGCTCGTAGGGACTGGCGGTCAACTGTGTCAGGTTGTGGAGTGCTGAGTCAGTCCTGATGGCTCAGTCAGAGTGAACCCGGTGCAGGGAACTGGATGATACTGCGGG
>NZ_JMTB01000002.1 GCF_000734965.1 Trabulsiella guamensis ATCC 49490
TTGCTACTGGCATCCCGATAATGAAGAACCGGATGTGACGGCAGAAATTGAGGATATGGCCGGGGATATCATGCTGAGACGTGCACTTGCCCTGCTCAGAAAGAAGTTGCAGCGTCTGCATGAAAACACGGATACCGACACACCGTCCTGGTTCATCGCCAGACTCAATCATACGATGACGTTATCAGATTTGCGGCGGTTTGCCGGGGCATATGGCTGCAAAGTGTCCCTGGATGTTGAACTGCCGGATGGCACGCATTACACCGTAGGCCTGTAACAGCTTACCGTAAAAACACCGCTTCAGGGAATGCGAAGCGGTGTTGTCATGACACCGGGTTAAATTATTCTGTGCTGTAATATCCTGCGAATGCTCTTATCAACAGCAACTGATCTGAACGGTTAAAAGGCAGTTTCTTGCCACCAGACCGTAATCACGCTATCTTTCACCCGCACCTGCAAATTCAGGTGCCGGGATTGGTCTCCTGAAGAAGTCTTATCGGCGACATATGGCGCACTGGCGTCTTTTTTATGTCGTGCGTTCGGTCATACCTCAATGGTGGGCCGGGCGGGGGCATCGAAAGATGCGCCGGTTTCCGATAAGGCCGGTAAGACCAACTCCGTCCGGTTCACCACCACAGGATTGGTCTCCAGGGTGGTGAATGTATACACTTATCGGAGATTGCCTTATGACAATACATTCTTTACTGATCCGTGCATTTGTCCTCCGCCAGTCGTTACCGGGAGGTCAGTGATATGTGCCTTTTGTCTGAACCACACCCGGACCGCTCACCTGGTCTGATCCCTGCTGCCATTCCCGATGCCAGACTGCTTGTTGACCGATCATGTGTTCTGGTGAAAACCATGCTCGATCGCCCGGATGAGGCTGCGCCAAACTTTGTTTTATTACAGATGCTTTATGAACAGTTGCAGCAATTACACGACATTTTTGAGGATTCAGAACGTCAGCAACTGAAACCAGGAACGTCCCCTTAATGCTGCGCTCTGTGTTATAAAAAGCCACCCCGGATAATCCTGGGTGGTTTCTGGTTACCGGAACCTGACCGGACAGAACGAAATATACGGTACCGGGTGATCATCATTCATGTCAGTACATACAGCCTTTTTTGATGTCTGTTTTTTATTCATACTTATGGTATAAGTAAGCATCATTAAAAAAGGACGGGAATGTTATGTTCGAAAGTTTATTCAGTGTGGAATCACTTGTATCATTTGCACTTACTGTTACTGTCGGTCTCCCTGTTACCATAAAGCTACTTAAGCTAAATTTAAGTGTAAACAACAAATCCCATACGATAAACGGTAATGGTAATATTATAGAACATAAAGAATACAATATTATCATGCAGGATGCGCAAAAAAATGTCCGCAACCGGAATATGTTTGTCGGCGTTCTGTTTTTTATATTACTTCCTTTCTGCACCTCTTTCATCAATACGTTGCTCGGTAAAATGGCAACGCTGGCTCCCTGGTTTTGTCTGTGTGGTGTATTACTGACGCTGCATGTCAACGGCGTAAAGACCCGCTTTTGGGATGTTTTCTATATTGCGGTTACTTTTTTTATTGCGGACCTTGCATCAAAAAGTGCCGTAAACTCATATTATTTTCTTCAGAGTATTGACGGGTTATATACCCGGTTAGCAGGGACCTTTATTTCGTATGGCTCATCCTTATTTGACAGGGAAATGCAGGTGCGGCATCTGTTCATTCTTAAAGAACAGCTTGCCCTGCTTTGTTCTGTGGCCGGTTTTGTTATCGTGAGTATTACCCTGCTTACTGCCACCTGTGGTTATACAAAGCAAAGAAAGATATCAGGTATTATCTTCTTTTCAGCAGTGAATTCATTGCTCGGTATTGTGGGATATTTGCTGGCCTCGGGGGCTGCGTGGTATTTATTGCATAATCAGAATGATTACCTGAGCTATATCCTCAGACCCGTGGCACCGGTTGTTAATTTCCTGTTCTACATCTATGCCGCTGTTCCTCTGTAAGATGTGTTTATGCTGATACTCAGAGCCTGAACAGGGGGAATATATACGCGCGTTTACGGAACACAATAAAGCCGTATCAGTACACTGATACGGCCTTTACCCTGATGCACCGGACCGGTGCTCAGTCGGCGATGTGCGCTTTTTTCTGTCCTGCTATATAGGGGGGCACATAGTCTTTCCTGCACGTATCCAGATAATCCGACCACCACTGCATCATGGCCTTACGGGCTTCCAGATGTTCCGCCCTGTGGACATAAGCCTGACGCACGGTATTGCGCTCCTGGTGGCTCATCTGGCGCTCAACGGCATCCCGTGACCACAGACCGGATTCCATCAGCGCACCACAGGCCATCGTCCTGAATCCATGTCCGCAGACCTCAAGTCTGGTGTCATAGCCCATCAGCCGCAGCGCCTTGTTTATCGTGTTTTCACACATCGGCTTATACGGATTATGGTCACCGGGGAACACCAGACCCTCATCACCGCTGATATCTTTAATCCGTTTCAGAATGGCGATGGCCTGCTCCGAGAGCGGCACGATATGCGGAGTGCGCATCTTGGCTCCACGACCGGAATAACGCACACCCGCAATGGCCTCACGACTGGCAGGTATCGTCCAGACCCGGTTTCTGAAATCAATTTCACCCCACCGGGCAAAGCGCAGCTCACTGGAGCGGATGAACAGGTGCAGCGTCAGCAGGACGGCAAGCCGGGTCAGCTCACGGCCCTGATGATAACTGTCAATCCGTGCCAGCAGTTCCGGCAGACGTTCCGGCAACAGGGCCGGATAGTGCCGTTTCACCGGCGGCATTGTCACACCGTCAAGCCTGGCTGCCGTGTTACTGTCGGTGAGTCCATGATGAACCGCATAACGCATGATGTTGCAGAGGTGCTGCCGCGTGCGGGACGCAACTTCCAGCAGACCTTTTTCCTCAATTCCTTTCAGTAACGTGATGAAATGACGGGGTTTAAGTTCCGTCACCGGCAGATGACCAATCACCGGGAAAATATGCCTGTTCATGCTGGCAAGCAGACGCTCTGCCGTATTCTGCGACCATTTTTTATGACTTCCGTGCCAGGCCAGCGCCACGGTTTTAAACTGTCTGTCAGGCGCGCGTAAACTTTTCTCCGTGGCCCGCTGCTGCGCCGGGTTGATGTTCTGTGTCAGCAGTTTACGGACACCCTCGCGCTGTTGCCTGGCGTCAGCCAGAGACACAACAGGCCAGGCCCCCAGCGCGATGCGGGATTCTTTACCGTGAATACGGTATTTGAGATACCAGCGACGGGAACCGCCCGGACTGACCAGAAGATACAGGCCGTGCGCGTCAGCAACCTTGAAGGGTTTACCGGAAGACTTAAGACTGCGGATTTTCGTATCGGTAAGAGACATATGGGGGTCACTCCATTATCGAACCAAATCGACCCCGGAGTTGACCACCTTTATTTCCCGATGTGGAGGGTTAAATCAAAACCCGACGGGAAGACTTTTTACGCTAACGCACTGAATCAACATCAGATAAGGATTCGGAGGAAAACATAAAAACAGAAAGATGGCTCCTCTGACTGGACTCGAACCAGTGACATACGGATTAACAGTCCGCCGTTCTACCGACTGAACTACAGAGGAATCGTGTGGAGGGTTATCTTAGCGGCGAAAAAATCTTTGTCAAACCCCATTTCTTGCATTCGTGTCCAATTGCTTCTTCTGCCAACAATTTGTTGTAATTTCCACCAATTAAAGCAGAAAAATATTTTGCAGCTTTGCGGATTCTCCATCATCATTTGAAATGGAGTTTCAACTTTCTCATTAAGGTCCCTCTTGAACGTCACCGCAGCACTTCGCCAGTCCGTAGAACGTACGGCCTGGTATAAAAACCGAAAAAGTTATCGGACCCTCTTCTGGCGTGAAATCACCCCTCTTGCTGTCCCCATTTTTCTGGAAAACACCTGCGTTCTGTTGATGGGCGTGTTGAGTACGTTTCTGGTCAGTTGGCTGGGAGCGGAATCCATGGCGGGCGTCGGGCTGGCAGACAGCTTCAACATGGTGGTGATGGCGTTCTTTGCAGCGATCGATCTGGGTACGACGGTGGTGGTGGCTTTCAGTCTGGGTAAGCGTGACCACAAACGGGCGAGGGCGGCGGCGCGGCAATCGCTGGTGATTATGGCGCTGTTTTCTGTGGTGCTGGCGATTGTCATTCATGCCTTTGGTAAAGAGATTATCGACGTCATCGCGGGAGCGGCGACGGAGCCGGTGAAGGCGTTGGCGTTAACCTACCTTGAGCTGACGGTGATCAGCTACCCGGCGGCAGCCATCGCGCTGATTGGCAGCGGCGCGTTGCGTGGGGCGGGTAATACCAAAATTCCGTTATTGATTAACGGCGGAATGAACATCCTGAACATTATCATCAGCAGCGGGTTAATCTACGGTTTCCTTTCCTGGCAAGGGCTGGGGTTTGTTGGCGCCGGGCTCGGGTTAACCATCTCGCGCTATATCGGTGCGATAGCCATCGTGCTGGTGTTGATCAAAGGGGTAAAATCGCTGCGGATCTCCCTGAGAAGCTATTTCAGACCGTTAAATTTTGGCATCATCTGGGAAGTAATGGGCATCGGGATCCCCGCCAGTATAGAATCGGTGCTGTTTAATGGCGGCAAATTGCTGACGCAGATGTTTGTCGCCGGAATGGGGACGGACGTCATTGCAGGTAACTTCATTGCTTTCTCGGTCGCGTCTCTTATCAACCTGCCGGGGAACGCGCTTGGCTCGGCGTCAACGATTATCACCGGGAAACGTCTCGGCAAAGGGCAGATTGGCCAGGCAGAACGCCAGTTACGCCACGTGTTCTGGCTGTCGACGATTGGGCTGACAGCGATTGCCTGGGGTACCGCACCGTTTGCCGGGTTGTTCGCATCGTTTTACACCCCTGATCCGAATGTACAGGAAGTGGTGAAAGTCCTGCTGTGGCTCAATGCAGCATTCATGCCGATCTGGTCAGCGTCGTGGGTGCTACCGTCAGGTCTGAAAGGGGCGCGTGACGCGCGTTTCGCCATGTGGGTGTCGATGTTCAGTATGTGGGGCTGTCGCGTGGTGGCCGGTTATGTGCTGGGGATTATGCTCGGCATGGGCGTGATCGGCGTGTGGCTCGGCATGTTCCTCGACTGGGCGGTGCGTGGCGTACTTTTTTACTGGCGTATGGTGAGCGGACGCTGGTTACAGAAATACCCCAAAATAAAATCACAGTAAAAAAACGCACAGGGGGGATCACCCTGTGCGTGGGCCATTAAACCCCAAGGCGATCGCGGAGACTGTAGTACGCCGCACCCATGGCGGTAAACGGAATGCGCAGGTTGCGCCCGCCCGGGAACGGGTAATGCGGCAGTTTTGCAAACGCGTCGAAACGCTCTGCATCACCACGTAATGCTTCTGAAACCAGACGGCCGGCCAGGTGCGTACAGGTTACACCGTGGCCGCTGTAGCCCTGCATGTAATAGATGTTGCCGGACAGACGGCCAAACTGCGGCATTCTTGAGAGCGTCAGCAGGAAGTTGCCGGTCCAGCGATAATCGATTTTCACCCCTTTCAGTTGCGGGAACGTTTTGAGCAGTTTCGGCATGATCAGGCGCTCAACGTCATCAGGATCGCGGGCGCCATACACCACGCCGCCGCCATACAGCAGGCGGTTGTCACCGGTCAGACGGTAGTAATCCAGCAGATAATTACAGTCTTCCACGCAGTAGTTATTGGGGATCAGTGACTTCGCTACATCCGCTGACAACGGCTCGGTGGTCACTACCTGCGTGCCACACGGCATGCTGCGTTTCGCCAGTTCCGGCTCGACTTTATCGCCAAGGTAGGCGTTACCGGCGACGATCACATAACGGGCGGTAACCTGGCCTTTCTCCGTACTGACTACTGCCGGATGACTGTGCTGAATTTTGGTGACGGGCGATTGTTCGTAGACACGCCCACCGTTCAGACGGATCGCGTCGGCTTCCCCAATGGCGAGATTCAACGGGTGAATATGACCGCCACTGCGGTCGAGCAGGGCGCCGACGTAGCGTTCAGTATTCACCTCTTTGGCTATGGCGTTAGCGTCCAGCAATTCCAGTTGCGTGTTGCCGTAGCGCTCCCAGTTCTCTTTTTGTTCTTCGAGTGTCGCCAGCTGTTTATGGTTAAGGGCCACAAACAGGCCTCCGGGACGGTAATCACAATCAATCTGGTAGCGTTTGATGCGCTCGCGAATGATCTCTCCGCCTTCAAACATCATACTGCCGAGCATGCGGGCGGCGTCCGGGCCGTAGTTGTTTTCAATGACGTCAATGTCGCGGCTGTAGGAATTGACCAACTGGCCACCGTTGCGCCCGCTGGCACCAAAGCCAATACGGGCGGATTCCAGCAGCACCACGTCGTAACCCATTTCAGCCAGATGCAGGGCAGAAGAGAGACCTGTGTAACCGCCGCCCACCACGCAGACGTCGCAGGTAATGGATTCAGAAAGCGTCGGAAACGGTTCATATTTATTGGCGCTGGCGGCGTAATAGCTTGTGGTATGTTCAGTCATGATGAAGGCTCCAGGGCAATCCAGATGGTTTTCAGTTCGCTAAATTTCTCAAGGGCATGCAGGGATTTATCGCGACCATTGCCGCTTTGCTTATAACCACCAAACGGCACGGTCATATCCCCGTCGTTATAGTTGTTCACAAATATCGACCCCGCTTTCAGGCGGCGGCTCAGGCGATGCGCACGGTTAAGCGATCCGGTCCACACGGCCGCGCCGAGTCCGTAATCACTGTCGTTCGCCAGTTGCAGCGCCTCTTCTTCACTGCGAAAGCGGTTAACGACCAGCACCGGGCCAAAAATTTCGTCGCGTGAGATGTGCGAACAGGGATCGACATCCACAAAAATGGTCGGGCCGACAGCCGCCGGATGGGCATCGCTGCGACCGTCGAGCAGCAGTGTGTTGCCGGATTCCCCGTCGCGGATGAAGCTCTGTACGGTGTCGGCATGCGCGTTATCAATCAGCGTGCCCATGGTGCAGGCGGGATCAAGCGGATTACCGGGTTGCCAGTGTTTAGCCTGTTCTTTAAGCAGCGCAAGGAAGCGGTCTGCAATGCTCTCTTCCACCAGCAGGCGGGTTCCGGCGATGCAGACCTGCCCCTGGTTGTAGAAGATCCCCGCCGCGGTGGCGGCTGCCGCTTTTTCCAGGTCCGGGCAGTCTGCAAAAACCACGTTGGCGCTCTTGCCGCCCGCTTCCAGCCAGACGCGCTTCATATTGGAGTCGCCCGCATCTTTCAGCAGTTGTTTCCCGGTACGGGTGGAGCCGGTGAAAGTAATAACGTCCACGTCCGGGTGCAGCGACAGCGCCTGCCCGGCCTCGTGACCGAAACCGCTTATCACGTTGAGTACGCCGTCCGGCAGCCCGGCTTCTTTTGCGAGTCCGGCCAGCCGCAGGGCCGTCAGTGGTGATTTTTCCGAAGGCTTTAAGATGACACTGTTACCCGCGGCCAGCGCCGGACCAAGCTTCCAGCACGCCAGCAGTAACGGGAAGTTCCACGGCACGACAGCGGCAATCACCCCAACCGGCTCGCGGACGATCATCGCCAGTTCACTCGGTGAAGTAGTTGCCACTTCGCCATACACTTTATCAATGGCTTCGGCATACCAGCGGATAGCGCGGGCCGCGCCGGGAATATCATCACGCAGGCTATGGCGAATCGGTTTACCGGTATCAAGTGTTTCCAGTAACGCCAGCTCCTCGTGATGCTGCTCCATGAGATCCGCTAGCTTATTCAGCACCGCTTTACGTTTCGCCGGTGAAGCCTGTGACCAGTCGCCGCGCTCAAACACCTCACGCGCACTGCGTACGGCAATGTCGACGTCGGCTTTTTTACCACGGGCGACAGCGGTAATCGGGTGCTGGGCAGCGGGATCCAGCGTGGCGAATGTGCTCTTATCCTGCGCTTCGCAATACTCGCCGTTAATAAATAAACGGCTTTCCGGCGTGATATTTTTCGCTTTTTCCTGCCAGTAATTCAGATGATGGAAGTCCATAAAAACCTCTTATTTCAATCGGATAAATTATTGCTCCGGCAAAATCTGGCCGCAGAGAGTCGCAGGCGGGGTCGCCTGTGACAATCTGTTGTTAATAAAGGCCTGAACACGTCAGGCCAGAAAAATCAGAACGTGGTGGGAGTGTGGGCGCTGATGATGCGGCAGATGCCTGCCGAAGTGTTGCTGAAACTGTGAGGAATGCCGGTATTGATGGCGTAACTCTGTCCCGCAACTAAGTGGTACGACTGACCGTTGATGGTCAATACCACTTCACCTTCCAGTATTGTGCCTATCTCCTCACCCTGGTGTTTGATCCGTTCGCCGGTCGTTGTACCAGGCTGGTATGTCTCGAAGATCATCGCCAGTGTGCGATTAGGATTTCCGTTGTGAATCAGCTTCATGGAAACCCCCTGACTGCCGATTTCGATCAGATCGTCCTGATTGATAACGACCTGCGGCTGGTCCGGTTTTTCCGGTTCGGCAAAGAACTCAGAGAGAGACAGTCCGTATACTTTCAGCAGCTTCTGGAGCGAACTGATTGCCGGGCTGACTTTATCCTATTCAATGGTGCTGATTGCACTGTGTGTTAATCCAGACAGTTCGGCTGCGCGACGCTGAGAAAGACCCAGTTGTTGTCGAATCTCCGCCAGACGTTTCCCCGGAGCCAGGCCGTCATCGCTCATAATTTCTATTTCCTTAACAGTAGTGGTCAGAGCCGCTGCTTTTCAGCGAGATAGTTCTGACAGGCAGTAATAAAACCTTCGAGCAACAAACGCGACAGGGCGTATTCGCTACTGTTCCACTCCGGGTGCCACTGAACGCCCAGCGCGTAAGGATGGTCGTGTACGCTCACAGCTTCCACCAGTCCATCCTGCGAACGCGCTTCGACACGTAGTTGCGACCCCAGTGTTTTTGCACCCTGACCATGCAGGGAGTTAACCCAGAATGTACTGCAACCGGGCAGTAATGCTGAGAGCAATCCACCTTCTTGCACTTGAACCTCATGCGATGGTGCATATTGCTGCTCTACTGGCAGCTCCGCATCTTCGCGGTGTTCCAGAAACTGCGAGTGATCGCACAGGCGACGATACAGAGTCCCGCCGGTAGCGACAACCATTTCCTGCATGCCCCGGCAGATGGCGAAAAGGGGGATGCGCCTTTCGAGCGCAGCGTTGATTAACGCTATGCTCAGTTGATCACGCCCTGGATCGGCGTCAGGCTCATCGCCGTTTTCACCATAAAGGTGCGGCTGTACATTGCTCGGGCTGCCCGGCAGGAAAATACCATCAAGTTTTGGCAACAGGGCGGCAAAAAGCTCTGGTTCTGCCAGCGCGTGCGGTAACGCGATGGGCAATCCTCCGACGTTTAAAACGGCATTCAGGTACTTTTCCTGCAAAGTCTGGGTCTCATGACCCTTAATCCTGTTCCTGCACATCACAACACCAATGACTGGCTTGTCAAATATATTGCCCATGATCGGCCTCACGTTCTGGAAAAAATTATTGCCAAACGATTCCATGTTGCAAATTTCCGTTCAATATTTTCTCAATCTAGCAGTGAGATAACTTGTTTGCAAACTTCATTTAACATTTGACAAACATTTAGATTGCAGCCAGAGTCGATGAATGGACATTATATTTAACGGTCTGAGGCAGTGACCGTACCTCAAAGCAACGGCGGTGAATCATGGAAACCAATATCGTAGAAGTTGAGAATTTTGTTCAGCAGTCTGAAGAGAGACGAAGTAGCGCGTTTGCGCGCGAAGTAAAGCACTATCTCGAACGTTACCCGCAAACGCAGTATGTCGATGTTCTGTTAACCGATCTGAATGGCTGCTTCCGCGGCAAACGCATTCCGGTTTCAGGGTTACGTAAGTTAGAGAAGGGCTGTTATTTCCCGGCCTCAGTGTTTGCTATGGATATCCTCGGCAATGTGGTTGAAGAAGCCGGGCTGGGGCAGGAACTGGGCGAGCCGGATCGCAGCTGTGTTCCTGTTCCGGGTACGCTGACACCGTCCGCTGCGGACCCTGAGTTTATCGGTCAGATGTTGTTGACCATGCTGGATGAAGATGGCGCTCCCTTTGACGTTGAGCCGCGGAACGTACTGAACCGACTCTGGCAGCAGCTTCGCCAGCGCGGTCTGCACCCCGTGGTAGCGGTAGAGCTGGAGTTCTATTTACTGGACCGGCAGCGTGACGCAGAAGGGTATCTCCAGCCACCGTGCGCACCAGGCACCCAGGACCGCAATATGCAAAGCCAGGTCTATTCCGTTGATAACCTGAACCATTTCGCCGACGTGCTGACGGACATTGATGATTTAGCGCGAATGCAGCTGATCCCTGCTGATGGCGCAGTGGCTGAAGCCTCGCCCGGGCAGTTTGAAATCAACCTGCATCATACTGACAACGTGCTGGATGCCTGCGACGATGCGCTGGCGCTGAAGCGTCTTGTCCGCCTGGTTGCTGAGAAGCATAAAATGCACGCCACATTTATGGCAAAACCGTATGAAGAGCATGCGGGCAGCGGGATGCACATTCACATCAGCATCCTGAATAATAAGGGCGAAAACGTGCTGGCGGACGCCGATGGCGAAGATTCGATCACTCTGAAGCGGGCACTGGCAGGAATGATAGACCTGATGCCTGCCTCTATGGCACTGTTAGCGCCTAACGTAAATTCGTATCGCCGTTTCCAGCCTGGCATGTATGTGCCGACGCAGGCGTCGTGGGGGCATAACAACCGTACGGTTGCGCTGCGAATTCCCTGCGGTGATCGTGATAACCATCGTGTTGAATACCGGGTGGCTGGCGCAGATGCCAACCCTTATCTGGTGATGGCGACCCTGCTGGCGGGCATTTTGCACGGCCTCGATAACGATTTGCCGTTACCGGCTGAGGTCGAAGGCAACGGGACTTGGAGCAGGACGGTTCTGCCGTTCCCTATCC
>NZ_JMTB01000003.1 GCF_000734965.1 Trabulsiella guamensis ATCC 49490
ATTCGCCGGGAATACCGCGCTGCGTGATCTGCTGGGGGCGCGTTTTTGCCACGTTTACCACGCCTGTAAGAACGACGAGTTAATCCAGTTTGAGCGTCTCATCACCGATACCGAAATCGAGTGGATGCTGAAAAACGCCTGATTTCGGGCGAAACCTTCAGATAAGACCGTAGCATCATGCTGCCTGCGCGGAGCCGGGCAGCCAGACATTGCAGGAAATCCTGCCATTTCCCTATGTCGCGTTATGGAGCGCTGGCGGCATCGGGTCTTCAGAAACACGACAGATTTTGTGACGAGGAAATGAGATGATGCAGATGTTTAAATACCCGCATGGCGAGGGCGGTTGCCTGAGCCGCTGTGAGTACGGGCCACTCCCGCACCGTGAACGCTTCTTTACCCCTGATCTCACACGATTTACCCCCTTGCTAAGCAGGTTGGTTCGAAGGAAACAACGAACACAAATCATTGCAGGCAAAGGGGGGAAAGGGCATGGCGGCTAACTCCTCTCTGAATACCTCAGCGCAGGCGGGCAAACCGCAACTGCGTAAATCCCTCAAGCTCTGGCAGGTGGTGGTGATGGGGCTTGCCTATCTGACGCCGATGACCGTATTTGATACTTTCGGTATTGTTTCCGGCATCAGCGACGGCCACGTCCCGGCCTCTTATTTACTGGCGCTGGCTGGCGTGCTGTTCACCGCGATCAGCTACGGCAAACTGGTGCGCCAGTTCCCGCAGGCGGGTTCTGCCTATACCTACGCGCAAAAAGCGATTAATCCGCACGTTGGTTTTATGGTCGGCTGGTCATCGCTGCTTGATTATCTGTTCCTGCCGATGATTAACGTACTGCTGGCGAAGATTTACCTCACCGCATTATTTCCCGGTGTACCGCCGTGGGTATGGGTGGTGACGTTTGTGGCGATTCTGACTGCTGCCAACCTGAAAAGTGTAAACCTGGTGGCGAACTTTAATGCGTTGTTTGTGCTGGTGCAGATAGCCATCATCGTGGTTTTTATTTACCTGGTCGTGGACGGGCTGCATAAAGGCGAGGGCGTCGGGACGGTCTGGTCGTTGCAGCCGTTTATCAGCCAGAACGCACATCTGATCCCGATTATTACCGGGGCCACCATCGTCTGTTTCTCGTTCCTCGGTTTTGACGCGGTGACGACGCTGTCGGAAGAGACGCCGGATGCGGCAAAAACGATCCCGAAAGCGATTTTCCTTACTGCGCTATACGGCGGGTTGATCTTCATCGCTGCGTCATTTTTTATGCAGCTGTTTTTCCCGGACATCAGCCGTTTTAAAGATCCCGATGCCGCGTTGCCGGAAATCGCGCTGTATGTTGGCGGCAAACTGTTCCAGTCCATTTTCCTGTGCACCACGTTTGTGAATACGCTGGCGTCCGGGCTGGCGTCGCATGCCAGCGTGTCACGCCTGTTGTATGTGATGGGGCGTGACAACGTCTTCCCGGAGAAATATTTCGGCTATGTGCATCCGAAATGGCGCACCCCGGCGTTGAACGTGATCATGGTGGGTATTGTGGCGCTGTCGGCTCTGTTTTTCGATCTCGTCACCGCCACGGCACTGATTAACTTTGGCGCGCTGGTGGCCTTTACCTTCGTAAACCTGTCGGTGTTTAATCACTTCTGGCGCCGGGAAGGGCGTAACAAAACCTGGCAGGAGAAACTGCATTACCTGATCCTGCCGCTGATTGGCGCTGCTACTGTCGCTGTGTTGTGGATTAACCTTGAGATCACCTCGCTGACGCTGGGGCTGGTCTGGGCCGGTGTCGGGGTTGTCTACCTCGGCTGGCTGACGCAGCGTTTCCGTAAGCCACCGCCGCAGTTCGACGGCGCAAAAGCGGAGCAAGCGTGGGAATCCTGACCGGTGATTACTCGGAGTGGAGAATAAATCGGCAAACGATTTAAATAGTGAAAACAGACTTTGACAAGCCCAGGGCGCCTCGTTAATATGCGCCCCGTTCACACGATTCCTCTGTAGTTCAGTCGGTAGAACGGCGGACTGTTAATCCGTATGTCACTGGTTCGAGTCCAGTCAGAGGAGCCATTTTAGAAAAGCCCGCTTAAGGAAACTTAAGCGGGCTTTTTGCTATGGGCGAGGATTGAACATCAGACTGGCCATCACTATATCTGTGCCTTACTCATCACTACCGGGACGAACGATACTCCCTTCAGGAAAGGACGAATGTTATCATGAGCCTCGCTTGTTTCTCCCTATTATGGGGCTTTCTGTTCATTTTCTTGAGGAGAAAATATGCACACAGTAGGCATATTCTGTGGCTCTTCTGAGGGCTGTTCACCGGCATACATGGACGCTGCACGTTATGTAGGTAAATGGTTGGCAGAACAAGAGATACGTCTCGTTTATGGCGGCGGACGTGTTGGTTTGATGGGGGCCGTCGCTGACTCCGCTCTCGCATGCGGTGGGCATGTTACGGGGGTTATTCCGAAATCTTTGCTGGAGCGTGAAATCGCTCACACTGGATTGTCTGAGCTTCATGTGGTGGATAATATGCACCAGCGAAAAAATGTGATGGCAGAACTATCATCCGGTTTTATCGCATTACCTGGTGGAGCAGGAACTGCTGAGGAAATATTTGAACAGTGGACCTGGGCACAACTGGGAATACATGATAAACCCTGTGCGTTTCTGAATGTTAATCACTTTTATGATCCGCTAAGAGTGATGGTGCAGCAAATGGTAAGCGAAGGTTTTATGAAACAGGCCTATGCTGATATGCTTCTGTTTTCTGAAAATTTACAAGACATTATCGTTTATTTTAAAACCTACGTACCTCCTGTTTCAAAATGGACTACTCAGAACGGAAATCATCATGCCTGAACCAAAAACTATCCACATTGCGGCAGCTATCATGAAGGACAGTAAAGGGCGGTTACTCCTTGTCAGGAAAAGAGGCACAGCCTGTTTTATGCAACCCGGAGGGAAAATTGAGCCGGGAGAAAGCGCTCAGTCAGCACTGATTCGGGAACTCAGGGAAGAGCTTAACCTTGAACTATCACCCGAGGAACTTACGCCGCTTGGGGAATTTACAGATATAGCCGCTAATGAGCCTGGCCATCTTCTTCACGCCAGTATGTTCAGCACAGAAAGATGCATTCAGGAAGTTCGACCCGCCGCTGAAATTGAGGAAATTCTCTGGTTGTCACCTTCTGATATTTCGTCCAGGCAACTGGCACCGTTAACGGCAAACAAAATTGTCCCGCACGTATGGCCATCATCAGTGTAAAAGTCCCATCGCTGGGTTGTCGTTTAGCCACCTCCACCATCACCAGGAAGGTGGCAACATACTTTTATATTACGCCACCAATGAACTCAGTTTGACGTTAGTAGCGTCTGTTTCTGGCGCGAAGGGGACATACACAGAGCGCTGAATGTCCGTTATGAGCGAGGAAAAGACATTAACATACCTTTGAAAATGACCACATTTAGCTATCCTCTACACTGATATATTTCACCGCAGTCGCCTGGATCTTTTCCAAAATGCAATCACTCCGCTAAACGCATTTCCTTTATTGGGATAAATCAGCGTAGCCACAGGTAGTGGTGACAATACGCGTCATAAAATGAAAACCGTCGCAGTCTTCCATCACGATGGTCGTTGCCGGATATGTTGCCAGAAATTCAACTAGTTTTGGCCTGGTAAAGTGTTTACGATAAACCGCTTTTGCAGGGGGCAGTTTGGATATCGAAAATTGTTGTACGTTAAGGTTGTTTTTTGACCGTTCTAATCTGAACCGAAAAATGAGATTATAGTAAGTGATGGATATGTTTTGTGATTTATCGGTAGAGTGAGATCAGGATGAGCAAACGAGACGATATAATCAATGGGCGATATGCAGGCACTCAAAAAGCGGGACTGATTTATACGGAGGTGCTTGGCTGGGTGGATCTGGGTCATGCACGTGGGGATGATGTTCGTGACCTTCTGATTCACATGGCTCGAGGTGAAGCTTCAGGAAAGGAATTTTATGAAGTCAGGTATGCTCAGGGAATGTCTGCCCCCTTTGGTCTGGTCAGATCAGGAAAGGTAATGACCTGGCGTATCCGTCGCGGTCGGCCGGAGTGGGAACGACAGAGTATTGCGTTGGCGATGATGATATCTATGGCCAGGTCATTTGAGACATTCCAGGGCTCCTTCCCCAGTAACTGGATAACGGACAGCGGATTTAGTGGTGAGGATTTGGTATCGGATCTGCTGGGGTTCTACCGCGTGGTGTCTGTCCCTAATCCATTTCCTTTATTACGTCCGGTAAGCAAGGATGAAGCCCTTATGCGCTGGGACTATTATGGTAAGATCGGCAGCTGGAAGAATTATTCGTTCCAGCCGCTGTTGTTCCCCGATCCAGAAAAGTTCCCTAACTTACATCCACATAAAGGCTTTTTACCACCTTTCATGCGAACGATAGTTCCCTATAACGATTTTTTGTCGGGAAATGTAATACTTCCCTCGCACGATAAGACCTTTGTGGTTATGGGTTCAGGTAATGGCAGGATGGGGCTATGAGTAAGAGAATAATCGTAAGGATTAGTAGTGTTCTTGTGATGGGAATTATTCTGATTACCATCTGGATTTTTTGTAAGTTGTTCTTTGCAGGCTCTGCATATTATACCGAACAGGACTGGCTGAAATATAGATTTTATACGCCTGACCTACTTAAAAACATGCCAAGAATATCGGATAAAATACAGTTCGATTTTGTTAATATTACTGGACCTGATGCTCACGTTTTTACTGTCCATTTTTATGGCGCTACCGACAGCAGCGTAATACGGAATTACCTCGCATCCGAGGGGTATGAACCACAAAAATCTTGTGATGTTGAGGCTGAATGCTGGAAAAGCATTAAAAGTGATGAAGTAATTACGATTGCAAAATTTGCGTCGCCGAAGGAAATATTTGTTCAGATCTATCAGCGATTTGGTAGTTCTGATATGGAGCATCCGATGGGTAAAAAGGATCTTTAAAGGGTCAGTTTGGATATCGAAATGAATCGCCACGGATAATCTAGACACTTCCGAGCCGTTGTTAATATTGATTTTTGTATTCTATAGGGGGAGTATCCCGGAAAGGTGCAGAGCAAAACTTTGAGAAAACCGAAAAAAATGCGTTTTTTGCACACAGCATCCCATTTTAATCTTTAA
The DNA here is from genome assembly GCF_000734965.1 of Trabulsiella guamensis ATCC 49490. GTDB lineage: Bacteria > Pseudomonadota > Gammaproteobacteria > Enterobacterales > Enterobacteriaceae > Trabulsiella > Trabulsiella guamensis. Next base: position 5,182 of record NZ_JMTB01000003.1, read on the forward strand.
TTCTGACCTTCCCAAATGTCCGCTTCTGGCACTAAGCAGACGAGTTGACTGAGCTGAAGGTCCGCTGTGAGCGAAGAGCGGACATATGCTAAATCAGGTCAGCACCACATTGCAGGTAACAAGCCGTAGACTGGAAGTCGTCGATCAAGGCAGGTAGCCTTACCAGCATTGTCCACGGTCCATTACGTCGCTTTTTCTATACAACCGTATATGTTTGCGGAAAAGAAGAAGAGCTCAAGCGAATAAGTTCAGATTATGGGGTGTTGTTTATATAATTGTTTTTAAATGCCATTTATCGCATTATGTATCAGGCAGAGCGGAGTTAAATGGAAGGCACTATTAACGTATTAGTACAGCCTTCCATCTAATCACTGTTAGCCGTATCAAGGAGCGGCAAGCGAACCTATGAATTTGAAACTGAACATACTTTATCTCTCAGCCTTGTTATTTGCTTTTACTCCTGTGTGGGCTGAAGAGTCTGAAGCAAAGGCCGTATGTGAGCTTCCGCGTCCAACGCTGCCTCGCAAGTCTGTGCAGACTGTTAGGCCAGAAATAAGCGTCGTCTGCGGATCAAACACCGTTTCTCAGACAGTCAGCATGCCACCAACACAGTCCATAAATACTGTCCCGACTCCGAGCGGCAATATACCCACGGGTTCATCAACCCTTATCGCGCTGATCTCTGCGGCAGCTGGGGTATTCGGCGCATTTGCCGGCGGGCTTACCAGCTACCTGGTTGCCAGGCAGAAGGCGAAGTCTGATTTGGAACTAGAAACCAAACGTCTGCAAGCGAATCTCGTAGCGACAGAACGGCTTCGTTGGTTACAAGATATTCGTCATAGGTTTTCGAATTTATATAAACAGCTAGACATGCAGTACAGTTTTGTTAAGCGTCCAGTGGCTTCCGACAACATTGCTACCATACAGAAGCAGCTTGATGAAATGTCTTCTGAGATTATGGAGCAATGCAACATGATCATGCTAATGCTGAATCCAGCTAAACCTGATCAAGCCAATCTTTACGACGTGCTTCAACAGGTGCTTCAATTCATACAGAGGGTATTCCAGCAAGCGCCAGGAACAATCACAAACTTAGATGACATCGAGTATGCTGGGTATAAGCAAGCTGCATTCGACGCAATGACATGCTTAGGCGTAGAGACCTGGCGACAAGTGAAATCCTTGTCATGAGCGCGCGACGACTAACATTTAAATAGATGTTGTTTGCCCTGCTTCCCGTATTTTACCCACCGTTGTGTTAGTAACGTCCGCAACTGGCACTAAGCAGACGAGTTGACTGAGCTGAAGGTCCGCTGTGAGCGAAGAGCGGAAGTACACCTGTTCCACAGCAGATGGTGATTTTGCTTATATAGTATAAATAAGCGCTAAGCAGCGCCATGCGCTCAAATGTAAGAAAAACAATGAAATGTGCTAAGACTAGATGTTTAATGCTCGAAAGACTTGCAACAGCACCCTCTTCCATAAGGATAAGGGTACATGGGTAATTTGTCAGAGCTGAGGTATAGGATTTAAATATTGTGACACAGGCTGGTTTGTTTTGATCACAGTAGCAAACTTGTTAAGGCATGGCAGATATTATAATTACCTCACTAACATAACAAAAAGGAACGAAAATGGAAGTTCAAATTAGTTACTGTAATAGCATCGATTCTGCAACCATTTCCCTTGCTGAAAGAAAGCTGAATATACGATTCGCGCCTAATGGAACAGGGAAAAGTACCATTGCTCGAGCGATGCAGTTCAGTCTGCCTGGACAGGAAGCGAGCCTAGCAGAGTTGCTTCCTTTCAAATTCAGGACAAATAACCCCGACAATGTGGCGCCCTCTGTTGCTGGAATGGAACAGCTCGACAATATAATGTGTTTCAATGAGGAGTATGTCAGCCAGTTCACATTCCGTCAGGATGAACTTGTGGCCAATAGTTTCGATATTTTAATCAAAACGGACGCATATATCCGAACGGAGCAGGAAATAGAGTCGATCATTTCAACTATCCGTCAGGTATTTACCGTACATACACAATTGGAAACCCTGTTGAGCGATCTCGGTGTTCTATCCAGTGCATTTAAAGTGACCGCAGCATCTGCTCTTAGCAAAAGTACAAAAGGTATGAAAGCGCTCGCAGGTGGCAATAAGCTTCTTCATATCCCTGCCGCACTTGAACCGTACAGGAACATGATAACTAGTAACAAAAGCGTACAGTGGATTGCCTGGCAGACAAAAGGGTTGGCAGAGTTTGGTGAGCTAGCGGGTAAGTGCTGCCCTTATTGCAGTGGCGAATCTAGCGAACAACAACAACAACGGATTCGACAAGTTGGATTGGAATATGATCAAGCCGTCATCAAAAATTTGATGGAACTTGTCGATGTCATCCAGCGTTTAGGAATTTATCTTACTGACCTTGCCCGTGATCGTCTTCAAGAAATCACCACCCTCCCTAACGGTCTTGAACGGCAGCATGAAACGTATCTTATTACCCTAAAGTCTCAAACAGACGATCTGATTGAGAAACTTACCGCGCTTAAAACGCTTTCAGGATTTAGCTTTACGGAGGGAGAAAATGTGGCTGCAAGGCTCGCCTCCCATAAGTTGAATCTAGACTTCTTTACTGAGCTTCAATCAGAAGAAACCATACGTATCATAGGTGCACTCAATGCTTCTCTGAACGATTTAATTGCACGCGCAGGACCACTTCAGGGTAAATTGAATCAGCAGCGGGATAAAGTGCGTCAACTCGTTAGAAAGCACCAGGAAGATATCAATGGTTTTCTGGCCTATGCAGGTTATCGTTATCGCGTGCGGATAACTGACGATGCACAACCACGCCTTCAACTCTATCATGTAGATCATACTGATGTCGTCACCGGTGGCAGCCAACACCTAAGTTACGGTGAAAGAAATGCGTTTGCTCTTGTACTCTTCATGTATGAATGCCTTTCTAGAAAACCTGGTCTGATTATTTTGGATGACCCTATTTCCTCGTTCGATAAAAACAAGAAGTTTGCGATTCTCGAAATGCTTTTTCGCAGAGAACCATCCGATTGTCTGAAGAGTAAAACTGTGCTGATGTTGACGCATGATGTTGAGCCAATCATCGATACTATTCGCGCCGTTCGCCAACAATTCAACAATCAGGTTTCTGCAGCCTACCTTCGCTACAGTCGTGGCGTTATTACGGAGCAATCTATTTCAAATTCTGACATCAAAACTTTTGCCCAGATCTGCACATCGGCCCTACAGGCTGAGTGTGACGATATCATTAAGTTGATATATCTTCGTCGGTATTTCGAGATCCTTGATGACCGGGGCGATGCTTATCAAGTGCTTTCAAATCTTCTTCATAAGCGGGCATCTCAGGAAGATACACGTCTGGCGATGGTTGACGGGAGGTATCAGTTAATGTCAGAAGCTAGTGTGAATTCAGGCTGCCACGAAATAATTAAGCACATTCCTGATTTTGACTATGCGGTACAGCTAGAGAAAATTACCTGCAGAAATTATCTCACCACGCTGTATTTCAATTGCAATAGTAGTTACGAAAAATTGCAAGTTTTCAGGCTAATGGATATTGATCCTGCAAACTCTGTAATTCAGAAATTTATTAATGAAACCTATCACATCGAAAATGAGTTTATCTGCCAGTTGGACCCGACTCGATTCGATCTCATTCCGGAATATGTCATAGCTGAGTGTGATAATTTGTTACAGCCACCTGCTGCGGCAAATGACGATATCGGACGCGAAATTGCCTGACGAACTTTGCGGTTTCACATATAAGAACCACTCCGTCGAAGATATTGCGCGCGTGGTTCTTATTGAGAGCTATTCTCTATAATAGTTTCCCGTATAGCATTAACTTCCTTGAAATAGCGCTAACATTCACATCGACATCTAAACGCTCAATGTGCGTTTTTAGCATGACTAGGCCGCTCAACCCACGCTACTTTATTATAAAGGTCTGCTACTGGCACGAAGGAGTCGATCAGTGGGCAGACATGTCTGCTCAGAGCGAGGAGCAGAAGTTATATTAAAAATTAATTAGCACGTTCATTTAATCACCATGAAGGATAATTAGGGTTTTTTCCTCTTAAAAGAGATACTTTGTCAATTATCTCAACAGAAGCAGTTCTATAACCCTCCTGCTGAAGTAGGTGAACTGCATAATCTCTTAATTCTTGCAAAGTGGAAAAGCCGTTACTTTCGATGAGTATTATAATTATCTTAATATACTTAAAGATTTGTTCAGAGGATTCGTTCGCGTTGACGTTAAGTTCGTAAAAATCTTTACCATCATGAACAAGCTTGTTTCTTACGTCAGTATATAACTCGTCATAAACTTCTAGGTTTTTCTTAAATTTGATTAGCGAGTTATTACATGTAAGTGCTGCAATGTAGGTCCTTTGCTTCCATCCTTTCCAATTTGGGTCAATATTAGCAAGACCATCAAGTGCAAAGACTAGGTTTAGAAATTGTGATTCCGCGCCAATTGAATAAAAAGATTGCCTACATGCCCTAACTACGGAGCTAACTAATTTTGAAAGTTCATTTTCAACGATTCCATCGTAGACAGAAGATAAATAATGCAACCCAGGGTAATACAAGCTGTCAACCTGAGGACCTGGCCAATTATTACTCACGGCAAGGGGTCTTGATATTCCACTTATCTTAATTGGTTTAAGATGAGTCATCTCACAAGGAATGATTTCTACATCATAAAATCCGTCAGAGCGTTGACCTGCAGGATTAGGGGTATATTCCATACGTGTAAATGAGCTGTGAGAAAATCTGACTAAATCAAGCGCATATTCAGCTATAGACAAACACATGTTTATAACATGGCTGTTATGATCAATGCTTGAATTAAGTTTTAATAAATCAATATATGGTAGGTCACAGTTAAACTGTATATACGAACCATCTTGCTCTGACAATCGCTTATGTGACTCTTCATCAAATTGTCTTCCGCAATAAAAAATATACTTTCCGATCTCGATGGTTTCCTGAATGAAAATCTTCTCAATCGGCACAATAACTATACACTCCATATTTTTGTTTTTACCCTCTAATTCAGCTAATTCTAGGTTAGAGCTTCTTGATTTAGCTAACTCTATTTCTACCCACTCAAAGCATATTGAGAAGTCTTCTAGAATTTCGATACTGCTTTTTTGATAACTATCCTTGGTGTATTTAAATGTAATGCCATCTCCTTCAGGATAGGCACTGGCCCAATATCCCATATCTCTTAACTTTTTTAGAGATGTTGAGATATCGTCGACTTTATTAATAAAATCCTCTTTTCGCCATAAAACATTGCCAGTGTAGTTTTCGTACGGTGGTATTAAGCGAGCTTTCATATAACTTCCTTATTATCCAAGAGGATGTGACTGAAATTTTTTATCAGACTTATCTACAATAATATAAATTGACATGAAAAATCTACTCAACAATTAACCGTTATGATTTGCTTGCGACGACTAAAACATGCCGATGGGTCGCATCCGCTCCTGGCACTAAGCAGACATTTGAATTTTCCCCTTTTCCGGACATCTGAACCTGGCTTTAGCATGAATTGCAGTAACTAAGCCGAGATGTTCATCTCGTGATTTGGCTTTTGGCCGCATCTACAATGATACTTCTACACCCCGGCCGTGTAAGCGGCCGGAGTATGGATTTAACCCCTGTCAGAATACTCTTTCAGCATGGCAAGGACCGCCCGACGTGCCGCATCGTCTGCAATATTTTCAGGCAGAACATCAGCACGCAGATTGATATAAGCATCAACAGCCATACTGATGGCCATGTTGACGGAGGCACTATCGTGCGTTGCCAGCGTGGAAATCAGAAGGCCATCAGGATCTATGCCATGGAATTCAATGCGGCGAACCCCACGTTGCGGAAGATTTGCTCGACGATACAGCATGGGTCCCAGCACTTGCTCGCGGAAAAATGACAGCATACCAATCGCTTCAAAGAGTTCGCCTCTTCCCAGTTTGACCACTGCATAATGAAGCCAGATCCATGCTCGTGACTCAAACCATTCCGGCGTCATGTCAGGCCAGTGAGCACAAAATTTTGCCAGTTGTCGCTCCAGAGCAAGGTTGTCACGGGTAAATAACACAGCAGGCTCCTCAACGCGTTGAGTGAGCATTTCCAGGGTGACAAATTTCAGATCGACATGAAGAAGTTCAGGGCCATACAGGCATATAAGCAGGCGAGGCTCTCCGACATGTTCCCCGGTAAAAGCATGTAGCAGATGGCCTAGTGTTCCGGCGAGTTCTCTACGCTGCGCCATGATTTTGTCATAGTGGAGAGAGTCGACGACAACGACAAAATCGAGATCGGAGTATTTATCAAATCCGCCATGAATAATTGAGCCGCCAGCGAGAAGGGAGTGAATCCGCGAATCAGACTGAAATTTAAGCTTGAGTTGCTCTGCAAAACTTCTATGTAAATCGGGTAATGTACTAAGCATACTTTTTCCTGTTCACAAAAAATACAAAGCATTTCAGAATATCGAGTAGATTATATTCAGGCCAGATATTTTTTTGCAGGAACAGTAATGTCCTTAGAGCGTTTACTTACTTAGCCGCATGTCCACTATTGGCACTAAGCAGCCTGTCAACCTATTTCCGCTCAGTAGCATCCTTATCGTTTGATTTAAAGGCATTAGTGAAAAATGGCAGGACATGTTTTTTCAGTCGGTGCTGACAACGACACGTTGTGTTAGCTCTGTCAAATACCCTGAGCCCACTTTCGTAGCGGTGTTGCCCCTGCTAAAGCGGATACTGCGAAAGGGTACAAAACGCAGACGGCCTCCACTGGCAATCAATATGGAGGCCGTGTCTTCTCTGCTTCAGAACGATATCAACCGGGCCCCTCACTCCCTGCTGCCAGTAGCGGCACCACGACGTCGCTGATGGGCGTGGGAATCTGATGTAAGCGACCATAACGCTGTATCACGCCGTTGCGGATATCCCACTCCATCGGGCGGTTGGCCTGGCGGTCGGCAAGAATAGAGGTACTTAAATCTGCAGGGGCACGATGAAAACCGTCGATGATCTCCTGCAGAACGCTATCGGGCAGTACTGCGCCTTCCGCACGGGCTACCGTCAGACATTCGCGCAGATAAGCCAGCGCCAGTTCAGTGATATCCTTGCGGGCGAACATTCCGGCACGACGATTTGCCAGCACCATCAGACCCGCGACGGCATTCTGCAACAGTTTGCGCCAGGCGACGGAGATAAAATCAGCAGATAACTCAACGGTGCAGCGTGTGCCATCGAGCGCATCGACGACCCGTTTTGCCTGCGGTACTTGCGGCAGCGTCAGGCGTGGGCTGGCGCGTAACCAGACCGACGCGTCCAGCTCGCGTTGTGCCGGGAACCACACCACCGAAGGTAGCACTTTCGCGCCATTGACAAAGGGTTCCAGCTGCGTTGTCTGTTCGACGCCATTTTGCAGTGCGCACACAACGGTATTTTCATCGCACAATGCGGCCAGCCACCCGGCGCTGTCAGCGACCTGAGTCGTTTTCAGCGCGACAAACACCAGAGCGAACGGATGGCTTATTGTCGCCGGATTGCTCAGTACCGGGCCCGGCACAATAATTTCACCCTCATCATGGCGCAAAATTAATTGCGGATGTGGGGTGCGCCCGCAAAGAACGGGGGTACGATCAACTTCATGAAGTACAGCGGCGATGGTCGTACCGATAGCCCCCGGACCAACAAGCGCAATCGTGGGTTGGTCAGACATCTTGCATTCTCCTGATTTGATTAACCAATCATCAGCGTACCGGCGGCAATCATCGTGCACGTCAGCATTTTTCTCAGTGTTAACGTTTCGCCGAGAAACAGATAACCCAGCACAGCGGCAAACAACACGCTGGTTTCACGTAATGCAGAGACCGCCCCCATTGGCGCTGCTGTCATGGCATAAATGATGATGCCGTAAGCGAGTAGCGAAACAAGACCGCCTCCGGCCGCACGGGGTAAGTCGGGTCGCCAGCGGAGTAAACTTTTACTGTCACGCAACGTGATATAAAGCGCAGGCATCATCACACCCCATAATGCGCTCATCCATACGGTATAGGAAAGCGCGTTGCCGGATACGCGCACACCCATACCATCCACGACGCTATAGGCAGCGATAAACGCCCCCGTTGCCAGCGGATATTGCAGGCCGGACATCACCCGTTTGTTACCTAAAGTGGCAAGCATCAGGATGCCGACAGAAATGAGTGTGATACCGAAAAGTGTACTCAGTTCAATTCGCTCCCCGGCGAACAGGGCCGCTGCGCAGGTCACCATCAGCGGCGAAGAACCACGCGCAATCGGGTAAGTCTGACCGAAATCTCCGCTCCGGTAGCTGCGTATCAGACACAGGTTATAGCCGACATGCAGCAGTGCCGAGAGCAGCGCGTATTTCCAGCTGGCACTGTCAGGGGCTGGCAAAAACAGCGCGGTGATGGCACAAGTCAGGGCGATCGTCAGACACATGATGGTCATCGACCATAACCGATCAGTACCGCCGCGTAACAAGACATTCCAGCTGGCATGCAGCAGAGCGGCAAATAACGTAAGTAAAACAATATGTATGGGCATATCCTGATGCTAAACGGCTCGTGCGCGGATGAAAAGTGAAGTGTTATCATCACACCATGAGTAAATGCTCATGCTTAACGGTAACTGAGCTGTGCCTGCTGTGATTCCGCCAGTAGCCATTTCCGAAATTTTATGATGTGCGGTTGCGTTTCGATACCTTTCGGGCAGACGAAATAATAGGCGGCCGGGGAGGGAAAAGGCACGTTAAAGAGCCGCACCAGACTGCCATCAGCAATCTCTTTTTCAACGTGCCCGCTGCGCGCTAATGCAATCCCCTGACCCAGTAACGCCGCTTCAATCGTCATATTGGTATCAGCGAAACGAACGCTTTCATGCAGCACATCCGTATTCAGGCCAATAAGCTTAAACCAGACATCCCACTTCGGCACCAGATCGGCGCCATCTCGTGTCAGAAGCGGATAACGCAGCAGTTCAGCAGGTTCGCAAGGTGTTCCAAAACGCTGTAAAAGCGCCGGGCTGGCAACCGGAAAGAGCTGCTCGCGGAACATAAACTCGGTATGCAGCGCCGGGTAATTACCGTGACCGAAACGGATCGCCACATCGGAATCAGTACTGGCGAAATTGATGGCTTTGTCCGTGCTTTCCAGCGTTACCAGAATTTCCGGATGCAAACGTGCCAAACCTGGCAGGCGAGGCAACAGCCATTTCAGAGCGAACGAGTAAGTGGTATTAACCCGCAACCGTACCCGTCCTTTTTGTTCACGAAGATCGGCAAGCGTGGTTTCCAGTTTGCTAAAGAATTCGCGTACGAGGGGCGCGAGCGCCGCGCCTGCCGGGGTCAGTCGGAGGGTTTTCCCTCGCTCAAAAAGCTGCACGCCCCAGATTTCTTCCAGATTCTTCAACTGATGACTGACCGCGCTTTGCGTAATAAACAGCTCTGCCGCGGCAGAGGTAAATGTGGTATGGCGGGTGGCGACTTCAAATGTACGCAGCGTGGCGGTAGGAGGGAGGTCACGCATTATTTCGTTCCTGTTAATGAGCTAATGCTCATAACACGATAGGCCGAATCTCTTGCAAAAGAAACGGCGATCGCAAGATATACAAAGCCTGCGTATTCACGGGCAATGCGTGGCAGCGGCAGAACATTAAAGAGTCCTTTACTGCTGTTTATTTTAGATTATATTGATAATCTAAAATCATATTGAGGTATTCCATGAAAGTGAGTCGGGCGAAGGCGGAGGAGAACCGTCGCGCTGTCGTTAAGGAAGCAGCGAAACTCTTTCGCGAACATGGCATTGATGGTGTGGCCTTGAGCGGAATTATGGGGGCGGTGGGCCTGACTCAGGGTGGCTTCTACAAGCAATTCGGATCAAAAGATGAGCTTGCTGTTGAAGCCTGTGAGCAGGCGATGGCGGCAAATATTGACACTCTGAACTCGCTTATTAACAGCAGCAATGGCGACGTGATGGCGGCGATTATCGACCGATATCTCTCGCCCGAGCACCGGAACAATCCCGCCGTGGGCTGCGCTATTGCTGCCCTGGTGGCGGATGTCGCCCGCCGGGAAGGGCCACTCCGTCAGAGCTTTGAGAACGGTATTCGGGGTTATTCAGCGGTTATTGAGAAAGTACTTTCCAGCTGTCAGGGAGAGAAGCAAAACGATATGGATGCCCTCGCTATCCTGTCAATGATGGTCGGCGCGCTGATGTTATCCCGCGCCGTAGAAGACGAAAATTTGTCACGACGAATTCTGGAAGCCGCGGCTGACGCGATACCTGGATGCAGTAAAACAACTGCGTCCACTGATCAGTAGCTAACGGTTTCTTACCCCTGTGCTCGAGTCCAGGCGGCTTGCGCAAGTTGTCAACTAACCTGATCAACGGGAGTGAATATGCGTTACAAACTCTTTGGCAAACACACTGGCCTGCGGGTATCGGAACTCGTATTGGGTGCCGGTACCTTTGGGACTCGCTGGGGACATGGTGCCGGGCCTGACGAAGTTCGCCGAATCGTCGACACCTATGCCGACGCAGGAGGGAATTTCATCGACACCGCCAACGGCTATCAGTTCGGTGAATCAGAGGAGATCCTCGGCGACTTACTGGTTGGGCGCAGGAATCAATTTGTTCTGGCGACGAAGTATACGTCGCAGACGGACCCTTCGGAGGGGATCCTCACCAGTGGTAACAGCCGCCTGTCGATGATTCGCTCGGTCGAAGCGAGTCTGAAGCGTCTCAAAACCGACCGCATTGATCTGCTCTGGGCGCACTTTCCTGATCAGGTGACGCCGTCGGAGGAGATCGTCCGCGGTTTCGATGATCTTGCCCGGGCCGGTAAGATCCTCTATGCCGGGTTGTCTGATTTCCCCGCGTGGCGTCTGGCACGTACAGCCACCATTGCCGAGCTGCGGGGAGCTGTGCCCATTGCCGCGCTGCAACTGGAATACAGTCTGGTCGAACGTACGGTAGAACACGAAATGCTGCCAGCTGCGCACGGACTTGGCCTCGGCGTCGTCGCGTGGTCACCACTTGGCGGCGGTATGCTCACCGGTAAATATCGCAAAGGTGAAAGCGGACGCCGGGAAGGCTTCGGTGGCAAGGTCTTCCAGGCCGAAGATTCGCCACAGCGGACCGCAATTCTTGATGCCGTCGAAGCCATTGCCAGCGAGGCCGGAGTGACCGCGGGTGAGGTCGCCATCGCGTGGGTCGCCGCTAAGGGAGTGCTGCCGATCATTGGTCCGCGTACTCATATGCAGCTCGAACAAAACCTTGCCTCGGTGAAACTCACACTTACCCCGCAGCAAATTGAAAGGCTCGACCAGGCCAGCGCGATTCCGGCAGTCTTCCCGCATCGGATGTATTCCGAACCGTCCACTATCCAGCTCTATACGGGTGGCAAAGCCGATCTGTTTGATTTACCTGCTGACCCGGTAGCGTAAGAGTTTTCTGCTGGCGTGATGGGGCGATCGCGCCAGCAGGAATGGTGACCTGCTCCCCATAAATTAACATATCTCAACGTTATCAACGTCCGTTCCTGGCACTAAGCGCCCTGTCAAATCAGTTAGCCTCTAATCCCTTAATCATATCAACTCTCCCTCCAGCACACCCATTGACACCCATTGACACCCATTTTAAAAATATGGTTGTATAATACAACCATATTTTACAAGGTAAAAGTCAATGACAGCCGAATCGCCACTGGTTGAAGAAATACGCACATCATCGCGCCTGATGGTTCGGGAGCTGGGTTTTATGCACCACACACTGGCGGCAACGGCGTATTCTCCTTCTGTTGTCCATACGTTGCTGGAAGTGGAAACCCGTGGTGCAATGACGGCGGCTCAACTGGTACAGCTTCTGGGGCTTGAGAAGTCCAGTGTCAGCCGCATGCTGGCAAAACTCGTTAACCTCGGTGAACTGGAAGTCATGCCTTCTGCTGAGGATGCGAGAACGAAGCAACTCAGTCTTACCGCGCAGGGCAGGGAAACGGTGCGGAAAATTAACCAGTACGGTAATGAACGAGTCATTGCCGCACTGGACAAAATGGATATTTGCCAGCAGCACCTTGTCTCACAAGGTCTTCGTTGTTATGCCAGTGCCCTGAAAGCCTGCCGCGATAACGCCTCCCTGAATGCGCAAAGCAGCATCAAAATCGTCTCCGGATATCAGCCGGGAATGATTGGCCGCATCACGGAAATGCATGGCAGCTACTACGCGAGAGAACACAACTTTGGTTGTTTTTTTGAAAGTAAGGTGGCAGCGGGTCTGGCTGATTTTTCGGGCCGTCTGGATAAGGCGTGCAATCAAATCTGGCTGGCTGTACAGAACGGGCGCATTGTTGGCTCTGTCGCCATCGACGGTGAAGATCTGGAAAACAATGAGGCGCACTTGCGCTGGTTCATCCTTGATGACGGTTGTCGTGGCAGTGGCATGGGCAGAAAGCTGATGGCTGAAGCGATGAATTTTTGCGATGAAAGGCAATTCTCTGCAGTTCAGCTCTGGACGTTCAATAAGCTCACGGCAGCGAGGCGTCTGTACGAATCCTTCGGCTTCACCCTGACGAAAGAATGGCAGGGTGACCAGTGGGGAAGCCTCATGACAGAACAACAATTCACCCGCAGCATCCGACGGGTTAGCTGAGCGCTAACCCGCGTTTTTATTTAGTTCACCTGTACGCGTACTGGCGCCGTCACTTCAAACAACCACGGGCGCGCGTCGCTGTTCACCAGCGGCGACAGGGTTTCGCGCACCAGCTGGTGATAATTGTCGATCCACTCAACATCCTGATCACTCAGCAGATTCCAGTCCACCTGGCTTAAATCAATCGGCACCAGCGTTAGTGAGGCAAAACGGCAGAAGCCGGGTTGCGCATCGACAATTTCCACCTGATTTTCAATACGAATGCCGTACTGGTCCGCCAGATAGTAACCTGGCTCTATGGTCATAATGTTGCCCGCCGTCAGCGGCCATGGGTTGATCTTTTTGGCGATGCGCTGCGGTCCTTCGTGGATCATCAGCTGATGCCCCACGCCGTGACCCGTGCCGTGATCAAAATCGAGCCCCAGTTCCCACAACGGGCGGCGGGCAAAGGCGTCGAGCTGATGCCCGTGTGAGCCCTCTGGAAACTGCAGCGTGATCAGCGATAAAAACCCTTTCAGCACGGCGGTGTAATGCAGGCGTTGTTGCGGACCCAGTTGACCAAACGCCAGCGTACGCGTGGCATCGGTGGTGCCGTTGCTGTACTGACCGCCGGAGTCGTTGAGGTAAAAGTTTTCGCTGGTGATCGCGGTGTTGGTCGCTTCACTGGAGTGGTAATGGCACATCGCCGCATTACTGGCCGAGGCGGAAATAGTGCCGAAACTCTGCTCGATAAAACCATCCTGCTGTTGGCGGAACAGCAGTTGCTGCGCCTGCGCTTCCAGTTCAGTGAGCGGGTTGCCTGCGGCTTCCCGCGCCGGAACTTCATGTGCCAGCCAGGCGAGGAAATTGACCCACGCCGCGCCATCTTTACGGTGGCTGTCGCGGTAACCTTCCAGTTCGACAGGGTTTTTCTTCGCCTTGATAAAGGTGATGGGATCGGGCTGCCAGACCACTTCGCCGCCATGTTTTTCCACCGCAAAGCGCGCGGCAACTGGAGAATAATCACTGTCGAGCATCACGCGCTTGCCAATGGCAACCTGCTGACAACGGGGAATAAACGCGTCCATCGGCGAAAGATTGAGAGAGTCGAGCAACGCTGATGGCAGCTGCGCGGTTTTTTCACTGTCGACAAACCACTCCAGCTCGCCGGTATGACTCAGCAGGGCAAATGACAACACGACCGGACTCATGGCGATGTCCGCACCGCGCACGTTGAGCAGCCACGCGATGTTATCCGGCTGGGAAATCGCCAGGTAATCAACACCTTTTTCCGCTAACAAGGCGGCAATGCGTTCGCGCTTGTCGGCGCTGCTTTCTCCACTCACCTCGACCGGCATTTCGCGGATCATACCGCGCGGCGCAGCAGGACGATCAGTCCAGATGGTATTAAACGGATCTTCAGTAAGCGCCACCATCTTGCAGTGGGTGGCCTGCAGGCTTTCATACTGGCTGTTGACCATTAACAGCGGTTCAAAGGCGATGCGGCTGCCGACGGGCAGCTCGGTATCCATCACCTCTGCCAGCGGATCGTCATGCAGATGGCGGATTTCCCACTCGTTTAAATCCACTTCCTGGCGCACCTGTACCTGATAGCGCCCGTCGACGAAGATAATCGCCCGGTCGCGTAGCACCAGCGCATGACCCGCCGAGCCGGTAAACCCGGTCAGCCATGCCAGTTTGTTGTCGTGAGGCGCGGCGTACTCGCTCTGGAACGGGTCGGCACGGGGAACAAACATCCCGTCCAGATTCTGTGCCTGCAGCACGTTACGCAGGGCGTTGAGAGGCGATGTGGTTGTCATGATTTCACCTGATAATTAACGGAATGGAGGTTCATTGAAGGTACGCAGCTTGCGTGAATGCAGGCGTTCGCCCTCGGCGCGCAGCAGATCAATCGCGCGGATGCCAATCTGCAAGTGCTCAGAAATCGCCCCTTCATAGAACCGGTTTGCCTGCCCCGGCAGTTTGATTTCTCCATGCAGCGGTTTGTCAGACACACACAGTAGCGTGCCATACGGTACACGGAAGCGATAACCCTGCGCTGCAATGGTGGCGCTTTCCATATCAATCGCGATCGCCCGGCTGAGGTTGAAACGCAGCGCCGACGCGGAATAACGCAGTTCCCAGTTGCGATCATCGGTGGTGACGACAGTCCCTGTACGAAGGCGTTGTTTAACCTCTTCACCCGGCATGCCGCTGACCTGCTTGGTCGCGTCATACAATGCGCGCTGCACCTCCGCAATGCTCGGAATAGGGATATCCGGCGGCAACACGGCATCCAGCACATGGTCGTCGCGCAGGTAAGCGTGTGCGAGCACATAATCGCCAATGTCCTGGCTTTCACGCAGGCCGCCACAGTGACCAATCATCAGCCAGACGTCCGGGCGCAGCACTGCCAGATGGTCGCAGATATTTTTCGCGTTGGCGGGACCGACGCCGATGTTAATCAATGTGATGCCCTGGCCATCTTTGGTGATCAGGTGCCAGGCGGGCATCTGATGCTTTTTCCAGGCCAGATCGGAAATCGCCTGCTCTGGCGCGTCTGTCTCGGCAGTGATCCAGATCCCGCCCGCACAGGAGAGGGCGATATACGGGCTTTCCGGGTCGAGGATCTGACTGCATCCCCAGCGGACAAACTCATCGACATAGCGTGTGTAGTTGGTGAACAACACAAACGGCTGGAAATGTTCGACCGGCGTGCCGGTGTAGTGGCGCAGACGCGCGAGCGAAAAATCGACACGGCGGGCGTCAAAATGTGACAGCGGGTAAAACTCGCCCGGGTGGAACAGGCCATCAGCGGTTTCATCGCCGATCTGCGACAGTTCAGTGGTCGGGAAATGGCGGGTCAGCCCGGCGCTCATTGAGCGATCGAGCGTCAGCGTCGAGCCATCAATCACGTAAGGATAGGGGATTTCATGTTGTGAACGGGCAACAGAAATCTGTGCGCCGTAGTTTTCATACAGCAGCGTTAGCTGTTCCAGCAGATACTGGCGGAACAGCTCGGGATGGGTAATCGTCGTGGTGTAGCAGCCTGCATGCGTAAAGCGTGCGTAGGCGCGGGTTTTCGGCGCATCCGGCGCGGTCCCGTTCCAGGATACCGACAGCTCAGGGTAAACAAACAACCCTCTGGCACGGGCCTCGGTATCTGGTAGTGTATTATCACGAATGTACTCACCGATCGCGCTGCGCAGTGCACCGACTGACTCTTCATACAGTGCTTCAAGCTGCGTCAGCGCCTGCTCTGGCGTCAGCCCATGACCTGTAGTGTTCATCATTTACTCCTTGTCTCAGCGATTCTGGATTAACGGATAGTATGTCACAGGAATGTGAAACAAAAGGTGGCAAAAGGATGAATCAGCAGAGTGGCGAAGATTTAAGCGGTGGAGCCGGACACCTGCGGTAAGCGGCGCCGGCTCTTTTTTCAGGACTCAAGCTCTGATAAACGCCAGTAAGTCCGGGTTGATGGTATCAGGGTGTGTGGCGAACATCCCGTGCGACAGGCCCGGATAAGTTTTCAGTGTGCCCTGTTTCAGCAATTTGATGGCCTTGTGGGCGGAGTCGCCAATCGGTACGACCTGATCGTCTTCGCCGTGCATCACCAGAACTGGCACCGTGATGGCTTTTAAATCGTCGGTAAAGTCAGTTTCTGAAAACGCCGCGATACAGTCATATTGCGCTTTGGCGCCCCCGGCCATGCCCTGACGCCACCAGTTATCGATGAGCCCCTGAATGACGTTCGCGCCAGGACGGTTGAAGCCATAGAAGGGACCTGATGGCACGTCGATAAAGAACTGCGCGCGGTTGTTCGCCAGCGCAGTACGGAAACCGTCGAAAACAGACATCGGCAGTCCTTCAGGGTTCGCCGGGGTTTTGAGCATGATCGGCGGCACAGCGCCCATCAGTACCGCCTTCGCCACACGGCCTGTTTCGGCGCGGGCGACATAACGTGCCACTTCACCGCCGCCAGTGGAATGACCGATATGCACGGCGTTCTTCAGATCCAGCACGCGGGCCAGTTCAGCGACATCTGCGGCATAGGTGTTCATCTCGTTGCCGGTATCGGTCTGATCAGAACGCCCGTGACCACGACGGTCATGGGCGATCACACGGTAGCCGTGAGATAAAAAGAACAACATCTGGTTGTCCCAGTCGTCAGCACTTAACGGCCAGCCGTGGTGAAAGACGATGGGTTGCGCATTTTTCGGACCCCAGTCTTTGTAAAAAATCCGGGTGCCGTCCTGGGTGGTGATGAAGTCGTTGCTCATAGGAATATCCTCTGTCGGTGATGAAAGTCATGTGATGCCCTGTTCGCTCTCTTGTCCTCAGACCATCACAGTTGTTGTCTGACGAAGCTATTGTTCAGGAACAGTGGAACAGATAAAATTGTCAAAAATGACATTATTCGTGTTAAAAGTGACAAATGAAAAATTCTACTGAACGAACCGTGGTGGCGGAGATTGGCCTGCTGATTTATCCCGACTGTCAGCTCGCGGCGGTGTATGGACTGACCGATATGTTCAGGATCGCCGCTGACTGGGCGGAGAGCATCTCTGGTGAGGCAGCTCTGCGGGCTATCCGGGTGTCGCACTGGCAGGTCAACACTGAGAACGAGACGGTGGAGTGCGTCTGGGACAGTCACCCGGATGAACCTCATCGCCTGAGTCATGTGATTGCGCCGCCGGGGCTGGTGGTACCCTCAAAAATGGTATCGATGGCGGTGCCGGCTCAGTGGATGAACACGCTTTATCACGAGGGCGTTACATTGTGTTCGGTTTGCGCGGGGGCATTCGTGCTGGCTGAAACCGGGCTTATCGATCATCGCCGTGCGACTACGCACTGGGCCTTTGCGCAGGCGTTAGCGGAGCGTTTTCCGGCGGTGGATGTGGCGGCAGAAAATATGGTGATCGACGATGGCGACATTATTACGGCGGGGGGAATTCTGGCCTGGACTGATCTCGGCCTGACACTTATCGAAAAACTACTGGGAACCGGCACTATGCTGGCCACAGCACGCTTTTTACTTATCGATCCACCCCGCCGGGAACAGAGCACCTATGCGGCGTTTATCCCGGATTTTGATCATGGCGATGGTGAGATCCTGCGTGTTCAGCACCGGCTTCATGCCAGCTTTGCAGACCCGCAATCTATTGAAGAGATGGCCGCCCTGGCGGGCATGACGCCACGAACTTTTCTGCGCCGCTTCCAGAAAGCGACGGGGATCCGGCCAACGGAATATGTGTCAGCAGGTCAGGATTATGAAAGCCAGGGATGCGCTGGAAT
>NZ_JMTB01000004.1 GCF_000734965.1 Trabulsiella guamensis ATCC 49490
GACGGGACGCTCTGTCGATCACATTGCCTGGGAAGTGGGGTATACCGACCCGTCCGCCTTTCGCAAGATTTTTCGCAAAATCACAGGCGTTACGCCGGGTCAGTATCGCCAGCGTTTTGGCATCACATAATGCAAAAAGCCTGCTCGAAAGCAGGCTTTTTTTAATCTGGCTCCTCTGACTGGACTCGAACCAGTGACATACGGATTAACAGTCCGCCGTTCTACCGACTGAACTACAGAGGAATTGTGTGAACGGGGCGCATATTAACGGCGCTGTTTGCCTTTGTCAAAGGCCGGTTGCCCTGTCAGATACTGACTGCTGACAATTTCAGCAATATCATCTGCATTGCTGGTTTATTGACCAGTACTGCACCGCGACGGTGCAAAATTACCTCTAATGGGGCATAGCGGCTTCTGCTGACTGTTGCGCAAAAACAACGAAATACATCAGAAACGCTTATTTATCGGCGCTGGCGGGACGTTATTAAAAGCTGGCAAGCATATTGCAATATTTCCGGCTAGTTAAAAGACCGCCCATAAGGGCATGGCATTCCGGACAGGGGGCAATATGAATTTAAGACGACTGAAGTACTTCGTGAAAATCGTCGACATCGGTAGCCTGACGCAGGCCGCAGAAGTGCTGCACATCGCGCAACCCGCGCTGAGTCAGCAGGTGGCTACTCTGGAAGGGGAACTGGATCAGCAGTTGCTGATTCGCACCAAGCGGGGCGTTACGCCAACCGAAGCCGGGAAAATTCTCTACACCCATGCACGGACGATTTTGCGCCAGTGTGAACAGGCGCATATGGCGGTCAGCCATGTTGGTCAGACGCTGAGCGGCCAGGTTTCTATCGGACTCGCGCCGGGAACGGCGGCGTCATCTGTAACCATGCCGTTATTGCAGACAGTACGTAATGAACTGCCAAACGTACTGGTGTATCTGCATGAAAATAGCGGCGCCATTCTGAACGACAAACTTCTGAGCGGTCAGCTGGATATGGCGGTGTTGTATGACCGCGCCCCAGTCGCCGGGATCAACAGCCAGCCGTTGCTGAAAGAAGAACTCTACGTTGTCGGTACGCGCGATTGCCCGGGGCAGGGCGTTGATCTGGCGCTGGTGGCCGAAATGAATCTCTTCCTGCCGCGAGACTACAGTGCGGTGCGGGCACGGGTGGATGAGGCGTTCTCGCTGCGCCGCCTGACGGCAAAAGTCGTCGGCGAAATTGATTCCATCTCCACGCTGACCGCCGCTATAGCCAGCGGGATGGGTGTGACGGTACTGCCTGAATCGGCAGCAAGTTCGTTGTGCAGCGCCGCCAACGGCTGGATGGCGCGCATCTCATCACCATCAATGAGCTTGCCGCTGTCGCTAAACGTATCGGCGCGAGGTTCTCTGTCGCCGCAGGCACAGGCAGTGAAAGAGATTCTGATGTCGCTGGTGAGTCGCCCGACCCTGGAAAACCGGGAATTGCAGCTGGTTAGCTAGGCGTTATTCCTGACAGGAATAAGATGCTGGTTTTTATTATTTGTTCGCCGGAAGCGCAGACTCTAACAATAGCAGTATGTCTGATGGTCCCGGAGGGAAGGGTGAATTTCCAGCAACTTAAAATAATCCGCGAGGCAGCGCGGCAGGATTACAACCTGACAGAAGTCGCCAACATGCTTTACACGTCGCAGTCCGGCGTGAGCCGCCATATCCGCGAGCTGGAAGAAGAACTGGGGATTGAGATTTTCATCCGCCGCGGTAAGCGACTGTTGGGGATGACGGAACCCGGCAAAGCATTACTGGTCATTGCTGAACGTATTCTGAATGAGGCGAGCAACGTCCGTCGTCTCGCCGATCTGTTCACCAATGACGCGACAGGCGTGCTGACCATTGCGACCACGCACACCCAGGCGCGTTACAGTTTGCCGCCGGTGATCAAGGCGTTCCGCGAACTGTACAGTGATGTCCGCCTGGAGTTGATTCAGGGGACGCCGCAGGAAATCGATGCACTGCTGCATAACGGCGGGGCGGATATTGGCATTGCCAGCGAGCGGCTGAGCAATGACCCGACGCTCGCCGCGTTCCCGTGGTTTCGCTGGTATCACAGTCTGCTGGTGCCGAAAAACCATCCGTTGACGCAAGTCTCGCCGTTGACGCTCGACGATATCGCCCGCTGGCCGTTAATCACTTACCGTCAGGGGATCACAGGTCGCTCGCGTATTGATGAAGCCTTTAACCGCCGTGGACTGGTGCCGGACATAGTGCTCAGCGCGCAGGATTCCGACGTTATCAAAACCTACGTTGAATTAGGGCTGGGCATTGGGCTGGTGGCGGAGCAGTCGGGTGATCATCAGGAGTCTGATACGCTCACAAGGCTCGAAACCCGCCATCTTTTCGATGCCAACACCGTCTGGCTGGGGTTAAAGCGCGGTCAGTTACAACGTAACTATGTCTGGCGGTTTATTGAATTATGTAATGCCGGGCTGTCGCTTGAGGAGATCAAGCAACAGGCGATGGAGCCGGAAGAAGTGGCTATCGATTACCAGATCTAGAAAAGCAAAAAGCCTGCTCGAAAGCAGGCTTTTTTTGAAATCTGGCTCCTCTGACTGGACTCGAACCAGTGACATACGGATTAACAGTCCGCCGTTCTACCGACTGAACTACAGAGGAATCGTGTGAACGGGGCGAATACTAATGGCTCCCCTTTTTTGTGTCAACACTAAATTTAACCTGCTGATTCAACTGGATGAATTTAGCGCAGGCTGTTGTTTTAGTGAACTACCGGTGAGTTATCATCAATACTGACGCCATTCTCGCGTAAACGTGCCAGCGGGTCCTGCTGATAAAACTGGCAAAAACGCTGCCACAGCGCCGGGAAGCGGGGAGCAAAGAACTCGGGGGCACTGAAAAAGTATTCTGACAGCACGGCAAAACACTCCGCCGGATCACTCGCTGCATAGGCATCAATGCTGGCGGCGCTTTCGCCTACCAGGTCAATTTCATCCTGAATGTTGTTCATCGCCGCGTGCAGGTCATGTTCCCACCCGGCCACTTCACGCAGCGGGATTAATGGCACGCCGCTGGCGCGGTCGCCGTTACGGGTGTCGAGCTTATGTGCCACTTCATGAACGATTAAGTTGAAACCGGAGGCGTCGAAGGAGTCCTGAATATCAAGCCAGTTCAGCACTATCGGCCCCTGTTGCCAGCTTTGCCCTGACTGCACGACCCGCTGATTATGCACCAGCCCGATGTCGTCTTCCCATTCGTCATCCACTACGAATGGCGCGGGGTAGATGAGGATTTCATGAAAACCATCCAGCCATTCAAGACCCAGTTCCAGTACCGGTAAGCAGAACAGTAGTGCAATGCGGGCATGTTGCTCCGCGGTAAGTTCCAGCCCTTGCAGAACAACCAGCCGCTTTTGTTGTAAAAAACGGTCGGCAAGATGAACCAGCTTCGCCTGCTCATCATCCGAAAGGTTCGCTAAAACAGGAATAGCCAGCGCCTGCTCCCAGTTGATCTGGGGATTGGGGCTCGTGTCATGTGCTTTCCAGGGCCACTTAATCATCGTTTTGCTCGCAAACTCGTCACTTGAACAGAATTGGAGGTACCGGGTCTGTTAAAATGCCAAAGATCCTGGCATGATGGCAACCATAAAACGGAGAGATGCCGGAGCGGCTGAACGGACCGGTCTCGAAAACCGGAGTAGGGGCAACTCTACCGGGGGTTCAAATCCCCCTCTCTCCGCCACTATTCAAGCACTTACCCCGCCTTGTTTCAGTGATAAAAATCTCATTGAGAAAACCTGAGAAAATCCGAAGAGGGAATTCTTAACCCTTTTTACCCTGATCTGCACGGGGTAACGTCACATTTTTTAGTCCAGAGTCAGGCTAATCTTCATCTTTCTGCATTATTGTAAATTGCCACTTTATGTCAGACATTGTGCAATATTGTCCTGTTATTCTTCTTTTGCATCGAATGATAAGTCCTGCCGCCACAACAAAAAATATAAAAGGTATGGCCTATCAAATATATGGACTGTTTTAATTATATTTTATCTTGGTTGGTGTATATCGTAACGCAAACACCCTAAAAGGAGCTTAGATATGAGCACGTCCGATGATACCCATAACACCCTCTCTACCGGGAAATGTCCGTTCCATCAAGGCGGGCATGACCAGAGTGCCGGCGCGGGGACAGCCAGTCGCGACTGGTGGCCTAACCAACTCCGTGTAGATTTATTAAATCAGCATTCCTCTCGTTCGAATCCGCTCGGTGAGGACTTCGATTACCGTAAAGAATTTAGCAAGTTAGATTATTCCGCGCTGAAAGGTGATCTCAGAGCGCTTCTCACCGAATCTCAACCATGGTGGCCTGCTGACTGGGGTACCTACGCCGGTCTCTTCATTCGTATGGCCTGGCACGGTGCAGGCACCTACCGTTCTATTGACGGCCGGGGTGGCGCGGGTCGCGGTCAACAGCGGTTTGCGCCGCTAAACTCCTGGCCGGATAACGTCAGTCTGGATAAGGCGCGACGTTTACTGTGGCCAATTAAGCAAAAATATGGGCAAAAAATTTCGTGGGCGGATCTGTTTATTCTGGCGGGTAACGTTGCGCTGGAAAATGCAGGTTTCCGGACCTTTGGTTTTGGTGCGGGACGAGAAGACGTCTGGGAACCTGACCTGGATGTTAACTGGGGTGATGAAAAAGCCTGGTTGACCCACCGTCATCCGGAAGCGCTGGCAAAAGCACCGCTGGGCGCAACTGAAATGGGACTTATTTACGTGAACCCGGAAGGGCCGGATCACAGCGGCGAACCGCTTTCTGCGGCGGCGGCAATTCGCGCCACCTTCGGCAACATGGGAATGAATGACGAAGAGACCGTTGCCCTGATCGGCGGCGGACATACGCTTGGTAAAACGCACGGTATGGCAGCCGCGTCTCATGTCGGGCCGGACCCGGAAGCCGCGCCTATTGAAGCTCAGGGCCTGGGCTGGGCCAGCAGCTTCGGCAGTGGTGCAGGCGCAGATGCCATTACGTCTGGGCTGGAAGTGGTATGGTCGCAAACGCCTACCCAGTGGAGCAACTACTTCTTTGAAAACCTGTTCAAATATGAGTGGGTGCAAACGCGTAGTCCGGCAGGTGCGATCCAGTTTGAAGCCGTGGATGCGCCAGAAATTATTCCTGATCCGTTCGACCCGTCGAAAAAACGTAAACCGACGATGCTGGTCACCGACCTGACGCTGCGTTTCGACCCGGAATTCGAAAAAATTTCTCGTCGCTTCCTGAACGATCCGCAGGCATTTAACGAAGCGTTTGCCCGTGCCTGGTTCAAACTGACGCACAGAGATATGGGGCCGAAATCACGCTACATTGGTCCGGAAGTACCAAAAGAAGATCTCATCTGGCAGGATCCTTTACCGCTGCCGGAATATCAGCCTGGCGAAGAAGATATCATTAACCTGAAAGCGGCGATTGCCTCTTCCGGACTCTCTGTCAGCGAACTGGTTTCTGTGGCCTGGGCTTCCGCCTCTACGTTCCGTGGCGGCGACAAACGTGGCGGGGCTAACGGCGCGCGTCTGGCATTAGCGCCACAGCGTGACTGGGACGTTAACGCCGCGGCTGTACGTGCATTGCCCGTTCTGGAAAATCTGCAGAAATCGACGGGGAAAGCCTCTCTGGCCGATATCATCGTACTGGCGGGCGTGGTAGGCGTTGAACAGGCAGCCAGTGCGGCGGGGGTAAGCATCAGCGTACCGTTTACACCGGGTCGCGTGGATGCCCGTCAGGATCAGACGGATATCGGGATGTTTGAACTGCTCGAGCCGATTGCTGATGGGTTCCGTAACTATCGCGCAAGACTGGATGTTTCCACCACTGAATCACTTCTGATCGATAAAGCACAGCAGTTGACGCTGACAGCGCCGGAAATGACAGTACTGGTCGGTGGGATGCGTGTTCTGGGAACAAACTTTGATGGCAGTAAGAACGGCGTCTTCACCGACCGGCCTGGCGTTCTCAGCACTGATTTCTTCGTGAATTTGCTGGACATGCGTACAGAGTGGAAAGCGACTGACGAGTCGGGTGAGCTGTTTGAAGGGCGCGATCGTCAGAGTGGGGAGGTGAAGTACACCGCAACCCGTGCAGACCTGGTATTTGGTTCTAACTCCGTGCTGCGTGCGCTGGCCGAAGTGTATGCCAGCAATGATGCGCGAGAGAAGTTTGTGAAAGATTTCGTCGCGGCCTGGGTGAAAGTGATGAACCTGGATCGATTCGATCTGCTTTAATTCGTAACTCCCGCATGGCATGACGGCTCTCTTTACAGAGAGCCGTTTTTATGTGCCTGATAATATCGTTATCAGGACAGGAGACAGAATTACCGCTGCATTCCCCAGCGCTTCACCGTCACCTTTTCCAGACTGGAGAATACCACGCCTTCTGCCAGCAGACCGATCACGATGACGGTTAATAATCCCGCAAATACCCGGTCAGTGAACAGTTCATTGCGATTCTGGAATATATACCAGCCCAGACCACCCTCGCCGCTGGATGCACCAAATACCAGTTCCGCCGCGATCAGCGTTCTCCAGGCGAAAGCCCAACCGATCTTAAGACCGGAAAGGATGGCGGGAAGAGATGCCGGAATAAGGATCAGGATGACATAGCGAGGCCCGCTAAGGCCGTAGTTCCGCCCCGCCATACGCAGCGTTTCTGGCACACTGCTAAAGCCTGACCAGGTATTCAGCGCGACTGGCCACATCACGGAATGTATCAGCACAAATATCAGGCTGGCGTTCCCCAGCCCAAACCACAGCAGAGCCAGTGGTAACAAGGCAATTGCTGGCAGTGGATTCAGCATGGCGGTTATAGTACTGAGCAAATCCCGACCAAACTGCGTGGTTACGGCAAGAGCGCTGGCAATCAATGCCAGTGCACTTCCTGCGAGATATCCTTTCAATAGCGTGCTGAGCGAATTGATGATTTTTTCAGGCAGTTCGCCATTGCGCATGTCTTCGCTGAACGCCCGCAGCGTCTGAAGTACGCCAGGTAACATCAGGTCATTTTGCTGCACCCGAGCGGCTATCTCCCATAACACCAGTACCAGGAACACTATCAGACACTTGCGCAGCCATGTCTGATTCCACAGGCGCTGACTTAAGGGCAGCGGCGTTTCCACCGGCAGATTTCGCAACGGCGGTAATTCGTGTTCGAATTCAGGACGAATGTACGGTGACCGGGACATACGCAGGCTCCTCACCGGATGAATGAGACGGGGTATTCCCGGGCGTCGGGAATAACAGATGGTGAATATGACGAGCGGCGTGCTGGAATGCTTCGCTGCCAAAGTCATTCAGTGTGAACTGATGGCAATTAAGTTCTGCCCTGACACGTCCTGGATGCGGTGATAACACCAGGATACGATTGCCTACCACCAGTGCTTCTTCAATCGAGTGAGTGACGAACAACAGGGTAAAGCGCTCTTCTTCCCAGAGTGCCAGCAGCTCCTCCTGTATCGTCCGTCGGGTCAGCGCATCCAGGGCTGCAAAGGGTTCGTCCATTAGCAGGATGCGCGGTTTCATCGCCAGCGCACGCGCGATGGCGACACGCTGCTTCATTCCACCGGAGAGCATATGGGGCATGACATCAGCAAAATCCGCCAGACCAACCTTCTGAAGGAAATGCAGCGCCGTCTCTTTTGCTTGTGAACGACTGGCCTTTCGGCTGGCCAGCAGCGGAAACATGACGTTTTCCAGCACCGTTTTCCACGGCGGCAATTGATCGAACTCCTGGAATACCATCATCCGCTCCGGACCAGGAGTATTAACCGGCGTACCCGCCAGTGAAATTTGACCACTGCGTGGAGTCAGAAAACCGCCTGCGGCTTTTAACAGGCTCGATTTCCCGCAGCCTGACGGCCCAAGCAGGATAAAACGGTCACCCGGCCAGACCTCAAAACTGACATCATGCGTGGCACGCACTTGCCGTTCACGGGTACGGTATTCAATATCGACATTACTGACCTGCAGCAGCGGGCCGTCGGGTTGTTGAGTGACCATTTGAGCCTCCGGTATTACGGTTTAACTGCCTGGGTTTTCCCATGCTTCGTTAAAGAAATAATCCTTCCAGGAGTTCGCTTTATTTTTCAGTACGCCAAGCTCATGGAGTTTTTCCGCATATACGCCGGTACGCTCAGGAGAAATCGTAAAGCTGATTTCTGGATCGTTGACAATTTTTTGTACCAGCGGTAAGGGCAGTCGTGATTTCTCGACGCGGATATACGTTTCGGCCGCCGCATTTTTGTCACGGTTTATGATATTTGTGGCTTCGCTGAGGGCGCGATAAAACGCCTTATAGGTTTTCGGGTTTTCATCATGGAATTTCTGCGTGGTGTAGAGAACATTAAACGTCGCCTGTCCACCCAGCACATCATAGGAACTGAGCACTTTATGCACATTACTGTGTTCCAGGGCCTGATACTGGAATGGCGGGCTGGAAAAATGGGTGGTAATTTCCGAACCGCCGGCGATTAATGCTGCGCTGGCATCCGGGTGCGGTAAGCTGACGCTAATGTTATCGAAGCGTTTGAAGTCTTTGTCGCCATATAATTTCGCTGTCTCGATTTGTAATGTCCGGGACTGAAAACCGACCCCGGCCGCCGGAACGGCAATTCTGTCTTTTTCGGTCAGATCTTTAATACTTTTTACCGCCGGGTTATTACTCAATAAATAATTGGGCATCGAACCAAGCGAGGCGATGGCTTTCACATTTTGCTGACCCTTGGTGCGATCCCATAAGGTCAATAAAGGCGGGACGCCTGCTGACGCGACGTCCAGAGCGCCAGACAGCAGCGCTTCATTCATTCCGGTTGCTCCGGAAATGGTGCGCCACTCAACTTTGATATCCAGCCCCTCTTTTTTCCCCTCTATTTCGATAAGGTGCTGGTCGCGAACCACATCAAGAATTAAATACCCGATGCCAAATTGCTGCGCGATACTAATATTCCCTTCCGCAAATGCTGAAAGGTTTACGCCACCGAGGGTGGAAAATGCCAGAGTCCAGGCCAGGACCCTGTTTCTTTTATTCATGTCAGTTCCCCAGAAAGATGTTTCTCAGCCAAAAATCATGGTCACAGGCGAGGGGGAAAGGAAATAATTTAAATGGTAATGAATAGCAGGAAAATGAATAAGGCGGAAACAAAACCGGGGAAGCAGCCTTCCCCGGTTTTTAACATCAGAACTGATAAACCATGCCTACGCCAACGACGTCATCAGTGGAGATGCCGTTGTCGGAATAGAAGTCATCGTCTTCATCCAGCAGGTTGATTTTGTAATCAACGTACGCGGTGAAGTTTTTGTTGAAGTTGTAGTACGCACCCACTTCAACGTAGTTCACCAGATCCTGGTCTACATAGTCGTAACCATTGCTGGTGTTGTAGTCGTTACCGCCGAGGTCTTTCCCTTTCGAGTAAACCCACGCCAGTGACGGACGCAGACCGAAGTCGAACTGATACTGCGCAACCGCTTCGAAGTTCTGCGTTTTGTTGGCAATACCGTTATCACCGTACGGTGTCATATTGCGGGTTTCAGCATACATCATCGCCAGATAGACATCATTCGCGTCATACTTCGCGCCAAACGTCCACACTTCCGCGTTTTCGCCACCCGCGTATTTGACGTAACGGTTACCACTGCCCGCACCATAAGCAACCTGATCATTGGTACGGTCAGAAGCGGAGTATGCCGCACCCAGGCTCAGACCAAAATCAAAGTTGTAAGTGGTGGACATCGCGTAGCCGTCACCGTTCTGGAAGCGAATGTCTTTATCATCTTTACGGTTTTTGGTGCCTTCCTGATCTTCGTTAGCGTTGGAACCTTCGTTATTGCCCTGGTACTGCAGCGCGAAGTTCAGGCCATCGACCAGACCGAAGAAATCTGCGTTGCGGTAGGTCGCCACACCGTTGGCACGGCCAACCATGAAGTTGTCAGTCCAGGTGTAGGAGTCGCCACCGAACACTGGCAGCATATCGGTCCAGCTTTCAATGTCGTACACCGCGCCATAGTTACGGCCATAATCAAAAGAGCCGTAATTGCCGAACTTCAGGCCCGCGAACGCCAGACGGTTAAAAGAGGTGTCACCGCTGCCTTCGGTGTCGTTAGCGTAAGTTTTGTATTCCCACTGACCATAGCCGGTCAGCTGGTCGGTAATCTGGGTTTCGCCTTTAAAGCCGATCTGTACGTAGGTTTCGTCACCGTCGTCACCCG
The DNA here is from genome assembly GCF_000734965.1 of Trabulsiella guamensis ATCC 49490. Taxonomy (GTDB): domain Bacteria; phylum Pseudomonadota; class Gammaproteobacteria; order Enterobacterales; family Enterobacteriaceae; genus Trabulsiella; species Trabulsiella guamensis. Next base: position 10,249 of record NZ_JMTB01000004.1, read on the forward strand.
GGTTATCGGAAAACGTATGGCGCGCATCTACTTTGCCGTACAGATCAACTTTATTGCCGTCTTTATTATACATTTCAGCCGCATTTGCAGCGCCAGCCAGTAATAAAGCAGGCACAATTATTGCCAGAACTTTTCTTTTCATTATATATTCCCTTCAGATTATAATTGACGTGAATATTTGTAATGCCGTCATGAATTACAGGAGAAATACTAGCCATATAGTTCAGTTTAATTTAAAAGAAAAATGTAATTAAATTATTTCTAATATTGCAAAATGTTTCTGATTTGAGTGATATAAATATACTGAATGAATAATAGTGAATTTATTTATATGGTTGATTTTTAATGAATTTATCAAAATTATGAATGTGTGTGAATAATTGATTTTTATTATGCATTGCGATCGGGCAAAAAAAATACCCAACGGTGAGGTTGGGTAAAGTATTAATCAGGAAGTTATAACGAGGGCAGTGTAAAACAACTAAGGCTAATAACGAAGAAATAATGACATTAAATATGTAAAAATAAAAGTCTGTAACCGGATAATTTAATTATTTTGTTGGGTTATAAATAACGTGAATAAATACGCTAAAATAATAAATGAAAGGCAGAGATGATGTCTGGCACTCTTACCGTTGGTAAAAGCCACGGGCAAAATACTATCACCTGCAGAATTACCGGCTATACTGTGACAACAGTCACATTTGCGGACGTTAAATACGATAAAAGACCATCTACAGGACAGGAGGTGAGAACCGGGTATGGAAGATAGAGTAAAACGCGGCCCTGGTGGCAAACTGGCATTATGGGTCTTCTATGCTTTCTGCGGCTATTTTGTCTGGGCGATGGCGCGCTATTTCTGGGTGATAAGCCAGGTGCAAGCCTTTCCAGGCGCGACGCTTGATGGCGAACTGGGATCGACCATCGGGAAATGGGTGGGGGCGCTGCTGGGGTTTCTGGTGCTGAGCGTTGTCGGCGTTGTGCTCGGCTATATCGCCTGGGTTACCCGCCCGCAACAGATCGAAGAGTGACCTCACGCCCCGCGCGGCGGGCAGCCGCGCAGGAGGTAATCCGGCAACGCATTTTTGTGATACTCTCTGTCCAACTTTGTCTTGTCCGGTTACGCCCATGCAGGAAAACATTTCGTTTAATATCCCGACGTCACCCTCCGCTGAAGTGAATGTGGTGGATCCCAACGCGCTCCTGACCCGGTTGCTGAGCATCTATGATGTCAAAACGCTCGTTGCGCAGCTGAATGCGGTGGGGGAGCAGCACTGGAGCCCCGCAATCCTTAAACGCGTGGTTGAAATGGCGCGCGCGGACAAACGGCTGAGTGAAGCTGAATGCGCACGGCTTTCCGCATTGCTACCCAGACCACCGCAAAACCATCCGCATTATGCGTTCCGGTTTATCGATCTCTTCGCTGGCATCGGCGGTATTCGTAACGGTTTTGAAGCCATTGGCGGGCAGTGCATATTCACCAGTGAGTGGAACAAACACGCGGTTCGCACCTACAAAGCGAACTGGTACTGCGATCCTGACCAGCATCAGTTTAATGAGGATATCCGCGACGTTACCCTCAGCCATCACCCGGACGTCACTGATACTGCCGCCGCAGAGCATATTCGGGCTGTCATCCCTGAACATGATGTGTTGCTGGCCGGTTTTCCCTGTCAGCCGTTTTCACTGGCGGGGGTGTCGAAGAAAAACGCCCTCGGGCGCGCCCACGGGTTCGCCTGCGATACGCAGGGAACATTATTTTTCGATGTGGTGCGCATTATTGGCGCCCGCCGACCGGCAATTTTCGTGCTGGAAAACGTCAAGAACCTGAAGAGCCATGACAAAGGCAAAACGTTCCGTATCATCATGCAGACACTCGACGAACTGGGTTATGACGTTGCCGATGCCGACGAGATGGGGCCGGACGATCCGAAGATTATCGACGGGCAACATTTCTTGCCACAGCACCGGGAGCGTATCGTGCTGGTGGGTTTCCGCCGTGACCTGAATCTGCAGCAGGGTTTCACTCTGCGCGATATCCCCGCTTTTTACCCGTCACGCCGTCCGACTTTTGGTGAACTGCTGGAGCCAACGGTCGACGCCAAATTCATTCTGACGCCAGTGTTGTGGAAATACCTCTATCGCTATGCGAAAAAGCACCAGGCACGTGGTAATGGCTTTGGTTTCGGTTTGGTTGACCCCACCAATCCCCATAGCGTAGCGCGAACATTGTCTGCCCGTTACTACAAAGATGGCGCAGAGATACTGGTTGATCGTGGCTGGGACAAGCCGCTAGGCGAACAGCATTTTGACGATCCACAAAACCAGCAGCGTCGTCCGCGTCGTCTGACACCGCGCGAATGCGCCCGTCTGATGGGCTTCGAATCACCGCAGGGATATCACTTCCGCATTCCGGTGTCGGACACTCAGGCTTACCGGCAGTTCGGCAACTCGGTGGTGGTCCCTGCTTTTGCAGCGGTAGCGAAAATGCTGGAGTCGCGCATTTTACTGGCCGCAGCCATGCGGGAAAAAGAGGCAAAACGTGGCGGACGTTCACGATAAAGCCACCCGCAGCAAGAACATGCGCGCCATCGGTACGCGGGATACGGCTATCGAAAAACGGCTTGCATTGCTGCTGGAATCTGCCGGATTTACATATACCGTACAGGATGCAACGCTGCCGGGGCGCCCTGATTTTGTGGTCGCTGACTATCAGTGCGTCATTTTCACTCACGGCTGTTTCTGGCATCACCACGACTGCTACTTATTTAAAGTGCCTGCTACGCGTACCGAGTTCTGGCTGGAGAAAATCGGTAAAAACGTGACTCGTGACGAGCGAGACATGACGCTATTGATTGAGCAAGGCTGGCGGGTACTGGTGGTGTGGGAATGCGCGCTGCGGGGGCGGATGAAACTCAGCGATGAGGCCTTAACCGCACGGCTTGAGGAGTGGATCTGCGGCGGCAACACCGCCGCGCAGATCGACACTCAGGGCATTACTTCTTCACTTCGCAGGGGGTAACTTCCGGGCGACCCGGCAACAGATATTTACCCAGCGTCACCAGCACCACCGCGAAAATAATCACCGCCAGTGCCAGCCATTCAATCTCTGAAAGATGCTCTCCGCCAAAGCCTGTTCCAAGCAGTACGGCCACCACCGGATTCACGTACGCATAGCTGGTGGCAATCGCCGGAGAGACGTTGCGGATCAAGTACATATACGCATTAATGGCAATGACAGAGCCGAACAGCGACAGATAACCCACTGCAAGAAAGCCGGACAGCGACGGCATGGCAGTCAGTTTCTCGCCGGTCAGGAGCGAGGCGCACATCAGCACTATTCCTGCCGCCAGCATCTCAATCGCGCCCGCCATCATTCCCACCGGCAGTTCAATGCGTGAACCGTATACCGAGCCAAACGCCCAACTAACGGAACCGATCAGGATGAGAATGGCGCCCCACGGGTTGCCGCTCAGGTTCCCGCCGCTGTTAAGCAGGACAATTCCTGCGAGACCAATGGCAATACCCAGCCATTCCAGCTTGCGGGTGGCAATGCCGAAAAAACGGCTAAAACAGAGGGTGAACAATGGCACGGTGGCTACCATCACCGCGGCGATCCCTGACGGCACGTGCTGATGCTCAGCCACTGTCACAAAACCATTACCTACCGCCAGCAGCAACACGCCAATCAGTGCAGCGTTCAGCAACGGACGGCGCGCCGGAAGTTTATGCCCGGTCGCCAACAGAAAACCCAGAAGTAAAACCCCGGCACAGAGAAAGCGGACGCCCGCCATCATGAACGGCGGCCAGCTTTCCACGCCGATACTGATAGCAAAATAAGTGGATCCCCAGATGATGTAGAGCGCAAAAAGCGCTCCAAGGAGCGGCAGTAACTGTCGGACGCGCATACTTCCTCACGGCAAAATAGAAAGGTGGCTTATAGTAAACGTCAAAACGACCTGGCTGGCGAGCGCTTTAGTTGTCACAACAATGTATTAATTTTGTTGACAGTCGGGTCTATATGCAGGTGCGAAATTTTACTTCATACTTTATCCGTACATACCAAAAAACAAAGGAATACGATTTTGGCGGGTTCAAGTCTTTTAACACTTCTGGATGATATTGCGACGCTGCTGGATGACATCTCCGTGATGGGCAAACTGGCGGCAAAGAAAACGGCAGGCGTGCTGGGGGATGATTTATCGCTCAATGCGCAGCAGGTCTCTGGCGTGCGGGCAAACCGCGAGTTGCCGGTGGTCTGGGGCGTTGCCAAAGGCTCGTTTGTCAACAAGGTGATCCTGGTGCCGTTGGCGTTGCTAATCAGCGCTTTTCTGCCCTGGGCAATCACGCCGCTGTTGATGATTGGCGGCGCGTTTCTCTGTTATGAAGGGGTGGAGAAAGTCGTGCACACCCTACATGCCCGCAAACATCAGAATGATGAACAGGCGCGTCAGCAACGTCTTGAGGCGCTGGCGAATCAGGATATGCGCGTAGTCGAGCGCGATAAAATCAAAGGAGCGATCCGCACCGATTTTATCCTTTCGGCGGAGATCGTGGCGATTACGCTCGGCATCGTCGCCGATTCGCCGCTGCTCAATCAGGTGCTGGTCCTGTCGGGGATCGCCATTCTGGTGACCATTGGCGTATATGGGCTGGTGGGCGTCATCGTTAAGCTGGATGACATGGGTTACTGGCTGGCGGAAAAATCCAGTGTGCTGGCACAGGCGTTGGGCAAGAGCCTGTTGTTTATCGCGCCGTGGCTAATGAAATCGCTTTCCATTGTAGGAACGCTGGCAATGTTTTTAGTTGGCGGCGGGATTATTGTTCATGGGCTGGCGCCGTTGCATCACGCCATTGAACACTTCACCGCCGAACAGGCGAGTGCGGTGCAATGGTTGCTGCCAACACTGTTTAACCTTGTGCTGGGATTTATCGTCGGTGCGGTGGTGCTGGCAGTGGTGAATGTCGTGAGTCGTTTACGTCCGTCACAAGGGTAAAGTTCGGTCTGTCATTATGCAAAACGGGCAAACTTCGTCTAAGGTGAAAAAGTTTCACCCTGATACAGGAGGCAATGATGGTCTTTTTGGTCAGTGATGAAGTTAAGCCTAAAAGTGGCGGGCCGCGTATGGTCGTGACCGGTTATTCCAGTGGGATGGTAGAGTGTCGCTGGTATGACGGTTTCGGCGTGAAGCGGGAAGCTTTCCGTGAGGATGAACTCATGCCCGGCGACGGGCGGGGTCGGGAAGAGGCGTAACAACAACGCCCGGCAATTTCGCCGGGCGTTTTACTGGTTAATCTGACTGTGTCCTGGCGGGACAATCAGGGGTTCGTGTGCACAGTGAAACCTCCGTGGAGAGGCCGTCGTGGTTGAAAATGCTCAGCCGCCGTAAAAATCCGGGACGGGTGGTCAATTTTTGTTTCATCATCGTGCTCTTTTTCTCAACGCTACTGACCTGGCGTGAAATCGTCGTGCTTGAAGATGCCTATATCTCAAGCCAGCGTAATAACCTCGAAAACGTGGCGCATGAAATGGATGCGCAACTTCAGTTCAACGTTGACCGTTTGCTTTTTTTCCGTAATGGCGTGCAGGCGGCCATTAAAACTCCTCTGGCGTTCGAAGTGCTCGACAACGCGCGGGGTGAATTTGAGCAAAAACGCCTGGCATCAGAATGGACTATCACGCTTGATAAGCGCCGCACGTTGCCGGTATACGGCGTATCAGATGACTTCGTCAACAAAACCTCCATCCTCACCCGAGAAAATACATTGCTGGAAAATGAAATCACGGCCACGCTGGAGCTGGGTTATCTGCTGCGACTGTCGCACAGCACACAGCGTCTGGCGGAGCGCATGCTGTATGTATCGCTGGGGGCTTTTATCTCTCCAGTGATCCGAATCAGAACCTACATACCGTCATTTCCACCTATTACGGACTGGTGACCAGCCCGTGGTTTGCTATGCAGTCGCAGCGCAACAATCCGGCGCGGGGCATTCGCTGGACGACGATCCAGGAGACTGACAGCGTCGCGACAGAAGCCCAACTGGTCACCGCTTCTGTGCCTGTTGACGTAGATCGCTACTGGTTTGGCGTGCTGGCGATGGATTTTTCCGTCAGCGAGATGAAGGCGTTTTTGATGAGCGCGGTGGAAGGGGAAAAAGAGGGGGAGTATCAACTCTACGACAGTCGCATGAATCTGATTGCGACATCGGCGGGGGCAAATGACTATCCGCTGCGCCTTACGATTCGGGAAGAGGCGCAACTGGCGAATGATTTCGGCTACGATAACCGTGGTGGTTTGCGGCTGGTAACCAGTTATATCAGTTGGGAAAAGCTGCGTAATTTTGACGGCGTCCTGCTGCGGATCCATCGATTGCACGAGGGGGTACGCGGCGACTTCGGCACCATCACCATCGCCCTGGCGCTGGTGTGGATGCTGTTTACCATCATGCAACTGATTGCCTGGTGGGTGATCCGCCGGATGGTCGCCAACATGGCAGGGCTACAGGAGTCGCTGCAATGGCGAGCCTGGTATGATGCACTGACCCGGCTCTATAACCGCGGTGCGTTGTTTGAGCGGGCGCTGGACGCGGTTCAGGAGTGCAGGATGAAGCAACAACCGGTTTCGGTCATTCAGATTGATCTCGACCATTTTAAACGCATCAACGACGAATACGGTCACCAGGCGGGTGATCGGGTGCTTTCGCATGCCGCCAGTCTTATTAGTAGTAAAATTCGCGATACCGATATCGCCGGGCGTGTTGGTGGCGAAGAGTTCTGCGTCGTGCTGCCTGGTGCCTCGAGGGAAACAGCGCTGGAGATTGCCGAGCGCATCCGTCATCGTATCAACGTCCGTGAAATTCTGGTGGGGAAAGGAACGACGATGCGTATCAGCGCCTCTCTGGGGGTCAGCAGCAGCGACGAAAACGGGCAGTACGATTTTGAACTGTTGCAGTCTGTTGCTGACAGCCGTTTATATCTGGCGAAACAGGGCGGTCGTAACCGGGTCTGCGCCACGGACACGGGTTCGTTCTGAACGACCACCTTTTTTAGCCTGATTTGCTTTATGGCCTAAGAATAATCCTAAAAACCCGCAACAAGGAGAAATAATCCGCCTGGAACCGATCCCTTTAATACCAGTCTGCGTGCGGGATTGCAGTAGTTTCTGATGGAAAATTAGGCAATTTCAAATATTTCCCTTAAGAATAATCCTTGTCTCGCAAAATAATTGCGGATAATGTTTTCAACGCATCAGATTTCCTGGTGTAACGAATTTTCAAGTGCTTCTTGCAGTCGCAAGTTTTCATCCCGACCCACACTGGCGTCGGGATTTTTTTCAGCCGTAACTATCGATTAACCTCTGACACGCTGAAATCATGCACATCGAGCTCAAAGGCTTCGGCCAGCTCACGCCAGGTGTGGTACTCGCGCCCGTCAACGCTGACGTGGTGCGGGTCATCGGCACAACGATGCACTTCGCTTTCACTGATCTCATTAATGGCCGCCAGCAAGGCATCAACGTCAACGTTAACCTCGCGTTTGGCGGTGTCACTGTACTCTTTGGCGGTTTTCATTAACTTACCTCCCGACTCTTGCGGCTACCCCCGTAAGTATAGACGCCGATAAAATCATCACTCGCGCACACGGGCGCTGCCAGCCATTCTGATTTGTTCTACACTGCACAAAAGCAATCAGGAGATGATCAGTATGAAGGTGAATGACCGGGTTACGGTGAAGACGGATGGCGGTCCGCGACGTCCAGGCGTAGTACTGGCAATTGAAACGTTCAGCGAAGGGACGATGTATCTGGTATCACTGGAAGATTATCCGTTAGGCATCTGGTTCTTTAATGAACTCGGTCACCCGGACGGCATTTTTGTTGAGAAGGTTGAGTAGGGTATTGAGGTCTCTGACAAACGGCGGCGCCTGCCGCCAGTTTGTCAGAATCAACGCATATTGACATAGATACCAGAAGTTACGTTGTCGGTCAGTCGAACAACATGATAGATAACCTGCTTATTATGCGTTTTTATTTTCTTTTTAATATTACCTTTATGTGATGATACAGTTTTAGCTTTAATATTCATTTGATCTGAAATCTGGATGGTTCCCTGTCCGGACATCCACATTTTTAACATGCTGGATTCAGTACGGCTTAATGATAATGTCGGCAGATTAATATGCGTGACGCTATCTTCTTCTGTTTTCAGCAGATCGCCTAAAATATCATCCAATGATTCCGGTTTTATTGATTTAGAACTAATAAGCAAATTTTTCCGGACCAGTAAATACTCATCGAAGTGAATATTCGCTATTGCCATGAATACAATGAACAGTGTCCTGGGATGTTGATTAATGATCTGCTTGATCAGCTGACTGCTTCCCGGGTCATGGATGAAGCAATCTTCATTAATGAACACGACAGACGGCTGACGTGCGTCACAGACTTTGGCGAGTAAGTCGACGCTGTCGACATCGCAGATATCACGCTTTTTCACCCCCCGACTTGCCAGGTACCCGGTCAATCCCAGCCGGGTGTAACTGCATAGATCCATAATAATCGTTGACATGGCATACCCTCACTCAATGTGTAACGATAATTAACCCATCACCTTTACCACTGCCAAACAGCCTGAATTTAAAGTTTAAAAGAGCAGGCGAAGGCAAACAGGCGACCTCAACTATCCCGTAAAGTGTCTTATAATTTGCCAGGAATCTTCTCAAAGTAAAGTAAATGTTATGTTCTGTGAACTGCTTAAAAACAAATAAGCCGCACCAGATATATCCTGGAAGATGTTTTTAATGTTTTATTTTAAGAATTTCCTTAGAGTAACAATACAACTGTCAGGGGGAATTTATTTTCGGCAACTCACTGATAATATCCGCAAGTAGGTCAAAAATCTCACTAAATAAGTGTTCGCAGAAAGGAGCAATCAATGGCATCAGTGCCGACATCAACAAAATCCCAACGGTAAGCGTAATTGGAAAGCCTATCACGAACACCGAAAGCTGAGGCGCCATTCGGTTAAGCATGCCTAATGCAAAGTTAATGGTGAGCAGCAGCGTAATGATCGGCAGCGCCAGCATCAGACCGTTGAGGAAGATAAGCCCACCGGCCCGGGAAAGTGCCATAAACGCATTGCTGTTGATAGGCTCGCCGCCGATGGGCAACGTATGGAAAGTATCCACCAGCAACGACAGTAACCACAGGTGACCGTTAAACACCAGAAACAGCAGCATGGCGAGCATATCGACGATGCGCGCCAGCACCGGCATATTCAGGTTGCTGCCAGGGTCGACGAACGTGGCAAACGACAGACCCATCTGCAGACCGATCACTTCCCCCGCATAACGCACAGCGGCAAAAGCAAACTGCATGGTGAACCCGAGCGCCACGCCGATCATCACCTGTTGCAACGCGAGCCACAGCGCGTTGGGGGAAAAGAGGGTGACGTCAGTCGGCGGGAGTGTTGGGGCGATAATAAACGTAATGATAAAACCCAGCCCCAGTTTCACCCGTTTGGGAACCGCTCTTTCACTGAGGATGGGGGCGGTAGAGATCAGCGCCAGCACGCGCAGCATTGGCCAGAAATAGAGACTCAGCCAGTGAAGCCACTGATCGCTGCTCACCTGCAACATGATGGGTTACCCAATGATGTAGGGCAGGTTGCTGAAAAGCGTACGCACATAGTCAATCAGCAGGTTCAGCATCCACGGACCGGCGACGATAATGGCGATAAATACAGCGATGATTTTCGGAATGAACGACAGCGTCATTTCGTTAATCTGCGTGGCGGCCTGCAAAATACTGATCAACAGACCGGTGATAAGCGCCACCAGTAACAATGGCGCCCCCAGCGTGAGCGCTATTTTCATCGCTTCCGTGCCCATCATCATGACCGATTCGGGTGTCATTGTCGGGCTCCTTAACTGTAAAAACTCTGCGCCAGAGAACCGATCAGCAACTGCCAGCCGTCGACCAGCACGAAGAGCATGAGCTTAAAGGGCAGGGCGATAGTGGCAGGTGGCACCATCATCATCCCGAGCGCCATCAACACACTGGCGATCACCAGGTCGATAATCAGGAATGGAATGAAAATAGTGAAGCCAATCTGAAAGGCGGTTTTCAATTCGCTGGTGACGTACGCAGGCAGCAAAATGCGCATCGGCACCGCTTCCGGCCCCTGCAATGGCGCGGTATTGGACAGGCGGGCGAACAGTGCCAGATCAGCTTCACGGGTCTGGCGCAGCATAAATTCGCGCAGCGGTTGTGCGCCTTTATCCAGTGCCTGCTCCATAGAGATTTTGTTTTCGCTGAACGGCTGGTAAGCGTCGACGTAAATTTTGTCGATTACCGGTGACATAATGAAAAAGGTGAGAAACAGCGCCAGTCCAAGCAATACCTGATTTGGCGGCGCAGAGGGGGTCCCGAGCGCGTTTCGTAGCAAACCGAAGACGATGATGATGCGCGTAAAACTGGTCATCATCAGCAGAATGGCCGGAATAAAGGTCAGCGAGGTGATGAACACCAGCGTCTGAACCGGCAGCGACCAGCTCTGACCGCCATTCGGTAACGGCTGGCTGACAAGACCCGGTAACTGAGCGAAGGCGGCCGGGGATAACAACCACAGCGCCATCAGTGAAAAGCGAAATACACGGCGCATCAGGATCTCCCGGAACGCTTCATTATGTTCTTCATCATCGAGGAGAAATCGGGTGCAGCCGCTTTCTGTTCTTCATTTTCGGCTGGTGCGGGGGGCAGCGTATGCAGCAGGGTGACCTGGCTTGCGGTCACGCCTAGCACCAGGCGGGCATCATCCACATTGACAATCACGACCCGTTCGCGCGGGCCCAGGGCGGTGCTGGCGCTGACTTTCAGGCTACGTGACCCCGTCGGCTTAATACCGCCGAAACCGACGCGTTTCACCAGCCAGGCGGCCGCGAGGATCAGCAGAATAACGCCCAACAAAGCGCCGCTGACCTGCATCAGCGGCGACGTGCTGTCAACGGTTGGCTGAGTAATGGTCGCCTGGGTTTTCATCTTAACGGCTCAGACGGCGCATCCGCTCGGACGGCGTAATGATGTCGGTGATACGCACGCCATATTTGTCGGCGACGACGACCACTTCGCCCTGGGCAATCAGGTAGCCGTTAATCAGAATATCCAGCGGTTCCCCCGCCAGACCATCCAGCGATACCACAGAGCCCTGCGTCAGGCGCAGCAGCTCTTTAATGGTCATTCGGGTGCGGCCCAGCTCCACGGTTAATTTCACCGGGATATCCATGATCAAATCGATATCCTGCAATGTGCCGCTGGCATCGCCGCCGCCCAGTTGCTGGAATACCGCATCAGCGGCGCTTTTCCCCGTCGTGGTTTTCTGCTCGTTTAACGCCTCAGCCCACAGATCGTCCACATCGCCGCTGTTTTCGTCGGACGGGTTATTAATATCACTCATTTGGGCTGTTCCTCATTCAGCGAATTCAGTATCGGGTTTATCAAATGCTCTACGCGTAGCGCGTATTGACCGTTGAGCGTGCCATACTGGCTGGTCAACACCGGTACACCGTCGACATGGGCAATAATGCGATCGGGCTTATCAATGGGCAGCACGTCGCCGGGTTGGAGCTTCAGAATTTGCGATAACCGCATGGAGATATCGGCAAAATTGGCGACCAGTTCCAGTTCCGAATGCTGTACCTGGCGCACCAGATTCTCGCGCCAGTTCTGGTCCTCGCTGCGGGAGTTTTCCAACGGCGGGTTGACCAGCACTTCACGCAGCGGCTCGATCATGCTGAACGGCAGGCAGATGTTGAACTCCCCGGTCAGGTTGCCGATTTCAACATGGAACGGCGTATTGACCACGATGTCGTTCGGCGAGGTGGTGATATTGGTAAATTTCACCTGCATTTCGGAACGTACATACTCAACGTCCAGCGGGTTGATGGCTTTCCATGCATCACTGTAAGCCTCCAGCGCCAGTTTCAGCATGCGGTTGATGACCCGCTGTTCAGTATGGGTAAATTCGCGGCCTTCCACTTTCGTCGGGAAACGTCCGTCGCCACCAAACAGGTTATCAACGGCGATGAATACCAGACTCGGTGAAAATACAAACAACCCGGTGCCGCGCAGCGGCTTCAGGTGGATCAGGTTCAGGTTCGTCGGCACCGGCAGGTTACGGGCAAACTCGTGATAAGGCTGAATACGAATGGCCCCAACGGTAATATCCGGGCTACGGCGCAGCAGGTTGAACAACCCCATACGGAACTGACGGGCAAAACGCTCGTTAATAATCTCCAGCGCCTGCAGGCGCTCGCGCACCACGCGACGCTGGGTATTCGGATCGTAAGGACGAATATCGGTATCGCCCAGATGGCCCGCCTGCGGCTCATCGGATTGATCGCTGTCGCCGTTGAGCAGTGCGTCGATTTCGGCCTGAGAAAGAATGCTATCGCCCATGTGATTACCGCAGAATGAATGCTGTGTACAGAACGTCAGTCACTTCCTGCTTGGGTTGACCCGCAACCAGCGGCTGAGACAGCGTGCTCTTAATCGCCTCGACCAGCTTCTGCTTGCCGACGTCGGTGGCAAGTTCATTGGCATTCTGGCGTGAGAAGAGCAGCAACAGACGGCTGCGTACTTCTGGCAAATATTCGCTAAGGCGTAAGCGGGTCGCTTCGTCGCCAAGACGCAGCGTGATACCGACGTACAGAACGCGGTCAGCATCCCCCAGGTTTACCGTAAAGGTATCGAGAGCATAGAACACCGGCGCCGGTGGTGGCGGCGGTTGATTAGCGGCTACCGGGGTAGGTTGCTGCTGCATACGCCAGTAACTATAGCCCGCGGTAGCGCAGGCGGCGAGCGTCACCAGCACCAGCAGCGGGACCCAGATTGAGCGCTTACGTTTTTTACTGAGAGCAGAGTCTGTCATCTGTTACGGTCATCCTGTTTACAGCTTATCGGTTGATTATCCCGTCTCGCGCGTCGGTCAAAGCGCGGAAAAGACGGGAATAATCACGCTACCTCTGGCGTTAGGCGAAGATGTCGACAGCGCCGTTACCCCGTGAGAGGGATTGCAGACTGGCGGGCACCAGTACGGCCTCATCGTTTTCCGCCTGCAGTCTGCCATTGCCGGAAGAACCCGACGCGTGCTGTTGCTGTGCGAAGGACTGCTGTTGCTGTTGTCCGCTTGAGCTTTCACTGCTGATGCTGCTTTGCCCCAGTTGAATACCATTGTCAGCCAGTTGTGTGCGCAGAACCGGTAACGCGGCTTCCAGTGCCGCACGAACGTGGCTGTGCGGCGAGACCATCTGTAACTGCGCCTGGTTATCGTCCATCCTGAGGGTGATATGCACCTGGCCCAGCTCTTCCGGGTGCAGACGCAGTTCAGCGGTCTGCTGACCCTGACGGGTAAACATCGTAATGTGCTGGCTCACCGATTGCTGCCAGTCCGGGCTGCCAAGCGGGGCGTTTACCGTCGCCGCGGCGGCAGACGGCAGTGCCGCGGGCTGGGCGGTGGTGTGGCTCATCACCGGCGCCAGTGGCGTAGTAGAGGCGGATGCGGTGGGAGTACTGTCTGCCTCGGCATGCACGGCGGCGCTGGCGGCGAGAGGCGTGGTCTGCGCAAAGGCGGCATTTTCAGCGCCTTTCGCGGCTTGCGCCGGTTCTTTCGTATGGCTTTGCGTCGTTATCCCCGGCAGCGCATTATCAGCGCCTGTACGGGCGGCAGTCGCTGTTGCCAGCCCTGGCACTGACGCGCCAGTCGTCGCGGCGGCATTCGTTGCCACAGTGCGCGGCGCCGTCACAGTTTGCGGCTGCGGCAGCATTGCCATCAGCGCGCTGAGGCTTGCCAGTTCATCGTCGCTGAGTTGGGAGGTGTCAGCCGGATTTTTCAGGGCATCTTTGCCGTTGCTCACCTGGGCGACAGCCTGTGACGCATCGACACCCGCCAGACGCGAGGTGAGGGAGGTCAGCAGCGCCTGGGCGTCTGACAGCGTATTCGGGTCAGTCAACGCCGCCGCGTCGTCCTGTTGATTTAACAGCTGGCTCAGTTTTTGCGCGCTGGTTTTGATATCGCCCTTCGGCAACCCGGCGGCGACATTTTGCAGATCAGCCAGCGTTAGCGCGGTTTTGCCTTCGCCAGTGCCTTTACCGCTGAGCGCACCCGCCAGCAGTGAGAGAAAATCCTGCGCATCACCAGAAAGTTTCGCCGTTTGACCCGCGGCGGTATCGGTATCGCTAAGGATAAGTTTCGGCAACGTAATCATTCGGGTTTCCTTAAGGTTGCGCGTTGAGCGAATTCGTCCATTTTTTTCTGATCGAGACGGTTTTCCGCCATCTGTGCGGCGGCGGCCTGTCTGTCCTGTAACGTCTGCCATGCCTGCAGACGCTGTTTTTTCTCGCGCCAGAAGTTCAGCGCCTGATCCACTTTCTGCGTCCACTGCACCAGTTGTTGCCGGTGCTGGTCGATGGCTTTTTCCAGCGTATCGATAAACTGCTGGTAGTTTTGCCAGCGCAGACTGCCCATCCCGCGGGTCATATCCCCGGCGAGGTTGTGCTGATATTCCAACTGATAATCCATCAGCATTTTCAGTTGCTCTTCTGCCTGCTGGCAGCCGCGTCGCATCTCACCCAGGCGTTGCGCCGCATTTTCGACATCCTTTTCGGCCAGCTCTTTTAGCGTCGTTAATGCACCATGTTCCGCCATAACTGCTGTCCTCCTGCTTCATCACGCCGACGGGAATATTAATTCCAGCGCCTGTAGCGAATCTTCCCATCCTGCACGTTCAAAAATGCCTTGTTGTAAAAAGGCTTCCAGCTGCGGCCAGAGCGTAATGGCTTTGTCCAGCATCGGGTCGCTGCCTTTGGCATAAGCCCCGACGCTCACCAGATCGCGGTTGCGCTGGAAACTGGAGAGCAGCTGTTTAAAATGACGAACCCGTGCGTAGTGTTGCTCAGTAATCAGCGCGGTCATCGCACGACTGATCGACGCTTCAATATCAATGGCCGGGTAGTGTCCGGCTTCGGCCAGACGTCGGGAAAGCACGATATGACCATCCAGAATGGCGCGCGCGGAGTCGGCAATTGGATCCTGTTGGTCGTCCCCTTCAGTCAGAACCGTATAAAAAGCAGTGATCGAACCCCCGCCGCTGATGCCATTACCGGCACGCTCTACCAGCGCGGGCAACTTAGCAAACACCGAAGGCGGATATCCTTTGGTGGCGGGTGGCTCACCGATCGCCAGGGCGATTTCACGCTGGGCCATCGCGTAGCGGGTGAGGGAGTCCATGATCAGCAATACGTGCTGCCCGCGATCGCGAAAATCTTCAGCGATACGGGTCGCATAGGCGGCACCCTGCATACGCAGCAGCGGCGACACGTCAGCCGGCGCGGCAACCACTACGGAACGGGCGCGGCCATCGGCACCCAGAATATTTTCTATAAAATCTTTGACCTCACGGCCACGCTCGCCGATAAGCCCCACGACAATCACATCCGCCTGGGTGTAACGCGCCATCATGCCGAGCAGGACGCTTTTACCCACACCGGAACCGGCAAACAACCCCATACGCTGACCGCGTCCGACGGTGAGCAGGGCATTGATCGGACGTACACCGGTGTCCAGTACATGTTCGATGGCCGTACGCTGCAACGGGTTAAACGGCGGCGTAATCAAAGCGCCGGTTTCCGTGGTGTCCGGCGCGGGCAGACCATCCAGCGGCTTGCCGCTGCCGTCCAGCACGCGGCCAAGCAGCGCCGGGCCCAGCGGCAGTTGTTTGCCGCTTTGCAGGCCTTCACCTGCCATGCTACGGGCATACACGCGTGCGCCGGGTAAAATGCCTTCCACCTCTTCCAGCGGCATCAGAAACAGACGATGACCGTTGAAACCAACCACTTCGCTTTCCACTTCCTGCGTTTCATTGCCGTCCTGACGCTCAATGATGCAGGTCGCGCCGAGCGGTAATTGCAGACCTGTCGCCTCCAGCACCAGGCCCGTCGCGCGGGTCAGACGACCATAGCGACGCACAGCCGGAAGCTGGGCGATTTTGGCCTCGAAATTATCCAGCGTGTTCAGCCAGCGCGTCAGTCGGGCCGTCATCAGCAGGCTCCAGGCGCCGCAAGGCGGCACAGTTCCTGCCAGCGTGTCGCTACGCTGGCATCGAGATCCCCCTCGTCTGCAGAGACTTTACAGCCGCCGTGGTGCAGCGTAGGGTCGCCGCGCAGACGCCAGCCGTGCAGGCTGAGCGTGGCACCAAGCATCTCTTCCACACGCTGTAAATCATCCGGGTGAACGCGCAACTGCGGTTTACCGCTGAATAGCGGCTCCTGTTGCAACAGCAACTGGATCTGTTTTATCAACGCCGAGTTATCAACGGCCGGCGTCTGGCCAATCACCTGACGTGCGGCCTCCAGCGCCATCTGCATCAGACGCGAGGCGATCACGCTGTCGAGTGCGTCCAGCGTATGCTGGAATTCACTGACCAGTTGCTGCATACGCGCATGAATCGGTGCCTGTTGTTGTTGCGCCTGCTTAAGTCCCTGTTCAAGGCCTTGCGCCAGCCCTTCCTGATAACCCTGGGCGTGACCGGCGGCGCGCCCCTCTTTCAGACCGGCCGCATAGCCTTGCTCATGCGCCTGCATGTGCAACTGCGCCAGTTGTTGCTGAAGCTTTTGCTCCTCACTGAGTTCTTCTTCTTCGATACCTTCGCTTTCCCGCTCCGGCTCATTTATCTCGGGGATAAATTCATGGAGCGGGGGAGCCAGATCATCAGGCAGCCAGACCTTCCACGGCGTGGTATCAGACATAGGTATCGTCTCCGCTGCCGATCACCATCTCGCCGGTTTCCGCCAGACGGCGGACAATCAGCAGAATTGCTTTCTGTTCGTTCTCGACTTGAGACATACGTACCGGACCACGGTTGGCGAGGTCGTCGCGTAGAATGTCGGCAGCACGCTGCGACATGTTGCGCAGGAATTTCTCGCGCAGTGGCTGCTCGGCGCCTTTGAGTGCGATAAGCAGCGATTCGGAATCCACTTCCTGTAGCAGGCGCTGGATGCTGCGGTCGTCGACATCGACCAGGTTTTCGAACAGGAACATTTCGTCGATGATTTTCTGTGCCAGCTCGCCGTCGAATTCGCGCACTGCGGTGATAACCGCCTCTTCCTGCTGCGTTTTCATCAGGTTGATAATTTCCGCTGCGGTTCTCACGCCGCCCATTTTGCTGCGCTTGAGGTTGGTGCCGTCGAGCAGGTTGTTGAGCACTTCGGTCAGTTCCGCGAGTGCCGCTGGCTGCACGCCGCCGAAAGTGGCGATACGCAGCATAACGTCATGGCGCATACGCTCGTCGAACAACGCCAGAATATCGGCAGCCTGCGCACGCTTGAGGTGCACAAGGATGGTGGCGATGATCTGCGGGTGCTCGTCGCGAATAAGATCGGCGGCGCTCTGCGGCTCCATAAAGTTGAGCGTTTCGATACCGCTGGTGCTTTCGCGGGTTTCGAGAATATCTTCCAGCAGGCTGGCCGCACGTTCTTCGCCGAGTGCTTTGACCAGGACCGAACGCAGGTATTCGTTGGCGTTGACATTCAGTGCCGCAAACTGTTCGGCTTCCTGCTCAAACTCCGCCAGCACTTCGGTGAGCTGTTTGTTAGAAATCTGACGCACGTTGGCCATGGCCGAACTGAGCGTTTGTACTTCGCGGGTGGAGAGGTGCTTAAACACCTCCGCTGCGCGATCTTCGCCAATGGTCATCAGCAGGATGACGCTTTTATCGATTCCTGTAAGGTTGTTACTCATGTTCGTTACTCATCCACTGGCGAATGACCAGCGCGACAACGCGCGGATCGTTATCTGACATTTCGCGAATACGCTGGCTCATCACCTCAGCACCCAGACGCTGGTTAGCACGACGCTGCTGCACCATCTCATCTTTACTGAGGGTAACTTCCACGGCATCTTCCGTTTCCTGACGAATGCGGGCTTCTTCCTGCGCCAGTTTGATTTCTTCCTGACGGCGAATGATCTGCGGACGGATGGCTTTACGCCACAGCAGCCAGGCGACCAGCGCCACCAGCAGCCAGCGACCTGCGGACATCAACTGATCGATGAACATCTGCTGTTTCCAGAACGGCAGTTCGCCACCGGTGTCATCTGTCGCATTGAACGGTGAGTTCACCACGTTCAGGGTGTCGCCGCGCGTATCGGTGAAGCCCATGGCTTCGCGAGTCAGATCTTCAATCTGTTTCAGCTGTTCTGCGGTTAACGGCAGAGGTTTGCCATCCGGCAGGTTGCGGTAGTTCACTACCACGGCAACAGAGAGACGCTGGATATCGCCAATATTCTTCTTGGTATGGCGGATCGTGCGGTCAACTTCGTAGTTGCTGGTTTCGTTACGCTGAGTGTTACGCGGACCGTTGCTTTCCGTCCGCTGCGTGTTGTTCTGTGCGTTCTGTTGATTAGCCGGTGGTGTTGACAGCGGTGCGCTGGGCGCAGGAGCAGGCGAGTTGGAGAGCGCGCCCGGCACGCCACCCGGATACGGGCTGCCAACCTGTTCGCTTTCGTTAACCTGGCGTGAACGCAATACCGCCTGGCTGGCATCGCCATTCGGACGATACTGCTCTTCGGTCTGTTCTTTGTTGTCGAAATCGATCTGCGCGGTAACCTGCGCATGGACGTTACCGTTACCGACAACAGGCGAGAGAATCGCTTCAATACGACGCTGAATACGGCTTTCCACATTGGCGGCGTATTTCAGTTGCGCGTCGTTTAAATCGCGATCGCCCGTATTGGATTGCGTCAGCAGGTGACCACCCTGATCAACCAGCGTGACGTTACCCGGCGGTAAGCCAGCGACGGCGCTGGACACGAGGTGCACCACGGCGGCGATCTGCCCTTCATCCAGCGCACGTCCGGTTTCAAGATTCAGGGTAACGGAGGCAGAAGGGGACTTTTGCTCGCGAACAAACAACGACGGTTTTGACATGGCAAGATGCACGCGAACGCCTTTCACCGGGCCGAGGGTTTCGATCGTGCGGGCCAGTTCGCCTTCCAGCGCGCGTTGATAGTTCACCTGTTCGCTGAACTGGCTGATGCCGAATTTTTCCTGATCCAGCAGTTCAAAACCGACCGCGCCGCCTTTCGGCAGCCCTTGCTGAGCGAGACGCAGGCGCAGTTCATGGACTTTATCGGCCGGGACTTCAATCGCGCCGCCGCTGTCGGCGAAACGATAGGGAACATTCATCTGCTGTAACTGAGTGACGATCGCGCCGCCGTCCTGGTCAGACAGATTGGAAAACAGGGTGCGGTAGTCCGGGCTTTTCGCCCACAGTACCAGTGCGACGACGATAGCGACCGCAGCGGCACTAGCCACCATCAAGGGGATTCGGGGGTTGGAACGCAGGCGATTGACCCACTCTGGAATTTTAGTATGTGGCGTGGTCGTTGCAGTCGCGCTCATTGCGCACCTCGTAAATCCTGGCCAGTGGCGAAAAAGAGATTCAGAAACAAAACAGACTCCCGGGTCGACAATCGCATAAAGAAAGCCATGTCATTATTTGATGCTTCAGGATTTTCTATGCGCCAAATAACCTGTTTTTTTATCGCTAATTAGCGCCTTTATCTTATTGACAAGCTGGTAATCTCATCACCAGAAAAATCTAACCAGGGGATTATCATGGCTGTTCAGGGGATCGAAGGTGTTCTGAATCAGATGCAGATGGCGGTGAGCGCCGCGAAAAATCAGGTGGAAGCGCCTCAGCAGACCATCAGTTTCGCCGGGCAACTGACCGCTGCACTGGATCGCATCAGCGACACGCAGAATACCGCGCGCATCCAGGCCGAAAAATTTTCTATCGGTGAACCCGGTGTTGCGCTTAACGATGTGATGACGGATTTGCAAAAATCGTCCGTCTCATTGCAGATGGGCATTCAGGTGCGGAACAAACTGGTCTCTGCGTACCAGGAAATGATGTCGATGCAGATGTAATGGCATAGAGACATGTTGCCGCGACTCATCCCTGAGTCGCCTGGTTTTGGGACGTTATTCAGCCAGTTCTGGCATTTGCTCTAACGCAAACATCAGTACTTTTTCGCCATCCAGTGAGGCGAAGGGTAAGCTTTCGATGACATAAATCGGGCGGGAATCCGCAATAATCGTATTCAGTTCTTCGAGTTTGTATTGCACGTGCGGCGCGAGCAGAAACGCATCAAAAGCAGGGGCGACGCTGGCAAAATTCTCCAGCCCCACGGCGCTGATCAGAACCGGGTAACCCTGTTCATCCGCCACCTTTTGCATTTTTTTCGCCAGCGAATTCGCGGTATTGCCGAACAGACAGCATATCAGTAACTTTTTCATGGGTAGGTCCTCCGGGAAATTACCCTTACACTAGTCCCGCCTTTGCCTGAAAAATGAGCGTTACCTCAATATTTATTCGAAAATTCCGAAAGATATCAGCATGAAAATCAATTCTGCATCAGATTTTTCTGCGCCGTGAAAGGGTGGCGGAGCGCATCCGTTAATGCCACAATATTTTTTTCTCCGTTTGCAGGATGAGTGATGAAGAAATTAGTCATAGCGAGCACGATGCTGATGCTGGCGGGTTGTGTGCAGGTCGATAACTACGAGGCAGTGGTGAAAGCACCGGCGCCCGCGCAACTGGCGGGTTACTGGCAGTCGAAAGGACCGCAAAGCGTAATGGTCAGCCCGGAAGCCATCGCCAGTCTGATTATTACCAAAGAGGGTGATACACTGGATTGCCGCCAGTGGCAGCGCGTGACAGCAGTGCGCGGCAAACTGATGCAGCGCGATGATGATTACTACAACGTGGTCGCTAACAAAAAACTGGCAGCTTACAGTCTCGACATTGACGATGGTGTACTTGAGTATGATCGCCTCGAGTTGCAGCGCGTTGATCGCCCGACGCCAGAATGTGCGGACGCGATGACGAAAAACGGCTTAAGCGAATAAACCAGTGACCCCGGCGCGTGATGCCGCCGGGGTGTTTCATCAGAGCACGTCTTCCATCACCCACACGCTGACGCTGCCGCCATTGCAGGTAAAGGTCGCAGTGCCTTCGTCGTCGGTCTCAACCACCTCTTCGCGGTTACCCAGAAAATCCACCCAGCGTTTCCCGCCATAGTTTTCACCCAGCGTGATGGTCTTCTCGCCGTCGTCGCCGTTGGAAAGCACTACCACGCAACCAGGCGCTTCATCAGTACCGCTACGGCTGAAAGCGATGCAGTTAGGGTGATCAAAATAGAGCGTCTGCACGCCGTGAGCGAAGCGCTGGCGGGCGTCGATCAGATCATGTAACTGCTCAATGATCGGCATTTCAATCTGATAAGTATTGCCGTCGCCACCGGTATCTTCATAGCTGGCGCCAAACAGATCCGGGTAAAACACCGACGGAACACCGTTTTCCCGTAACAGAATCAGTGCATAAGCCAGCGGTTTGAACCAGGGTTCGACCGGGGCTTCCAGTGCCTGCAGCGGCTGGGTGTCATGGTTGGTCACCAGCGTCACGGCGTGGAATGGATCGGCTTCTACCAGCGTGCCGGTGAAGATCTGGCTCATGTCGTAATCACGGCCCTGCAACGACGCTTCGTGAAACTTCATTTGCAGCGGGGCGTCAAACAACATGGTCTGCCCGGCAACCTGGTCGATGTACTGCTGAAGCTTGTCCACTTCATGGGACCAGTACTCGGCGACAATGAACAGCGGCTTCGGTGCCACCTCCTGCACGTGCTCGATCCACTCCTTATAAAACCAGGCCGGAATGTGCTTCACCGCGTCGAGACGAAAGCCGTCGCAATGCGTCTGCTCCATGACCCATCGCGCCCAGTACTTAATCTCTTCGGTGACTGCATGGTTGCGAAAATCGATGTTCTCGCCCATCAGGTAGTCGAAGTTGCCCATTTCATCATCGACCTGATCGTTCCAGCCGTCGCCAGTGTAATCGTTTACGATTTTAAAGAGGCCGTCCTCGTCCGGGTTTTCAATGTGGTCGATGCCACTGAAGCATTTATAGTCCCAGATGAACTGTGAGTATTTTCCCTGGCGGGCAGGGAAGGTATAGCGGGTCCAGGCTTCGCACTCGATAATCTCATCATCGATTTGCGTACGATCCTGTTCGTTGACGCGCTGCACGCGCACCGGCTCTTTTTCATCCGCCCCCATTTTGTGGTTGACCACCACATCAATCAGCACGGCAATTTCATGGCGTTGCAGGGCGTCGATGGCGGAAAGCAATTGCGCCTTGTCACCATATTTCGTTGCCACAGAACCTTTCTGGTCAAACTCGCCGATGTCAAAGAGATCGTAAGTGTCGTAACCCACTGAATAGCCGCCGGACGCGCCTTTGCTGATGGGTGGCAACCAGATCATATTGATACCGATTTCGTTCAGATTGGGTGCCAGGGCTTCCACTTCCTGCCATAGCGCGCCCCCGGTGGGGTAATACCAGTGAAAACATTGTAATAAGGTGGGATTTATCATGCGCCTCGCTCCAGATGGCCAACAAACTGACCTCTGGAGTATGGCGTATCCCTGACAAAGGGGGTAATCAGGGATTAAATTCGTTGGGGATAAGAATGTTGCCGGACAGTTTTCCGTATGCCGTCGTCAGCGATTTCTGCTTGCCGGTCTGGTCAATCAGCGTCTGCAGTTCCGACATCCGGGACTGCAGCAACGTTTTGAGCTCTGACTCGTTGCTGAGGATCTTCACCAGCAGGGCGCGTGCTTTTTCCTGCAGCATCGCATTGCCTGCTGGCAAAGGGTTCAGCGCAATCTCTTCAACTAACGAGACATATTTGACTTCATGATCAATCAGCTCATCCCACCTCCCGGCCCGGGCGAGGTTGAGCATAGTGTTACTTAAAGCAAAAAGCGCGTGCCAGTTATGCAGGGATGAGATGAAGTCTGTCATCAGAACGAGTCCTGGGTTGATGGTGAGTTCGGGCCTATCTGTTTCCAGGCATCGGCAATGTTAGCCAGCAACTGTTCAACTTCAGTGATTGCTCCGGCATCATTGCGCAGATTGGCATGCAACAGGCGTCGCACCATATAGTCATATAACGCTGACAAGTTATGGGGCAGATCACCCCCAACATCCATGTTAAGACCCGCTTTCAGGCCGTTCTCAATGATGTTGATTGCTTTGGACAGCGCTTCGCCCTTGGCGGCGATATTGCCTTGCTCAAGAAACAGCCGCGCCCGTACCATAGAGCTTAACGCCCCATCGAATAACATCACGACGAGCTGATGGGGGCTGGCGCTGAGCACAGCGCTCTCCAGCCCCACTTTCTGGTATGCCTGAGCACCAGAATGGTTATACATATCCTTTCCTTAACTGCTCTTAGTAAACTGCTGAGTCAGGTAGCTCGACGTGTTAGTCAGTTTATTAACCAGCGTACTGAGGTTAGTGAACTGCGTCTTATAACGTGCCATGGTGGCATCAATAGACGCCTGCATATCGTCGTAACGCTTATCCAGGGTTTTCAGGGTACTGTTGATGCCGTCTTTCGCATTCTGCACGATCCCTTCTTTGCCCGTGGTGGTGCTGAGCATGGTGGTCAGGGTGTTATTCATCTGGGTGGCAAAACCAGTGGTTTTACCGTCGCCGACGAAATAGTCCTGAATCGCGTCCGGGTTATCCGTTAATGCTTTGGTCAGTTTGGTATCGTCAATTTTCAGGTTGCCGAGTGTGCCGTCTGCGGCAATGGTCGGATCCTGAGTAATTCCCAGCTGCGACATCAGTTTATAGGTGCCGCTACCCTGAACTTCGGTCAGCAGGCCACGTAACTGAGACTGCACAGAACGCACCTGGCTGTCGCCAATCAGCGGACCGTTGGAGCTGGACTGGGTATCGCCCGCATCAACTGCCACATATTTGGTCAGGCTGTTAATGGTGGACTGCAGCGAGTTATACGCATTCACCCAGTCGGTAATCGCCTTCTTGTTGGCGTCGGTAGCGCGCGACACTTCCAGCGTTTCGTCTGCCGTGCTTTCACTTTTCAGCGACAGCGTAATGCCTGGCAACACATCGGTAATGGTGTTCGACTGACGTTCAATCTCAATGTTGTTGACCGTCAGTTTGGCGTTTTGCGAGGCAGACTGCAGATTCATCGCACCGGTTTTGGTGGTTGAGTCGTAGCCAATTACATTCTGTAACGTGTCATCGCCGGTGACGGTAATGGTCATATCACCATTTGTACCGGTCGATTTTGACGTCAGCATCAGACGGTAGTCGCCGTCAGTGGCTTTAATCACACTGGCGTTAACGTTACCACCCGCTTTGTTGATCGCTTTGGCAATCGCATCCAGCGAGGTATCCGAGTCAGACAGCTCAACTTTGAGCGGATCTTTGGTTCCCGGCTGGGTAATCGTAAGGGTCCGTGTCCCGCCGGTCGTGCTGCCCAACTGAGCAGAGCTGCTGGCCATGCTGGCGGTGGTCAATACCTGCGCTTTGGCAATTTTCGACACGTTAACCGTATAGGAACCCACTGGCGCTCCGCTTGTCGTCGTTGCGGTAAACGACGTGTTGGTGCTGGTGACAGAGGCCGAGTTCCAGGTATCCGTTTTCCCAAGCGCCGCCGTAGCGGTCTGAAGACTTTGCAGAGAGCTTTGCAGTTTTCCCCACGCACTCAGCTGAGCATTGTAGGTGCTCTGCTGGTTAGTGATGGTGGTCAGCTTGCTCTGTTCCGCGGTTTCCAGTTGGGTGTAGAGCGTATTCAGGTCCAGACTTGTTCCTGCACCGAGGTTGCTGATTGAAGCCATACAAATTTTCCTTGATGTCTATGGGCGTTTCAGACTCTTATCGGCGCAGTGTCAGGAAAGTTTACACATCAGATGAAAAAATAATCCCCGGAATAGCACGAGCGTTTGTAGGTTTATAACCGGATTGGTTAAGCAGATATAGGGCGTCAGGTTTTACTTTAGATAATAGGGTCGGCGATCCTCAGCTATTAATAAGGAAAAATCCGGGTTGATGAAAATTTGACTCAAATAAAGGTTAAAACAAACCGAAGATAAAACATTAAAATTAAAAATCATTGGATATCAATGCGTTGATATTTTTTTAAATTTGAATCTAAAGTCTTTTTAACTGCCGCCGATACCCCTGTTGACGGTGAGAGACGCCGTGGGTGTTAGGCACCGACCCTAGAATCCAATATGAAGGAAAATGAATTATGGCAGTTATCAATACTAACCTGTTGTCCCTGACCACTCAGAACAACCTGAACAAATCTCAGTCTTCTCTGGGCACTGCTATTGAGCGTCTGTCCTCTGGTCTGCGTATCAACAGCGCGAAAGATGACGCTGCTGGCCAGGCGATCGCTAACCGTATGACTTCCCAGCTGAAAGGGATGACTCAGGCGGCTCGTAACGCGAACGACGGTATCTCTCTGGTTCAGACCGCTGAAGGTAACCTGAACGAAATCAACACCAACTTACAGCGTATCCGTGAGCTGGCGGTTCAGGCAGCAAACGACACCAACGGTACCAGCGACCTGACTTCAATCAACACTGAAATTAAACAGCGTCTGGATGAAATCGACCGTATCGCAGGTTCTGCGAACTTCAACGGTAAATCTCTGTTGAATGGTGATGTAAGCACCGCGCTGAAAATTCAGGTTGGTGCTGGTACTTCTGCTAACGACACCATCTCCATCGACAGTACTGCGCTGATCAACGCAACTTCGGGTACTTTGAGCGCAGGTTTGAGCTCCTCTATTACTGACAACGCCTCTGCTCAGGCTGTGGTTTCTGCTGCTGACGCTGCAATCGCGAAAATCGATACTGCACGTTCTAACATGGGTGCGATTCAGAACCGTTTTGAATCAACCATCAACAACCTGAATAACTCTATCAACAACCTGTCTGCTGCTCAGTCCCGTATCCAGGACGCTGACTACGCAACTGAAGTTTCCAACATGTCCCGCGCGCAGATCCTGCAGCAGGCTGGTACTTCTGTTCTGTCTCAGGCAAACCAGGTTCCGCAGACCATGCTGTCCCTGCTGCGTTAATTCTTACGCAGAGTCACAAAAAGGTTGCTGGCAACAGCAGCCTTTTTTTATTGCTGATTCAGGCCGGTAGCCCGCCAGGCAATGTGCAAAATAAGCCGCTAATTGTGTTTTTTATTCCTCCATCACTCTGCGATTGCGGATGTTAATTTATCAAAAACTAGCCTCACTCTGCCTGAACGTGCGCGCTTCAGGTCACGCAACTATTGAGCCGAAAAGAATGACAAAATTTTCTCGCACACGTGCCATGCACCAGTATTACCGTGATGTTTTTACCCGAACACTTGATCTGCCGGAAGCAGATGTGCTTCCGGCGCACGTGGTCGCCGAGATTTTGCATTACAGCAACAGCGACCTCAGTACGATGAAGCCGAAGCTCCTGGCCGCGATGACAGGGCTTAAGGCAGAGAAAGACGAGGCGTTAAAAGACTTAATGTGCGCTATTACACTGGCGAACAATGCCTTTGATCACAAAAAGCAGGGTCAGCAGCAGGCGTATCCCGCAGCGATGGCAGAAGAAGTGACCCAGTATGTGGTTGCAGCGCTGCAAAAAGATAAATCGCTTAATTTCGTGGTGGCAGCGGTGCAGATCCTGTTCCGGATTAATGAAATCGAATCCGCACTGTTCCTCATTTCTAATAACCTTTCTCTGCTCAGCAATTCCGCAGTGGTACTGAAAATCCTGTTGCTGATCTGTTTGATGGAGGAAGACGATAACCAGGCACAGATCGTTATCCAGCATCTGACTGCGGATTCAGCCCTGATTGGTGAAGATCCCTTTACCCTGCTGATGGTGGTCTGCGGTATTTACCGGCTGGGCGGCGTTCCTGAGTCGTTCATTGATTTTCGCCCGCTGGCGGAGGCTGAGCCGCTGCCGGACTATTCCCGCTATCAGTGGCGCATTCCGCATGTTGGCAACGGAAAAACCACCGTGTTGGTGGCCTGCGATAAAAAATATTATCTCGAACATGCCCGCGCGCTGGTGGCTTCTGTTTATGACACCAATGGCACGGAATTAAATATTCACCTGCATGTGTATAACTGCGATGACGATCTGGAAGCGCAGGTGCGTGAACTGGTGCAGCGCTTTCCCAATCTTGCAATTTCGCTCAGTACCGAAGTGGTGCCCGTTGTCCGCGGGAATAACGTCCATTACGCCTCACGCCGTTTTATTTTCATGCGCTATGCGCTGGAGCAATTCGCCGCCCCGGTACTGCTACTCGATGCCGATTGCCTGGTACGCCAGCGCTGGCATGAGACGCTCCACACCATCTACCCGAAAGGACTGATCCTGACGCAGAACGACGCAGCGCCAATGTGGGAGCGGGTACGGAGCGGGTTCCTGTATGCAGATGCTGATGCGCTCGGTTTTAGCTATCTCGACATCGTTGCTCGTTTTATCGATCGCAATCTGGCGAGTGGAAATGCTGTCAGATTTCTTGAGCATGTGGCGCTTTCCTTTGCCGTAGACGTCCTGCCGGCGGTGGATCAAATGCGAATTGGTCGCGAGTCGGCGGTGCGTTTAATCGATGTAAATCATCAGGATACTGCCTTTAGTTGGAGCGTGGCTACCCAGAAAAATGGTGACGGCGTGTACCAGCAATACAAAACAGCCCTCTGCGAAAAATACCTCGCAGCGCATGAAGCTTACTGAATACAAAATGGATGCCGCCCGTGAATATGCAACACCTTAACCGCTATATGACCCCATTCACTCTCCATGCCAGTGCTTTGCTGCACGGTATTTCGCTGGCTTTGCCCGCCACTGCGCGGATCCTCGAGTTAGGCTGCGGTAACGCCGGAGGGCTTATCGCCCATGCACGCGCGTGGCCGCAGAGCGTCTGTATTGGCGTCGATATCGATGAAAACCAGATTGAACAGGCGAGACAAGAGATCGCGGCACTGGCACTCTCCAATATCGAGCCGTTTGCTGCCGGGCTGGGTGATTTGCTGGCGGTGGATCCGGGTCAGTTTGACTACATCATCATTCATGGCGTTTTTGCCTGTTCAGGCGCAGCAGAGCGTGATGCGCTGTTGACGTGGTGCCGTGAGCATCTCTCCGCTAATGGCATTATCAGCCTGCAGCACAGCGTACTGCCCGGGGCCAGTAGCGCACAACAGTTACGCGATGCGCTGGCGTTCCATTTGCGTCGTGGCGATGAAAACGCCGATCCGCTGACCAGCGCCCGGGGAATGCTGGGCTGGATGGCGATGACTCTCGCCGACGGCGAACTGAAAAACCGGGTGCTGGAGGCGGAAACGCTGGACGACACCGCGCTCACCTTTGCGTATCTGATCGACTCCGCACCTGCCGCCTGGTACAGCGATTTTCACCAGCATATGGCGGAGCTCGGGTTATGTCCGGTGGGTGATGCGACCCCGCAGTCTGAACTGCCTGAAGCCTATAATGGTACATTGCAACAGTTGCATGGTCTGATTGCCGAAAACACGCCACGACAACTGGCGCAGCAGTATCTGGATCTGGCGGTAAACCGGGCGGAACGTGTGACGCTGCTTTCGCCCCAGGTTAACCAGGCGCCAAAGGCAAAACCCGATCTGCAACACCTGGAGCAACTGCACTGGGCCGGGAGCTTCACCCGCATGCTGACGGATGACGGACGGATCATGAATGGTCATCGTAGCGCCAGCGGCCAGCCGGTAAGTACCCCCAATGAGGTGACGCTGCAAATTCTCGATCTGCTTGGCGGCGCGTGGCCGATGAGCCTCAGCTTCGAACAACTGGTCTTTAACACCCGTATGCCGGAAAAACCCGGTGACACCCGCGATGCAGTACGCGAGTCATTACGTGATCTCTACCTGATCCAACCAGACGGGCTGCACTGGAGCACTTTTGCGGGCCCTTATAACGACGCGCACGACGCGGTTCTGCAACCACTTTGTCGGCTGACTGACGACGCGGCGACGGCTACCAATCTCTGGGGTGTCACGGTCGAGGTGACTGCGCTGGAGCGGCAGTACCTGCAATCCGGGTTTGCCGCCACGGACGATGAGGCGTGGGAAAGCTTTATGTCGCTGCGTGCGAAGGGGATGCTGACCGGCTCGACGGACGCCTGGAAAACCGCGATCCAGCGCTTCTTGCGCCAGGGCGACACGGTCAGACTAAAGCCACTCATCACTACGCTGCTGTTACTTAGTGTCAGCGTGAAACGGGGGGGCCTGTTGGCCGATGAGCGGTATCAGGAGCCGAAGGCGGCGCATGATGAGCAGGCCGTAGAAGCCATCTATACCGAGGTTAATCGGCTGATTAGTCTTGGCAAAGCGTGGGAAGCTCGCGACTACGCGCGAGGCCTGCTGGCGGAATCGCCGGATGATCTGCACATCCTCCGCTGTTATTCCCGCGCCTGTATTCTGACCAGCGCCTGGCAGGATGCACTATCCGCGCTCTGCAAGCTGATGGGCTATTACTTTTCGAGCCTTGATATTTACTTTGACCTGGCGACCGCGCTGCAAAAGCTAGAACAGCCATTCTATGCGCGGAAAATCATCCATGGTTTGCTACGTCTGGATGGCAAAAGTGCTGGATTCTGGCACTCGCTGGCGACACTTTATCACGGGCAGGGCGATAACCCGATGGCGGAAAAATGTAGCCGCGAGGCGTTTCGCTATCAGCCGGACAGCTCCCGCTATCTGGCGATGCTCGGGGTGATCCTTAGTGATAACCAAA
Source organism: Trabulsiella guamensis ATCC 49490 (assembly GCF_000734965.1). Taxonomy (GTDB): domain Bacteria; phylum Pseudomonadota; class Gammaproteobacteria; order Enterobacterales; family Enterobacteriaceae; genus Trabulsiella; species Trabulsiella guamensis. The sequence continues at coordinate 39,950 of NZ_JMTB01000004.1, forward strand.
ATCTGGAAGAATCGAAGTATTTCCTCGAAAAATCCCTTGAGCTGTCACCTGATTATTTTGACAGTTTTACCTGCCTGCTGTTTGTGGTCACCCATGACCACAGTCTCAGTCCGGCAGAGCAATTAGAGAAGCATAAAGAATATGGTCGCCGCATTGAGGCGTGGGCAAAAGATCGTGATTTCACACCGGATCGCCGTATTAATACCGATCCGCAGCGAAAACTGCGCCTTGGTTTTGTCTCCGGCGACCTGCGCCAGCATCCGGTGAGCAACTTCCTGCTACCGTTCTGGGACAGTTTTAACCGCCAGCATTTCGAACTGGTGGGTTACAGCGCCTCGCCAGTGAAAGACAGCATCACCGAACATCTGCAATCCGGCGCGGTGCTGTGGAGGGACGCCGAACTGATGAGCGACATAGAACTGGCGAAACAGATCAATGCCGATGAAATTGACATTCTGATCGATCTTTCCGGCCACACTACCTATACGCGCCTGCCGGTGTTTGCGCTGCGTCCGGCACCAGTGCAAATGACGTGGATTGGCTATCCGGGCACTTCCGGGCTTTCCGCAATGGATTACCGCATTCTCTCGACAGGCTGTATGAACCCGCCAGGCCTTGAGAAGCAGTTCCTCGAAAAAATCATTTATGTGCCGATGCGTAAATTGTTCGAGCCGGATAAAAACAGCCCGGAAATAAACCTGCTGCCGGCACTGACCAACGGCTATATCACGTTCGGCAGCTTCAACCGACCGAAAAAAATAAACGAAGAGGTGTTGCGTCTGTGGGCTGAGATCCTGGTCAAATATCCGCAATCCCGGCTGTTAATTGGCTTTATGAGCGATACGAACGTAATCCAGAGTATTACGCGACAGCTCGCGGCGTTCGGCGTCAGCGAAGAACGGCTTATTTTCCAGGGCCGCATGCCATTGGCGGAATACCTCGCCTGCCATCACCGCGTTGATATTTTGCTGGATACCTTCCCGTATACCGGCGGCACCACCACCAACCATGCCGCATGGATGGGCGTGCCCACACTGACGTTATGCGGCGATACGCTCGCCTGCCGTCAGGGCGTGGAAAATATGAACAGTTACGGGCTGAGTCAATTTATTGCTATGGATAAAAACGACTACGTCAATAAAGCCCTGTACTGGCGTGACCATTTTGAAGAACTTAATGCCATCCGACTCGGAATGCGTAACCAAATACCTGTTGAAACGAAAGACGGTTTTAATGCTGCGGAGCATCTGGAATATGCGCTGCGCCATGCATGGACGCTGTATTGCCAGGGACAAACGCCGCGCTCTTTTGTTATCGACGAAGCAGGTAACGCCACGCACTTATCGACAGACGGTGGTGGAACCGTTTACTAAAAATACGCTTCGCAGAGGTTTCGATGAAAGACATCTATGTCACCAGCCCGTTGCTTCCGCCGCTGGAAGAGTTTATTCCGTACCTGGAGAAAATCTGGGAGAAAAAATTTCTGACTAACGGCGGCACCTGGCATCAACAATTAGAAAAAGAGCTGGCAGAATATCTGGGTGTTGAACACCTGTGCCTGTTTGCCAACGGTACGCTGGCGCTACTCACCGCGCTACAGGCGCTGCGCATTACCGGTGAGGTGATCACCACGCCTTATTCGTTTGTCGCGACGTCCCATTCGCTGCTGTGGAATGGATTAACACCGGTCTTTGCCGATATTGACCCGGTGACCTGCAATATTGACCCGGACAAAATTGAAGCGCTTATTACCCCAGCGACATCAGCGATTTTGCCGGTGCATTGCTACGGCATTCCCTGCAACGTTGATAAAATTCAGTCCATCGCCGATGCGTGGGGCTTAAAAGTTATTTACGATGCCGCCCATGCGTTCGGCGTGAAGAAAAATAACCACAGCATATTGAACTGCGGCGATCTTTCTATTCTCAGTTTCCATGCCACTAAAGTGTTTAACACCTTTGAAGGCGGGGCGATTATTTGCCCTGACGCTCGCATGAAACAGCGCATCGATTATCTGAAAAACTTCGGTTTTGCCGGAGAAACGACAGTCGTGGCGCCGGGAATTAACGCCAAAATGAACGAAGTGCAGGCGGCTTTTGGTCTGGTGCAACTGGGGCATATTGATCATGCCCTGGCGCGCCGTGCGGAAATTTATCAGCGCTACTGTGAATGGCTGAGCGATATTCCGGGAATTGGCACGTTCTCCGTGACGGATGATATTGAGTGGAACCATGCCTATTTCCCGATTCGCGTGGAAAGCACGTTCCCGGTCAGCCGCGACTGGCTGTATGATGCGCTGAAAGCGCAGAATATCTATTCGCGTCGCTATTTTTATCCGCTGATCAGTTCTTTCTCTATGTATCGTCATTTGCCATCGGCATCTCCAGAAAGCCTGCCGGTAGCCAGCGACATCGCTGAAAAAATACTCTGTTTACCGATTTACCCGGATCTCACACTTGAAGATCAGGCCCGTGTCGTGAATATTATTCGCCAACAGGTCGGACTGACTCAGGTGGATAAGGTCGCATGAAATTAGGTATCTACGGAACAGGCGGGCAGGGGCGTGAAACGCTGGTGCTTGCCCGCCAGATTAATCAGGTCGCGGCGCGCTGGGACGACATCTTTTTTATTGATGATATGACTGACGCGACGTCGGTGTCCGGCGTGCCGGTGTACCGCTTTGAAGCGCTGGATTTTCATGATGTGGAAATTTCCATCGCCCTTGGTGAACCCGCGCATCGCCGCATGCTGGCCAATAAAGTGTTGCCCAAAGCCCCCCTGGCGACGCTGGTGCATCCTGGCGTGTTTGTGCCTGAAGACACTAACATCGGCGCGGGTGTGCTGGTCGGGCAGGGCGCGTTTATCTCGTGTAACGTCACGCTCGGCGATAACGCGCTGATCCAGCCCAATACCTACATCAGTCACGACTGCCAGGTGGGCGCTCACAGTGTGGTCTGCAGTCAGGTGTCGCTCGGCGGTAAAACGACAATTGGCGAGGGAACATTTCTCGGCATGAACTGCGTCATCAAAGAGCTGTCGGTGATTGGCAACGATGTGGTGATCGGCATGGGCTCGGTGGTAACAAAGGACCTGGCCGATGATGCTGTCGCTTTTGGCAATCCAGCCAAAATTCATCGTTCAAACAGTAATAAGCGCGTTTTTAAGTAATTCTCCCGGATACCGTCTAACCTGCGGTATCCATGCATTGCTCCCTCACAACAGGCCAAAAGCGTTTCGCTTAGGGTAAAAAATAACACCTGAATTTTCAGTTAATTGCATCATAAGCTGCAAATAAACGCCGATTTAGACCACTATTCTGCCGATTAAAACCCCTGCAGAAACGGATAATCATGCCGATAACTCAACTATTGCAGGGCTGTTTATCGTGAATTCACTGTATACCGCTGAAGGTGTAATGGATAAACACTCGCTATGGCAGCGTTACGTACCTCTGGTGCGCCATGAAGCATTGCGCCTACAGGTGCGATTGCCGGCGAGCGTGGAACTGGACGATCTGCTTCAGGCGGGCGGCATCGGGTTATTGAATGCTGTGGAACGTTACGATGCTCTGCAAGGAACGGCATTTACCACTTACGCAGTGCAACGCATTCGCGGTGCGATGCTGGATGAATTGCGCAGCCGGGACTGGGTGCCGCGCAGCGTCCGACGCAACGCGCGCGAAGTGGCGCAGGCGATGGGGCAGCTGGAACAAGAGCTGGGGCGTAACGCCACGGAAACCGAAGTCTCACAACGACTCGGTATTCCTGTTGAGGAGTATCGTCAGATGCTTCTGGACACCAATAACAGCCAGCTTTTCTCTTACGATGAATGGAGAGAAGAGCATGGCGACAGTATTGAATTGGTGACCGAGGAGAACCAACAGGAAAACCCGCTCTTCCAGTTAATGGAAGGCAACTTGCGGCAGCGTGTGATCGAGGCGATCGAAGCGCTACCGGAACGCGAACAGCTTGTGCTGACGCTCTACTACCAGGAAGAGCTTAATCTCAAAGAGATTGGCGCGGTACTGGAAGTGGGCGAATCGCGTGTCAGCCAGTTGCACAGCCAGGCCATCAAACGTCTGCGTACCAAGCTGGGTAAGTTATAGGACGTTGATGAGTTCATCACCCCTGAAAAATGCCGCACAACCAATGACAACCAGGAGTTATCATGACGGTGCAGCAAGTAAAAAGACGGCCGTTAAGCCGCTACCTTAAAGACTTTAAACATAGCCAAACGCATTGTGCTCACTGCCATAAGCTGCTCGACCGCATCACGTTGGTCAGGCGCGGTGAGATAGTCAATAAAATCGCGATTTCCCGTCTCGACACCTTAATGAACGAAGAAGAGTGGCAACAGGAGCGCCAGGAATGGGTCGCCCTGTGTCGTTTCTGCGGTGATTTGCATTGCAAAGAGCAGAGCGATTTTTTCGATATTATCGGTTTTAAACAATACCTTTTCGAACAGACCGACATGAGCCCCGGCACGGTGCGCGAATATGTTGTCCGTCTGCGTCGCCTCGGCAATCACCTGACAGAGCTTAATGTTCCACGGGAGCTTCTGACTAATGGCTATCTGGATGACAACCTGGCGCCGTGGCTGCCAGCCACCAGCACCAATAACTACCGCATTGCCCTGCGCAAGTACGCCCAGTTCCAGGCGCTGACTGCCCCGGTTAAGATGCAAAATCTGGCTTATCCCACAACCTCGGATATATATTAAATTTGAATAAGATGTAGCGTAGTCGTGTTTGCCATTGGCGATAAACACCTTACACTACAGTAACTACTTAAAACTATTGGGATGATGGGAAGACGATGAAGCTAGCTCTTATTGGCCGTCAGGCACTGATGGGTGTGATGGCGGTGGCGTTAATGGCGGGGATTAGCGCCAAAACGTTCGCCGCTGAGAATCTGTTGAATCAGGTCAAAGAACGCGGCTCGCTGCGTGTTGGCCTTGAGGGAACCTATCCTCCGTTCAGCTTCCAGGGGGACGATGGCAAGCTGACCGGGTTTGAGGTGGAATTCGCCAATGAACTGGCAAAACACCTTGGCGTGAAGGCCGATCTCAAGCCGACCAAGTGGGACGGTATGCTGGCGGCGCTCGATTCTAAACGTATCGATGTGGTCATCAATCAGGTCACCATCTCTGACGAACGTAAGAAAAAGTATGATTTCTCTACGCCGTACACCGTTTCGGGTATTCAGGCGCTGGTGAAAAAGGGGAATGAAGGCGCTATCAAAACCGCGGCCGATCTGAAAGGCAAAAAAGTGGGTGTCGGCCTCGGGACCAATTACGAAGAGTGGTTACGCGGCAACGTTCCGGGTGTGGATATCCGCACTTATGACGACGACCCGACAAAATATCAGGATTTGCGCGTCGGTCGTATTGACGCCATTCTGGTTGACCGCCTGGCAGCGCTGGATTTAGTGAAAAAAACCAACAACACGCTGGCCGTGACTGGCGAAGCGTTCTCACGTCAGGAAGCGGGTGTGGCGCTGCGTAAAGGCAACGACGATCTGCTGAAAGCGATTGACGGTGCGATTGCCGACATGCAAAAAGACGGAAGTCTGAAGGCATTGTCTGAGAAATGGTTTGGTGCTGATGTGACGCAATAAGCACCCCTGGTTAAAAAAGGCGCTGATTCTGGCGCCTTTTTTTATTTCCAGGGCAAGTGCGTGCATAATAAAAACAGATGAGTCAGGAGATGCTATGTCACTTCAAAATTTAACACGTTTCCCACGGCTGGAATTTATTGGCGCACCGACACCGCTGGAGTTTTTGCCCCGTCTCTCCGATCACCTTGGACGCGAAATTTTCATCAAGCGCGATGACGTCACACCGATGGCGATGGGCGGCAACAAACTACGCAAACTGGAGTTCCTCGCCGCCGATGCGCTGCGCGAAGGCGCCGATACGCTGGTAACGGCAGGCGCTATTCAGTCCAACCATGTACGCCAGACTGCGGCGGTCGCGGCAAAACTTGGCCTTCATTGCGTTGCGCTGCTGGAAAACCCCATCAACACCCGTGCAGAAAACTATCTCACCAACGGCAATCGTCTGTTGCTGGATTTATTTAACACGCAGGTAGAAATGTGCGACGCGCTGACCGATCCCACCGCGCAACTCGACGACCTGGCGACCCGCCTGGAATTACAGGGTTTCCGTCCGTACGTAATCCCGGTAGGCGGTTCAAACGCGCTGGGTGCGCTGGGTTACGTTGAAAGCGCGCTGGAAATCGCTCAGCAGTGTGAAGACGTGGTGGATCTGTCGTCCATCGTGGTCGCTTCTGGTAGCGCAGGCACCCATGCCGGACTGGCGGTGGGCCTTGAGCAACTGTTGCCGGACGTTTCGCTGGTTGGCGTTACTGTCTCGCGCACCGTGACGGAACAGAAGCCGAAAGTGGTGGCGCTGCAACAGTCGATTGCCGCCAGCCTCGAACTCGACGCAAAAGCAGACATCCTGCTGTGGGATGAGTACTTCGCGCCTGGCTACGGCATGCCGAATGAAGCAGGCATGGAAGCGGTTAAACTACTGGCTTCGCTTGAAGGCATTCTGCTTGATCCGGTCTACACCGGTAAAGCGATGGCCGGGCTTATCGACGGCATTACTCAGAAGCGTTTCAGGGATGACGGCGCCATTTTGTTTGTTCATACGGGCGGGGCGCCAGCGCTGTTTGCTTACCATCCTCACATCTAACGCAGAAAATCAATAATGCAAGAAAGTATCCAACTGGTGTTCGATTCGGCGCCGTATTTGTTAAATGGGGCCATTTTTACACTTCAGCTCAGCGTCGGTGGCATGATTTTTGGCCTGTTGCTGGGGTTTATCCTCGCGCTGATGCGTATGTCGGCCCTCTGGCCGGTCCGGTGGCTGGCGCGTTTTTATATCTCCATCTTTCGCGGGACGCCACTCATCGCGCAGCTGTTTATGATCTACTACGGTCTGCCGCAATTCGGCATTGAACTGGATCCGATCCCGGCGGCGATGATTGGCCTGTCGCTCAACACCGCCGCGTATGCATCCGAAACGCTGCGTGCTGCCATTTCGTCAATTGACAAAGGGCAGTGGGAAGCGGCGGCCAGTATTGGTATGACGCCGTGGCAGACACTGCGTCGCGCCATTCTGCCGCAGGCTGCGCGGGTGGCGCTGCCGCCGCTGTCGAACAGTTTTATCAGCCTGGTAAAAGATACCTCGCTCGCTGCTACCATTCAGGTGCCGGAACTGTTTCGCCAGGCGCAGCTCATCACTTCGCGTACGCTGGAAGTCTTCACTATGTATCTGGCGGCATCGCTGATTTACTGGGTGATGGCGACGGTACTATCGACCCTGCAGAACTATTTTGAAAATCAGCTTAACCGCCAGGAGCGTGATCCGAAATGAGTGCTATCGAAGTCAAAAACCTGGTGAAGAAATTTCATGGTCAGACGGTGCTGCACGGCATCGATCTTGAAGTGAACGAAGGTGAAATTGTCGCGATCATCGGCCCCAGCGGCTCAGGCAAAACCACCCTGTTGCGCAGTATCAACCTGCTGGAACAACCAGAAAGCGGTACGATCAAAGTCGGGGATATTACCATTGATACTGCACGCGCGCTCAGCCAGCAGAAAGGGCTGATTCGCCGTCTGCGTCAGCATGTGGGATTCGTTTTCCAGAACTTTAATCTCTTCCCGCACCGCACGGTGCTGGAAAATATCATTGAAGGGCCTGTGTTCGTGAAAGGCGAAAACAAGGCGAATGCCAGCGAGCGTGCGCTGGATCTGCTGGAGAAAGTCGGGCTGAAGGGGAAAGAGACCAGCTATCCGCGTCGTCTTTCCGGCGGTCAGCAGCAGCGTGTGGCGATTGCCCGCGCGCTGGCCATGCGCCCGGACGTGATCCTGTTTGATGAGCCGACATCAGCGCTGGATCCTGAACTGGTAGGTGAAGTGCTGAACACCATTCGCCAGCTGGCACAGGAAAAACGCACGATGGTTATCGTGACTCATGAAATGAGTTTTGCTCGTGATGTTGCGGACAGAGCGATTTTTATGGATCAGGGGCGTATCGTTGAGCAGGGCGATGCCAAAACCTTGTTCACTGATCCAAAACAACCGCGTACGCGCCAGTTCCTCGCCAAGTTTCTCATTAAGTAACGCATCCGTTCATAACATTACTTTCAACGACGCATCTGGCAAGTACTGCAGGTGTGTCGTTTTCCTATCTCAATCCAGCGCCATTAACATTTCCTTCAGAATGAATTACCCTTTTATTTCACGGAATGGGATATTTCATTCATATGAATAGGAAATTTGTGCTAATTTCGAGATTCATAATAATGATTATTACTTAGAGGTTTATTCGTTGGTTATGAGGGACGATGATTTTTTCAGATGGCGGCGGCAAATGCTGCAACATTTCCAGTCAATAACAACGAGCGAGCAGATCTATACGCTTTTACAGCAGCAAACGGAGCGGCTGGAATATGACTATTTTTCACTCTGCGTCCGACACCCGGTTCCCTTTACACGTCCGAAGCTATCTATTCACACCACCTATCCCGAACGCTGGTGGTCGCATTATATGGCGGAGAAATTCCATGCCATAGATCCGGTATTAAAAGCAGAAAATTTTTGTCGCGGACATTTACGCTGGGACGATGACTTATTTAGTGACGCTTCATTGTTATGGGATTCCGCACGTGATCACGGCTTGCGCAACGGCGTGACACAATGTCTGATGTTACCGAATCGGGCGATGGGCTTTTTGTCTGTCTCGCGGGAAAGCGAGTCGGGGGAGGCGGTATGTGAAGATGACGAAATGGAACTACGGTTACAGACGCTGACTGAGCAGAGCCTGTTGGCGCTACTGAGGCTGGAAGACGAGATGGTGGTGCCGGCAGAAATGCGATTCAGCAAACGTGAGCTGGAGATCCTGAAATGGACGGCGGAAGGCAAGACCTCCGCGGAAATCGCGATGATCCTGTCGATTTCAGAGAACACAGTGAATTTTCATCAAAAGAATATGCAAAAGAAATTCAACGCACCGAATAAAACGCAGATTGCCTGTTATGCGGCGGCGACGGGGATCATCTGAGCGCAATGCGCTGAAGGAAACCGGCTGAGGGTGTGTCGTCAGCCGGTCTGGAAAGAATTACTGGCGGTACGCTTGTTTAATCTGCTTAACAGTGCTGGAAAAAACGGCAGCCTGAGCCTCATCTTCCATCTGCATGATTTGCTTTTCCATTTTGATAATCACGCGGCCCGCGTCGGCCTGGCCCATCGCCTGTAGCATCAGCGTCAGCAGTGCTTTCAGACAGGTCACTTCCTGGGCGAGTTGTTGATTATTTTCGGCAGTGGAAAAATCAGGTGTGCTCATCTGGTTCCTCATTAAAGTCGTGCGCGCATGCCACATCATCCCGCAGGTCGCCTCGTTGCAGCCCCGGCACGCTCCGGTGATTGTGTTTATATGCGTTAAGTAAAGTTAAGGCGGCGAAGTATAACACAAGATTAGTCAAAAAATGGAGTGCTTGTTTTTTGTCCTAATTATCAACGAAAAATGCAATTGCGGACGGCATTATACTGCCGCTTCGATATATGCTCGCCAATATTGTTTAAATCAGGTTCTTCTCTGGTTAATTCTTGTTACATATTTAATTTCGCCATTATTCTCTCAGACTTTTCTTGGGTTTTTCGGAAGTAGTGTATGGAAATTGCTTAAAAAAACTTAACGCAGTGCCTATGTTCCAGGTGACTTTCCAGTAGATGTACAGTCTGATTTCCAGAAAAAGGAGTAAAATGCGGAGTAGGACATTTTTTAAGTTTCAAAGTTAAGATAAAACCCGTTAATATGGTGGTGATATAGAATCAGTAGCGTTATCCCTATTCTGGAGATTATTCCTTTGATCAACGTCCTTCTTGTTGATGACCACGAACTGGTGCGCGCAGGGATACGACGCATTCTGGAAGATATAAAGGGTATTAAAGTTGCCGGTGAAGTTAACTGCGGTGAGGATGCCGTTAAGTGGTGCCGTGCAAATGCTGTCGATGTCGTGTTAATGGATATGAACATGCCCGGCATTGGTGGACTCGAAGCGACGCGAAAAATTGCGCGCGCTTGCGTCGACACCAAAGTCATTATGCTGACAGTGCATACTGAAAACCCACTCCCCGCCAGGGTCATGCAGGCGGGGGCGGCAGGTTACCTGAGTAAAGGTGCTGCGCCGCAGGACGTTGTTAACGCCATTCGTTCGGTCTATGCCGGTCAGCGTTACATCGCTTCTGACATCGCTCAGCAGATGGCGCTTAGTCAGATTGAGCCGGAAAAAACAGAGTCGCCATTCGCCAGTTTGTCTGAACGTGAATTGCAGATTATGCTGATGATCACCAAAGGTCAGAAGGTCAATGAGATCTCAGAGCAACTGAATCTCAGTCCTAAAACGGTGAACAGCTACCGCTACAGAATGTTTAGTAAACTTAACATTCATGGCGATGTCGAGCTGACCCACCTGGCAATTCGTCATGGCCTGTGTAATGCGGAGTCGTTAGCAAATCAGTGAGTGATGTGTTTGATTCGAAAGCCTTCCTGAAGACTGTAACCAGCCAGCCCGGTGTTTATCGTATGTATGACGCCGGCGGCACGGTTATTTATGTCGGCAAAGCCAAAGACCTGAAAAAACGGCTTTCCAGCTATTTTCGCAGCAATCTCGCCTCCCGTAAAACCGAAGCGCTGGTGTCGCAAATCACCCAGATCGACGTGACCGTTACGCATACCGAAACGGAAGCGTTGTTGCTGGAACATAACTACATCAAGCTGTATCAACCGCGCTATAACGTGCTGTTGCGGGATGATAAATCCTATCCGTTCATTTTTCTCAGTGGCGATACGCACCCGCGTCTGGCTGTCCATCGCGGTGCGAAGCATGCGAAAGGGGAGTATTTCGGGCCGTTCCCGAACGGCTACGCGGTGCGTGAGACGCTGGCGCTGTTGCAAAAAATCTTCCCGATCCGTCAATGCGAGAACAGCGTTTACCGCAATCGCTCTCGCCCCTGCCTGCAATATCAGATTGGTCGTTGTCTCGGGCCGTGCGTCGCCGGGCTGGTGAGTGAAGACGAATATGCCCGGCAGGTGGATTACGTCCGCCTGTTCCTTTCCGGCAAAGACGATCAGGTACTGACACAGTTGATTGCGCGGATGGAAAAAGCCAGTCAGTCGCTGGAATTTGAAGAAGCCGCGCGCATTCGCGATCAGATCCAGGCCGTGCGTCGGGTCACTGAAAAACAGTTTGTTTCCAATACTGGCGACGACCTTGATGTCATCGGCGTTGCGTTTGATGGTGGTATGGCTTGCGTCCATGTGCTGTTTATTCGCCAGGGGAAAGTGCTGGGTAGCCGTAGCTACTTCCCGAAAGTGCCGGGTGGCACAGAAACGGGTGAAATTGTCGAAACGTTCGTCGGTCAGTTTTATCTGCAGGGAAGTCAGTCGCGGACGCTGCCGTCTGAGATTCTGCTCGATTTCGCCCTTGCAGATAAAACCCTGCTGGCGGATACCCTTTCTGAATTCGCCGGACGGCGAATTAACGTACAGACGAAGCCGCGAGGCGATCGGGCGCGTTATCTGAAACTGGCGCGCACCAATGCGGCGACCGCGCTGGTGACGAAGCTGTCGCAACAGTCGACCATCACCCAGCGTTTAACCGCACTGGCGACAGTGCTCAAACTGCCTGAAATTAAACGCATGGAGTGTTTTGATATCAGCCATACGATGGGCGAACAGACTATCGCCTCCTGCGTTGTGTTTGACACAAATGGCCCTCTGCGCGCTGAATATCGCCGCTATAATATTACTGGCATCACACCAGGCGATGATTACGCGGCCATGAATCAGGTGCTACGTCGTCGTTATGGCAAGGCGATTGATGACAATAAAATTCCCGACGTCATTCTTATCGATGGCGGTAAAGGCCAACTGGGGCAGGCGAAAGCGGTATTTGCCGGGCTGGATGTCACATGGGATAAGCATCACCCGATTTTGCTCGGTGTGGCAAAAGGATCAGATCGTAAAGCGGGTCTGGAAACGCTGTTCTTCGAACCGGAAGGCGAGGGTTTCAGCCTGCCGCCGGATTCGCCTGCACTGCATGTCATCCAGCATATCCGCGACGAATCACATGACCACGCGATTACCGGGCACCGAAAAAAACGCGCTAAGGTTAAGAGCTCCAGTACGCTTGAAACCATCGAGGGCGTGGGGCCAAAGCGCCGCCAGATGCTGTTGAAGTATATGGGCGGTTTGCAAGGTTTGCAGAAGGCGAGCGTCGAGGAAATTGCCAAAGTACCGGGCATATCGCACGGTCTGGCAGAAAAGATCTTCTACTCGTTGAAACATTAGGGGCTCTGTAGCAACATAGGGCTAATATTTTACTGACAACAGATAGTTACCGTCACCATGCAATTTAATATCCCTACGTTGCTCACTCTGTTTCGCGTCATCCTTATCCCATTCTTTGTGCTGGCGTTTTATCTGCCATTCACCTGGGCACCGTTTCTTTGTGCGTTGATTTTCCTGGTGGCGGCGGTTACCGACTGGTTCGATGGTTTTCTGGCGCGCCGCTGGAACCAGAGCACGCGCTTTGGCGCCTTTCTCGATCCGGTGGCTGATAAAGTCATGGTGGCAATCGCGATGGTGCTGGTCGCCGAGCATTATCACACCTGGTGGGTAACGCTCCCGGCGGCGACGATGATCGCCCGTGAAATCATTATCTCGGCGCTGCGTGAGTGGATGGCGGAGCTGGGTAAACGCAGCAGTGTGGCGGTATCGTGGATCGGCAAAGTGAAAACCACGGCCCAGATGACAGCGCTGGTATGGATGCTGTGGCGTCCGAACGACTGGGTGGAGTGGGCCGGTATTGGTCTGTTCTTCGTTGCTGCCGTGCTGACGCTGTGGTCCATGCTGCAGTATCTCAATGCCGCGCGCGGCGATTTGCTTGAACAGTGATCGTTTCGCCGCAAAATTCAGCAAACGATCCTGAATGCGAAAAATATCGTTGACTCAGTGCGTCAGGTAAGTAGAATGCAACGCATCGAACGGCAGCGCAGATTGCCAGACGATAATGAAATCAAGTGATTAACCAACCTTGATGATGCGGGAATAGCTCAGTTGGTAGAGCACGACCTTGCCAAGGTCGGGGTCGCGAGTTCGAGTCTCGTTTCCCGCTCCAGTTTAAGGCATCGGCAATTTTGCGGGTGTGGCAGTACTCAGGCGCGTTAGCAAAGCGGTTATGTAGCGGATTGCAAATCCGTCTAGTCCGGTTCGACTCCGGAACGCGCCTCCACTTTACATCCCGAGCCCGGATGGTGGAATCGGTAGACACAAGGGATTTAAAATCCCTCGGCGTTCGCGCTGTGCGGGTTCAAGTCCCGCTCCGGGTACCATTGGGAAAGACGAATAAAATCAATGATAAGCAGTGTCGTGTAACCGCCTTCTCAGGCGGTTTTTTTTATCTCTGTTCCTTTCAAAAAAGCCAAACCTCCCCATCACGAATTCCGAATTCATACTCTTCGTTTTATCTTCAGATAATGTTTTTAAGTAGCACTTAAGAATAATCAACAGCATCTTAAATGATTGTCCTCACAAAAAAAGGCTTACAAAACAGAGTGATGGTGTTCTTTATTCACGTAATTTCAACCTGTGATTTGTTATGTGTTTAAAGCTATTTCATTTGAGATCACCTCTCTAAACTTCGAAAATACAATTCGTGTACTACCTGGTTTGAACAAACTTGAAATAATCTGGATTGGTAAAATATTCCAGCCAATTATTTCGCTTAATACCGAAATGCACGGGTATTAAGTGCGATTTTGGCCGCTGCAACATATCTGACTTCACTGGTTGCTCCTGGTCATATGAGGAATTTGTTCGGATGTGTAATGGAATGATTTTTTTAATTTAATATCCATGGGAAAAGAAGGTTCGTATTATATGAGTACGTATTTCAAACCTACTAAAATAGCGTTGTTTATCAGCGCAATATTATCTTCAGCGGCCGTCGTTGCAGCATCGGCACCTGCCAGTATTATTATTGATGAATCAACGGCATCGGACAAGCGTACAGTCAACCTTCCAACCGGCAGCAATGTGTCCTATATCAACATTGGTACTAATGATGCGCGGGTAACGATGGGGGATAACACGACCATCACCAGCGCCGGGGACTATCCGGATGATTCCCTTTATTATAATCCGGGTTATTTCATTACGGTTAAGGACGGTACAGTCGATCTTGGCAAGAATTTCACTCTCAATTACATGTTCGATTATTTAACGAATGGTAATTACAGGGCTGATGCCATTCGTTTGACAAATACGGGTGTGCTGAAGGCTGAAAACCTGACCATTAATGAACATGAAACAAGGGTTGGCGATACCAATACGGTTAGCGCCATTTATCTTAGTGGTAGTACGCGTGCCGATCTGAAAGGGACGACTACCATCACGACAGGAAATATTGAGACCCGGCAGGACGCTATTCTCAATGCAGAAAATGTCAATATTACTTATATTGACGAGGATCCACTTTCCAGACGTGGACATCATGCTGCCCTGGATTTACAGGGGCAAGAGGCCAACTTCACGGGTGATGTGAATATCCGGATGTTTGAGGGTTCACCTGGCCGTCTCGAAGGGATCGGTATTAAGGACGATAATGTCACCTTCGCCGGGAAGACCGCCGTTGATGTAGATATTATCAGTGGTAGTGTCGTCGGGGTTGAACTCTGGGACACGGTCTATCATGGCCGTGGAGATGACTGGACCCCGGATTACCTGACCAACAACGTCGCGTTTAACGAGCTTTCGATCAAGGGGATCAGCCGTGGGGATGCCGCTTCTGGCGGAAGCGTTACTGGTTTCGAAAGCATCAGCCAGATGGGAACAACAAGTGTCGCCATCAATAAAATTACGGTGGATGTGTCAGGGAATAGCAACGTTGATGGCATCCGGCTGCACGATTCTGAGACGGAGGGGGCCACAAAGTACCGCATTAATGACGCCAGTGTGAAAGTTTCTGGCGGAAATGCAGCGACGTTAACCGGCTATTACAGCGGTGGTGCTGATGACGCGACGACTGATACGGTAATTAAAAACATTAACGTCCAGTCCCAGGGCGGGAAAACGGTTTATTTAGTGGAACAACGGGGTTCTAACGATCATTTTACTGGGGATGTCACCTTAGGCAGCCAGGCGTCTTATGATTCCGCCGCGGGCACGATTTATTCTATCTTCGGTTACAGCTCCAGTGGTACCAGTTCAACAAACATTGTTAATAACAATAAGTTAGTTGCCTGGGGGAAAATGTACGCGGCAGGTGTACACAGTATTAATATTGCGACCGGTGATAACTCATACATCTATGGCGATACGGCGACTGAAGGTACTGGTACCATCAACCTCGCGCTGAATGGCAGCAACAGTCAGTGGGATATGGTGGGTGATTCCAACATCACTAACCTGACACTGAACGGTTCCACGCTGACCTTTATGCCGCCAGCGACTGAGACGCGTAAACTGACGCGTGATGCTGCCACCTTCAAGACTCTGACGGTGGACGGTGATTATCGCGGTAATAACGGTAATATCGTGATGAACGCCCAACTGGGTGATGACAGTTCTCCGACCGACCGTCTGCTGATTAGCGGCAACACCAGCGGTACCACCAACGTTAAAGTGCTGAACGCCGGCGGCGCGGGTGGTCTCACTACTGACGGTATCGAGCTGATTAGCGTGGGTGGGGATTCAGACGGCGAGTTCAAACAAAGTGGCCGTATCATTGCTGGTGCCTATGACTATACCCTGCAGCGTGGCGAAGGCCAGAACGCGGCGAACTGGTACCTTAGCAGCGCGCTGTCTCCGGAAGATCCGATTGACCCGATTGACCCGGTTGACCCGGTTGACCCGGTTGATCCGCAAGACCCGGCCGACCCTGTCGTACCGCAAAACCCGGTAACACCGCAGAAACCGGCTGAGCCGAAAGAGCACGCGGTACGCCCGGAAGCA
>NZ_JMTB01000005.1 GCF_000734965.1 Trabulsiella guamensis ATCC 49490
CGTTGGTGTGCGTCTGTACGGCCACGGTCACAATAAACTTGATGACGGTAAAGGCCGCACCTTCCAGCCGTTCGTGGAAGCCAACTGGATCCACAACAGCAAAGACTTTGGTGTGTCGCTGAACGGCGAGCAGGTGGAACTGGCAGGGGCCCGCAATATTGGTGAACTGAAAGCCGGTGTAGAAGGTCAGCTGACGAAGAACGTCACCCTGTGGGGTAACGTCGGTCAGCAGATCGGTGACAAAGGCTACAGCGATACCGCGGCGATGATTGGTATTAAAGCCTCGTTCTGATGATGTAACAGGCTCGCGTAAAAACAAAACCGGGGAACATGTTTTCCCGGTTTTTTATTTGCAAGCGTTAGTCAACATTATTGAAATAGTCGCGTGCGGCGACATCAATCTCTTTCGCGTCAATCCCCGTCTTTTGCGTTATCTGTTCGATGAACTGCCTGAAGTTCTCACTGCTCACATTGCCACCATCCCAGTGAGCGACATACATCGTACTCTGATACCGGTAGAAATGGATGGTGGTATTGCCGAACGTGTAATACATAAGCGTCTCCTGTGCAGGTTGTTCTAACAATATCCCCCGGAGAAAGAGAAATTTCTACCGGTTTTGATTAAAATGGCCACCCCAATTTTCTGAAGAGTATCCCGTAATGAAAACCGGCCCCCTGAACGAAAGCGAACTCGAGTGGCTCGACGACACGCTGGCGACACACGGCAGCGAGAAGTCTGTCCTTGATGTGTCTGAACTGGATGGCATGCTGACCGCCATTCTTTCGGCACCGCATGAGACAGAACCTGCTGACTGGTTGCTGGCAGTGTGGGGCGGGGCGGAGGCTGTGCCACGCTGGAGGAATGAGCGAGAACGCGATCGCTTTATCAATTTAACCCTGCAACATATGAACGATATCGCCGAGCGTCTTAGCGATTACCCGGATCAGTTCGAACCGCTGTTTGGCACTCGCGAAGAAGAAGGTCAGATCCTGACGATTGTTGAAGAGTGGTGCTTTGGCTATATGCGCGGTGTGGCACTGGCAGACTGGTCCGGTTTGCCGGATGCGAAACAGCAGGCGCTGGATGCCATTGCGCTGCACGGTACAGAAGAGAACTTCGCGCGTCTGGATAATTTCACGGCTGAAGAATTTATCGACAGCATTGAGAAAATCGCACCAGCGGCGCTGTCTCTTTTCGATTACTGGACGGCGCATCCGAAAGCCGCAGTAATGAAGCAGCCGGTACGCAACGATGCGAAAATCGGTCGCAATGATCCTTGTCCGTGCGGCAGCGGGAAAAAATATAAAAACTGCTGTCAGCAATAAAAAACGGCCGAAAGGCCATTTTTGTTATCCGACTGCCGGAAGCAGCCCTGCGGCGATACAACACTGCACCACAATTACCGCTATCCCGCAGGCAAACACCAGCCATAAGGCGATGTTACCGCCTGCCACGCGATACGCCGCCTCCGGGTGATGACGACGGCTGCGCATAACCAGCAGCGACGGGATCACCAGCGCCAGTATCGCCAGCGCGACGCCGGCATAGCCGAGCGCCATCACGAACCCGCGTGGGTAGAACAGCGCGAAGGCCAGCGGCGGCACAAAGGTAATCACGCCAGTTTGCATACGCCCGCGTACGGTGTTCTGACGCTGGAACAGATCGGCCAGATAATCAAACAACCCAAGCGCCACACCGAGGAAAGATGTCGCCAGCGCCAGATCAGCAAACAGATGCACGGCGAGCTCGACATGGGGCGATGCCACCACCTCGCGGATTGCCTGCAGCAAGCCATTCAGACCGCTGTTCGTCGCCAGTAATGCGTTAAACACCGGTGAGTCGATACTGCCGAGCGTCGCCAGTTGCCAGAAGATATAGGCAACCAGTGGAATAAAACTGCCGATGATAAACACGCGGCGCAATTTACGTACATTGCCATTCAGATAGCTGACAATGCTTGGCACGCTGCCATGAAAACCAAATGACGTGAAGATAACCGGAATGGCCGACAGCGCCAGCCCTTGCTCGACAGGCAGCGTCAGCAGATTGACCTGATGAATGTGCGGCAGTAACAGCGCCAGCATGATAATCAGGAAGATGATTTTGGCGCTGAACAGGAAACGGTTAAAGAAATCCACCAGCGAGGTGCCAACGCAAATAATACAACCGCCGACGAGGGTGAACAGCAACACCCCGGTAGCAGGCGACATGGTCACCGACAACCACTGGCTCAGGCTGGAAGCCAGCAGTTCGCCAGCACCGCTGATGTATGCCGCCGTTAGCGCATACATCAAAAATAACATGCTGAAGCCGGTCACCCACTGGCCGTAACGCCCGAGATAGCGCAGCGCCAGCGAACCAAGCCCGGTATCAGCAGGAACGTGTTGATAGACTTCCAGCAACAGCAGGGCGGTGTAACACATCAGCCCCCACAAACAGACCAGCAACCCCAGAGTGACACCAAAACCAACGCCCGCAGACGCCAGCGGCATTGCCAGCATCCCTGCGCCTATCGTGGTGCCCGCAACGATTAAAATACTACCCAGAATGCGGTTCTTCACGCTTTCCTCTGCAACAGAACGTCATAACAACAAAATATGCCGCGCAGCGTAGGGGAAATCTACCGCTTCGTCAAATCTGAATTACAGTGAGTGTACCGATAACTTTACGGCCTGGGCAGGCAGGCGGCAGTAAAAAACTGCCGCCGTCATACTTAGTTTTGCGCATCGAGCGTCGACAGTTCTTTGTCGATGAAATACAGCCCTTCGCCGCTTTGACCGACCAGCGACAGCTTGTCGATAACTGATTTAAACAGTTTTTCTTCTTCGTGTTGTTCAGCGACATACCACTGCAGGAAATTAAAGGTCGGATAATCCTGATGGGTCATGGCCGCATGTGCCAGTTCGTTAATTTTCTGTGTAATGAGCTGCTCGTGCTCATAGGTTTTACGGAACAGTTCTGCCAGTGATGAATATTCTTCAAACGGGCTTTGAATGGTATTAATACGCGGCAGGCTACCGGTATCCGTCAGATAATCAAACAGACGCTGCATATGTGCCATCTCTTCCTGAGCATGACGGCGAAGGAAGGCGGCAGCGCCTTCGAAACTGTGATAGCTGCACCATGCGCTCATCTGCTGATAGAGCAGTGAAGAATAGAGCTCAAGGTTCATCTGCTCATTGAGCTTTTCAATCATTTCAGATTTCAGCATCGCATTTCTCCGGAATAACAAACAGTTGAGGTTATTATGCGGCTCACTATAAATTGTTATCTAATTATTTGCAAAAGGTAAAATAAGAAAAGTAATTATTAAAAATACGAATGGGAATAACACGCATTGCCGACAAATAAGAAAAAGATAATGAGAATAATTCTGTTTTAAATAAAAGGCCGACAGTTTGTTGTCGGCCTTTTTTATTACCAGTACCCATTATATTTGGGCTGAGTTATCGCGATACCGCGGCACTGATACTGAATCGTCACGCTGTTATTAAGACACAATGAGCCGCTGGTAGTGGTGCAAGTGACGATGGGCTGCCCATAGCTGACGGCTGTTGCGTAGCCGAGTTGCTGGCACTGTTTCGTCGCCGTTCCGTTCGCCAGGTAGTCATCGGTCCGCGCGGACTGCAAAATGGCTTGCCCATAGGAGAGACGCACAACGCCGCTGTTTGCGTCCACATTACTGACTTCCGCCTGGCGCGTGATGGTGCAGGCGGATAACGACAAAACGGCAGCGGCAAGGAGAAATTTATTCATGGTATCGCTCTGAAAGCACAGAAATCTTCTTATCGTAACCGCCTGATGCGGCGGCAATCCGCAGAATAACCGCCGAATCGGTGCTTAGTTATCGCAACGGCGGCGTTAATCCGCACGTGCATCGAAGATCTCGCGGAACCGGGGGTGCAACTGGCGAAAGAGCGCAATGAGTTGTGGGTCAAAATGTTTTCCGGCGCCAGAGAAGATCACATCGCAGGCCTGTTCGTGGCTGAAGCCGGGTTTATAGACACGTTTTTGCCGCAGCGCATCATAGACATCCGCCAGCGCCAGAATGCGCGCTTCGATGGGGATCTCCGCACCTTTCAGACCTTCCGGATAGCCACTGCCATCCCATTTTTCATGATGGTAGTGAATGATATTTTCCGCAATGGCACCGAGGCCAAGCCCCTGAATAATCCGCCAGCCTTTCAGCGTATGAAGCTTCATTTCACTGAATTCTTCCTCTGTGAGCGGCCCTTCTTTGCGCAGAATACGCTCCGGTACAGCGATTTTGCCGACATCATGCAGCGAGGCAAAACGCTCGATGTCTCTCACTGTGCGATGCGGTAGTTTCAGCTCCCTCGCCAGCAGGCCGCAGTAGGCCGACACGCGCTGAATGTGGCTGCCGGTTTCATCATCATGCGCCCGGTTCACCTTTTCCATGGCTTCCACAATGCTGCGGTTTACCAGATGATTCTTCCTGATTTGCCGGCGCAACAGCAGCACCAGGAACAGGCTGAACAGCGCAGTAATCAGCAGGATTACGCTTATGACTTTGAGCGTGTTTTTGCTGATATCCAGCGTCGCCGGCGGCTCACGATGCCGCTCTAACTGGGCGCGCAGGCTGGAGATACGGTGGACTTCAGTTAACAATGAATGCAGTGGATGGCCCGGCGCGACCCAGGCGCCGATTTGATCGTCGGAGTGAGTGAGCCCCGCGACTTTAAGCACGCCGCGAAAAAGTTCATTGCCGCGCAGAGCCAGCTCCAGCGAACTGAGATCGCCAAGAATGTAATCGACGCGGTGATTATCTATGGCATCGAACAACGCATCGACGGAATCGACCGGCACCAGGGTGATGTCGTTACCGAAGCGCTGCCGGAGATACAAACTGGCGTATGAGTCGCGCAGCACCCCGACGCGCTGAAAACGGATCTGCTCTTCGTCGCGAATAAATGGCTCATCGATGCGGGTATACCAGGCATTATGCCAGGACTGCAACGGGCCGATGATGCCGCTGGTATGTAACGGATTCTGGTCATTAATGATATCCACCAGTCGTACTGGCCAGTTCTCCTGCCGCATGCGCGCGACGTAATTATCCACGTAATGCACATTTACTTTCATATGCAGTAATTCCTGCATATCGTGGATCATATCAATTGCAGTGCCGTGATAACCGTTGCTGTCCTGCCAGATGAGCGGCGCGAAGTTTTCGTTTTTTGGCAACCAGACATCCAGCGTGTTCTGATCAATCCAGGCGCTTTCCTGAGGCGTTAACTGGATGCGGCTCAGCAGGTAATTGCGTCGGCTGTTTTCTTCCAGTTGATGAAGTTTACCGTTCTGCTGCCATTCGCTGATTAACTGATTGATATTGCTGCGGACATTGGCAAATTCGGGACTAAACCCAATGGTCACTGGAATGCGGAGGTCAGGAAATGGACGGGAAATAGCATAATAGTGCTGGGTGTCATCCATTTCCGAATCGTCATTGATATAGTAATCCGCCTTGTCTTCGCGGAGCAGGTCAAAACCTTGCTGGCTGACATCCACGAGCAGCACTTTACCGAATTTCAGGGTCGGGTAACGTTTGCGGACCTGGTCAAACGTGGCGTCATTACGGCGGAAAATCACGCGCGCATGATCCAGGTCATCCTGGGTGTCGGCACTGCGTATCAGACTGGCGGCCACCACTTCATTATCGAATAACCGTACGGAGAGGATTTTACTGGCCGCGCGTTCTTCGGTACGTAATACACCCGCATACAGACCATAGTGATTCCCATTAAAAAGGCGGGTGATCTCTTCACCATCGACGGGATGCAACTGGAAGTTATAACCATACTTCTCATTAATGGCGCGAAAAAGCTCCTGATAATAACCCTGATAATGCCCATTGGCATCACGCCAGAATTCGAAGTTTTCGTCGTCATATAACCAGACAGGTACAGGCTTCGGCGCGGCCAACAGTGGTGTCGCGCAAAACAGAAAGAGAACTATCTGTAAGCCGTAAAGTGATCTTTTGAGTAACTGGCACCAGCGACGATTCACAGAAGCGATCCTAATAAAGCGTGCAGTATTCATCAGTCTAACGAACGGTTCACACCACGGATAGATCTTTTTATTAACTTTTTATCGTTATTTTAGCTGATTTATAAAACAGTTTTTCATTAAATTTGAAAGTTGGTTTATTGAATAGTAAGGTGTCAGCCTGTGAGCATATTCATTGCGGGTTTCCCCGCCGTAATCAGGAGTGAAAACATGAAGATTGCACTGATGATGGAAAACAGCCAGGCGAGCAAAAACGCCATCATCCTGAAAGAACTGAATGCTGTTGCCGGTGACAAAGGCTTTCCTGTCTATAACGTGGGGATGAGCGATGAACAGGATCATCACCTGACTTATATCCACCTTGGTATCATGGCCAGCATTCTGCTGAATTCAAAAGCAGTGGATTTTGTGGTGACCGGTTGCGGTACCGGTCAGGGCGCGCTGATGTCGCTAAACATTCACCCGGGCGTGGTGTGCGGCTACTGCATCGATCCGGCTGACGCTTTCCTGTTTGCGCAGATCAACAACGGCAACGCGCTTTCGCTGCCTTTCGCCAAAGGTTTCGGCTGGGGAGCGGAACTGAATGTGCGCTTTATCTTTGAGAAGGCGTTTACCGGACGTAATGGCGAAGGGTATCCACCGGAGCGTAAGGAACCACAGGTGCGCAATGCCGGGATCCTGAATCAGGTAAAAGCGGCGGTGGTGAAAGAGAATTATCTGGATACCCTGCGCGCTATCGATCCTGAACTGGTGAAAACAGCCATCTCTGGACCGCGCTTCCAGCAGTGTTTCTTCGAAAATTGTCAGGATAAAACCATCGAAGCATTCGTGCGCGAAAGACTGGCGTAACCTGAAGAACAAGGCAACCCGGCCATCTTGTCGCCGGGTTTTTTTTCGCTTTTTCGCGTGTTGACACTCGCGGAGAGTCCACAAACTATCAGGGCATAAATCACCAGCGAAGGCTAACGGCGTTGGTTTGCCTTCGCTGCTCAATGTCGGTGTCCCATTCCCTTTTTTATTGATCGTATTATGCCCCGCGTTATTCGCGTTTTAGGGTACTATGGCGCTCCGCAAAGAAGGAGTAAAAAAATGTCGCAACAACTTACCGCTAATGATGAACTGGTTTCAGACGTCGTCGCCTGCCAACTGGTGATTAAGCAAATTCTGGATGTCATTGACGTGATTGCGCCCGTTGAAGTGCGCGACAAAATGGCATCACAGTTGAAGTCGATTGATTTTTCCAGCCACCAGGCCGGGGTTGATCCGGTCACACGTCGCGCTATTCAGAAAGCGATTGCGCTGATTGAACTGAAATTTACCCCGCAGAGCGAGGCCCATTAATCCGGCGTCCTGCGGTCGCAGGGCACCGGGATTAACGGTATCAGAAGAAGAGTGTTCTGAGGAGCGATTAGTGTTGCTGGAATTTCACGACATTCAGCAGATGCTGATCAGTCTGTTCCGGACAAAGACCCGCCTGCTCAGCGCTGCGAACTTCTTCCAGAATCGTTTGCAGTAACAGGCCATCCTGTTGCTGCTCTTTTTCCAGTAAGTGGAGAAAATTCAGGGTTTCGCCATCCTGAATTTTCTGCGCTTCGGCGGTCAGCGCGGAGAGCGTGTGGCTGCGCTGTTGATGTTCTTCAAGTGATTTCAGAAACAGATCTTCCAGCGTGGAACAGGTGGCGCCAGAGGTGTCTGCACCTTTAATCACCGGCCATGCACCGGAGGTTTTCATAAAATCAAACATGCGCATCATTTTAGTCACGTTTGCCTGTGCCTGATTACGCAGGAAAGTGGCGGTACCGTCCAGATGATGCTCACTACACCATTCGCTAAAACGCAGGCAAAGGTTAGAGGCGTAGAATTCGAGGTTCATCTGAGCGTTGAGTTTTTGCGCCATTCCGTTGACAGTCATACTAATATCCTAAATTACATAGAGAAGTCACGCGCACGGCAGCTGTATACAGCGCGAGTGCACTCGAAATAATAAACGTAATAACAAAAGAAATGTCGATACAGAATATGGTTTATATCGGCGGAAATAATAATAGCGCGAAATATTGGATAAGAAAATACCTAAAGTTTGCTATTTACGTTTCGTTACAGGAATGAGGAATTACCAAATTTTAAGACATATTCTAAAAAATATAATCTGTAAGAGGCTGATATATAATGCAAAGATATTATCCGTAAAATACAAGTCGGATAATATGACAAAATAATGATTGTTACCGGTAAAATAAAAGAAAATCCTGGCGAAATATTTCGTTAACTGGATGTTGCCCTTGCGATCTTTTTTGCCATCTGACTAAAACCTTTCAGAAAAATTCTCCGCAATGGGTGACACAAATGCCCTGGACGCCATGCGCACAGGCCAATGAGGATAAGTTGGCTGATCACATGGATTATTCTGTCATGGCATGATGTTATTGTATGATGATTACGTTAAAAATTATGTCATATCTCGCTAAATCTATGCACTCAATTACTGTAATTCTGCGGTGTGATGGCGCTCTCTTATGGATAATTAATTTCCCGCTATTAATAAACTCACATGGGCATTGTTGCTGTGATCGATGCTAATGCGTTGTTTTATGTCCGAATAAATTCAGAAGTCAGATTTTTCCCTACATAAAAGAGCACTAAAGCTGGAGTTTACCATGCACAAATTTACTAAAGCACTGGCGGCGATCGGTCTCGCTGCGGTTATGTCACAATCGGCTATCGCAGAGAATATGAAACTGGGTTTTTTGGTGAAGCAGCCGGAAGAACCCTGGTTCCAGACTGAATGGCGCTTTGCCGATAAAGCCGGTAAAGATTTAGGATTTGATGTCATTAAAATCGCCGTACCTGATGGTGAGAAAACGCTGAATGCGATCGACAGCCTTGCCGCCAGCGGTG
Organism: Trabulsiella guamensis ATCC 49490; assembly: GCF_000734965.1. Classification (GTDB taxonomy): domain Bacteria; phylum Pseudomonadota; class Gammaproteobacteria; order Enterobacterales; family Enterobacteriaceae; genus Trabulsiella; species Trabulsiella guamensis. Next base: position 8,927 of record NZ_JMTB01000005.1, read on the forward strand.
CAAAAGGGTTTGTTATCTGTACGCCAGACCCGAAGCTGGGGCCAGCCATCGTGGCGAAGGCGCGCAGCTATGATATGAAAGTGATTACCGTCGATGACCAGTTCGTTAACGCGAAAGGTAAACCGATGGAAAACGTCCCGCTGGTGATGATGGCGGCCAGTGAAATTGGCGCCCGTCAGGGACAAGAGCTGTATAAAGAGATGCAAAAACGCGGCTGGGATGTCAAACAAACCGGCGTAATGGCCATTACTGCCGATGAGCTGGATACCGCGCGTCGTCGCACTACCGGTTCTATGGATGCGCTGAAAGCGGCAGGCTTCCCGGCAGCGCAAATCTATAAAGTGCCCACCAAATCTAACGATATCCCCGGTGCATTCGATGCCGGTAACTCCCTGCTGGTTCAGCATCCTGAAGTCAAACACTGGCTGGTGGTCGGTATGAATGACAATACCGTGCTGGGCGGCGTTCGCGCCACCGAAGGGCAGGGCTTTAAAGCCAACGACGTTATTGGCATCGGCATTAACGGCGTGGATGCAGTGAACGAACTGTCAAAAGCGCAGGCTACCGGTTTCTACGGTTCGTTGCTGCCAAGCCCGGACGTGCATGGTTATAAGACCAGTGAGCTGCTCTACAACTGGGTTACCAAAGGCGCTGAACCGCCGAAATTCACTGCGGTGACCGACGTTGTGTTGATCACGCGTGACAATTTCAAAGAAGAGCTGGCGAAGAAAGGGCTGTAAAACGCACACCTGCTGCCCCGGCGTGAGCGCGGGGCAGCAGGACGCGTGCTGAACTTACTGGCGGAGTCGTTATGCAACAGTCTACACCGTATCTCTCATTTCACGGCATCACCAAAACATTTCCCGGCGTGAAAGCACTGTCGGATATCAGTTTCGACTGCTATTCCGGACAGGTTCACGCGCTGATGGGAGAGAATGGCGCCGGAAAATCCACACTGCTTAAAATCCTCAGCGGCAACTATTCGCCGACGGCCGGAACCCTGCGGATCCGCGGTCAGGAGATGGCGTTTGCTGATACCACCGCTGCGTTGAATGCCGGGGTAGCCATCATTTATCAGGAACTGCATCTGGTGCCTGAAATGACGGTGGCGGAAAACATCTATCTCGGGCAATTGCCGCATAAAGGCGGGATTGTGAATCGCTCGCTGCTGAATTACGAAGCGCGTCTGCAACTGGAGCATCTGGGGCTCAATATTGACCCGGAAACGCCGCTGAAGTATCTCTCCATCGGCCAGTGGCAGATGGTGGAAATTGCCAAAGCGCTGGCGCGTAACGCCAAAATTATCGCTTTTGACGAACCGACCAGTTCGTTATCGGCACGCGAAATCGACAACCTGTTCCGCGTCATCCGCGAACTGCGTAACGAGGGGCGCGTTATCCTGTATGTCTCCCACCGTATGGAGGAGATTTTTTCCCTCAGCGATGCCGTGACCGTCTTTAAAGATGG
>NZ_JMTB01000006.1 GCF_000734965.1 Trabulsiella guamensis ATCC 49490
CGTCTTTAAAGATGGCCGCTTCGTGCGCACGTTTACCGACATGCAGCAGGTCAATCATGAGGTACTGGTGCAGGCGATGGTCGGGCGCGACATCGGTGATATTTATGGCTGGCAACCGCGCGAATATGGCGCAGAGCGACTGCGGCTGGAACAGGTACAGGCACCGGGCGTACGTACGCCGATCTCGCTCTCTGTGCGCAGTGGCGAAATCGTCGGGCTGTTTGGCCTGGTCGGCGCAGGGCGCAGCGAACTGATGAAAGGGCTGTTCGGCGGCACGCGCATTACCGGCGGTCAGGTGTGGATTGACGGCGAGCCGGTGAACATCACCAAACCGGCGCAGGCCATTAGCGCAGGCATGATGCTTTGCCCGGAAGATCGCAAAGCGGAGGGGATCATTCCCGTTCACTCTGTGCGTGACAACATTAATATCAGCGCCAGACGCAAACATATTCTGGGCGGCTGCGTGATCAACAATCGCTGGGAAGTGCAGAATGCCGAACACCATATTCAGTCGTTGAATATTAAAACGCCTGGCGCAGAACAGTTGATCATGAATCTGTCCGGCGGCAATCAGCAGAAAGCGATTCTTGGCCGCTGGCTCTCTGAAGAGATGAAAGTCATTTTGCTCGACGAGCCGACCCGCGGCATCGACGTCGGGGCTAAACACGAAATCTATAACGTTATCTATGCGCTGGCGGCGTCCGGCGTGGCGGTGCTCTTTGCCTCAAGCGATTTGCCGGAAGTGATTGGCGTCGCCGACCGTATCGTGGTGATGCGCGAGGGTGAAATCGCCGGTGAGTTGCTGCATGAAAACGCCAATGAACAGCAGGCGCTAAGCCTTGCGATGCCTAAAGTCAGCCAGGCGGTCGCCTGAGAGGAGTCTATGATGTCATCTGTTACTACATCCGGCGCAACCCAGAAGTCGTTCAGCTTTGGCCGCATCTGGGATCAGTACGGCATGCTGGTGGTGTTCGCCGTCCTGTTTATTGGCTGCGCGATATTTGTTCCCAACTTCGCCACGTTTATCAATATGAAAGGGCTGGGACTGGCGATCTCCATGTCCGGTATGGTGGCGTGCGGTATGCTGTTTTGCCTCGCTTCCGGTGATTTTGACCTGTCCGTCGCCTCGGTGATTGCCTGCGCCGGGGTCACCACGGCGGTGGTGATTAATATGACCGAAAGCCTGTGGATCGGTGTCTCTGCCGGTCTGCTGCTCGGCGTGCTGAGTGGTCTGGTCAACGGCTTTGTCATCGCCCGGCTGAAAATCAACGCCCTGATCACCACCCTTGCCACCATGCAAATTGTCCGTGGTCTGGCCTATATTATCTCTGACGGAAAAGCGGTGGGGATCGAAGACGAGCGCTTCTTTACTCTGGGTTACGCAAACTGGTTCGGTCTGCCAGCGCCTATCTGGCTGACAGTGGTATGCCTGGTGATTTTTGGCCTGCTGCTCAATAAAACCACCTTTGGCCGCAATACGCTGGCGATTGGTGGTAATGAAGATGCGGCGCGGCTCGCGGGTGTGCCCGTGGTGCGCACCAAGATCATCATCTTTGTGCTCTCCGGCCTGGTGTCTGCGGCAGCGGGGATCATTCTTGCTTCGCGTATGACCAGCGGCCAGCCAATGACATCCATTGGCTATGAGCTGATCGTCATTTCGGCTTGTGTGCTGGGTGGCGTTTCTCTGAAAGGCGGGATTGGGAAAATCTCATATGTCGTTGCCGGGATCCTGATTCTGGGCACAGTGGAAAACGCGATGAACCTGCTGAACATTTCGCCGTTCTCGCAGTATGTGGTGCGTGGTTTGATACTGCTGGCCGCGGTGATCTTCGACCGCTACAAACAAAAAGCGAAACGTACGGCGTAATTCCTGCCCTAACCTTTAAGTGTACTTCCTCCGTCTCGCCAGTGGGTAATTCCACTGGCGTTTTCATTTGAAAATGGCGAGGGCGGTCACACTGTCTATACTTATACTGCTAACTTTTGATTAACAAGAAGCCGTTGGCTGTAAAAAAGGAGGACAAAGGGTGGATAAACTGCTCACAGTACCGCCTGATCTGACCGGAAATCTGGCATTTTTCTTTGACCTTGATGGAACGCTTGCAGAGATTAAACCCCATCCTGACCAGGTTGCTATTCCTACCGATGTTCGCCTTTCGCTGCATCAGCTTGCTGAACAGCAAAATGGTGCCGTGGCATTGATTTCAGGGCGCTCGATGGACGAGCTGGACGCACTCGTCAAACCTTACCGTTTCCCGCTTGCCGGGGTTCACGGGGCGGAACGTCGTGATATCAATGATCAGCGGCATATTCTGACCCTTCCTGACTCGCTGGTCAGTACGCTTGAGGAGACCCTCAGGCAGGCGCTGGCGTCGTTACAGGGCAGTGAACTGGAGAGCAAGGGGATGGCATTCGCCTTGCATTATCGCCGCGCCCCGCAACATGAAGCGGCGATTATCGACCTGGCACAGGACATTGTGGCACGTTACCCGCAACTGGCGTTACAGCCGGGGAAATGTGTGGTGGAGATTAAACCTAAAGGCGTAAATAAAGGTGCTGCCATTACGGCCTTTTTACAGGAAGCGCCCTTTATTGGTCGTCAGCCGGTGTTTGTCGGTGATGACTTGACTGATGAGAGCGGTTTCGATGTGGTCAATAAACTGGGGGGAGTTTCAGTGAAAGTGGGCGAGGGGGAGACGCTGGCGAAATGTCGTCTGGCGAGTGTCCCGCACGTTCACCAGTGGCTGAAAACCGTGGTGGATACCCAGCAACATACGCTAACTGACAGGAGGGATGGCTATGAGTCGCTTAGTCGTAGTATCTAATCGTGTCGCATCGCCAGACGATAAAAAAGGCAGCGCCGGTGGTCTTGCGGTCGGTGTGCTTGGTGCCCTGAAATCTACCGGGGGATTATGGTTTGGCTGGAGTGGCGACATCGGTGATGAAGACGCGCCGCTAAAAAAGATCACCCGCGGTAACATTACCTGGGCGTCATTTAATCTTAGCGAGGAGAGTCACGATCTCTATTACAACCAGTTCTCCAACGCCGTGTTATGGCCCGCGTTTCACTACCGCCTGGACCTGGTCGATTTTCAGCGCGAAGCCTGGGAAGGGTATCAGCGGGTTAATTCGCTGATCGCTGATAAACTGCTGCCACTGATTGAACCGGACGACATTCTGTGGATCCACGATTACCATCTGTTGCCCTTTGCAAGCGAGTTGCGAAAGCGCGGCGTGAATAACCGTATCGGTTTCTTTTTACATATTCCGTTCCCGACGCCGGAAATCTTTAACGCGCTGCCACCACATGCCGAACTGCTGGAGCAGCTCTGTGATTACGACCTGCTTGGTTTCCAGACGGAAAACGACCGCCTGGCTTTCCTTGAGTGTATAAAGGCGCAAACCCGCCTGACGACGCACGACGGTCACGCGCACCGGGCGTGGGGGAAAGCGTTCAGTACCGAAGTATATCCGATTGGTATCGAACCGAAGGAGATTGCCCGTCAGGCAAGTGGTCCGTTGCCGCCGAAGCTGGCGCAACTGAAGAACGAACTGAAAGGGCTGAAAAATATCTTTTCCGTCGAACGCCTGGATTATTCGAAAGGGCTTCCGGAGCGTTTTCAGGCCTACGAAACGCTGCTGGAGAAGTATCCGCAGCATCACGGTAAGATCCGTTATACGCAGATTGCGCCCACTTCGCGCGGTGATGTTCAGGCCTATCAGGATATCCGCCATCAGCTGGAAACGGCGGCGGGGCGGATTAACGGTCAGTATGGTCAGCTTGGCTGGACGCCGCTTTATTACCTGAATCAGCACTTTGACCGAAAACTCTTAATGAAAGTGTTCCGCTACTCTGACGTCGGACTGGTGACGCCACTGCGTGACGGCATGAATCTGGTGGCGAAAGAGTTTGTTGCGGCACAGGATCCGGCGAATCCTGGCGTGCTGGTCCTGTCACAGTTTGCCGGGGCGGCTAACGAACTGACTTCGGCGCTGATCGTCAATCCTTATGATCGCGATGATGTGGCGGCGGCACTCGACAGAGCATTATCCATGCCACTTGCTGAGCGTATCGCCCGTCATGCTGAGATGGAAGCGGTGATCCGAGAAAATGACATCGACCACTGGCAGGAACGCTTTATTAGCGATCTAAAGCAGATAACGCCGCGCAGTGAAGAGAGCCGCCTGCGCGACAAAGTGGCGACTTTCCCAAAACTGGCCTGACGGTATCCACACCCTGCGCGCCCTCGTGGCGCGCATCATCTTGCCTGCTCTTTTTCCAGCGAAATTAATAGCACATCGACGCCGCTGTTGCCGACCACCGTTTTGGCCGAGCAGGTCGCGCGGGAGAAAAAGCTTTTGTTGTGATTACCGCAAAGTACCAGATCGACTTTTTTCTTCTGGCAAAAATGCTTGACGTGTTCACCCAATTCCCCGGAGGCGATAACTGCTTCTTCGACAGGGTAATTCATGTGCTGAATCAATTCAGCGAGAAATTCCTTGGTCTCCTCCTGCATCAGCTCTCGCAGATTTTCCATCATCGGCGCGGCGAGCTGATTGTACATTTCCGGATCAGCGGCAAATGTGATCAGGCTAATTTTTGCCTGTACAGGACGGGCGATAGACACCGCCTTGTCGACAAGAATGCGACTTTCCGGCGTCGGGGCGACGGCGACTAAAAGGTGCGAGTACGGCATCGGGACTCCTTGTGATACGCAAAACTACCCCTTGTCCCTCTTTACTCCGTTTCGCCAGTCCATGCAAGGGCTGTGCTAATACAGAAATGTGAGCGTCTTCTGAATATTCATTAATTATTCTTATGTCAGGAATAAGGTGAACGTTCACCTTGTTAAGAAAAAGGATCAACTTAACAAAAACTGGTGCCTTTAATAATCTTTTTATAACGTGTTTCCAGGATCAACTAACAAAAAAAATATAATTACGCATCGCAACAATTTCATAATCCTGAAAGGATAACATTATGTTTTTATGACTATTATTATGCATTTATCGGCTATCGATATTATTGAATCGTTGTCATCACAGCACGCAGTAGTTTTTCACTCTAATTTATGGCTTAAGTGTATGTCAGAAAATGCTTATTCACAGTTTAGTAATAGAAAAGTGTAAGGAATGCCTAAAATTTCAACAATTGACAACGCATTCTGATGGATTTGCTGCTAATATTGAGCTTGATTATGTGACGTAGATCACAAAAATTTCAAATTCTCAGCAAGGCCACATTGTATGTGTAAGAACTCACGAGTACAGTTGCGTCGAATTAGGAAAAATCTTAGTTATTTGTAAGAAATGTTTAAAATTGACGCGTTATCTTTCCTTGCAGAAAGAAACAGAACAGTCAGGCAAGCCATCGCCTAAGACAACTATGCATTTTGGCCGTTTCTATTTTTTACCGGGTTTTTACCGGCGACATCACGGGGTGCGGTCACACCGCATAAAATAATGGTTGGTTATTCGGGATGGGAAAAATGCATACATCCGAGTTGCTAAAACATGTTTATGACATCAACTTGTCATATTTGCTACTTGCACAGCGTTTGATTAGTCAGGATAAAGCCTCTGCGATGTTCCGTCTCGGCATTAACGAAGAGATGGCAACAACGCTTGGGGAGCTCACCCTTCCGCAAATGGTAAAACTCGCGGAAACGAACCAACTGGTGTGTCAGTTCCGCTTCGATAGTCACCAGACCATCACTCGACTGACACAAGAATCACGTGTCGACGACCTTCAACAGATCCATACCGGAATCCTCCTCTCTACCCGCTTACTGAAAGAAACCGGTCAGGCTGAAGATTCTGCTAAGAAAAAAAGGGCCTGATGATGAGCGAAAAAAGCATTGTTCAGGAAGCCCGTGATATTCAGTTAGCAATGGAACTGATAACGCTGGGTGCTCGCTTGCAGATGCTGGAAAGTGAGACACAGCTGAGCCGTGGTCGTCTCATCAAACTGTACAAAGAATTGCGCGGAAGTCCTCCACCGAAAGGGATGCTTCCATTTTCCACTGACTGGTTTATGACCTGGGAACAAAACATCCATTCGTCAATGTTCTGTAATGCCTGGCAGTATCTGCTGAAAACAGGTCTTTGCAGCGGTGTGGATGCTGTCATCAAAGCCTATCGACTCTATCTGGAGCAATGTCCACAGCAGGAAACGGGGCCATTACTGGCGTTAACCCGCGCCTGGACGCTAGTGCGTTTTGTGGAGAGCGGAATGCTCGAGTTGTCACATTGCAATTGCTGCGGTGGAAATTTTATTACTCACGCACACCAACCGGTGGGAAGCTTCGTGTGCAGTCTGTGCCAGCCCCCGTCACGCGCCGTAAAAAGACGTAAACTTTCCAGCGATGCTGCCGATATTACCTCACAACTGCTGGATGAACAGATAGGTCAGGCTGTTTAACCGAATCGGTGTGGACAAACACTCCAGCAGCGGTAAGCGATTACCGCTGCTTTTTTTTGCCCTAACGAAGACGGACAACGCTTATCTGCTCCTCCTCGCCTTAGTCAACAGTGGAAGGATGATGTCGTGCTTATCTTATTAGGATACCTGGTGGTTATCGGTACTGTTTTCGGCGGTTTTGTCATGACCGGCGGGCACCTTGGGGCACTCTATCAACCTGCCGAGCTGGTTATTATCGCCGGCGCGGGTATTGGTGCGTTTATCGTCGGTAACAACGGCAAAGCGATCAGGGGAACGCTGAAGGCGCTGCCGCTGCTATTTCGCCGTTCAAAGTACACCAAAAGCATGTATATGGACCTGCTGGCGTTGCTGTACCGGTTGATGGCCAAATCACGCCAGCAGGGGATGTTCTCGCTGGAACGTGATATCGAAAATCCGCGTGAGAGCGAGATTTTCACCAGCTACCCGCGCATTCTCGCCGACAACATCATGCTCGATTTTATTGTCGACTACCTGCGTCTCATCATCAGCGGCAACATGAACACCTTTGAAATCGAAGCGCTGATGGATGAAGAGATCGAAACGCACGAGAGCGAAGCGGAAGTGCCGGCCAACAGCCTGGCGCTGGTCGGCGACTCGCTGCCTGCGTTTGGTATCGTCGCCGCCGTTATGGGAGTGGTTCACGCACTGGCCTCTGCTGATCGTCCGGCGGCGGAACTGGGCTCACTGATCGCCCATGCGATGGTCGGGACATTCCTCGGTATTCTGTTAGCCTACGGGTTTATCTCGCCACTCGCCAGCGTGCTGCGCCAGAAGAGCGCTGAAACCACAAAAATGATGCAGTGCGTCAAAATCACCCTGTTATCAAACCTGAACGGCTACGCGCCGCCGATTGCCGTTGAGTTTGGCCGTAAAACGCTCTACTCCAGCGAACGGCCGTCGTTTATCGAACTGGAAGAACATGTACGCGCCGTGCGTAATCCTAACGCCGCTCAAACGCAGACCACGACCGAGGACGCATGAAAAATCAGACGCATCCCATCGTCGTCGTCAGGCGGCGTAAGCACAAGGGACATCATCATGTCCATGGCTCATGGAAAATCGCTTATGCCGATTTTATGACGGCGATGATGGCGTTCTTCCTCGTGATGTGGCTGATCTCAATCTCCAGTCCGAAGGAGTTGATTCAGATAGCCGAATATTTCCGTACGCCACTGGCCACTGCGATCACTGGCGGGCAGCGAGTTTCTAACAGCGAAAGCCCGATCCCGGGCGGCGGCGATGACTTTACCCAACAGAAAGGGGAAGTCACAAAACAGCCGAACATCGACGATCTGAAAAAACGTATGGAGCAGAGCCGCTTGCAGAAAATTCGTGGTGAGCTCGATCAACTGATTGAGTCCGACCCGAAACTCAAGGCGCTGCGTCCGCACCTGAAAATCGATCTCGTGCAGGAAGGGCTGCGGATCCAGATTATCGACAGCCAGAACCGGCCAATGTTTGAAACTGGCCGTGCGGAAGTTGAACCGTACATGCGCGACATTCTGCGCAAAATCGCGCCGGTGCTGAACGAAATCCCCAACAAAATCAGTCTGTCTGGCCATACCGATGACTACCAGTATGCTACTGGCGAACGCGGCTACAGCAACTGGGAACTCTCCGCCGACCGTGCGAACTCCTCGCGTCGCGAACTGGTCGCAGGCGGTCTGGATGATGGCAAAGTGTTACGCGTGGTGGGGATGGCTAACACCATGCGCCTTAACGATCGAGGCGGCGATGACGCCATTAACCGTCGTATCAGTCTGCTGGTACTGAACCACCAGGCCGAAGAGGCGATCCTGCATGAAAATGCGGAGAGCCAGAATGAACCATTAAGTGTTTTACAGCAGCCTGCGGCAGTGCCGTCGGCGGCCAGTCCCACATCGCCACAACCCGATCAGAGGTGATACCGTGAGTATGGATATCAGCGATTTTTATCAGACGTTTTTTGATGAGGCCGACGAATTGTTGGCTGATATGGAGCAGCACCTGCTGGATTTAGTTCCTGAAGCGCCCGACGCCGAACAGATGAATGCCATTTTCCGTGCCGCCCACTCCATCAAGGGGGGCGCAGGGACGTTCGGGTTCACCATTCTGCAGGAGACCACGCACCTGATGGAAAACCTGCTTGATGACGCGCGGCGTGGTGAGATGCAGCTCAACACCGACATTATCAACCTGTTTTTGGAAACCAAAGATATTATGCAGGAACAACTCGACGCCTATAAAAGCTCATCAGAACCTGATGCTGCCAGCTTCGAATACATTTGTACTGCGTTACGTCAGCTGGCGCTGGAGGCAAAAGGTGAAAGCGCCTCCGTCGCGGCAAACGGGGCAAAACTGTCCGTCGTGGAAACCGAAGAGGTTGAGCCCGTGACAGGCGGCCCGGCAGGCAAAACACGTATCGTGCTGTCGCGGCTGAAGCCCGGCGAGCCAGACATGCTTCAGGAAGAGCTGAGTAACCTCGCGCAGCTCAGCCAGGTGGAAAAAACGGAAGACACGCTGTCGGCAACGCTGGACGGTAGCGTTGATCAGGACGATGTCGTGGCGGTGTTGTGCTTCGTCATCGAAGCTGATCAGATCGCATTTGAAACCGTCACTACCGAGGTCGCTGTCGTCGCAGTTGACGAAAGTACAGCCGATGAGAGTGCCGCGACAGCAGTTGCTGCCGTTGAACCGGGCGCGCCCACCGTACCCGTGCTGAAGCCGGTCGCCAAAGAGACGGCGCCTGCCCATCCGGGGCGTGAAAAACCTGCTGCCCGCGCCAGCGAATCGACCAGTATCCGCGTGGCAGTGGAAAAAGTGGATCAGCTGATCAACCTGGTGGGTGAGCTGGTGATCACCCAATCAATGCTGGCGCAGCGCTCCAACGAACTTGACCCGGTGCAACATGGCGATCTGATTACCAGCATGGGGCAGTTACAGCGCAACGCCCGCGATCTGCAGGAATCGGTGATGTCGATTCGTATGATGCCGATGGAATACGTCTTCAGCCGCTTCCCGCGGCTGGTGCGTGACCTTGCCGGCAAACTCGGCAAACAGGTGGAACTGACCCAGATGGGCAGCTCGACCGAACTTGACAAGAGTCTGATCGAACGCATCATCGACCCGTTAACGCACCTGGTGCGTAACAGTCTCGACCACGGTATTGAACTGCCGGAAGCGCGCGTCGCAGCCGGAAAATCGGCGGTCGGCAACCTGATCCTCTCCGCTGAACATCAGGGTGGCAATATCTGTATTGAAGTCACTGACGATGGCGCCGGGCTGAACCGTGAACGTATCCTCGCCAAAGCGATTTCCCAGGGGATGGCGGTGCACGACAACATGACCGATGAAGAAGTCGGCATGCTGATTTTCGCCCCAGGCTTCTCAACCGCCGAACAGGTGACCGACGTTTCGGGCCGTGGCGTGGGGATGGACGTGGTGAAACGTAACATCCAGGAGATGGGTGGCCACGTTGAAATTCAGTCCAGACAAGGGGCCGGCACCACCATCCGTATTTTACTGCCGTTGACACTCGCCATCCTCGACGGGATGTCGGTCAAAGTCAGCGGTGAAGTCTTTATTCTGCCGCTGAATGCGGTAATGGAGTCCCTGCAGCCGCGTGAAGAAGATCTGCATCCGCTGGCAGGCGGCGAACGCGTACTGGAAGTGCGCGGCGAGTATCTGCCGCTGGTCGAACTGTGGAAAGTGTTCGACGTCGAGGGCGCCAACACCGAACCGACGCAGGGGATTGTGGTGATCCTACAAAGCGCTGGTCGTCGCTATGCGCTGCTGGTGGATCAACTGATCGGCCAGCATCAGGTGGTGGTGAAAAACCTCGAAAGCAACTATCGCAAAGTGCCGGGCATTTCTGCGGCCACTATTCTCGGCGATGGCAGCGTAGCGCTGATTGTTGATGTCTCAGCGCTGCAAGGGATAAATCGTGAACAACGCGTGGCGAACACCGCCGCCTGATTGAGATAAAAGGTAATAACATGACCGGTATGAGCACTGTAGCAAAACTGGCGGGTGAGCCAACGGGCCAGGAGTTTTTGGTCTTCACACTGGGTGATGAAGAGTACGGCATTGATATCCTGAAAGTGCAGGAGATCCGTGGCTATGATCAGGTCACGCGTATCGCGAACACGCCGACATTCATCAAAGGCGTAACCAACCTGCGCGGCGTGATTGTGCCTATCGTCGATCTGCGTGTGAAGTTCAGCCAGCAGGAAGTCGAGTATGATGAGAACACGGTGGTGATCGTGCTCAACCTCAACCAGCGTGTCGTGGGGATTGTGGTTGATGGCGTCTCTGACGTGTTGTCGCTGGCCTCAGAGCAGATCCGTCCGGCACCGGAATTTGCGGTCACGCTCTCAACCGAGTACCTTACCGGTCTCGGCGCGCTGGGCGATCGCATGTTGATTTTGGTTAACATCGAAAAACTGCTGAACAGCGAAGAAATGGCGCTGCTGGATAACGCGGCTGCACACGTCGCCTGATAAGCCCTCGCTTCTGTCACGCCTCCGGAAACGGAGGCGTTTTGCGTTATACACCGTCCTCAACAGAAAGATGACCAAAGCGCAATTTTCCTCTCTCTCCCCTTTAAAGTTCTCCCTGCAAATGCCGATAACCCTGTAAATGAATAATTAAGAAGGTGTTGTATGTTGAACCGTATCCGCGTTGTCACGCTGCTGATGTTGGTGCTGGTCGTCTTCGCACTTCTTCAGCTGCTTTCTGGTGGCTTTTTATTTTCTTCCTTACAGCAAAACCAGCAGAGTTTCGTGCTTTCTAACGAACTGCGTACCCAGCAAACTGAGCTCAGCAAAACCTGGGAGCTGATGCTGCAAACCCGTATTAACCTGAGCCGTTCATCTGCCCGTATGATGATGGACGCTGCAAATCAGCAGAGCAGCGCCAAAACCGACCTGCTGAAAAACGCCAAACTGACACTGGCAGAGGCGGCGAAGCATTACGACGCCTTCAGACAGGCGACGCCGGAAGCCGCGATGGCGGATGTCACACAACGTGTTGACGACAGCTATCAGAAATATTTCGCCGGACTGACGGAGCTGATTAGCTTCCTCGACAACGGCAAGATGGACGCCTATTTCGCCCAGCCAACTCAGGGGATGCAAAACGCGCTGGGTGAGGCGATGAGTCAGTATGCAGCGCAGAGCGAGGCACTTTACCAGCAGGCGTTTACCACCAGCGGGAAAGATTACCGGTTTGCGCAGTGGCAAATGGCGATCATCGCAGTGGTGGTGGTCCTGGTACTGGGGGCGGTGTGGTTTGGGATCCGCCACATCCTGCTACTTCCGCTGGCGAAAGTGATGAACCATCTGCGGCAAATCGCTGAAGGTAATCTGACCTCGTCGCTGGCGATTGCCGGACGCAATGAAATTGCCGAGCTGGCAGGCACTGTCAACCACATGCAGCTCTCACTGATTGATACTGTTACTCGTGTTCGGGAAGGGACGGACGCCATTTACACCGGCACCAGCGAAATCGCGATGGGCAATAGTGATCTCTCGTCCCGTACCGAGCAACAGGCGTCCGCACTGGAAGAGACCGCCGCCAGCATGGAACAACTGACGGCGACGGTGAAGCAGAACGCTGATAATGCTCGTCAGGCTTCACATCTGGCGAAAAGTGCATCTGATACCGCTGAGCGCGGTGGCAAAGTAGTGGACGGCGTGGTCACCACGATGCACGACATTGCCGCCAGTTCACAGAAAATCTCCGATATTACCAGCGTTATTGACGGTATTGCCTTCCAGACAAACATCCTCGCACTGAACGCCGCCGTCGAAGCGGCCCGCGCGGGTGAGCAGGGCCGTGGCTTTGCAGTCGTGGCGGGTGAAGTCCGCAACCTGGCCAGCCGCAGCGCACAGGCCGCGAAAGAGATTAAAGCATTGATTGACGACTCTGTATCGCGCGTCGACACCGGCTCGGTGCTGGTGGAAAGCGCGGGTGAAACCATGCGTGAAGTCGTCAATGCCGTCACCCGCGTCACTGACATCATGGGCGAAATCTCCTCGGCATCTGACGAACAGAGTCGCGGTATCGATCAGGTGGCGCTGGCGGTATCTGAAATGGATAGAGTCACCCAGCAAAACGCCTCGCTGGTGCAGGAATCCGCTGCTGCCGCAGCGGCACTGGAAGAGCAGGCCAGCCGTTTGACGCAGGCTGTCTCCGCCTTCCGAATTAATGAAAAAGGTCAGAAAACCGTCGGCAGAACGGTGCAGCCGGATGCAGCACCGGTGATTTTACGTCAGCGTACCGCTTCGGCGGGAGGCGACGATAACTGGGAAACCTTTTAATTTCTTCGCGGCACTTTGCCGTTAATCGGGAGTGGGGATGTTCAATCGAATTCGTATCTCGACCACGCTGTTTTTGATTTTGATTATTTGCGGTTTGTTACAGGTGGGGAGCAACGGACTGTCTTTCTGGGCGTTTCGTGACGGATTTCACGATTTACAACAGGTCGCGCATAGCAATACCCAGCGCACTCAGCTGGCGCAAATGCGTTCGGTGCTGCTTCAGGCCAGTTCTGCGCTGAATAAAGCCGGCACGCTGACGGCGCTGAGCTACCCGCAGGATGACATCAAGGCGCTGATCGCCAGCGCCCATGCCGCTCTGCAGGAGTCTGACAGATTGTTAAAAGCGTTTATTGCCGTTCCGGCGATGAACGCAGAAGGCCAGAAATTGATGGAAGGGTCGCAAGTCACCTACCGTCAGTGGCACGACGATCTTCAGCATCAGGTGACGTGGCTTGAGAACAACCAACTCTCTGACTTTATGACCGCGCCAGTGGATAAATCGCAGGCTGCGTTTGATGCCAACTTCAATGCCTGGCAGAACCACATCAATCGGTTTGTAGAGAATGCCGGACGTGAAGGGGAGAACAACTATCACCGCTCTGCCATGGGTTTCATTCTCGTGGTGGTGCTGGCGGCACTGGTGACTACCGCCTCGTTGTGGTGGGCGCGCAAGATGATTGTCATTCCGTTGACCATCATCAGCAGCCACTTTGAAAGCATCGCCAGGGGCAATCTTGCACGACCGATTGCGGTGTATGGCAAAAACGAGATTTCAGCGATTTTTGCCGGACTCAAAGCGATGCAGAGCGCGTTACGCGATACGGTCAGCCAGGTGCGGGAAGGCAGCTACGCGATGCATACCGGTATTTCGGAAATCGCCGCAGGGAACAACGACCTGTCTTCACGTACTGAACAGCAGGCAGCATCGCTGGCGCAAACCGCGGCCAGTATGGAACAACTGACGGCGACTGTCGGACAGAACGCCGATAACGCCCGGCAGGCATCAACACTCGCCAGCAGCGCGGCAGACACCGCTAAGCGTGGCGGCCAGCAGACGTCGCACGTCGCTGAGACGATGCAGGATATCGCCAACAGTTCGCGCAAGATTGGCGACATTATCAACGTGATCGACGGCATTGCTTTTCAGACCAACATTCTGGCGTTGAACGCGGCGGTGGAAGCGGCGCGTGCAGGGGAACAGGGGCGTGGTTTCGCGGTCGTTGCCGGGGAAGTGCGTAACCTGGCCAGCCGAAGCGCTCAGGCAGCAAAAGAGATTAAAACGCTGATCGAGGAGTCTGTATCGCGCGTGCAGGAAGGCTCGGAGCGAGTGGATATGGCCGCCAGCACAATGCAGGAGATTGTGCGTTCCGTGACGCAGGTGAATGACATTATGGGTGAAATCGCCTCAGCGTCTGATGAGCAGCGCCGTGGCATTGAGCAGGTGGCGCAGGCTGTCAGCCAGATGGATCAGGTGACGCAGCAGAACGCCTCGCTGGTGGAAGAGGGTGCGGCAGCTACGGAGCAACTGGCAAGTCAGGCTGATCACCTTACCTCACTGGTGTCTGTGTTCGAGATTGAAGAAAGGAAAGTGACTCAGCAAGACGTTATGGCTGAGGCTGTACCTGTTGTTTCCTGAATAGGATTAAGAAGGCGCTATGACATCATCTCTGCCCGCAGGGCAATCGTCGTTACTTATGCAGATGACACAGCGCCTGGCGCTGTCCGACGCGCAGTTTCGTCGGATATGCCAACTGATCTACCAGCGCGCAGGTATTGTGCTGGCAGATCACAAGCGCGATATGGTTTACAACCGCCTGGTGCGGCGTTTGCGTGCGCTCGGGCTGGATGACTTCGGTCATTATCTGAGCATGCTGGAATCGCATCCGGATAATGCGGAGTGGCAGGCGTTTATTAACTCGTTGACCACTAACCTGACGTCGTTTTTTCGTGAAGCGCACCACTTCCCGGCGCTGGCGGAGCATGCTCGCCGCCATCGCGGGGGAGAGTATCGTGTCTGGAGTGCGGCGGCATCAACCGGTGAAGAGCCTTATTCCATCGCCATCACACTCGCTGACACCCTGGGAACGGCTCCGGGGCGCTGGCGGGTGTTTGCCAGCGATATCGACACCGAGGTGCTACAAAAGGCGCAAAGTGGCATTTACCGCCATGAAGAACTGAAGATGTTGTCACAACAGCAACTACAGAACTATTTCATGCGTGGAACCGGCCCGCATTCCGGGCTGGTGCGGGTGCGACAGGAACTGGCGAACTACGTGGATTTTGCCACGCTGAACCTGCTCTCCAGAACCTACAACGTACCGGGACCGTTCGATGCGATTTTTTGTCGCAACGTAATGATTTATTTCGACAAAACGACGCAGCAGGAGATCCTCCACCGTTTTGTCCCATTACTTAAGCCCGACGGCCTGCTGTTTGCCGGGCATTCGGAGAATTTCAGCCACCTCGTGCGCGAGTTTAGCCTGCGTGGGCAGACGGTTTACGCGCTGAGTAAGGATAGAGCATGAGTAAAATCAGGGTGTTGTCTGTTGATGATTCCGCGCTGATGCGCCAGATCATGACGGAAATTGTCAATAGTCACAGTGACATGGAGATGGTCGCGACGGCGCCAGACCCGTTGGTTGCCCGGGATTTAATCAAAAAATTTAACCCGGATGTTTTGACACTGGATGTCGAAATGCCGCGCATGGACGGTCTGGACTTCCTTGAAAAGCTGATGCGTTTGCGTCCGATGCCGGTAGTCATGGTGTCATCACTGACCGGCAAAGGATCAGAAGTGACGTTGCGGGCACTGGAGTTGGGTGCGATAGATTTCGTGACCAAACCGCAGCTCGGTATCCGTGAAGGGATGCTGGCTTACAGCGAAATGATTGCAGAAAAAGTGCGAGCGGCGTCGCGGGCGCAGGTGATCACCCATAAATCGATGGCGGCGCCGGCCACCTTAAAGGCGGGGCCATTGCTCAGTTCAGAAAAGCTGATCGCCATTGGTGCCTCAACCGGGGGCACCGAAGCGATTCGCCACGTTCTGCAACCGATGCCGCTGACCAGCCCGGCGATCCTGATAACTCAGCACATGCCACCGGGATTTACCCGCTCGTTTGCGGAGCGGCTGAACAAACTGTGCCAGATAACCGTAAAAGAGGCAGAAGACGGCGAGCGTGTTTTGCCGGGTCATGCATACATCGCACCGGGCGATAAACACATGGAACTGGCGCGCAGCGGGGCGAACTATCAAATCAAAATTCACGACGGACCGCCGGTTAACCGGCATCGTCCGGCGGTTGATGTGCTGTTTCATTCAGTAGCGAAACATGCGGGGCGCAACGCAGTGGGGGTGATCCTCACCGGGATGGGCAACGATGGTGCTGCTGGCATGTCAGCAATGCACCAGGCTGGTGCCTGGACAATTGCGCAAAATGAAGCAAGTTGTGTGGTGTTCGGCATGCCGCGCGAAGCTATCAACATGGGTGGCGTTAGCGAAGTGGTCGATCTCAGCCAGGTAAGCCAGCAGATGCTGGCGAAAATCAGTGCCGGACAGGCAATACGTATTTAAGAGGAGTGGAGTTTTATGGCGGATAAAGAGCTTAGGTTTCTGGTTGTGGATGACTTTTCCACCATGCGTCGGATCGTGCGCAACCTGCTGAAAGAGCTGGGTTTCAACAACGTTGAAGAAGCAGAAGACGGCGTTGACGCACTGAACAAGCTGCAGGCGGGTGGCTTTGACTTTGTTATCTCTGACTGGAACATGCCAAACATGGATGGCCTTGACCTGCTGAAAACCATTCGTGCTGACGGCACAATGGCGAACATGCCGGTGCTGATGGTAACCGCAGAAGCCAAGAAAGAAAACATCATTGCGGCTGCCCAGGCCGGTGCCAGTGGCTATGTTGTGAAGCCGTTCACCGCAGCGACCCTGGAAGAGAAGCTCAACAAAATCTTCGAGAAACTCGGCATGTGAGGACGAGACGATGACGATGACGAAACCCGCGATGAAACCAGGAGAAGAACATTCCGCTGCAGATATTATCGCGCGCATCGGGAGTCTGACCCGCATGCTGCGCGACAGCCTGCGTGAACTTGGGCTGGATCAGGCCATTGCCGAAGCGGCAGAGGCGATCCCGGATGCCCGTGACCGTCTGGACTACGTTGTTCAGATGACCGCCCAGGCGGCGGAGCGCGCGCTGAACTGCGTCGAGCTTTCGCAACCTCACCAGAACCAGATGGAAAAGGACGCCAAAGCGCTGTCCGGACGCTGGGACGAATGGTTCGAAAACCCGATTGAGCTGGCTGACGCCCGCGAACTGGTCACCGATACGCGCAAGTATCTGGCGGATGTCCCGCAGCACACCAGTTTTACCAACGCCCAGTTGTTGGAAATTATGATGGCGCAGGATTTTCAGGATCTGACCGGACAGGTCATTAAGCGCATGATGGATGTGATCCAGGAAATTGAACGCCAGCTCCTGATGGTGCTGCTGGAAAATATGCCGGATCAACCTGCACGTACCAAACGCGAAAGCGAGAGTCTGCTTAATGGCCCGCAAATGGACACCACCAAAGCCGGCGTGGTGGCAAGCCAGGATCAGGTTGACGACCTGCTCGACAGCCTTGGTTTCTGACAGACAGATGGCCCTCACGGGCCATCTGCTTTTCTAGCGCAAATCCAGTTTGACAGTGACGTTGCCTTCGAACGGTCCTGCCGAAGGGGGCGTTGCAGTGGTGGCAACCGGAGTCGCCTGCATTTTTATCGATCCATTCCCCTGCGAATCAAGCACTACCGGAAACGCCACCGAACCGTCCAGACTCACGTTGTTGCTGTTCGCGTCAAACATCCGCACGCCGATATCATCGCGGCCTGTCATTTTCGCAATCAACCCGTCGCTGGGATCGCTGACACCCTGATCGGCAGTCAGTGTTAGTTTGATTTTCTGATAATTACTGACTGCGGCGTTATCACAATGGAAATTAATGTCGACGGCTTTCAGGGTAAACCCGGTGGGTGGTACCCCGGCGGCAGTAAAGTTGCTGCGGGCAATGGCACCGAAATCCACGTCGATGGTGCTGCCTGCGTTAATCGTGCAGCTCAGAGGCGCGCTCAGACTGCCGGAAAGCCAGATGTTAGCCACCGGCTGGGCATCGCCAGAGTTGCACATACCGCTGCCAAAATAGAGACAGGCGGAGCTCTGCTCAACCAGGGTGGCGGGAATGCTCTCCTGTCCGAGAATCGGTGATTTAATATACAAACGGGTGGAAAGCACATTCCATTTGAACTGTCTGGACGGTACGCCTGTCACGGGCTGCGTCCCGGAACGGCAGACGGTTTCGTTACTTTCCTTTGAGGTTAATGACTCATTAGATCTGACCGGAACGGTTGTGGGGTAATTATCAATAGCAATGGAATATAACCCACTGCCGTCAGGGGAATGGATCGCATCCGTATAGGCATCAATATCAATATCAATATTCTCCGTCAGATAGCCATATCCGGCCCGGCTGCCGGCTGAAAGTGGGCTTCCTGCAAAGGTGAACCCCATAACCGTACTCGATGCGGTCATCGTCCCGGGGCAGTCACACTGCGCGATAATGGACTGGCCAGCACCGACCTGATGCCCGTCGAGCGTAACTGTCTTACCTGTACTGTTTTCACTCGCGCTCAATTCATGATCGATCGTGGCCTGGTAAGTACCAGGTGCGGCGAAACAGTTACGTAAGATCGTGGCCGCCGGGGCTGAAACGCTGCACAACATAAAGAGCGTGGCGATGAGGATATGTGGAATGGGGATCATCATTGTTCTTCCTGACGGCAAACTGCCGTGACCATTTTGATGCGCGCCGGGGTACTACTGGCAGGGATGCGAATATCGGCGTGGCAATGCATTCGTGAGCCTGTGCCCCATTTGATGGTGACCGTGGTGGTTTCAGCGATACCTGCCATATAAAGCACACCACCGTCATCGACAATGCCACTACTTTGCGCGCCGTCGACGGTGGCGATGGCGCCAAAGGGGACGGGTTGCCCATTCGGGAGGGTTAGCGTCATCAGCACGCGGTAGCCAATATGTGCAGTAAAATGTGCACGAACGGCGGCATTACGTGCCGGAACGACGGTTATCGCCGTGTTGTTGCTGTCCACATCGTCCGGCAGTGTCGTGGTGTCAATACCAATCCGGTTTTCCTGGTAAGCGGTCAGCGACGGAATAATGGCATTGCCTGCCCAGTCGGTACGAATACCGTACTGATTCTGAAACCGCAGACCTGACGCCCCGCCAGTATCCACTATCGCAAATTGATCACCAAGTGGTTGTGACAGTGTCACTCCGTGTCGATGTGCCACAATAGCGCCGCTGATACCGTAGCTTATCTGCCGATCGCCACCTGACGCGGAATAATATCCTCCGCTCACATTACCGAAGGGAGATCGCCAGGTACTGTACAGACTATTACTGTCGGCAGGTTGCTGGTCGCTGTGACTTTGTTGAAGGCTATAGTTGAGACTGCGATCTTCCAGTAGCGTGCCGCTGAGTCCGAGATTCTGTTGCGTACCACCATTTTTGCTTTTGCTGACTGAGTAGCTCGCCCAGCTATTGGCAAGCCAGCGATTAAGCGGAATGCTGACGCCAAAGGCGAGCATTCGATCATCTTCACCGCGGTCGGTTTCGGCCCGGCTGAGGGTCAAATGGTAACTGATGCCCGCGTGCTGATAACTCATCCCGCCTGACAGGCTGCGCTCTTTGCGCGAGGTTCCCCAGTAATTCTGTTGATAGCCGTTCAGATAAAGGCTGCCGTTGGTGAATGGTTGGCTGATGCTGAACTGAATGCGGTTGCGCTTGTAGTAGTCATCGCGCCAGTCATTCTGATCCTGACGGGCATGGTTGGCATCGGCAAAGGAATAATAGCCACGCGTTGAATAACGGTAACTGGCCAGCGTTAGATGCGTATTTGTGGCGTCAATACTTGAAGAGTAGAGCAGGCGCCACGACTGACCATCACTGTTTTCGTGATGAGCTAACTCGGTATGCGCGGCGGTGACATCAAGAGATAGCGCGCCGAAACGCCCAAGATTGACCCCCATCCCTGACGCCAGCGCCGTGTAGTTTTCAGCGGCTGTCAGACCACCATACAACGTCGTGAAATTATTCAGACCATAAACGACACTGGCCTGGAGAAATTCTGGTTCACGATCGTCGCTGCCTTCCCGCGAACGATAGCGGCCAATGGTGGTTTCAAAGCGCCAGTGTTGAGGGCGCTGCATCAGCGCAACGCTGGAAAAGGGCTGGGTAAAATTATGTTCGCTACCGTCGGCCTCTTTGACGCTGACCTGCAGATCACCGCTGTTGGTGGAGGCATAGATATCGCTGATTTCGAACGCTCCCGGCGCGACGTTCGCCTGATAAATGGTGTAGCCGTTCTGCTTAACCGTAACGACCGCATTGGAGTTGGCTATCCCGCGGATCACTGGCGCGAAGCCCCGCTCGCTGACCGGCAGCATCTCTTCGTCTGAGGCGATATTTATGCCTTCAAACTGTACACTGTCGAACACATCGCCACGCGTGCTGCTTTGTCCGGCAACAAATTGAGCTTTCAGAAAACGCAGATCATGTTGCAGCCAACTGCCGATGGTTTGCCAGTGACGTTCGTCAGATGTCTGATTCCAGGCGGAATAATTGCGAATTTTCCAGCCGCCGAGGTTAGCGCCGGTGCGCAGGTTAATGTACTGACTGTTATTGTCAGTGTCGCCATGGTTTTCGCGCCCGCTCCAGGCGTAGTCGGTGAAAAGTACCGGTACGCCGTCGTCCCAGCGTGAAGGATCGACATAGCCCGCGCTCAGCGCATGAATTGCCGCCTGTGGCAGGCTTAAATTCAGCGTCTGCGTGGTGAAGTTGTAGCGGCAGTTGGCGGCAGGAATGTAGTGCCCTAACGATTCAGGCAACGGTTCGTCGGCAGGGAGTGCCGCCAGTTCCGTGTAATCATCCACTTTTACCCCCCATTGCCGCAGCATCATCGGTGTTATCTGTGCGACCAGTGCGCCGTCCGGCCCGTTCAGGAAACTGAGCGTACGCATTTCCAGTCGCTGATCATTCAGCAGCACAGTGGTGGGGTAGCTGCCGGGTAACTGCGCGTTTGGGTTAGAAAAAATAGATAAATCGGTTGCTGATATTCCGCCTTCCAGCGCTGTCGGGGAAAAATAGAAATCACGTGCCAGTGCGCTTTCTGCGACCAGTGCGATGATGCCACAAAGGGTGGCAGAAACGCGCCACCGGTTGCGGTGAGAGGATAAGGCCGAAGGAATAATCATTGGTGCGACTTATCCATTACCCAACTGGCCACGAAATTTTTCTGAGGCGTTGCCATAATCGGTAATGCATCGCCAGGTGACATTCCCTGACATCACGGCAGTATTTACAGGCAACGACGTTGTGCTTTTCGGGGCAACGGTATCCGCCTCCGACAGCAGGCGATCGTTGAGGTACAGTGAATCAAAGACGATATGGTAAGCCGACGGATTATTTACTTGCAGCAGAGCGCCGCTCCGGGAAAACTGCAGATGTTCACAGGCTTCTGTCGGTGTGCCAGGCAACCCTTCGGGGCGATAGAACAGCTTGAGACGCGTTTTATAGATCAGTCTCAGTACGTTTTTATCGTCATCATTTTTATCACTGGCAGGAATGGTTCGAACGTTGATAAAAAAGAGCGATTCGCGATCCTGGGGCAGCGCGCCGCCGGACCAGACGATGCGCAGACTCTGTTCCGTTTCGGCATCGAGGCGAAATAAGGGCGGGGTGACGATAAATGGCCCCCGGGTCTTGCCATCGCCGCTATCCACCCATGACTGAATTAACCAGGGCAATTCCGTACCTTTATTTACCACGGGCAGCGCAACCTCTTTTTTTTGCGCATTATAAATAACCCGTGTTTTGCCAATCTGTATTCCGGCAGCCAGGCTGTAATTAACAGGAAAAAATGTTAACGGAGCGAGTAATGCTATCAGTGGAATACGGTGCATAATTTATCCCTTGCTTTAAAATGCTAAAACATGATCTGCGTGGAGACAGCTCATGTTTTAATATTTATTAAATAACGTGTGTAGCGATAATTAACGAGAGTCAGCGATAAAGAATATTTACTGTCATATCGGCATCAGCAGGTCCGGGTGTTACCGGTATGGCGAAAGCCCGATAACGTGCAACGAAATGTCCACGAACGCTGTCTGAGTTGGTGGGCAGGTCGATAGCAACCTGACCTTCGGAGCCATCCATTTTCAGCAGGGTTTCAGTTCGGTCGAGTGTACTGACAGCAACGCCAATATTGGTCGCCGCTTCGCTCCCTGCTGTGGTGATGGCGCTCACGGAAAGCAAATCTGCGTTACTGGTCGCAACAGTCGGGCCTTCAAAAGTGAGCTGAACGCTGGTTAACCCGGTCGTTTGCAGCGGGCAGTTTTTCAGTTGAATGTCAAAAGGAATCAGAGAGGATTCATCACCCGGGTTAACAAACAATGACGTGGGATAGGTACCGAGAGGGACATTATTATCTTTTCCATCATTACCATCAATAATACAACTTGGTTCAATAATTTCGCCCGTAAAATGAACCGTGCCCGCATTCATTTCGTCGGCAACTGCAGGGATTGATAATGCAACGGCAAATGCCACAGGGATGTATTTCATTAATGTCATCAGAATGCTCCGGAATAAAAATCGCTCCTGTATTTAAGAGCAATTAATTAATCGAGGGTGGTAAACTTTTGGCGAGTATACACAAATGAAGTCTAAATAAAAGTACGCGCGAGGATAAAAATGAATAATGTATGATAATTGCGTTTAATTTGCTCTAATTATATTAATGAGAGTTATTAATATATATAAATATATAAAATAAAATGATCAGTTTTCTTATCTGTTCATCAATGGGTGCATCCTGTTGCGCGTTACTCACGGCAATACTGCGTATAAAACCCGTTTATGTCCTCTTTTCCGGTCATTGACCGGGGGCCGCTCTGGCATCATGTGCACCATGGAGAGTAGCGCGGAACGCTGGCGTGGCAGAAGAGAGTAACGAGGACAAAACAGAGGCCCCCACACCCCAACGGCTGGATAAGGCCCGTGAAGAGGGGCAGATCCCCCGATCCCGCGAACTGACCTCAATGTTGATTCTGCTGGTGGGCGTCTGTGTTATCTGGATAGGCGGTGAGTCACTGGCGCGACGCCTGGCGGGGCTATTGTCGTCGGGGTTGCATTTTGATCACAGTATCGTCAATGACCCCAATCTTATTCTCGGGCAAATCATTCTGCTGGTTAAGCAAGCCATGATCGCGCTGTTGCCGCTGATTGTCGGCGTGGTCGTCGTGGCGATTATCGCACCAATGTTGCTTGGCGGTATTGTATTCAGCCCTAAATCCCTTTCGCTGAAACTGGATAAATTAAACCCCTTGCCGGGTATCAAACGGATGTTTTCTGCACAAACATTCGCCGAATTGCTGAAGGCGATCCTGAAGTCGCTGTTAGTTGGCAGTGTTACGGGTTTATATCTCTGGATGAACTGGCCGGACATGATGCGTCTGGTGAGTGAATCCCCGATGAACGCGATGGGACATGCGCTGAATCTTGTTGGATTATGCACGTTGCTGGTGGCGCTGGGGATCGTCCCGATGGTGGGATTTGACGTTTTCTGGCAGATCTACAGCCACATGAAAAAGCTGCGCATGTCCCGCCAGGATATCCGTGATGAATTCAAACAGAACGAAGGCGATCCGCATGTGAAGAGTCGTATTCGTCAGATGCAACGCGCCGCTGCGCGACGCCGAATGATGGCGGATGTGCCGAAAGCGGACGTTATCGTGACGAACCCGACTCATTACGCGGTCGCGTTACAGTATGACGAAAACAAAATGAGCGCGCCGAAAGTGCTGGCGAAAGGCGCCGGACTGGTGGCGTTGCGCATTCGTGAGATCGGCAGCGAACACCGTATTCCGATGCTGGAAGCGCCTCCTCTGGCGCGTGCGCTGTTCAGGCATGCTGAAGTCGGGCAACAAATTCCGGGCCAGTTGTACGCCGCTGTGGCGGAGGTGCTCGCCTGGGTATGGCAACTAAAACGCTGGCGTCTGGCTGGCGGAACGGCGCCGAAAAAACCTGAAAACCTGCCGGTGCCTGCCGCACTGGATTTTTTGAATGAGAAGGAAACTGATGGCTAATCTGGTCGCAATGCTGCGTCTGCCCGTAAATCTGAAATCGACGCAATGGCAGGTTCTTGCCGGACCGGTGCTGATTCTGCTGATCCTGTCAATGATGGTACTGCCGCTGCCGGCATTCGTCCTTGACCTGCTGTTTACCTTCAACATTGCGCTGTCCATCATGGTATTGCTGGTGGCGATGTTTACTCAGCGGACACTGGAATTTGCGGCATTCCCGACCATCCTGCTGTTTACTACCCTGTTGCGTCTGTCGTTGAACGTCGCGTCGACTCGTATCATTTTGATGGACGGTCACACCGGGGCGGCGGCAGCGGGCAGGGTAGTGGAAGCCTTTGGCCACTTCCTCGTCGGCGGTAACTTCGCTATCGGTATTGTGGTCTTTATCATACTGGTCATCATCAACTTTATGGTTATCACCAAAGGTGCCGGGCGTATCGCGGAGGTAGGCGCACGCTTCGTCCTTGACGGGATGCCTGGTAAACAGATGGCGATCGACGCTGACCTGAACGCCGGTCTGATTGGTGAAGATGAAGCGAAAAAACGCCGTGCTGACGTGACCCAGGAAGCGGACTTCTACGGCTCCATGGACGGTGCGAGTAAGTTTGTGCGCGGCGATGCGATTGCCGGGATCCTGATCATGGTGATCAACGTTCTTGGCGGTCTGCTGGTTGGTGTGTTGCAGCATGGTCTGCCGCTGGCAAAAGCGGCAGAATCCTACACGCTGTTGACCATCGGGGACGGCCTCGTAGCGCAGATCCCGGCACTGGTCATCTCCACGGCGGCGGGTGTTATCGTCACCCGCGTCAGCACCGAGCAGGATGTCGGCGAACAGATGGTTGGGCAGTTGTTCAATAACCCCCGCGTCATGCTGCTGAGCGCCGCTGTTCTGGGTCTGCTCGGTCTGGTGCCGGGGATGCCAAACTTTGTCTTCCTGCTGTTCACCGCCGCGTTGCTGGCTCTCGCGTGGTGGCTTCGTGGGCGCGAACAGGTTGCTCCGTCGCAGCCGCAACCTGTCGTACTGCCGGAAAATGGCCAGGCGGTTGAAGCCTCGTGGAAAGATGTGCAGCTGGAAGATACGCTTGGCATGGAAGTGGGCTACCGCTTAATCCCGATGGTCGATTTTCAGCAGGACGGCGAACTGTTGGGCCGTATCCGCAGTATCCGAAAGAAATTTGCTCAGGAGATGGGGTTCCTGCCGCCGGTGGTGCATATTCGTGACAACATGGATCTGCCGCCGGCACGCTACCGTATTCTGATGAAAGGGGTGGAAATTGGTAGCGGTGATGCCTATCCTGGCCGCTGGCTGGCCATTAACCCCGGCACTGCAGCGGGTACGTTGCCGGGTGAACCGACGGTCGATCCGGCATTCGGACTGGCGGCTATCTGGATTGAAAGCGCGCTGAAAGAGCAGGCGCAAATTCAGGGCTACACAGTGGTGGAATCCAGCACTGTGGTGGCGACCCATCTTAATCATCTGATCAGCCAGCATTCCGCCGAACTGTTTGGTCGTCAGGAGGCACAACAGCTGTTGGATCGTGTGGCGCAGGAGATGCCGAAGCTTACCGAAGATCTGGTGCCGGGCGTTATCACCCTGACCACGCTGCATAAAGTGCTGCAAAATCTGCTGGATGAGAAAGTACCGATTCGTGATATGCGCTCGATTCTTGAGACGCTGGCTGAACACGCGCCGGTGCAGACTGATCCGCATGAGCTGACCTCTGTGGTGCGTGTCGCGCTGGGCCGCGCGATCACGCAACAATGGTTCCCGGGCAATGACGAAGTGCAGGTCATCGGCCTGGATACCGCGCTGGAACGCCTGCTGTTGCAGGCGCTGCAGGGAGGTGGCGGGCTGGAACCAGGACTGGCGGATCGCCTGCTGGCGCAAACCTCTGAAGCCCTCACGCGACAGGAGATGCTGGGCGCGCCGCCGGTGCTACTGGTGAATCACGCGCTGCGTCCTCTGCTGGCACGCTTCCTGCGTCGCAGTCTGCCGCAACTGGTCGTATTGTCGAACCTCGAACTGTCCGACAATCGCAATATCCGCATGACTGCCACCATCGGAGGGAAATAATGCGTAAATTATTCGCCTTGCTGTTGTTCCCGCTGTGTGTACAGGCGGCAGGGGAAGGGTCGTGGCAGGCCAGCAGCACGGGTATTACGCTTACCTGGCGCGGAGTGTCGGCATCGTCTAAGGTGCTTGCGCCATCGCAACCGGTAGAAGGGTTAATGACGGTCGTGGTCTGGCGTTATGAACTCATCGGCCCGACACCCGCCGGGTTGCGGGTAAGGCTGTGCACGCAAACCCGTTGTGTCGAGCTGGATGGGCAGAGTGGCACCACTGGCGGCTTTAACAACATCTTTGCCGGTGAGCCACTGCGATTCGTCTGGGAAGTGCCCGGCGGCGGACGGCTTATCCCGGCCCTGAAAGTGCGCAGTAACAAGGTCATCGTCAACTATCGCTAATCGCCCCTTTTCTTATCGCCCGGCAGAGTAATCTGCCGATGCGCTCTCATTTCTGGTCCTTCCTTTTGATACAAAAGAAACGCTGTTTTATAAATCAGTGATGCGCGTAATCCCACTCTTTGTATTTCTGCCACCCTGCACAGGGTCGTGGCAAAATCGAAAAGGTTTCCTGTTGACCATACTTTTACTGTAGCCGTGTAAGTACCCCTAAGGACCGCCGGATGACCGGAGGATCGCCAATAAGAAACAGGGTTTACGGCAATGAAAACACGAAAAATCGGTTTAGCGAATTACCTCGCCTATGGCTCCGGTGACTTCCTGGGCGCAGGAACGACGGCGCTCACCGCCGCCTGGCTGCTCTATTTTTACACGACCTTTTGCGGCCTTTCGCCCATCGAGGCGACGTTCATTTTTGCCACCGCCCGCGTCCTGGATGCGGTCGTCAGCCCTCTTATGGGGTTCCTGACGGATAACTTTGGTTCGACCTGGCTCGGTAAGCGCTTCGGGCGCCGCAAGTTCTTTATCCTGCTTGGCATTCCCTGTGTTTTCAGCTATTCGCTGATGTGGGTCGGCGACATGGGATTCTGGTATTACTTACTGACCTATCTGCTGTTTGACATTGTGTACACCATGATTCTGGTGCCGTATGAAACGCTGGTGCCGGAAATGACCGATGACTTTAAGCAGAAAACAAAATTCTCTGGCGCGCGTATTTCCATGGCGCAGATGTCAGCCATTCTGGCGTCTTTCCTGCCCGGCGTTCTGCTGACGCTGCTTGGTAAAGACAACGCCATCTCTTTTTTCTACGCCAGTCTGGTTTTTTCTGTGCTGTGCGCGCTGATGCTGACCTTTGTCTGGATCTTTACCTGGGAACGTCCGCGTGAAGCATGGACTGAAGCGGCAATACGTGCAGATGAAGAGAAGAAAAACCTGACGCTGGCGCAGAGTCTCAACCGGCTAATCATTGAGCTTTCTTCAACGCTGCGCATTCGTATTTTCCGCCAGCACCTCGGCATGTATCTTGGAGGCTACATCGCACAGGATGTGTTCAACGCTGTGTTTACTTACTACGTGGTGTTTGTCCTGATGCAGGAAGCCTCTGTTGCTTCGAATCTGTTGGGCACAATGGCTATTTTCCAGTTCATTGCCGTCATTGCCATGATCCCGCTTTGTATTCGCTTCGGGCCAGCGCCCTCTTACCGGATGGTGGTCGTGCTGTTCGGGCTGAGTTCGGTCTCCTATGCGGCGCTGTGGTATGCCGGAATGAGCGATATTTATTCGCTGTTGTTACTGGTGTCGGCAGTAGCCGGACTCGGCCGTGGCGGCATTAACTATGTGCCGTGGAATACTTACACCTACATTGCGGATGTTGATGAGGTAATTACGGGCCAGCGTCGCGAAGGGATTTTTGCTGGCATTATGACGCTGACCCGTAAAGCGTCGCAGGCGGGTGCGGTCATGCTGGTGGGGATCATCATGCAGTTCTCCGGTTTTGTCAGCGGGCAGAAAACACAGCCTGTGGAAGTAAGTCACACCATTCTGCTGATCCTGAGTATTGGCACTCTCGTTGTGCTGCTCTTTGGTTTCCTGGTTTCATTGCGTTTCAGACTCAATTTACACACCCACAGCGTGCTGCGCGAAGAGACGGTAAAGATGCGCCAGACCGGGCGGACGATGCCGGAAAGCATCACGCCGCAGGCGCGGGCTACAGTCGAAATGCTGGCGGGTATGCCGTATGAGTGCCTGTGGGGCAATAACAACATCGGCTATCTGAATCGCAAAAAGCCTGCCGCGCCGTCGCTCGGACAGGTGAAGCCACTGAATTCGTCCTATAACTGAGGTAAATACTATGAAGGTCTGGCCTGTCAAACAGAGCCCATTGCTGCGTCAGCCGACGCATTTCATCGCCCGCGATGAGCTGAAAGCGCTGATCCAGAAGGTGACACATAATCTCGTTAACATCAAAGATGAGACCGGCGCGTTTTTATTACGACTGGATGACGGGCGGGTGATTGACACTAAAGGCTGGGCGGGCTGGGAGTGGACGCACGGTGTTGGACTGTATGGGATCTGGCAGTATTACCAGCAGACCGGCGATGTCGCCATGCGCGACATTATTGATAACTGGTTTGCAGAGCGCTTTGCCGAAGGCGCGACCACTAAAAACGTCAATACCATGGCACCGTTTTTGACGCTGGCTTATCGCTATGAAGAGACGAGAAATCCGGCGTTCCTGCCATGGCTGGAAAGCTGGGCGGAGTGGGCGATGCATGACATGCCGCGCACTGACTTCGGCGGAATGCAACACATCACGCTGGCAGAAGAGAACCACCAACAGATGTGGGATGACACGCTGATGATGACCGTTCTGCCACTGGCGAAAATAGGTAAATTGCTGAATCGCCCGGCGTATGTCGAAGAAGCCGTGTATCAGTTCCTGCTGCATGTCCAGAACCTGATGGACAGAGAGAGCGGGCTCTGGTTTCACGGCTGGAACTACGACGGGAAGCATAACTTTGCCCGTGCACGCTGGGCGCGTGGCAACAGCTGGCTGACCATCGTTATTCCGGACTTCCTCGAACTGGTGGATTTGCCGGAGCACAGCGCCGTACGCCGCTATCTGGTACAGGTACTGAACGCGCAGATTGCAGCGCTGGCAACCTGCCAGCACGACAGCGGGTTGTGGCATACATTGCTGGATGATCCGGATTCGTACCTCGAAGCTTCCGCCACCGCCGGTTTTGCCTATGGCATTCTGAAGGCGGTACGAAAGCGCTATATCCAGGCGGAATACGTCAATGTGGCGGAGAAAGCAGTACGCGGTATTGTGCGTCATATTTCGCCGGAAGGGGAGTTAATGCAGACCTCGTTTGGCACCGGTATGGGAAGCGACCTGGAGTTTTATCGCCAGATCCCGCTGACGTCGATGCCTTATGGTCAGGCGATGGCGATTTTGTGTCTGACGGAGTATTTGCGGAAGTATTTCTGATAATAAAAAACCCGGCGGCTGCCGGGTTTTATGTCACTTACATGCGCTCGACGGTTTCAATACCAAGTGTATCCAGTCCAAGCTTGAGGGTTTTCGCCGTCAGCAGCGCCAGTTTCAGACGGCTGTTGCGGATCTCTTCGCTTTCCGCGCTGAGGATTGGGCAATGCTCGTAGAAGCCTGAGAACAGACCGGCCAGATCGTAAAGGTAAGCACACATAACGTGCGGGGTACCTTCGCGTGCAACCACGTTCAGCGTCTCTTCAAACTGCAACAGACGCGCAGCCAGTTGCGCTTCACGATCTTCGTTAATCACCACCGGGGCGCTAACGAGCGCACGCTCTTCGATCTCTGCTTTGCGGAAGACCGACAATACGCGGGTATAGGCATACTGCATATACGGCGCGGTGTTGCCTTCGAACGCCAGCATATTGTCCCAGTCGAAAATGTAATCGGTGGTACGGTTTTTCGACAGGTCGGCATATTTCACTGCGCCGATACCTACAGCATTGGCCAGTTTTTCCAGTTCGTCGGCCGGCATGTCCGGGTTTTTCTCCGCCACCAGACGACGGGCGCGCTCCAGCGCTTCATCCAGCAGATCAGCGAGCTTCACAGTACCGCCCGCACGGGTTTTGAACGGCTTACCGTCTTTGCCGAGCATCATACCGAACATGTGGTGTTCCAGCGGTACAGATTCCGGAACATAGCCCGCTTTACGCACGATAGTCCACGCCTGCATCAGGTGCTGGTGCTGACGGGAGTCGATGTAATAGAGCACGCGATCGGCATGCAGCGTTTCGTAGCGGTATTTGGCGCAGGCGATGTCAGTGGTGGTATAGAGGTAGCCACCATCCTTTTTCTGGATGATGACGCCCATCGGTTCACCTTCCTTGTTTTTGTACTCATCAAGGAATACCACGGTCGCGCCTTCGCTTTCCACCGCCAGACCTTTGGCTTTCAGATCCGCCACGATGCCCGGCAGCATCGGGTTATACAGGCTTTCGCCCATCACGTCGTCACGGGTCAGGGTCACATTCAGACGCTGATAGGTGATCTGGTTTTGCGACATGGTAATGTCGACCAGCTTGCGCCACATTTCGCGGCAGTATTCGTCGCCGCCCTGCAGTTTCACGACATAACCACGAGCACGTTCAGCAAACGCTTCGTCTTCGTCATAATGTTTTTTAGCGGCACGATAAAATTCTTCGAGATCTGCCAGCGCCATATCACCGGCGTTTTCCTGTTGTTGTTTTTCGAGGAACGCAATCAGCATACCGAACTGGGTGCCCCAGTCGCCGACGTGGTTGGCACGGATCACTTTGTGACCGAGGAACTCCTGCGTACGGACGGACGCATCACCAATAATGGTGGAACGCAGGTGACCAACGTGCATTTCTTTCGCCACGTTCGGCGCAGAGTAGTCAATGACAATGGTTTGCGGTTCATGTTTTGTCACGCCGAGACGATCGGATTTCAGCGCCTCATTAACGTGCGTCGCCAGGAAAGCCGGATCAAGAAAAATATTGATGAAACCCGGGCCTGCGATTTCCACTTTACTGGCGATGCCGTCGAGGGCGAGATGGGTGAGTACCTGCTCTGCCAGTTGTCGCGGCGCCATGCCCAGTTTTTTCGCAACTGCCATCACGCCATTGGCCTGATAGTCGCCAAACTGCACTTTTGCTGACTGACGAACCTGCGGTTCGCAATCGGCAGGCGCACCTGCCGCAATCAGGGCCTGACTAACTTTTTCTGAGAGAAGAGCCTGAATATTCACCGGAATACCTTACGTTTGTCGCGCTAAACCCTGAGACGGGCTGCGCCAGGGTGTGGATAAATTAAGGCGGGAGTATACTGCATTTGACCAGTGCCGTCAGCACTGAGCAGGGCTCAGCACGCCCGGAAATTCACTGCACGTTTAACGAATAACCATTCATCCGCCGAGAATGACATTCATCGATTGGTTCACTCGCTGTAACCTGGTAAATTAGCGCTTTCCCGGCTAATGACAGAGACGAAAATGACCGCATGGCAGAGCATTGTGGAACTGCATGATATTTCCGCTGATTTACCCCGTTTCACTCAGGCGTTAACAGAACTTTCCACCCGGCTTGGGCTGGATATCGCACGGCTTGATGCCGATCACATTTCCCTGCGCTGTCACCAGAACGCTACAGCGGAACGCTGGCGCGCGGGATTTGAGCAGTGCGGAACGCTGCTCTCGAAAAACATCATTAATGGCCGCCCGATTTGCCTGTTTAAACTGGCGACGCCGGTCTGTGTCGCGCACTGGCAGTTCGATGTGGTAGAACTGCCGTGGCCGGGCGAGAAACGCTATCCCCACGAAGGCTGGGAACATATCGAAATCGTCCTGCCGGGTGAACCGGAAACACTGAATGCCCGCGCGCTGGCGCTGATTGCAGATGAAGGACTCAGCCAGCCGGGGATCGTGGTGAAAACCAGTTCGCCGAAAGGGAAGCATGAGCGCCTGCCGAATCCGACGCTCGCGGTGACCGATGGTAAGGTCACCATTAAGTTTCACCCATGGTCAATTGAACAGATTGTCGCCAGTGAGCAGCAGTCGTAATGACAATGTGAAGTAACACGACGTCCCCCCGTGGGAAGCGTGGCAAGATGATGAGCTTTCTGAGCACAGCATGAGCAAAAAGGAGACGACCATGGCGCTGCTGGAGATTTGTTGCTACAGCATGGAATGTGCGGTCACGGCACAGCAAAGAGGAGCTGATCGCATTGAGCTTTGCGCGGCCCCGCAGGAGGGTGGGTTAACCCCTTCTTATGGCGTGCTGAAAACGGTCCGGCAGAAGGTGACGATCCCGGTGCATCCGATTATTCGACCACGCGGCGGCGATTTCTGCTACACCGATGGCGAATTTGCGGCGATGCTGGCGGATATCCGTACCGTTCGCGAACTGGGGTATCCTGGTTTCGTGACGGGCGTACTGGATGCCCACGGTAATGTCGATATGACGCGCATGCGGGAAATTATGGCGGCGGCGGGCAAACTGGCGGTCACTTTTCATCGGGCCTTTGATATGTGTTCGAATCCACTACAAGCCTTTGAAAATTTAAAAGAATTAGGCGTAGCCCGCATACTAACTTCCGGCCAGCAATCCTCCGCAGAAAAAGGTCTCAAATTAATTCGGGAACTAATTGCCCATGATGATGCTCCAATCATTATGGCGGGTGCTGGTGTGCGGGTGAGTAACCTTGCGTTATTTCTGGACGCAGGTGTGAAAGAGGTACACAGCTCCGCAGGACAGTGGGTTGCGTCGGTAATGCGTTACCGCAATCAAGGCCTTTCGATGTCCACTGACCCCAATGCCGATGAATACTCTCGCTTTGCCGTCAATGGCGAAACCGTGGCGGAAATGAAGGCGATTGTGGCCCGTTACGACACGGAATAACCGATTTTTACCGCGCATCATGTCGCCCAATATGATGCTTGCTTGTACCAGGCCCCTGCCAATTAAACAGGGGCCTTTTTTTCATTTCTCCGTCATCCAACCTGGCGCACTCGTCATTTTGCCCCCGGGAAGTGCTCGGCGTCCTCACGTACTTCATGTACGCTCCGGGGCCTGCGCGCTTGCCGTGAACAAACTGACGTCGCCGCCGACGGTTGGGATCTGTGCTTATGGTTTTTTCGCAATCAAAACGGCGCGGAGCGGGGCGGGGTAGCCTTCGATGGTTTTCGAGCTGTCGTTCGGGTCGAGGAAATCGGCCAGAGATTCAGTGGTCATCCACGCGGTTTTGCGCTGCTCTTCGGTGGTGGTCACGCACATATCCACGATGCGAACATCAACAAACCCGCACTTCTCCAGCCACTTTTTCAGCGCCGGGGCGGAGGGAATAAAATAGACGTTACGCATTTGGGCATAGCGCTCGCCCGGCACCAGTACTGTATTTTCATCACCATCAATAACCAGTGTTTCCAGCACCAGTTCGCCTTCTTTTACCAACTGATCTTTCAGTTGCCAGAGGTGTTCGAGGGGAGAGCGGCGATGGTAGAGTACGCCCATTGAAAAGACGGTGTCGAACGCATTCAGTGCCGGAAGCTGCTCAATACCCAACGGTAACAGGTGCGCGCGCTGATCGTTACCGAGCAGTTTTCGCACCGCTTCGAACTGACACAAGAATAACTGCGTCGGGTCGATACCGACCGCCAGATGCGCGCCTGCGCCAATCATTCGCCACAAGTGATACCCGCTGCCGCAACCGACGTCGAGGATGGTGCGACCGCTGAGGTCAGAAAGGTGTGGCAATACACGCTGCCATTTCCAGTCGGAACGCCATTCAGTATCAATATTCACGCCGTATAACGAAAACGGCCCTTTGCGCCATGGCATCAGGTTCTGCAACAGTTTTTCAATACGCAACTGCTGACCTTCGCTGAGCGGCGTTTCACTCTCTGCCGTGACGCTGTGCAGCAGATCGAGTTTATAGGGTTTCATTTCCGGCAAAAATTCAACCGCATTGGTCCACTGTTTGAACTGGCCGTGTAACGACGCGCGCTGCCACTCGCCAATCTGCGCGGGCAGGGTTTCCAGCCAGTGAGAAAGCGGGCTTTTAGCGATTCGCTGGTAAAAATTGCCGAACTCGATCATGCCGCGTCCCCGGCTTTCAACGCCACCAGTGAGCCAAAGTTAAAGCACTGGAACCACAGCTCGCTGTGTTCAAAACCGGCCTGGCGCAGACGCGCTTTGTGCGTTTCCACGGAATCGGTCAGCATGACGTTTTCCAGCATGCTGCGCTTCTGGCTGATCTCCAGTTCGCTGTAACCGTTGGCGCGCTTGAAATCATGATGCATGTTGAACAGCAACTCGCCGACAGTAGCGTCTTCAAAACTGAATTTTTCCGACAGCACCAGCGCACCGCCCGGAGTCAGGCCGCGATAAATGTTATCCAGCAGCGACTGACGTTCAGCGGGCTCGAGGAACTGCAGCGTAAAGTTCAGCACCACCATGGAGGCGTTTTCGATGGTGATATGGCGAATATCACCTTCAATCACCTCAACCGGCGTCGGGGCTTTATAAGCGTCAATGTGACGACGGCAGCGTTCCACCATCGCTGGCGAGTTATCGACCGCGATAATTTTGCAACCGGGGTGGGCAATATTACGGCGTACTGACAGCGTGGCAGCACCCAGCGAGCAGCCCAGATCGTAAACCTGGGTATGCGGTTGTACGAATCGCTCGGCCAGCATGCCGATCATCGAGATAATATTGGAGTAACCCGGCACGGAGCGCTGGATCATATCAGGGAAGACTTCAGCGACCCGTTCGTCGAAGGTCCAGTCGCCCAGACTGGCAATCGGCGCAGCAAAAAGCGTATCGCGGTTGGACATAACATGTAATCCGAAAAATCAAAAACGGCGTATTGTGCGCTAACGTAAGGAGAAAACCAACTCCCACGGCATATACCAGAGATTTGCCAGCACGGTCAGCAGCAGCGCGCACCAGGTGGCGCTCATACCGGAACGACGCCAGCGGATCAGCCGATGATGATAGCCATAATAATGCATCAGGCGTCCGGCAATCAGTAACAGCCCGCAGATGTGCACCATCCAGGTTTCAGCACCGTTCATCTCCATGAACAGCATCAGAATAAGGCCGACAGGGATGTATTCCACTGCGTTACCATGAATACGAATGGCGCTTTGCAGCTCGCTAAAGCCGCCGTCACCATAGGAAACCCGGTACTGAAAACGCAGGCGAACAACATCAAATGAAAACTTAATTAACAGCAACGCACCCAGCACGGCATACAGCGCGCTTACCATACAAACTTCCTTTTAATACCAACAGATGGCTGTCACTATCATATATCAGAATAGCGAAGATTGCTGCGGGATCGCAGGAGCGGCGCCGACATCGGGCAGCGCAGCACGGAGATCGCGCCATAGCGTATCCACCAGTTCCGGTGCCTGGGCGATGTCCGGTGTATGTAGAAAAAGATAGGGAGTCGTGTTACTTGCCCACTGCGGCAGCGTTTTCAGCCACACAGCAAATAATTCGCGGTTTTGCGCCATGTCATCGCTGCCGATAAAGCGCACCAGCGGATTGTGCGCCGTCACGATGGCATGGACAGGCACTTTCGGTTTTTTACGCTGCGCCGCAATGATCGTTTCGCTGTGCGGAACGGCGCTGTGCACCGGACGGCTGTCTAAAATCACCCGATTCACGCCTCGCTGCATCAGGCCTCGATTCAGTGCCGTCTCCGCCTCGCCTTTGGCGAAAAAGAGCGGATGACGGACTTCTACTCCGTAGGTGAATGTTTTCGGCAGCGTGTCGAGAAAATGCCACAGGGCAGGGAGATCGGTCGGGCCAAAGGTCGCGGGCAACTGTAACCAGTACTGCCCGATGCGCGCCGCCAGCGGAGCGAGGCGATCGAAAAACTCCGCGGTAAGATCGTCGCAATGATGCAGCGAAGCCTGGTGGGAAATGGTGGCTGGGAATTTAAAGCAGAAGCGAAAATCGTCGGTGGTTTGCTCATACCAGCGCGCGACAATATCCGCCTTCGGCAGGGCATACAGCGTCGTGTTGCCTTCCACACAATTAACATGACGGGTTTGGGGGGTTAGCTGCCTGATTTAAAAACAATTATTTCCCGCTGACCTCGCCATGGGGCACCCATGGGGCAAAACCTGCAAGCCTCTGATTCAGCATTTCAACCTGATCCTGACTACAGTCTGACATCCACGATCCGTACACGTTGAAAACCATCTGTGCGCTGGCATGTCCCATCTGGCTCGCGATAAAACTCGGGTTTGCTCCGGCAGATAATGACCAGCAGGCGTAAGTATGCCGGGACTGGTACGCCTTTCGGTGCCTTATTCCTGCCCGCCGGATCGCGGCTTTCCATGAGTCACCAACAGAATCAACCCGGTAATGATGCCCTGCCTGATCATTCCGTCTTATCACCTGAGGACTGAAAACAAATGTACAGTCGTGAGTCACAGAACGACCATACTCACGCAGCTTTACCTCGATGTGATGTTGCGTACCAAGCCGCGTCATCTGCGCCTGATTTCTCAGTGCGTTGATCGCAGGCTCAATCAGGTGTATCACCCTGTTGGTGCTGGCCTCTGTTTTTGGTAGTGTGAAATCCCCGAGTTTTGTATAATTACGGCGGATCGTCATCGTTCCCGATTTTAGATCTATGTCTTCCCATGCCAGGGCTACTAGCTCGCCGTGCCGCACTCCGGTATATACCGCTAACGCCCACAGGTTTTTCGTTTGTTGATGCTGGCAGGCTGCTATCAAACGAACAAACTCATCACGGGTCAGCGGATCCGGTTTAGCCCTGGCTTTTTTTAATGGCTTAATCCCGTAAAACGGATTGGTACTGAGATAGCCATTTTCAACAGCAAACTGAAACATTCCGGCTATTGTCGTCATGTAATAGTTTACGGTTGAAACACTTCGCCCCCCTGACGGCGACGCGTAATCCGTCAGCAAATCCCGTCTGATATACAATAAATCCTCTCTGGTGACTGACTTCACCAGTCTCCCGCCTCCTATTCTCGGTATAACATTCCTCGCTACAGACTCGTAACGGTTGAGGGCATTCGCGCTAATCTCAATTTCCTTGAGTTTAAGCCATTTATCGGCGAGTGCTTTCACGGTGATATCCTTTTTACCGGGACAGAATAACCTCAGGTTCGGTGATTCAGGGAACTGTGCGGCATAGTCAAAACTTCCCATTCGAATGGCAAAGCACACTGCCGTTCGCAGTTCACCGGCAACCTTTCGGTTTTTTGCGGTATCAGGGACACCGAGGTTTTCCCTGACCCGCTTACCTTTGTACAGAAACCATATGCGAAGCGATCCGCCATGGTATTCGACGCCCGTTGGGTATGAATCTTTACTCATTAATCCCTCCTGACGTCCAGGAGCCGGATCAGCTTACTCTTTTCGCTCATCGCGATCACCTGGTTGTTTTTGTGCTTCAAGCCACGCATTGATAGCTTTGCGGTTATACATGCATTCGCTGGTGGGTTTTGGTTTACCTTCAGGCGTAACATGTCTGTATTCCCTGCCAAGGAGCCATGATTTTTTTCTTGCGCGCGTGATGGTTCCACGTCT
>NZ_JMTB01000007.1 GCF_000734965.1 Trabulsiella guamensis ATCC 49490
CAGTTCAATCAGCGCATTATCGGCAGTTTTGTGCCGTCGCTTATGTCCGCACTGTTTTCGCCGGATACGTCTTTTACTTGACATCATTCCTCCTGCTGCGGTGCTGCTGGCAGAGGCTGCCAGTGGGTTACGATGAAAATTTTTCCTTCGAAATCTTCCATTCCCTCATCGCAATTTGTATCGCAATCCTGAAACTTGTTACTCCACGCAGGATCGAACCAAGCAGTAACGATACCGAAAGAAGAAGCAACGAGATATTTTCCATCTTTTTCCGGCATCCGCTCACTGCATTTAACCCAGCCATCCGGAATCACCGGAGAGTTGCCAGACACAATGTCGGCGCGAACATATAGCGTGTCGTCCTGATGCTGATTGTCGCTGCACCATGTTAACTCGCTGAACTCGCCGTTCTCCGGCCATACTCCAGCGGTTTGAAGCCAGATATGCTCTGGCGCTTCCTTGCATGGCGTATTAGCTGGCAACTTGTAAGCCGTCGTTACAGATTCGGCACTCTGAAGCATGGCGGCGCGGCAGTGTGTAGGCGGAGTAAAACCAATAACCTGATCGCCTTCCTGCACTAATCGAATAAGCATCGCTAGGTTATCGATAATTTCACCCTCGACGTTTCGCCATTCTTCCCGACCCTCGGTGAAGTGAATTACTGCCTTGATAACCTCGCCACTTT
The DNA here is from genome assembly GCF_000734965.1 of Trabulsiella guamensis ATCC 49490. Classification (GTDB taxonomy): domain Bacteria; phylum Pseudomonadota; class Gammaproteobacteria; order Enterobacterales; family Enterobacteriaceae; genus Trabulsiella; species Trabulsiella guamensis. The sequence continues at coordinate 686 of NZ_JMTB01000007.1, forward strand.
CCTCAGCGACCTTGTTCAGCACATAGTTGGGCTGAGGAAATTTGCGCATCGCTTTATCGGCCCGTACTCGCGCTGCGGCTACGAGCGATGAGAAGTAATCATCCGGCACAGATACCGGCGCTGGCGGGGCGGCGAATAGCGGCGTACAGGTTATTTCGTGTTCCTGAATATCATCGTCGCTAACATATTTAGTTACGTGACTGCGACTTAAATGTCCTGGATAATCGTTTTGGCGTTCATACCTATCTTGGATGACATACGCCACAGTCTCCGCTTCGAGCGATGCCAGCGCGATACGCGCCAGATCAACCATGTGCTCAGGTGTAACAGTGACGCGTTTCCCTTTATCGAAGCCGTTGAGTTGCACCTGTTCTGCCGCGTGCAGATAGTGCTCAATTTCTGCTCTGGTCATAGCGTCATAAGCTCCATTTTCTTGATGATTTCATCCTGTGATTCCTCCTCATCTTCAGAAGTAGTCAGCGCCGCATAATCGAATGCAGAACGAACCATATCTACCTCTTCTTCGGTGAAAAAGTCATCGCGATAGTCAGCCAATAAAACAGCAGAAAGACGACCACCCAGAACCTCGGTTGCCATTGATACCGCCGGCTCTTCACCATCATTGAAATCGACGACAAAAGTTACCTTACCCATCACTTCCCCTTACCGATGCCAGCGGCGGCACGTTCAGCCTCGCTTTGTTCCCAAAACCACCGGTGCAGTTCCATCAGCTCTTTGTCGAGTGGCTCGTATTCCCGGTCAAACCAGGCCTGAGCGTCTTTCTCATCCTCGCTGGGTAGTTCACCGGGACCAAACAGCGTGTTGTAAATCCATGTCAGGCCGTTCTTAGCGTCGCCAGTTCCCTGCCATTCGATAATTGCAGCCTTCATTACCAGCAAATTTTTACCAAGCAGCAGATCGACTTCTTTAAAACGCTTGCGAATATATTCATTCTCACTCTGTAATTCGGTGATGCGCTTCTCTGCGGCTTCCAGCTCATCCAGCAGCGCCAGCACGGTGGCGGGGTTGGCGGCGTCTTCACGTAATGCGCGTTTGTCGATGTTGCTCATTGGACGGCCTCCAGTTTTTCAGCCTTCAAAATCATGCGAGAACCATCATCAAGCTCCCAGCCAATTTCACCACCCTCCGCCATCACCAACTGCCACACGAGTTGCGCGGCTTCGTTGGTTACATCACGTCCACGGTCATTGCCGATACGCATACA
>NZ_JMTB01000008.1 GCF_000734965.1 Trabulsiella guamensis ATCC 49490
GGTTGAATGTAGGGTATCCAACATTGATGTGTCAAGTGACATTGTTCGACTTCTGACATTTTTTTGTTGGGGATACAAAAAAGCCGGGCATTTGCCCGGCTTGTTGTAAATTCAGATGTGACTAAAAATCCATTATGACTTGCTTGACGAGACCAACAATTCTACAGTTCTCACCACATTCGATTGCTTTGAAGTTTGGATTTAGAGGGATTAGATACCTGTTGGGCCAGTCCTCTACAAATTTTTTAAGAGTTGCCTCTTGCCCTCCATCAATATGTGCCACAACTATTTTACCGTTAATCTGTCCAGTATCCATAATGTCAGGCTCTACGATCACGATAGAACCTTCTGGTATAGATGGTGCCCCGTGTGGGTTTGTCATTGAGTCACCTCGAACACGTAGCGCAAACGCCATTTTCGAAACTATGGAAGTTGTATAAACCCATTCATCTGCTTCACCCTCATTAATGCCTGGGTCTGTCATCGTCCATGCCCCAGCTTGCACCCAGGATATCAGCGGAACCTTCTTAACTGTGAATATTTCTGGTTTAAGGTTTGTTTTCTGTTCTGGTGATCCTTCGCCGTTAACAAGCCACAAAGGATCACATTGCAGAGCAATAGCCAGAGCCTGGAGATTCATCCCATTAGGCTGATAACCATCACTTTCCCATCCTGTAACGGTAACACGATTTACACCAGTTAATTCAGCAAGTGATTGCTGTGTCAATTTCAGTTCTTTTCGCCTTTGGCGAATTCTATCACTCATATTCATGTAGGCAATCCTACTATATTTTAATGTAAGTTTCTTGACATTTTTATGTTGGATGCCCTACATTAATGATGGTATAACAATAGGGGTATGGCGATGTTGAAATCAGACGTGATTAGTTTTTTTGGCGGCGTTTCTAAGGTCGCTGATGCTCTCGGTATTAAACACCCATCAGTTTCTGAGTGGCGCGAGGTCATTCCAGAATGTCGGGCATACCAACTTGAAAAAATAACATCAGGAAAGTTGAAGTTCCGTCCTGAACTTTACGGCAAAGCACCCATTTCAAGCAGCGACTCAGCAGAGGTGTGACATGACATACAAACTTTTAGCTAATGAATTACTGGCGGAAAAACTCATATCCATGCTTGCGGACACGGTTGCAGAGATTGAGAAGGAACGGAAGGAAAGAGTTGAAGCGATTGTTAAAAAAGCTGCTTCAACTCTCGGAATTGTCGAGAACTCACGCAAAGAAAAGGATTTATTGCGCCTCGACGTCGGATTTATGTCCATGAGCGAATTTATTCAGATTTATGGGGAACCCTAAAACAGCAAGCGGTTTATGTAATTTTCTAGCGCTCTGACCTGAACAGGATCTGAATTTTCATCTTTGTAAAGTCCTTCGATATGTGACGTTACAGCGATGGCGGCGATTTTGCGTTGTTCTGGCGTGAGCGTTTTTACCAGCGCTTTTGTGACTAAAAAACAGGCACCGAGTTTTGCATCAAATTCCATGCTTTTTACCCTCCATGGGCTTGTTTTGATGGAGTTCTCCACGTGGAAGGTGGAGTTCGTGCGCCGGACACGGGTAAGTTTCCGGCACCAATAAAGGTGACGCCCGCGAGTGCACAG
>NZ_JMTB01000009.1 GCF_000734965.1 Trabulsiella guamensis ATCC 49490
AGCTTGAATCGAATGCCGCTGCTATTCCGCCAACGTATCCTGAGGCGCTTCGCCTTGCGGCCACACTGGCAGAGCAGAACATGCAGCTTGAGCAGCAGGTACAGCAGGCAGCGCCAAAAGTTGCCTTCTTCGATAGCTATGTGGATACCGCTGGTTCGAAAAGCCTGCGTGAGACAGCAAAGGTACTGAATATGCCCCCTCAGGCGCTGACAGATGCACTTGTTCGCGATGGTGTGCTGTTCCGCCAGTCTGGCACACTGCTGCCGATAGCGCGACACCACCATGCAGGGCGATTCACTGTCAAGGCAGGCATAGCAGCATCAGGCCATGATTTCACGCAGACACGTGTAACGCCGCGTGGTGTTGAGTGGATTGCTCAGCGCTACGCCTCTGAGCTGATGGGGTGAAATAATGGGCCTTTTGTTTACTACGCATCCGCTCATCGTCAATCCGGAACTCGCCGTGCGTATTGGGCTTAATGAAGCCATAGTTCTTCAGCAGGTTCATTACTGGCTGAAGGACACGTCTTCCGGTGTCACGATTGATGGTATCAGGTGGATATACAACACCGCAGAGGACTGGCTTGAGCAGTTCCCCTTCTGGTCAGAATCCACTATTAAGCGTGCTATTGCCAGCCTTAACAAGAACGGGCTGCTGAATGTCGAGCAGCTTGGCAAGAAAAAGCGTGATATGACCAACTATTTTTCAATCAATTACGCAAGCCCGTTGCTCGCATCTGAAATATCAGAAGTACCCGCGAAGCAGTATAAAAATACTGACGGCAAACACAATTCCCCATCTGGTCAAAATGAAGAGATGGAACAGGTCATTTTGACCAGATCCATCAAGTCAAAATGCACAGATCCATCTGGTCAAAATGAAGAGATGGATGAGGTCAAAATGAGTAGCTCCATCAGGTCAAAACGACACGATGATCCTACAGAGATTACTACAGAGATTACTACAGAGATTACTACAGATCCGTCAGATAAGAGATCTTCTTGTCCGGGAGCTACGCCACCGGACGAAGATTCCGATGATGATTCTTCAGAGGAGAATTTCACTGCCCGACATCCCGAAGCGGTTGTCTTCAGTGCGAAGAAACGCCAATGGGGCAGCAGGGACGATCTGACCTGCGCTGAGTTTATCTGGGGCAAAATTATCGTGATGTACGAGCGTGCGGCAGAAGCCGATGGTGAGGTGGTTCGCCCCAGAGAACCAAACTGGGCAGCCTGGGCGAACGAAGTGCGTTTGATGGTGGCGCAGGATGGCCGGACGCATAAACAAATCTGCTCACTGTTCAAACGCGCTAACCAGGATAAGTTCTGGTGCAAGAACATCCTCAGCCCGTCAAAACTGCGAGAAAAATGGGATGAACTCTCGTTAAAACTCAGCGCCTCAGCAGCTCCGCCGCAATCCGGCTCCGTCAGAGGCGGTCACTGGAATAGCCCCGAAGCCTGGGAGAACACGCTATGAACAAACTGATTTCGGCAGTCAATAACCGGGACGCTGACATGCTGGCGCACATGATGGGCCACCAGCAGCAGCGAGTGGTCAATGCCGAAGCCGAAAAGCTGGTGGATGCGCTGTTTGAAAACCTCCTGCGGATCTTCCCGGCAGCACAGAACACGGTACTGCGGACGGCTGAGGACGTGGCCGCCATGAAGCGTCAGTGGATTCTTGCCTTTGCCGAGAATGGCATTACGACCGTTGAGCAGGTTCGTGCCGGGATGCGCATGGCGCGCCAGCAGGGTAATGACTTCTGGCCGTCCTGCGGCAAATTCATTGGGTGGTGCCGTGAGAGTGCCCGCCTCGTTGCTGATTTGCCTTCTGATGATGATGTTATGGCTGAGTTTCAGCGTTATGCGCGCCAGCGCCATCAATACGCAACCCCGGAAGAATTTCCGTGGTCCCATGACGTCATGTATTGGGTCGTCCTGGATGTTCGTCACCTGATGTTCCAGCACAACTACACGGAACCTGAGGTGTTACGGTCGATAAAGTCACATATGCGCAAGTGGGCGCGTAAGCTGGAAGCCGGAAGGGGGATACCGAAACCGGTAATGCAACTGCCGGATAAACGACGCCCGCCATCAGCAGCAGACCTTCTTGATCCCACAGGTTCAGCGGCTTTTCGACAGGCTGGAGAGGCATTTCTGGCACGTATCAGAGCAAGACAGCAGGACGGTGAGGGTGGCAAATGAGATACGGATCAGTTTGCAGCGGGATTGAAGCCGCCAGCGTCGCATGGGAGTCGCTGGGATGGCAACCGGCATGGTTTGCCGAAATCGAAGCTTTCCCGTCTGCGGTTCTTGTCCACCACTGGCCTGATGTATCCAACCTCGGCGACATGACCAGAATCGCCGCTGCGGTGCGCGCTGGTGAAGTAGATGCGCCTGATGTGCTGGTGGGCGGAACGCCATGCCAGGCCTTCAGCATTGCGGGTTTACGCGAAGGCCTGTCTGATGAGCGCGGGCAGTTAACACTTTCTTACGTGGAGTTAGCGAATGCAATCGACGCAAAGCGCCGCGAACGCGGTGATCCAGAATCAATCATCGTCTGGGAAAACGTCCCCGGCGTGCTCAGCAGCAAAGACAATGCCTTCGGGTGCTTTCTGGCAGGACTTGCCGGAGAAAGCAGTGAGTTGCAGCCAGCAGGGAGAAAATGGACGCACGCAGGTTGTGTGTCTGGACCACAAAGGGCTGTTGCCTGGCGCGTCCTTGATGCTCAATTTTTCGGAGTGGCCCAACGCCGCCGCCGTGTGTTTGTTGTCGCAAGTGCTCGAAAAGACATCAATCCCGCAGCGGTACTTTTTGAGTTCGACAGCGTGCGCCGGGATACTCCGCCGCGCAGAGAAACGCAACCGGAAACTTCCTGCGCGACTGGAAAATGCGCTGAAGGCGGTAGTCACTGTGACAATCCGGTAAATCCGCATCCGACACTTAACCAGTCGCACAACACTGGTGGCATTGGTGCCAGCAATCAGGAAATTTTCAGCCAGCGCGGATCTGGTCTTGTATCAGACGCTTATTCCAATATCTCCCGCACATTGCTGGCGAAAGAAAACGACAGTACAGCAGAGGATCTTGACACCTATGTTTTGGGGTATGGCGGCGGCAATACCAGCGGCAGCATTGACGTAGCGACCGCATGCACAGCTCACGGCGTGCGAATGGACTTTGATACAGAAACCTTTGCCGTCCATGTCGCACAGGATCCTGACGTCAATCGCGAGCTGGCGCACACCATTGGCAGGAATCACGGGCAGGAAAACGCGATCGCCTGGGGAATTCCTGGCAACTGGATTGGCCGTGCGCCTGAAAACGGCGGAAATGCAACCGCGCCAATGCGTAACCTTTCGCCGTGCCTTACCGTTGCCGATAAGCATGGTGTGGTTATTGCATTCAGCAGCAAGGATTACGGTGCTGATGCCAATAGCGGTTCTAATCTGGCCCCAGCAATAGCGTTGCAAACTGATGTAACACCAAAAGCCAGCATAGAATTGGCATTCACGCTGAAACTTCCGTCATCGAGTGGTGGAGGCCAACCAGCCGCCGCAATGACACCTGATCTGCATGTTCGCCGTCTTACACCGATCGAATGCGAGCGCCTTCAGGGCTTTCCTGATAATCATACTCTGATCGGCTGGCGCGGGAAGGATGCTGATGAATGCCCGGACGGCCCGCGCTACAAAGCGATAGGCAACTCTATGGCTGTGCCGGTTATGCGCTGGATCGGTGAGCGTATCGCCGCTGCGCTTCCGGTCGAAGCGCCTGCGCCGCGCAACTGGCAGCGCCCGTTCCTGAAATGGGCTGGCGGTAAGTATTCGCTGCTGCCGGAGCTGTACCAGCTTATCCCGGCAGGCAAGCGACTGATTGAGCCGTTTGTTGGTGCTGGTGCTGTATTTCTCAACTCTGACAGGCACGAAAGTTTCCTGCTGGCGGACGTTAACACCGATCTGATTAACCTCTGGCAGATGCTGGAGGCAGACCCCCTCCGCGTTATGGATTTTGCCAGAAACCTGTTTGAATCCGGCAGAACGGAGGATGGCTACAAATCAATCAGAGCGAATTTTAACGCTCAGCACATGAATGCCCCGCTGCGTGCGGCAGCATTTTTGTATCTCAACCGGCACTGCTTTAACGGCCTGATGCGCTACAACCGCGATGGTTTTTTTAATGTCGGTTTCGGAAAGTACAAAAAACCGTATTTTCCGGAAGCGGAGATCCTGGCATTCAGGGAGAAATCGCCTCAGTGCGTGTTCATGAATGCTGATTTCCGCCGCACGCTATCGCTGGCAGGTGATGGTGATGTCGTTTACTGCGATCCGCCGTATGAGCCGATGCCCGGAACCGCTGGCTTTACCAGTTATTCCGCTGGTGGTTTTTCATGGGACGACCATCAGGATCTGGCGCGTTGCTGTGTGGCTGCATATCAGCGTGGCGCGAAGGTGCTGATCAGTAACTCTACGGCACCAGCGGTACTTGAGCTTTACGGGCGGCATGGCTTC
>NZ_JMTB01000010.1 GCF_000734965.1 Trabulsiella guamensis ATCC 49490
TCATGGCGGGGTTGCGATCAAAACATCCGGATGCTCACGATTTGCTGTTTGATTACTACGTTTTTGGCAAAACGTTTATGCGGCTGGCATATGAGCATCATTGTTCTAACGGGCACATAGGCAAAAAGCTGTCCAACGCTGAGGGCATCCTTGATGGTCTGCTGATGGCGCTGGAAATTCGCCTGGAAATGGATCCGGATGTACAGCGTGAGCCGCTGGCGGTGAAAGTGAGCGCACTTTAACACGGAATTAAACATAAACATCTAAAAGAACTTCGGTGTTTCTAATATAGTGCTAAAAATAAAAAATCATTTATAGTGTTGATTTGTTGATTTGTATACATGTTAAATATGGAGGTGTTATGAGAATTATTGCCATAATTATTGCTTTACTTCTGTCCCCGCTGAGTCAGGCTTTAGGTCTTAAAATGACAACTCAGCAGTTTATTGATCGCTATAGCAATGAGGTCACTAAATCTAACCTCAGCGATGATATAAAAAATGAATTGACTGATATTGAGTTTTCTCCACCAGTAGATGAGAAAAATTGGCAATTTGCTAAGACTGGTGATGTTATTTTAGCGGTAGCTGATGTTGATAGCGATGGTGATTTGGATATAGTTGGCGTTGACTACTCTTCTAGTGCAAACTTGCCTGGCGGCGTCTATGTAGCCAGGGCTGCGTTATTAAACGCCACTATCGGGCCGGAACTTAGTCAATCTCGTGATGTTGATTATGTCAAAAGTATCCCAGGCGTCCGCCGGGACATGAAACGGAGCAAGATAGTCAAAGGTTTCAAAGTTACAAATCTTAGGTCTAGTGAAAATTCTATGCTTTTAAGTGTCCAAAATGTTTCAAATAAAAACCCCGATAAGGCGAGAGGCAATAAGTAAAGACATCTTGATTTCAGGCGTGATGCGTGAAAAGGCTTTACATACATAAAAAGCATGCTACTATGCCAATAGTGGTTATTGCGTCCGCTATTTAATCTTAGAAACCTCGCTTCTGGTGGGGTTTTGTCGTTTCTGCCCTATGCTATGTGGTGATTCCGCTGGTCACGCGGCGGCGTCTGCTCCACGAAACGGAGCGCACTTCCCGATGTGCCTGCGTAGTGTCGCAGCTAAAAGTTGAATATTCTCATGTTGTGCTGCTTGCTGGTGGTCAGCGCCGGATTTAAACTAAATCCGTGGTGAATGCCCCTGTGCGGAGGCGCGTACTGGTACCTATCTTGCCTACAGGCTGTCCACGCGAGTAGAAATGACCAGTTTTCTGCTCACCGGGAGGCACCCGGCACCACATACATACAACGACATTCTATTTCATACTTTCTTTCCCTTAAGGCTGCCATAGATGGTGGCCTTTTTTTTACCTCATTACTGCGCTTTGCCCGCGCGTAAATCCCAACACCGAACCTGATCTTTGGAATGAACCTTTGAGGGAGTCAGTTAGTGCTGGCGAGCCTCGGTGGGCTGATTTCCTGTGCGACAAAGGTTCATTTCAAAGAAAGGTGATACGTCATGAATAATACGGCTGTTATTCCGGATTTTGACTTCCGTAATTTTGTCTCTGCCGTGGATGGAGAGCCGGTTACCGATACATTGCAGGTTGCAAAGGCATTTGGTAAACGGCATGCGGATGTGTTAAGGGCGTTGAAAAATTGCCGTTTTTCAGATGATTTCAGGAGTGCGCATTATTGCGTTTCCGAAAGAATCAATGAGTTAGGGATATTTGATAAGAAACAGGTTTACTACCTGATGGATTTCAGCGGATTCATGATGCTGGTAATGGGGTTTAATGGCGCAAAAGCTGATGCAATAAAAGAGGCTTATGTTAATGCTTTCAACTGGATGACCGCTGAGCTACGGAAATATAGTGAGAGCTATGAAGCCGAACGTAATGCAGTCATGCTCGAATACATGAAAGAGAAAGACGTTGCCAGCATGTCCGGCCGCCTGCTGAACCGGTGGGGAAAAGTGAAAAAGCCGCACCTGCTGGCGCGTATCGAGCGCCTTGAACGTCAGGGGCAGATTTGTCTTCCCGGATTTGGAAAAGTTTTAACAGAATAGAGGCTGCCATCAGGTGGCCTTTTTTTGCCTCATGATTGCGCTTCGCATGCGCGCAAATTCGAAAGTGACTATTTTTGTTGTTCCTTTATTCTTACTGGCAACACAAAAGTGATCTCAAGGAATAGACGCAGGAAATCGACAAATTCTTTTGCCTGTTCATCACTTGCGTCAAGTTCATGCACAGCCTCATTTCCATCCATACGGATCCTGTGTGCCCAATTTTTCATTGACTCGGTAAGTATGCCGTTCTCTCTTGCCTGCTTAATTCTGGACAGGAGATTACCATCATCAAAACCAAGTTCACGAAGTGCCACTTCAAGCACGCTACGACATCCGACAACAATAAACGGGGCATTTCGCTTCATCTTGATGTTTTCCTGCAACTCAACAAACAGCCCGCGAATTTTTTCAGGATAGTACGGGGAGTCGTCAGGTTGCTTAAGTTCAGGATAGATTTTTACGCTGGTCGGTTTTAAGTCAGTAAGTAGCCATTGTTTCTCATGCGCCGCTTTTTTCATATCGCTAAGCTGTGCAATGCTGCACTCAAATGCGATCATCATCGGCTTATTGCATTCATTGCAGAATGCTGTTGAGTAAGCTGATACCGTGGATGCCTCAGTAATGATATTTACGCGCGGTCCAAGGTTTGGATAAATAGTGTTTTCGGTAGCTGGCTTACGGCTGGCGTATTCAGTAACCTCCTTTATCGATATCTCTGTCCGGTGCAGGCAGTGCGGGCACTTAACTTTCTGGGTGTACATAATGAATATTTCCTCTGAAGTAATCAGCGATTTTGAAAGCTGTGTTACAGATTCTGTCATTGATTCAATTGCAGCGGTAGAGCGAAATTTTGCGCTGGCGCAAACTCGTTATGGACATGATGCCGCGATCAAGGGGTTGGCTATGGCATTTGTTATATCAGACTGCCGTCGCCGGGGGCTTGAAGGTGAGGTTGTCAATTCAGAGAACGCAAACTGACAAGGGTGCCTACCCGGATTCAGAAACGCTTTAACAGAATAGTGGCTGCCATCAGGCGGCCTTTTTTTATTCCCCTCGCCCAGAGAGGATTTACAGCAATCAAAAGAGGGGGCTAAATGTCCGATCCTGTTTCCGGTACTGCCGTTGCGGCCGGAGGGCTGCTTGGTGCAAGTATGTACGGCCTGGCGACAAGTACTGATTTTGGCGTGGTGTTTGGTGCATTCGCTGGCGCAGTGTTTTATGTCGCCACGGCCGCCAACG
>NZ_JMTB01000011.1 GCF_000734965.1 Trabulsiella guamensis ATCC 49490
TTGCAGGAGTACATTAACACTCAGTGCCTGAAATGACCGACCACTATCCAGATAGATCCTGAGTCAGGTCGGGATCTACGTAAATTTCATTTTGAAATGTTCATGAAGTCAGCGGATGTCGCGTTACTCCAGTCATCAGTAACATGGTCCCAGTCACAATAGATTACTTCTTCATCCTGAGAGCATTTTGCTGGGTTGCCTGTTTGTTGTATTTCGGTTTTATCAGGCTGTGAAGCCGAGCATCCGGCGATAAGTATGACAATTGCATAAAGATATATCCAGCCTTTCATTTTCATATCCTTCCTTGTCTGTCAGCCTCAGGGCTGAATGACTATATCAACAACAAAATACTAACAGGGCAGATTAATAATGTCAGATAAACCTGTTGTTAATATTGATAACCGTAACTGGTACATGTTCGATCTTAAGTACACAGATTGCGATGGTCGCTCTTTCGCGATCCCATTCTATGCCATTAGCAGATACCACGCTGCCTGCATCGTGGACGACATCCGCAACACCGCCACCCTCGGCGATCAGACTGTTGAAATACTTAAGCTTGATTAATGTATTTTTAAAAGGTACTCCCTGGGAGGTGAAACGCCGGGGGGACGGGGACGCGCGAAAAACGGCTAGTTTTTGATTTTTCATGGGACACCACCACCTGTTTTAACTTATTGAATATTAATTAAAATTTATGGTTTGAGGTGGGGATTTTGCCGTTTTCATGGGACACCTCAACATGCTTTAACTTATTGATTACTAATAATAAATCATGATTTGAGGTGGGTTTTGCTGGTGTGAGGATTTACGAATGACAAACATCAGCAACATCGGCGACGTTTACCACTGGAGCATCGCTAAGATCGCCGAAGCGTTTGGTATGGATCGCAAGTCTGTCAGGCGGCGACTGCTGGATGCCAATGTTCCTGTCGCCGGAACGGTACGCGGTAATCCGGTCTATGCCCTGAAAGACATCGGTCCGGTGTTGTTTTCCGATAGTGGTGCTGGTGAACCTGATGTTATGCATGACCCGTCAAGGATGTCGCCTAAAGAGCGCAAGGACTGGTACCAGTCTGAGACAGAGCGGGTCAAACTTGAAACCTCCCTGAAACAGCTTGTTCCGGCGAGTGATGTGCATCGTGAAATGGCGCTCATGGTGAAAGTGGTTACGCAGGTGCTGGACACCTGGCCGGACAAGCTTGAGCGTGATCGCGGATGGAAGCCTGCACAAATTGCCGAGGCGCAGCGGGCTATTGATGATATTCGTGAAGCGCTGTCGACGGAGCTGCATGATCGTGACGATGAAGAGGACGACTGATGTTTGCTTCTGCCAGCGCTATCCGGCGGGATGTATCCGAACTGCTTAAACCGCCTGCCAGGATGCCCGTTGCTGTCGCTGTTGAAAAATATATGCGCGTGCCGCTTGGCGGTGGTAGTTCACTACCGTGGGAGGCGACGCTAACGCCTTACATCATTGAGCCGATGAACTGTCTTACCTCCCGCGACTTTGATGCGGTTGTGTTTGTTGGACCTGCGCGAACGGGGAAAACCGTGGGGCTGATAGACGGGTGGATTGTATACAGTGTTGTGTGCGAACCCGCCGATTTTCTGCTTATTCAGATGACCGAGGAAAAGGCGAGGGAGCATTCCCGCAAACGCCTTTCGCGTACATTTCGCGTCAGCAAGGAAGTCGCGAAAAGACTCAGCCCGCGCTCAAACGATAACAACGTTCACGATATGACGTTCCGGGCAGGGAACTACCTCAAGATTGGCTGGCCGTCCATTAACATCATGTCTTCATCTGACTATCGGTTTGTTGCCCTGACGGATTACGACCGCTGGCCGGATGATATTGATGGTGAAGGTGATGGCTTCTCGCTGGCATCAAAACGAACGACAACATTCATGTCAGCAGGAATGACGCTGGTTGAGAGTTCGCCAGGCCGTGAAATAACGAACACCAAATGGCGAAGAACGTCGCTGCATGAAGCGCCGCCGACAACCGGGATACTGTCATTATACAACCGTGGCGATCGCCGCCGCTGGTACTGGCCGTGTCCTGAATGCGGTGCGTACTTTCAGCCATCAATGGATGCGATGACGGGATACCGTGACGAACCCGATCCGGTTAAGGCCAGTGAGGCAGCGCATCTTGAATGCCCGCACTGTAGTGGCGTCATCACATCTGAACAAAAACGTAGTCTTAACGGGGCTGGTGTCTGGTTGCGGGAAGGTGAAGCCATCGACCGTGACGGCAATATTTCAGGTGAACCACGTCGCTCGCGTATTGCGTCATTCTGGATGGAAGGCCCGGCGGCAGCGTATCAGACATGGGCACAACTGGTTTACAAATTACTGACGGCAGAGCAGGAATATGAGGCTACCGGCAGCGAGGAAACCCTGAAAGCGGTCATTAATACCGACTGGGGTTTGCCGTATCTGTCCCGTGCCGGAAGTGAGCAACGGCAGTCTGATGTTCTGATGCGGCGTGCCGAGGATTACGGTAAGCGGCTTGTACCGCCGAAGGTGCGTTTTCTGCTGGCGGCAGTCGACGTGCAGGGTGGTAAAAACCGCCGGTTCGTCGTCCAGATCGTGGGTTATGGTGAAAACGGAGAACGCTGGCTGGTGGACAGGTACAACATCCGCCAGTCGCTGCGCTGCGATGAAAACGGCGAGGCACAGCAGATCCACCCAGGCGCATACGCTGAGGACTGGCAACTACTGGTTACCGATGTGCTTGAGAAATCGTATGCACTCCAGTCAGATCCGTCACGTCGCATGCCGGTGATGGCGATGGCCGTGGACAGCGGCGGTGAAGACGGGGTAACGGATAACGCTTATCGGTTCTGGCGGCAGTGCAAACGCGATGGCCTTGGCAAGCGCGTTTATCTGGTCAAGGGCGACAGTACAAAACGCCAGAAGCTCATCACAAAAACGTATCCCAACAATACCGAACGCAGCAATCGTCGCGCCGATGCGCGTGGCGAGGTTCCCGTGTACCTGTTGCAGACAGACATGCTCAAAGACCAGCTAAGCAACAATCTGGATCGCGAGACGCCGGGAGCCGGATATATCCATTTCCCTGGCTGGCTGGGTGAATGGTTTTACGATGAGCTGACTTATGAAGAGCGCGGTGCTGATGGTAAGTGGCGGAAACCGGGAAAAGGGCATAACGAAGCCTTTGACCTGTTCTGCTATGCCCATGCAGTAGCGATCCTTCGCAAGTACGAAAAAATCCGAGACTGGGAAAGTCCGCCATCGTGGGCGAAAGACCAGGACAGTAATTCCGATGTCTTCACAGGAGAGCGCCCGCCTGTGAAATCCGATGTGAAACAGAAAACATCCAGACCAAAAACCTCACAGGAACCGTCACTTTCTCCCGTGTCCGGTGGCTGGTCAGGATCATCAGGTAATGGTGGATGGTTATGACGAGAGAAGAGATATGGGACATGCTGTTACTGGTGCGTATGGCGTATAAGGATTCGCTGGAGGGTAAAAGCATTTCTTTTACAGGTGTTAACGGACGTTCAATCACTAATCACGACCCCGATGCCATCCGTGAAGAAATACGTTACTGGGAAAAACTCTGGGCGGCTGCAAACAGGCGTGGTGGAAACGTCAAACTCGCACACTTTCGGTAAGGTCTTCTATGGGATTCATTGAAAAAACACTTGGCGTTATTTCGCCAGGGTGGGCCGCTGCGCGCGCAAAAAACAGGATGAGGCTCAAAGCCTATGAAGCTGCCTCGCCATCCCGCCTGCACAAGGCCAGTCGCGAATCCCGTTCAGCCGATACCGCTGTGTTTATGGCGGGAACCTCGTTGCGGGAACAGGCGCGGTGGCTGGACGAAAATCACGATCTTGTTATTGGCATTCTCGACAAAATGGAAGACAGGGTGATTGGCGCGCATGGGATCCATGTTGAGCCTCAGCCTCTGGACATGGAGGGGAATCTGCACGCTGACTTTGCCAGCCAGATTTCTGCGCTATGGGCTGAATGGTCAGTTCGTCCGGAGGTTACCGGGATGTTTACGCGTCCTGAGTCTGAACGCCTGTTACTGCGATCGGCGTTGCGTGATGGCGAGGTCTTCACTCAACTGCTGCGCGGTACCGTCGCCGGATTGCAGCATGCCACACCTGTTCAGTTCTCAATGGAAATGCTGGAAGCCGATTTTGTGCCAATGAACCTGAATTCAGCGGCGGGGCAGCAGATCCGGCAGGGGATTATCCTCAACGCCTGGGGGCGGCCAACAGGCTACAAGGTGTACAAAAATCATCCGGCCAGCATGACCGGGTTTAGTACCGGATTAAAAACCATTCCGGCAGACAGCATGCTGCATATCGCCATGCGAAAACGCCTGCATCAGGTGCGGGGCATCAGCATCCTGCACGGCGTGATTACCCGTCTCGCTGATATTAAAGACTATGAGGAGTCAGAGCGAGTTGCTGCCCGTGTGGCGGCCTCGCTCGGGATGTATATCAAGCGTGGCGATGCCGCCACCTTTGATACTGATGACTATGAAACCTCTGAGGATGGGCAGAAATACCAGCGTTACGACTTCTCGCCAGGGATGATTTATGACGGACTGGAACCGGGCGAAGAAATTGGCGTAATCGAGTCAAACCGTCCTAATGCGCATCTGTATGAATTCAGAAACGGGCAGTTGCGTGCCGTGGCCGCTGGTACGCGCGGGAGTTATTCCAGCATTGCCAGAGATTACAACGGTACTTACAGCTCGCAGCGGCAGGAACTGGTCGAAGGATTTGAGGGTTACAACGTGCTACAGCAGTGGTTCGTTGGTCAGTACAGCCGTCCGGTATATCGCGCATGGCTTGCCATGGCGCTGATGACGCTGGACATCCCGCCAGAGGTTGATAAACGCACACTTTACAACGCCTCCTATCTCGGTCCGGTGATGCCGTGGATTGATCCGGTGAAAGAGGTTGCCGCATGGAAAGGCATCCTGCGCGGTGGTGCCGGAACCGAAGCTGAGTGGGTACGTGCTCGCGGGCAGTCTCCTCAGGAGGTTAAACGCCAGCGTGTACGGGAAACAGAATTTAACAGAAAACATGATCTGGTGTTCGACTCGGACGCCGCTAACGATAAAGGAGTGCCAGATGCACAACAAACCACGAACGCACCAGCGCGGGATGATGATTAACCCCTGCGCCAGTCTGGCCGGTACCGATGCGGCAACCGGGCAAAGCTGGTATGAAATCCGCGCGCAGGCTGGTGGACGGGTGGAAATTTTCATCTATGACATCATCGGCGGCTGGGGTATTACCGCACAGCAGTTCGTTGCTGACTGCAAGGAAGCCGGGGTGTTTGAGGCCCGTGCGATTGATTTACACATCCACAGCCCAGGCGGCGACGTTCTTCACGGCTTTGCCATCTATAACACGCTGTCCCGTCTGAAAGCGAAAGTTGATATCTGGGTGGACGGGGTTGCTGCCAGCATGGCATCAATGATCGTTTGCCTGCCTGGTGCCACGGTACATATCCCCGCAAACGCGTGGATCATGATCCATAAGCCATGGGGAGGGGCAGCCGGTGATTCTGATGACATGCGCGATTATGCCGACTGGCTTGATCGCAACGAGGCGTTAATGCTCAACGCCTACCTGAAAAAAACCGGACTGGAACAGGCTGAGCTTGAAGCCATGCTGAAAGCGGAAACCTGGCTTAACGGAGTGGAAGCGGTGGAAAAAGGTTTCGCCGATTCCCTGGAACCCGAACTACAGGCCGCGGCCTGTGTGAATGAAAACAAACTGAAGGACTATATAAATATGCCTGAACAGATCAAATCACTTTTTGCGCCGCGTGCTGAAGGCAATGCCAACCCCCCGGTCAAGCCTGTTACCCAGACTGTGCAGGAACCGGTACCGCAGCCCGCGCCCACTGAAGCATCACAGCCGTCAGGTAATATCGATATTGCGGCACTTGCAACGCAGTTACAGCAGCAGATGCAGGCTGCAAATACTGCCCGCATCGGCGAAGTGGCAGCGGTATTCGAGCAGTTTCCGGCGTTTGCCAGCCTGAAAAATGAATGTGTCGCTGATATTAGCTGCCAGCCTGAGCAGGCGCGCGAGAAACTGCTGAAAGCGCTGGCGGCAGACAGCACCCCCAGCGCCGGACCGGGTGCCATTTATGTCCATGCCGGTAACGGTAACATCGTTGGCGACTCTGTTCGTAATGCCATCATGTCCCGTGTGGGTTACACCGAGGTGCAGGCTGACAACCGCTACAACGGTTACACCCTTCGCGAGATGGCGCGCGCCTCGCTGGTTGATCGCGGGATCTCGATTACCGGCCAGTCTGCCCCAATGCAGATTGTCGGGGCGGCATTTACCCACAGCCGCAGCGACTTCGGTAATATCCTGATGGATGTCGCCCATAAATCCGCGCTGGTTGGCTGGGAGGAATCCGGGGAGACTTTCGACCAGTGGACCCGCAAGGGCACACTGACCGACTTCAAGGTATCCCATCGTGTTGGTCTGGAATCGCTCCAGTCGCTGCGCGAAGTGCGGGCCGGTGCTGAGTACAAATACATCACCCTGAGCGATCGCGGCGCACCGATTGCGCTGGCGACTTACGGCGAACTGTTCAGCATCGACCGCCAGACCATCATCAACGATGATCTTGATATGCTGACCCGCGTCCCGATGATGATGGGTATCGCTGCCCGCCACACTATCGGCGATCTTGTCTGGCTGGTGCTGACCAGTAACCCGAAAATGCCGGATGGCAAGACACTTTTCCATGCTGATCATGGCAACCTGGTGAGCGCGCCGCTGACGATTGAAGGTCTGGATACAGCACGTAAAGCCATGATGTTGCAGAAATCCGGTAAACGCACGCTTAACATTCGTCCGGCATTCATGTTGTCCTCTGTGGCAATGGAATCCCGCGCACGCCAGCTTATCAAGTCCGCCTCTGTGCCGGGTGCAGATGCCAACAGCGGCATCATTAACCCGATTCAGAACTTTGTTGACGTGATCGCCGATCCGCGTCTTGACGACAGTTCAGCGACGGATTATTACCTGGCCGCCGCGCAGGGTCGTGACACCATTGAGGTGGCCTATCTTGATGGTGTGGATGCGCCGTACATTGAGCAGTTGCAGGGTTTCACGGTTGATGGCTCTTCATTCAAGGTGCGCATCGATGCAGGTGTGGCTCCTCTCGACTGGCGCGGTCTGGTCAAAGTGGCGACCGCAGCCTGACAGGGCATTTTTTTATACTGACGGGTGGCGCTGCCACCCTCATTAGTGGAGAAGTTACGATGGCTACAAATTATCAGCAGGACGGGTACACCATGGATTTTACGAACACGGGTACGGCGGCAATTCTGTCCGGCGCGCCGGTGGTGGTCGGTGGTGTTGTCGGGGTGGCTCACGGTGATATCCCGGTTGATTCATCGGGTGTGTTGCATATGGCAGGGGTATTCGTGCTGCCTAAAGCCAGTGAAGCGATCGCTGCCGGAACGAAACTGTATATCAACAATGGCAAGGTAACCGCCACTGCGCCGACAAATCCCGCTGTCGCAGGCACCGCGTGGGAGACCGTCACTGTTGACGCCAAGGCAGTTGCGGTGAGGCTTGGCTTCTGATGAGCAGGTTCCGCGATCGGCTGATGAATGCAGATGCCCGGATTAACCGGGCGTTTGCCGAAGACTCGCCTGCCGTTTTGTTTCTTGAAAGCGGCCCGCGTCAGGTTACTGTCATTTATGAATCGCCTGATGCGCCGGTTGAGGTGCCAGGCACGGGGAAAATTGTTAACCAGACACCGGCATTCAGCGCCATGACGGCAGATCTTACCGGATTAGCAGAGGGCGATAAAGTCGATATCAGTGGCGCGTCTTATCGTGTGACGCATATCGGATCTGATGAATACGGGCGGACGCGTGTCACCCTTGGCCGTGGTGAACCCGGCAACAATACACCGGAGGTTCTGGCTCCGAGCCGTCCGCAATGGAGAACATAATATGGCGCGGGAAAGAGTACTCCATGGAAATGCTGTCATCGATATTGATGTTGATGAACTGGTTAAGCTGGCTGCGGGATTTGATGTACCGCGAAAAACAATTCATAAAGCATGGGGTGTTGCACTCAAAAAGGCCGCCATCACTCTCCGGCGTCGGTCGCTTAACGAGTTCAAAGAAGTCGCTGCGCCACGCAGTATGGCAATGGTCTCACGGCGCATCATGCCACCGTTCATATTCAGAAAGTCCGGGTTTGGTCTTGATGAAATAAAACTGTGGTTCGGCCTTAACCGGGTGAAGGTCAAAGACCTGAAAGGCCGAATCACGGGTAAAGAGCCACCCAGGCACAGCCTGCGCGACCCCAATACCGGGCGATTTATTGCCGCTTCTGAGCGTGCTGGTTCATGGTCTTTGGCGTTTAATTCCGCTGGTGAGCTTGGTACTCAGACTTACGATAACGCATGGCGATCAAAGGATCGTAAAAATATCTTATCCCGCAACGCCAGTGGGCGACTTGTTGCTGCTGCTGTTCCACTGTACGACAAAATTCATGTGCGTATTGAAGACAATGTTATTGCGGATGCGGAAGAGCTTGTACTGAAATATTTCACCCATGAGCTGCAATGGCGGCTTAAATCTGGAATGTGGAAAGGTGATCTGACATGACAAAGCCCGTGCTGATGGGGACATGGCATAAAGCGCTAACGGATTCTTTATCCTCTTTGTCCTGGGTAAAGAATGTCGCTGACTATCCGGAACAGGTAACCAAACTGACGACGCCTGCTGTTTTTGTTGACGTTGCGGGCTGGCAGCAGGCGGATTCGTCTGATGGGCAGGTTAACGTGGTATTGCAATGCGATCTGTTTGTGGTGGTGGACAGGACCGGGCAGAGCGCGGAAAAGCCTGAGGTATACGCGCGGGCGCTGGCGATGGATCTGACGCAGTGGCTTTCCGGTGCTGATTTTGGCATCGAGGAGGCATACCCGGCTGAATTTCTTGATGCGGTGCGCGATGAGTTTGATCAGCGTCTGGCTGACTACATCGTTTTCCGTGTGTCGTTTTCGCAGCAGTTGCCCGTTGGCGAACCGTTTTTTGCCGATCCGGAAGGTGCGCCGCTACAGCGGGTTTACCTCGGCGTCGCGCCTGATATTGGCCGCGCTCACGAGGAAGATTACCGCTTAATCTGGGAAAGCAAGGACAGCGGCGATGAGCAGTGAAGAGCTGGCAGACCTGCGCCAGCGGGTGGCAAACATGGTCCGTCGTGGCGTTATTTCTGAGGTTATTCCCGGCAATCCTGTTAAGGTCAGGGTACGACTCGGGCCCATCATCACACCGCCGATCGCGTGGTGTAACCTGATGAGCAGTGGCAATTTTCAGGTGCGCAGCCTGCCTAAACCCGGCGATGCCGTGACCGTGTTCAGCGAGGCCGGAGATTTGCGCAACGGGCGGGTTTATCCAGGAGCCAACATTGATGCAGTGTCGGTACCGGACGGGGAGGATAGCGAACTGGCGCTTGTCTTTGCCAATGGCACCGAAATCCGCTACAGCCAGGACAACAACACGTTAAACATCATCCTTGCTGAAGGCGGAAAATACACGATAAAAGGGGATGGCACCCTCGACGGCAACGTAAAAATCACGAAAGAACTGACTGTTATGCAGAATATTTACGGGATGCAGCAGATCAGCGACGCGGCAGGCACGATGTCAGCTATCCGCATGACTTACAACGGTCACAATCACCGTGGCGACAGCGGCGGACAGACAGCCCAGCCAAACCAGCAAATGCCTGTCAGCAACTGACCAACATCATAACCGCCTTTCCGGCGGTTTTTCTTTTCAGGTGAACCATGATTGGCATTAACGCAGAAACCGGCAGATACCTGTCCGGCAATGAGCACCTGCAACAGTCGGTAAAAGACATCCTTTTGACCCCAAAAGGCACGCGTGTTTTGCAGCGCGAGTACGGTTCTGACCTGCTGAAACTCGTTGACCGTCCGCAGGACGCAAGGCTTCGCCTGCAAATTATCCGCGAAACGGCAACCGCGCTCGGACTGTGGGAGCCACGTATCAGGCTCACCGGTGTCCAGGTTTCATGGGTACAGGAAGGCGTGTTCATGGTGACTCTCACCGGCGTCAATAAAGAAACGAACGAACAAATCCGGCTGGAGGGAATTGCAATTGGCAAGACAATCGCAGGCGATCATTGATTTATCCGCGCTGCCTGTACCGGATGCGGTACAGGTGCCGGATACAGAAGAAAT
>NZ_JMTB01000012.1 GCF_000734965.1 Trabulsiella guamensis ATCC 49490
TGACGCTCTGGCGTGAGCTGGATGCCTGTTTGATGCGATGGTGGAGTCTGATCCGTTCTACCGACTGGGGGAGGCGTTTACTTTCCGTCTTCGTTCTCATCCGGCAGATGATTAATGACGCAATTCGTGCCGTGTTGCTGGCGAGTTCGCACGGTGCCGATCTGGATCAGATTGGTGGTAACCTGAATGTCGGGCGTCTGCTTATCACGCCGGAAGACGACACCACCACGCCGCCGACACCGGCAGTATATGAAACCGACGACGACTACCGCGCCAGGATACAACTGTCATGGGCGCGCCTCAGCACGGCGGGAGCCAAAAACAGTTATCAGTATTTTGCCCTCAGTGCAGATCCTGACATTCTTGATGCCCGTCCCTATGGCCCTGAAACACACGATCAGGAAGGGCGTGTTTTCCTGTATGTGCTCTCGCGTGCTGGCGTTGAAGCCTGGGTTAAAACAGAGCCTGACGAGGACACGGTGATCCTGACGCGTGCGGGAGCACCAACAACACCACAGCCGCTGCTTGATGCTGTGGCTGCATCCGTAAACGATGATGAAGTAAGGCCGCTGACTGATTTTGTGACCATCAGCGCCGGTGAGCCGCTACTGTTTGCCATCGATGCCGACATCCATATGCCTTACGGTCTGGATGGTGATCTGGTGATGACCAGCGCGGTTGACGCAATTATGGCTTATACCGACAGCACTTACCGTTTTGATACGGTTGCTGCCCGCTCTGGTGTGGATAAAGCACTTCACCAGGCTGGCGTTATCCGCGTGGATCTGCGCAGTCCGGCGGCGGATGTGATCCCGGCCATGGGGCAGGCACCCTACTGCACATCGATTACCCTCAAAAAAGTAGTGGCAGATTATGACTGATACGCCAAAAACCATCCTGGCACCGACCGCGACCGCCGCCGAAAGGGCTATTGATCGGGCTAACGCAAAAACGCTCGAAGCACTGCCGGTAAACCTGATCCGCTGGGTTAAAAATCCAGATTTATGCCCGGTTGAACTGCTGCCGTGGCTGGCATGGGAATACAGTGTAGACACCTGGAATACTAACTGGACCGAGCAGGAGAAGCGTGATGCCATCAGGCGCGCGCCGTTCATCCACCGTCATCGTGGCACTGTTGCCGCTGTGCGCCGGGCGCTGGTGGACAGTCCATTTGGCACCGACATTGTTCAGTGGTTTGAGCAGACGCCGCCTGGTGATCCGTATACGTTCATGCTGAATGTCGAACAGAAAGATCTTCCTGTTTCAGCGCTGGACCATCAGGATCTTAAGCATGCCGTCATGCGTGCGAAAAACCTGCGTAGCTGGTTCTCCGTCCACGTTTTCGGGCGCAAGGAAGGCTCTGCATACAGCGCCGGTTACCTGATGGCGACCGAAATTCTGACGGCGCGCATCTTTCCGACCTTGATTGTCCTGGATCCGCCTGAACTTTTCATAACGCCGGGGAGTGTCTGGATTGTGAACGTCACTGTGCTGCCTGCAAAAGCCGAAGACAAAAGTTTTACGGCGGTTTCATCAGACGAGTCCATCGCCACCGTTGAGGTGGTCAATGGGCAGCTTGTCGTAACGGGGCACGCCGAAGGCAACGTGAGCATTACTGTGAGCGCGGTGCTGGGACATGCCACCGCCACGCTTCCTGTGGTGGTTGAAGCGGCCATTGATGTAACGATGAATGTCGCCGATATTACTGCGCCGTTGTTCTGGCTGACGACGCCGACCGAGCAGATCAGCGTGAGGGTGGATGGTGCCGCCATGCCGGTGACTGTTGACACCACAGGGCAGGTGTTTGCCACTGGCACACTGTCTGCCGGTCTGCACCGGGTTACCGTTACCGACAGTAACACACTGACGTTCTACAAATCGGGGAAAACGAGCGTCAACAAGGTTATGCAGCTCCATGCGTTTTGCGGCAACCGTGCATCGATGTACCAGTGCTTCTATAACCAGAACCAGTTACACACCATCGATCCTGGAGCTTTTATCGCACTGGACGGCGTGACGAACTTCGGCGCGGTTTTCTACAACTGCACCAGTCTTTCAGGGTTACCGGCTAACCTGTTTGCCGGAAAAACCACGATAACCAGTCTGTCGCAGGCGTTTTATAACTGCCAGTCGCTGACGGCAGCACCTGCCGGGCTGTTTGATGGTCTGGTGAATGTTCTCAGCTATCAGAGTGTGTTTTCTCAGTGCAGTGCACTGGCTGAACTTCCGGCGGGATTGTTTGCTGACAGTCAGCTTGTCACCACCTTTTCGCAGGCGTTTTACGGGTGCTCGCTGCTGCCATCCATTCCGGATGACCTGTTTGCATCCGGCGGCAGGGTTACGTCCTACGGCTCGGTATTTAACTACTGTTCATCGCTTGCCAGCGTACCGCCGGAGTTATTTTATCAGAGTCCGCTTGCGCGGGATTTCAGCAACGCCTTCGCTAACTGCGCCAGTCTGCAAACCATTTCAGAAGGCCAGTTCTCGCAAAACCCTGAGGTGACAGATTTCGGCTCAACATTCAACAATACCGGACTGACGTTCATCCCGGCAGGGCTGTTTGCCGCCAACCAGAAAGTGACGTCATTTGCCACCACGTTCGCACTGACAGAGACAATAACAGCAGTGCCCGCAGGTCTGTTTGATGCCTGCACGCAGGCGACAAACTTTAACGGCACATTCAATGCCTGTACCGGACTGACAGACTTGCCGGATAACCTGCTTGCCGCCACGCGCGCGCAGAATCTGGCAAGTTTTTTATCCGGCTGCACCTCGCTGGTGAATCTGCCTGTGGGTCTGTTTGCCGGGTGTACCATGGCAACATCGCTTAACCAGGCTTTTTCAGGCTGCTCAGCGCTGTCCGCCATTCCTGCCAGTCTGTTAGACGATATGACATCATTGCTCAGTCTGAACCAGACCTTTCAGAACTGTAGCCAACTGACGGCTGTCCCGGCGCATCTGCTGGATAACTGCACACTTATCACGACAGCGGTTTCAACGTTCACAAGCTGCACGAAGCTGACAGACTTGCCGGATGATTTATTTGCCTTCCAGTCCGGCATCACCAGCATAAGCGGCATATTCACGAGCTGTACAGCACTGACCAGCGTTACCGGCAGTCTGTTCTCCGGGCTGTCAGCCGTGACGAATGTCACTTCCGCATTCCGGCAGTGCACATCCCTGCAACAGGTCGGTGACGGGTTATTTGACAATTGCCCTGGTATCACGGACGCCAGAACGTTGTTCTATAACTGCACAGCACTTGAGCACGTACCTGACGGGCTGCTTGGACTGTCGACGATAACCATGTGCCAGGAAGCGTTTTATTATTGCCGGAAGCTGGTGGCCGATCCGAACAACATCATGAGTGCAGAAAGTTACCCGCTGGTGACGGCAACTACAGGTTTGTTCAATAACTGCCAGCTCATCACCGGGTCGGGTGCCAGCCTGATAGCCAGGTTCCCGGCGGTCACCACGTCATCAGGTGCACTTCGTAGCTGTTCTGCGCTGGATGATTACGCCTCATTGCCAACTGCCTGGAAATAAGGATCCACGATGAAAACACTTGAACAGCTTAAAAAACGCATTGACTTTCAGCAGACGGATGAGTTTTGCCTGAACTTCCTGCATGAAATTGCAGAGAGGGGAATTATCACCATCGGGAAAGGTGACATTTTTGAGGAAAGCGGCGTCACCATGGTCAGTGATGATTTTTACCTTCGCTGCTGCATGGCATGGGGTGTTGAGCCTGATGTTGATGAGGAGGACTGATGTTCGGACTGACATTAACAACTGCGGGGGCTGCTGAAGTCGAGGCGGCATACCAGAGCGGCACCGTGGTAACCATCACCGACGCAGAGATTGGGGACGGAGACGGCAGCGCCGTCAGCGATGATCCGGATGTTCTCGCGGCGGCGACAGAGGTTGCCGGGCTTTTTGGTACGCTGGCATTCAGCGACAGCCAGCCGGATGAGGGGCTGCTTAACGGGCAGTTTGTTATCGACTGTCGTGAATATCCTGGCAGGGTGCTGCGCGCGGTTGGTCTGCGCAGCAGTTCCGGTACCCTGATAGCCTACGGAGGCTACCCGGATACGTTTCTGCCCGCGCAGACGGACAGCATCATTAAGGAAGTCATTATCACCTGTGTGCTGTCACTGAATCACGCTGAAAACGTTGAGTTGCTGATTGACCCAAACCGTCGCATTCTGACGGAAAGCGTGGCAGACGATCGCTACCTTAACGAGGATGAGAATCTCGCTGATGTGCCGGACAAGGCAACCGCGCGGAATAATCTTGAAATTTACAGTAAGACGGAAAGCGACGACGCTTACCAGCCTAAAGGCAATTACGCTGCCGCCGGAAGCGCCTACACGAAAGCGGAATCTGATGCCCGCTTTGAGCCGCTGGACAGCGCCTATACCAAGGCTGAATCTGAAGCACGCTACCAGCCTAAGGGCAGTTATGCCGCTGCGGGTAGCTCGTATACGAAAGCGGAATCTGATGCCCGCTACGAACCGCTCGACAGCGCCTATACCAAGGCTGAATCAGAGGCGCGCTACCAGCCTAAAGGCAGTTACGCCGCATCAGGCAGTTCATATACGAAAGCGGAATCTGATTCCAGATACCTGAGCGACATCCGGCTT
>NZ_JMTB01000013.1 GCF_000734965.1 Trabulsiella guamensis ATCC 49490
CGCGGATAAGTTTTTCCGTGGGCGGCGACATGGAGGAGTATGCAACCGGGTACGTGCTGACTGCTGGCGGTGATTTTGGTTCCGACAACGGTATTTATTATGCGCGACCTCTTCAGAAAAACTATCCCGGCGTTGGCTGGGCAACTGTGGCGTATGTCTGATGCTGACACTGAAAAATATTACCCGTTATATCCCGGAGTTTCCGGCGGACTTTCCTGATGTTGTCTGGTTACAGACAGAAGACGGACTTGACTGGTATTACCACCGCGCACGGTTTGCCGATGACACCGTAAAAATCTGTTACGACAAAACCGGACTTATCCGCAGTTTTTCGACGGATGTACAACACCTGTCACCTGAAGGTTTTTCAGTAACGGAGGTTTCCCCTGCCAGTATTCCGGAAGGGATGAAGGATCCTGCCGGATGGTGCTGGGACGGGAAGAAAATTAAACCTGTCACTACAGTGGTGACCACACGAACACGGGCGGAACTGCTGGCCGATCTTGCCAGGTTACAGGCGGAGATAGAGAGCCTGAAAGACTGACCTGACCACTGACAACCTGACCGCCTTTATGGCGGTTTTTTTTACTGGAGAATTTATGCCTGATTTGCATGGTGTTGAGTCTATCGAACTCACTAACGGGACGATCGCCGTTCAGACAGTTGAAACGGCGGTCATCGGACTGGTCGGAACCGCACCGGACGCCGCCACAGCTACACATGCCACCGCACTCGCCGGGAGTGTTCTGCTTAATACCCAACTGTTATTTACCGCTGTTGAAACTGGTCGTGCCGGTAACGGCATTGTTATTGATGCGGTCATTGCTGAGGCTGAAACAGAGGTGACCACTGCCACGATGCTGGACAGGGTGATTACGGTGACGCTGGCAACGGATGATACCGGGGCTGCAACATCCACTGTGCAGGAGCTGGTGGACGCGATTGGAGCGATCACCGGTTCTCCGGTTACAGTCTCCATGGAAAATGCCGCACCTGATGCTGTTGTCAGCCCGTTCAGTGAAACGCTGGCGGGTGGTGAAGATGAGCCGTATCCGCTGAATACGCCTGTACTGGTTGCCGGTGCGCTGGTGCGTGCTGATCAGCTTGGTACTGCCGGGACGCTCTATCCGGCGCTGATGGATATTTTCGACCAGACGGGCGCGCTTGTAGTGGTGGTCAGGGCGGAAGAGGGGGCTAATGTCGCCGCGACGCGCGCATCCATCATCAGCGCTATCGACAAATTGCCGCTGGCGCGAAGCAAAATTAACTATCAGCCGCGCATCGTGATCGCCACCGGATTCAGTGAGGATGATGGTGTCGGGAAAAAACTGGAAGTGGTGGCGCAGAAACTGCGGGCGATCGCCTATCTGGATTCGCCATCGATGGCAACACCGCAGGAAGTGTCTGCACGCCGCAACCTGTATGGCGGTCGTGTTGAACTGCTGCGCCCGCGCGTGGCCGTCACTGCTGACAACGGCCAGACTATTTACCGTCCATATTCGGCGCGTGCTGCCGGGCTGCGTGCCCGTATCGACTACGCAAATGGCTGGTGGTGGTCGAAGTCGAATCAGGAGATTTTTGGCATTACCGGCACTGAACAGATCGACGATTTCATCATTGGCGACTACACCTGCACCGCCAACCTCCTGAACATGGATAACATTTCCACCATTATCCGTTATGACGGTTTCCGTCACTGGGGGAACCGCCTGTGCCTGACGCATCCACAGTGGCGTTTTGAGGCAGTACGGCGCACGGCTGATGTCATCGAGGACAGTATCCAGCGCGCCATGATGGTTTACGTTGACCGTCCCATCGATAAGGACGTGGCTGATGATGTGATCGGCAGTATCAATGCCTATATCCGTCAACTGAAAAATCTCGGCGCTATTTATGGCGGTACTGCCTGGCTCGATCCTGAGCTGAACACGGCTGAAACGATGGCAGCGGGCTGGCTGTATATCAACTATGACTTCGGGCCGAAGTCGCCGATGGAGCGCCTCACGCTGCGCGTGCGGGTTAATAAACAATACGGGTTAGAGGAGCTGGGACTTAATGGCAACTAATGGCAAACGCAACAACCTCCGCGCATGGACACTCTTCCTTCCCGGCGCGGTTCGTCTGGAAGGGGCGCACGAGTACACGCCGCCAGCGCTGACGCTGGTCAAAACTTCCATCAGAACGGGCGGGATGGACGCGGCGATTGGTCTTGATGACGGTATGGAAGAACTGACATGCAGCTTCAAGATTTATGGCTATGAACCGGCGGTGCTGGCGCTGTTCGGCCTGTCTGAAGGTACCACCTCACCCCGCATCACCGCGCGCCAGGCAATTAATGCCGGCGGGTGGACCGGACTTGTTGAGGAACTGGAAGGCATGGTGAGCAGCATCACTCCGGATGCGCGCCCGTCAGGTGCAACGGCAGAAGCCTCCCTGACGGTAGAAATGACGCTGACCTACTACCGTTCCACCTGGGGCGGTACTGAGCAGGCGCTGATCATCCCGGCGCAGTTTGTCCGCCGGATTCAGGGCGTGGATAAACTGGCGGGGATCCGCAACATCATTCGCGTCTGATAACCACCGTGCGCCGCCGGGAGTGACTGGCGGCGCAGTCATCTCATATTTAACCGGAAAATACCATCATGGATAAAACCGATAACTTCCCGTCTGAAGCTGTCACTGTCAGGCTGTCCGTTCCCTATACAGCGTTATCCGGCACCAGAATTGAAGAAGTGGTGATGCGTGCCCCGACCGTGCGCGACAGGCTGATGCGCAACCGTAACCCGAACCCTGACTATCAGGCGGATATCGAGCTGATTGCGTCACTGTGTGGCCTGACGCTGGATGATCTGATGAATATGGAAGCATGCGATTATCTGCGCCTGGAGAAACAGTTTAATGCTTTTTTGCTGCCGCCGGAGAGGCGGAAGACGAAAGTATAAAACTGGCGCTGCGCCGTGCGGGTGCCTGGTTTGGCTGGCAACCGTCTGAGGTGATGGCGCTGCCACTGAAAGACTTCATGGACATCATGTTTGATGAGAATGAAGAGCGTATCCGCGCGAGAAGGGGTAAATAATGGCAACGGTTGGCGAAGGGCTTAAAGCCAGCATCCGGATTGGTGGCACGATTGATTCAAGCTGGCGCAAGGGCGTCAGCCAGATCAAGGATGGCCTGCTGGGGATAACAAAAGAGACGAAATCGCTTCAATCCCGGCAGGAAAAGCTTGCCAGGCAGATGAAGAAAGCGGTTCTTGAGGGAAAAGATGTTACAAAACTGCGGGCGCAGTATGAATCTCTCGGAAAAAAAAATCGCGGATGCGACAAAAGAGCAGACCCGCCTTAACAGCCAGTTGAAGAGAGCAGAGGCGCTCAGCAAGTGGGCTTCCCGTGGAGCCGGTGCCGCAAAATTTGCAGGTGGTACGCTGCTGGCTGGTGGTGGATTACTGGTTGCCGGAGCTACCAGCGTTTTCCGGATGAATGCCGAAACGGCAGAGCAGGACGCAAAGGCCAGGGCATACGGCGTTGACCAGCCAACATTCCAGGCGTGGGAAGGCATTGCCAAACGACTTGGCCTGAACGGCGAGAACGTGGGCGATCTGCCGGAAGAAATGGCGCATAAGATCGGGGAGTACAAAGAGACCGGAAAAATGGGCGCGGTTGAGGATGCCTTTACCGCACTCGGCTTCACAATGCGGGACATGGATGGCCTTTCGAATCAGGAACAGTTCGAAAAAATCATGGACAAAGCCGCTAAAATGAAGGATTTCCAGAAGGCATCTTTTGTTGTTGATGACCTGATGGGCGGCGAAGCCAGTAAGTTCCTGCAACTGATGCGCCAGACCGGGAAAACCTGGAAAGAACTGGAAAACGAGCAGAAAAAATACATCATGACCACGGAAGAAGGCGCAGCGGGAGCTACGGCCAGTTCGTGGGCTATGGACAAACTCATGACGGTTTTCAGTTCAGGCCTCGCCGAGGTTTCCGGTTTGCTGGGCAAGGAAATGGCTCCCTCCATCACCAACATTGCCGATAAGCTTGCTGGCTGGTTCAAAAATGGAGGAATAGAGAAGATCAAGAGCTTCATCACTGATGATCTGGTTCCTGGTCTTTTTATTGCTGCCCGTGCGGCACTCTCGTTCGGGCGTGGCGTGGTGGCGGTCGCAAAAAAACTCGACTGGTTGCTGCCGGATGAGAAGGACGACAAACGCGAAATCATGCGCAATATTGCACATGGCGATATTGATGAAGCGCGTGAGCTTGCAAAAGAAAAAGGCCTCGAAGACTGGATCACTCCGGTGCTGAATGATCCTGAAAAAATCCGGCAAATTCAGAAGGCAAACACCGACGCCCAGTTTGTTTGGTCAAAGGAACGTTTCACCAGTCCAGGGGATTACTGGGATAACGTCGATGACAGAGCGATGAAAATGGTAGGCCTTAGCTCTGATACTGATTCAGATTCATCGCTCAACTCGCTGGAATCAGCTATTCAGGAACAGTTTAAAAAAACGCAACAGCCTGAACCTGAAACACCTGCACTGCCGGAAAATCGATCATTATCGTTGCTTGCCGCCACAGCACCACTTCCGCAGTTTAATTTACGGAGCGAACCGAAAATATCAGCAACATATAACATTTACCAGCAACCCGGTGAAGATGGTGAAGCCCTTGCCAGACGTGTTAACGATGAGCAGGGCACCATTTATACCAAATATGCGGATCAGGTGTGGTAATGAGTCAGATCATTGATGATATCACGGCAGTGTTCAGCACCCCGCAGGGTGAGTTTGAGCCATCAACCGGGCAGCAGGACGACGCCGCCAGAGTATTAATGTCATGGGGCGATTTTGAATTCTCTGTTGACAATCTGGCGTATTCCACACTGTCCCGTTCGGCGGAATGGCGCTGGTCTGCGCAGGAGCTTATCGGTAAGCGCGACCAGCTCCAGTTTACGGGTAAATCCACGAAAACCGTGAATATCGAAGGTGAAGCCTATTCCGGTTTTGGTGCCGGACCAGAGGCGACGGAAGCGCTGTTTCAGCAGGCAGACCTTGAGAGACCATTGTTACTGGTGTCTGGTCTCGGGGATATATTCGGTTACTGGGTGGTAACCTCCTTCACCGACACTGCCACATCATTGCTTCCTGGTGGTGGCGCGCGGCGACGGTCGTTCAGGATTGAGATGAAATACTATGGCGAAGAATTACAGGACGAGTAACGGTGACATGCTGGATCTGATATGCGTGAAGCACTATGGCAGTAACGGTCTGAATGAGGTTATTTCCGCTGTGCTGGAAGCCAACCCTGGTCTTGCCGATGCCGGGCCGGTTTACGACTCCGGCCGTGTAATATTTCTTCCTGATATCGTGCTTACTCCGGCTCCTGATGATGAGGTGACGCTGTGGGACTGACACACTGGGAAGCGGATTTTACGCTGCTGTCTGACGGAAAGGATGTGACTGAAGCCATACGGCGTGGCGTTAATGAGATCCGGTTTACTGACAATGGCGCGGCGACAAAACAAACGGACTCCCTTGATATCACGCTCTACAGTGAAGTACTGGCGCTGCCGCCAAAAGGGGTTACGTTGTCGTTGTCACTTGGCTTTAACGGCAACATGGTCAACAAGGGGCAGTTCACTGTCTGCCAGGTGAAAAGCAGTGGCCCGCCGCGTAAAATCCAGATCACTGCCACGGCGGCACCGATGAATAACGCCCGGCACGGATATGATGCCACCTCCACGCGCAACAGGACTTTCGAGGATAAAACTCTCGGTGATATTCTTGAGCGGGTGGCAGCGGATAATGGCCTGACCGGGCGTATATCGGCTTCTCTGGTCAACATTAAAGTGCCCTCTGTCATCCAGCTCGCCGAGTCTGATTTGTCGATGATGTCACGCCTTGCATCCCAGTATGGTGCTGTCAGTAAGCCGTCTAACGGCTTCTGGCTGTTTCTGGAGTATGGTGCTGCGCAGGCCTCCGATGGTGGATTTTTGCCCGATATCACTATTACGCCGGATATGGTCTCCGACTGGAGCTACCAGGAGGGGGATCGCGGAAGTGACTCTGCCAATTCATCAGGTAAGGGGAAAGGCAAAGACGACGATAAAAAATGGAAAGTCAGCAAACCCACCTCCGACGATACCAGTGGCAGCATCCGCACGAAATATTACAACGAATCCACCGGGGAGATTGAAACCTATACCGTACAGCATGACGGCCCTGATATCGACAATCCACACACGTCCGCCGATAAAGAGAGCGCAAAGGGCAGCGCCGATACCAAGGCGAAAAAGGTTAAAAAGGCCGGAAAAAAAATGACGATCACTGCGCCATGCACTCAGGAAATGTTGAAGTTGACAGCAGAGAGTCGGATCACCACTCAGGGGTTTGGTAAAAGCGAGGATCGACGCTGGCAGGTGGAAAGCATAGACTGGACACTGAACAGCCGTGGACTCGTTGCCAGTTTCAGCCTGGCGACCGATATTCAGGCTGCTGGTGGCGGAAAGGGTAAATCAGGAAAAGGCAAGAAACCAACATTTACTCTCGAAAAAGGATCAGAAACCACTCACTAAGTCAAGACATGCAGGGGGGTGTAAATCATGATTTACCCCCCCTTTTCATGTTATACCACCTGTTTCCAGTAATTCCAGAAATAGCCGGAAATTTCCGAATGGGGCACCAGTGGGACACTTTTGGCCTCTAAAGTTCATCAAACTTCATTAATTTTGATTTCAGGCATTATTGCAACTCATTGAAAATTAACGCTCCTGGACGATCTTTATCAATTAAAAAAATGGCAGCGTCACACAATTAAAATGGCGGGCGTACTCTTCCAGACTGGTAATGCCGAGCCGCACCCATTTCGGGTGCGACCATTGCGGCAGGCCTATGTAAATCATAGCGCTGCGAGAATCTCCTCTGTGCTGCGCAAGCGGGAAATCCGCGGGAAGATGTGTGTTACTGAGTGCTGGTGCTGTTCCGCCTGGGCGGCGCTGCAGGCATCTTCGGCGATGACCAGCGAGAAACCCAGTTCCCAGGCGTTACGCGCGGTGGATTCCACACCGACACTGGTTGAGATCCCACAGAGGATGATGGTCTCAATGCCGCGGCGGCGCAGCTGTAACTCCAGATCGGTGCCGTAAAACGCGCCCCACTGACGCTTAGTGATTTCGATATCGCTGTCCTGTTTTCCCAGCGCCGGCGGGTAAGTCCACCAGTTATCGGGCAAGGCGCGGGTAGGGGCCGGGGCATCAACCGGTTGTTTCAGCGCGTCGCCGTAATCCGCCGACCAGCCGACGCGCACCAGCGCGACTGGCGAGCCCTGCTGACGACATTTTTGCGCCAGTTTTGCAGCGTTCGCCACCACATCGCTGGCGGAGTGTGGCCCACCCGCATGTGGCAGAATCCCTTCCTGGAGATCAATGACCACCAGTGCCGTGGTTTTTGCGTTCAGTTTCAACATCGTTATCTCCATAACCTCAGAATTTTAAGGCTTCACCTTACGCTGAGAGGCGGGCGGTCAGCGCAACAAATTTTGTTAATTTTTGTGAGAACGCGCAACAAGCGTACAGCAAACGCGCGTCTGGTGCGCGATGCACTTATCGTACGGCAGAATTTCCAGTATAATAGCCCCCTTTTTTCATCCAGTTGTGACATTCAGCTAAAGCTGCGACAGTAGTGCCTGCGAGGCAGGCGACAATCGGCCTGCGGCTAAGTTAAGGGAACTCTCATGCGTACAGAATATTGCGGACAGCTGCGTCAGTCCCACGTCGGGCAGCAGGTGACGCTATGTGGTTGGGTCAACCGCCGTCGTGATCTCGGAAGCCTTGTTTTTATCGACATGCGTGACCGCGAAGGTATCGTTCAGGTGTTCTTCGATCCGGATCGCGAAGATGTATTTAAGCGAGCGTCCGAACTGCGTAACGAGTTCTGCATCCAGATCACCGGTACCGTACGTGCCCGTGACGGGAAAAACATCAATCGCGATATGGCGACCGGTGAAGTCGAAGTATTTGCGACTGAACTCACCATCATCAACCGTTCCGAACCGCTGCCGCTGGATTCAAACCAGGTCAACACCGAAGAAGCGCGTCTGAAATACCGCTATCTGGATCTGCGTCGCCCGGAAATGGCTCAACGCCTGAAGACCCGCGCCAAAATCACCAGTTTCGTACGCCGCTTTATGGACGATCACGGTTTCCTTGATATCGAAACCCCGATGCTGACCAAAGCGACGCCGGAAGGCGCCCGTGACTATCTGGTGCCTTCGCGTGTGCATAAAGGCAAATTCTATGCGCTGCCGCAATCACCTCAGTTGTTCAAACAGCTGCTGATGATGTCTGGTTTTGACCGCTACTATCAGATCGTAAAATGCTTCCGTGACGAAGACCTGCGTGCTGACCGTCAGCCAGAATTTACCCAGATTGATGTGGAAACCTCTTTCATGACTGCGCCGCAGGTGCGTGAAGTGATGGAAGCGATGATCCATCAACTGTGGCTGGAAATCAAAGGTGTGGATCTGGGCGCATTCCCGGTGATGACCTTTGCTGAAGCCGAGCGTCGTTACGGTTCCGATAAACCGGATCTGCGTAACCCGATGGAACTGGTGGACGTTGCTGATCTGCTGAAAGACGTTGAATTCACCGTCTTCTCCGGTCCGGCGAACGATGCCAAAGGCCGCGTTGCGGCACTGCGCGTACCGGGCGGTGCCAGCTTAAGCCGTAAGCAGATTGACGACTACGGCAACTTCATCAAAATCTACGGCGCGAAAGGTCTGGCTTATATTAAAGTCAACGAGCGCGCAAAAGGTCTGGAAGGGATCAACAGCCCGGTGGCAAAATTCCTTAACGCGGAAATCGTGGAGACTATCCTTGAGCGTACTGGCGCGCAGGATGGCGATATGATTTTCTTCGGTGCGGACAACAAAAAAGTGGTTGCCGATGCACTTGGCGCGCTGCGTCTGAAACTGGGTAAAGACCTGGGTCTGACTGACGAAAGCAAATGGGCGCCGCTGTGGGTTATCGACTTCCCGATGTTCGAAGACGACGGCGAAGGCGGTCTGACTGCGATGCACCACCCGTTCACTTCACCGAAAGACATGACCGCCGCTGAGCTGAAAGCCGCGCCGGAAGATGCGGTGGCGAATGCTTACGATATGGTCATCAACGGCTACGAAGTGGGTGGCGGTTCCGTACGTATTTATAACGGTGAAATGCAGCAAACCGTGTTTGGCATTCTCGGTATCAACGAGCAGGAACAGCGTGAGAAGTTTGGCTTCCTGCTGGACGCGCTCAAATTTGGTACCCCGCCGCATGCGGGGCTGGCGTTCGGTCTTGACCGTCTGACCATGTTGCTGACCGGCACGGACAACATCCGCGACGTTATCGCGTTCCCGAAAACGACAGCAGCGGCGTGTCTGATGACCGAAGCGCCGAGCTTCGCTAACCCGGCGGCGCTGGCTGAACTGGGTATTGAAGTGATTAAAAAGGCAGAGAACAACTGATATGGCCTATAAGCGTCCCGTTTCTGTTCTGGTTGTTATCTATGCGCAGGACACGAAACGGGTGCTGATGCTACAGCGGCGCGACGATCCCGATTTCTGGCAGTCGGTCACCGGCAGTCTGGAAGAGGGCGAAACCGCGTTGCAGGCCGCCGCGCGTGAAGTAAAGGAAGAGGTCGCGATTGACGTGACGTCCGAGCCACTGGCCTTAATTGATTGTCAGCGCACGGTGGAGTTCGAGATTTTTTCACATTTACGCCATCGCTATGCGCCGGGCATTGAGCGCAACACGGAATCGTGGTTTTGTCTTGCGCTGCCTCACGAACGGTCGATCGTGTTTAGTGAGCATCTGGCTTACCGCTGGGTCGACGCGGCAGATGCCGCCGCCATGACCAAGTCGTGGAGCAACCGGCAGGCGATTGAAGAATTTGTAATTAACGCTGCCTGAGAAGGCACGCTCTTTGAGGAAAACTTATGGCAGGTCATAGCAAATGGGCCAACACCAAACACCGCAAGGCAGCACAGGATGCCAAGCGCGGTAAGATCTTTACCAAAATCATTCGCGAGCTGGTGACGGCCGCGCGTCTGGGCGGCGGCGACGCTGGCTCAAACCCGCGTCTGCGTGCTGCTATCGATAAAGCGCTGTCGAACAACATGACGCGCGACACCCTGAACCGCGCCATCGCGCGTGGCGTCGGCGGTGATGAAGACGCGAATATGGAAACCATCATTTATGAAGGTTACGGCCCTGGCGGTACTGCCGTGATGGTGGAATGCCTCTCTGACAACCGTAACCGTACCGTGGCGGAAGTACGTCATGCGTTCAGTAAGTGCGGCGGCAACCTCGGTACGGATGGTTCAGTGGCTTACCTGTTCAGCAAAAAAGGGGTGATCTCCTTCGAAGCGGGTGACGAAGACACCATCATGGAAGCCGCGCTGGAAGCAGGTGCAGAAGACGTTATCACCTTTGATGATGGCGCTATTGACGTCTACACCGCATGGGAAGAGATGGGCGCCGTGCGTGATGCGCTGGAAGCGGCTGGTCTGAAAGCAGATAACGCGGAAGTGTCGATGATCCCGTCCACCAAAGCGGACATGGATGCAGAGACCGCACCGAAACTGCTGCGTCTTATCGATATGCTGGAAGACTGCGATGATGTGCAGGAAGTTTATCATAACGGTGAAATTTCCGACGAAGTCGCCGCAACATTATAATGTTGCTGCATAAGCCGCTAACCGGAGACGCGTAATGGCCATTATTCTCGGTATTGACCCGGGTTCGCGTGTCACTGGTTACGGCGTGATCCGCCAGGTGGGCCGCCAGCTGACGTATCTCGGCAGCGGCTGTATTCGTACCAAAGTTGATGATTTACCATCCCGGCTTAAGCTGATTTACGCGGGCGTGACGGAAATCATCACCCAGTTTCAGCCCGATTTTTTTGCCATAGAACAGGTATTCATGGCGAAAAACGCCGATTCGGCGCTGAAGCTTGGCCAGGCGCGCGGCGTGGCTATCGTCGCGGCAGTGAACCAGGATTTGCCGGTGTTCGAATACGCGGCCCGTCAGGTGAAGCAAACGGTGGTCGGTACCGGGGGGGCGGAGAAAAGTCAGGTGCAGCATATGGTGCGTACGCTGTTGAAACTCCCGGCGAATCCGCAGGCGGACGCCGCCGATGCGCTGGCCATCGCCATCACCCATTGTCACGTCAGCCAGAACGCGGTGCAAATGAGTGAAACACGGTTAAATCTGGCGCGAGGGCGGTTACGATAATCACAAATCAGGCTGGATATCTATCCAGCCTTTTTTTATTATGGCAGCAGTTACTCTTTTAACGAGCAGGAGCGTCATGTGATAGGCAGACTCAGAGGCATCATTCTCGAAAAACAACCCCCGTTGGTGTTACTCGAAGCGGGAGGCGTGGGCTATGAAGTCCATATGCCAATGACCTGTTTTTATGAACTGCCTGACGTTGGCAAAGAAGCGGTGATCTTCACCCAGTTTGTGGTGCGTGAAGATGCGCAATTGCTGTTTGGCTTTAACAACAAACAAGAGCGCACGCTGTTCCGTGAGCTGATCAAAACTAACGGCGTCGGCCCGAAACTGGCGCTCGCCATTCTCTCCGGGATGTCGGCGCAGCAGTTCGTCAACGCTGTCGAGCGCGAAGAAGCCGCAGCTCTGGTTAAGCTGCCGGGTATCGGTAAGAAAACGGCGGAACGGTTGATCGTGGAAATGAAAGATCGCTTCAAAGGGCTGCATGGCGACCTGTTCACCCCGGCGGCAGATCTGGTGCTGACGTCACCGGCCAGCGCCACTGATGGCGACGCCGAACAGGAAGCGGTTGCTGCGCTGGTTGCGCTGGGCTATAAACCTCAGGAAGCCAGTCGGATGGTAAGCAAAATTGCGAAACCGGACGCCAACAGTGAAACCCTGATCCGCGAAGCGCTCCGCGCCGCGTTGTGAGGTAAAGGATGATTGAAGCAGACCGCCTGGTCACCGCAGGCAGTACCAGCGAAGAAGAGGTGGTGGATCGCGCCATCCGCCCCAAACTGCTTGAAGAGTATATCGGCCAGCCGCAGGTTCGCTCGCAAATGGAAATTTTTATCCAGGCGGCCAAACTGCGTGGTGATGCGCTCGATCATCTGCTGATCTTCGGCCCTCCGGGGCTGGGAAAAACGACGCTTGCGAACATTGTCGCCAATGAAATGGGCGTCAATTTGCGCACTACGTCAGGTCCGGTGCTGGAGAAAGCGGGCGATCTGGCGGCGATGCTTACCAACCTCGAACCACACGACGTGTTGTTTATCGACGAAATTCACCGCCTCTCTCCGGTGGTGGAAGAGGTGCTCTATCCGGCGATGGAAGACTACCAGCTCGATATCATGATTGGCGAAGGGCCTGCGGCGCGTTCCATCAAAATTGATCTCCCGCCGTTTACCTTGATTGGCGCAACAACCCGTGCGGGCTCGCTGACCTCACCCTTGCGTGACCGTTTTGGCATCGTCCAGCGACTGGAGTTTTACCAGGTGCCGGATCTGCAACATATCGTTGGTCGCAGCGCACGTTATATGGGACTGGAATTGAGCGAAGAGGGCGCGCTGGAAGTGGCACGTCGCTCCCGTGGTACACCACGTATTGCGAACCGCCTGCTGCGTCGTGTCCGCGATTACGCCGAAGTTCGCCATGATGGCACCATTTCACTGGAGGTCGCGTCTCAGGCGCTGGACATGCTGAACGTCGATGTCGAAGGGTTTGATTACATGGACCGCAAGCTGCTGCTGGCGGTAATTGATAAATTCTTCGGCGGGCCGGTAGGGCTGGATAACCTCGCCGCTGCGATTGGCGAAGAGCGTGAAACCATCGAGGATGTGCTGGAGCCGTACCTGATCCAGCAGGGTTTTTTGCAGCGCACACCGCGAGGACGAATGGCCACTGTACGGGCGTGGGATCATTTCGGCATTAAACCACCAGAACTGCCATAAACAGCGATGGCTTTTTGTAGCCCCGGTAAGCGTAGCGCCACCGGGGGAATGTCTGTTACTGCGCGGTTTTCTTCATCATGCTGAAAATAAACAACAGCGCCGCGCAAAGTACCACTGACGGCCCTGCTGGCGTGTCATAAATCGCCGAGAAGGTTAAGCCGCCCGTTACCGCAATCATGCCCACACCCACGGCAATCGTTGCCATCTGTTCGGGCGTACGGGCAAAACGCCGCGCAGTCGCCGCAGGAATAATCAGCAGCGAGGTGATGATCAGCGCGCCGACAAACTTCATCGCCACACCAATGGTCAGTGCCGTCACCAGCATTAGCAGTAGTTTCACTCGTTGCAGCTTCACACCGTCAACAAACGCCAGATCCGGGCTGATGGTCATCGACAGCAGATTGCGCCATTGCCACAGCAAAATGCCTACCACCACGACCACGCCCAGTGCGATAGAGAGCAAATCTTCCGGCGTAACGGCCAGCAGATCGCCGAACAAATACGCCATTAAATCGACCCGCACATTGGCCATCAGGCTCACGACCACCAGGCCAAGCGACAGCGCGCTGTGCGCCATAATGCCCAGCAATGTATCAATCGCGAGTTGCGGACGGCGTTCGAGCCACACCAGACCGGCGGCCAGCAACAGAGTGACGGCGATCACCGCATAGAAAGGGTTAACATCCAGCAGTAAGCCAAACGCGACGCCCAGCAACGAGGCATGCGCGAGAGTATCGCCAAAATATGACATGCGGCGCCAGACGACAAAAGAGCCGAGCGGGCCCGCTGCACAGGCGAGCATAATCCCGGCCAGCCAGCCGGGGAATAACAATTCAATCATGGACGACCATTTCCCCGACGCAGAATGATATGACCTTGCAGGTCATGGCGGTGATTATGATGATGACGGTAGATGCCCAGTTGCTCAGCGCCACGGGGGCCAAACATGGACATAAATTCTGGATGGAGCGCGACCACCTCAGGCGTGCCGGAACAACAGATGTGATGGTTAAGGCACAGCACCTCGTCAGTTTTCGCCATGACCAGATGCAGATCATGAGAGACCATCAGCACGGCGCAGTCCAACTCCTGACGCAACTGGTTGATAAGATCGTAGAGTGCCACCTGGCCGTTGACGTCCACGCCTTGCGTGGGTTCGTCGAGCACCAGCAATTGCGGGCTATTCAGCAGCGCCCGTGCCAGCAGGACACGTTGCGTTTCACCGCCGGAGAGTTTTTGCATTGGCGCATCAATAAGATGTCCCGTCTGCACGCGCTTAAGGGCAGGGAGTATATCCGCTTTGCGGGTGCCGGGGCGCAGGCGCAAAAACCGGCTGACAGTCAGTGGCAAGGTGGCGTCGAGATGTAGTTTCTGCGGCACATAACCGATGCGCAGTTTATTATCACGCGTCACAGTGCCCTCGTCCGGCGCAATGAGTCCGAGAACCACCCGCACCAGCGTCGATTTCCCGGCGCCATTAGGACCAAGCAGCGTTAAAATTTTCCCCGGCTTCAGCGCCAGGGAGATGTCAGAAAGCACGCGTCGTTGACCAAAAGTGACCGAGACGTTGTCCAGCGTTACAAGATTCGTCATTTCAATAAAAGGGTTGCGCTCGAAGGGAAATGTTATAATATCACATTTCTCATACACAATACGAATAGTAGACGCATTATGTTACATAAAAATACGCTTCTTTGCGCAGGCATTTCCGCTGTGTTGCTGGCTGGTGCGGCTCTGCCGGCGAATGCCGCTGTTGTTGCCTCTCTTAAGCCAATCGGGTTTATTGCCTCCGCCATTGCAGACGGGGTTACTGAGACGCAAGTTTTGCTGCCTGATGGCGCCTCCGAGCATGATTATTCATTACGCCCGTCTGACGTAAAACGCTTACAAAATGCAGACTTAGTGGTATGGATCGGCCCTGAGATGGAAGCCTTTATGGACAAGTCGACGCAAAGCATTGCGGCGAATAAGAAGGTAACGATTGCGCAGCTGGAAGGCGTGAAACCGTTGCTCATAAAAGGCGATGACGATGACGATGACGATCATGGTCATGAACACGGGCATGATGAAAAAAGTGACGAGCATCACCATCATGGCGACTACAACATGCATCTTTGGCTCTCGCCAGAGATAGCGCGCCTCTCAGCGGTTGCAATCCATGACAAATTAGTGGAACTTATGCCGCAAAGTCGGGCCCGGCTCGATGACAACTTGAAAGCGTTTGAAGATAATTTAGATCACGCCGATAAACAGGTTACTGCTGCGCTGTCACCGCTGAAAGGAAAAGGGTACTTCGTTTTTCATGATGCCTATGGCTACTTCGAAAAACACTACGGCCTGACCCCGCTGGGGCACTTTACCGTCAACCCTGAAATACAGCCTGGTGCACAGCGTTTACATGAAATAAGAACACAGTTGGTTGAGCAGAAAGCAACTTGCGTTTTTGCTGAGCCACAATTCAGGCCAGCCGTCGTAGAAGCTGTTGCCAGAGGGACGTCCGTGCGCATGGGAACCTTAGACCCTCTTGGAACAAATATCACGTTGGGAAAAACGAGTTACGCGCAGTTTATTACCCAACTGGCGAACCAGTACGCGAGCTGCCTGAAGGGAGATTAATGAGGAAGTGAATACGTGCAACAGATAGCCCGCTCTGTCGCCCTGGCATTTAATAATTTGCCGCGACCTCACCGCGTAATGCTGGGGTCGCTTACCGTTCTGACTTTAGCGGTCGCCGTATGGCGACCCTATGTTTACCACCCCGAATCCGCACCGATTGTCAGAACCATTGAGCTGGAAAAAAACGAAATCCGCTCGCTGTTGCCCGAAGCCAGTGAACCTATCGATCAGTCCGCACAGGAAGATGAAGCCATTCCGCAGGATGAGCTGGATGACAAAATCGCCAGTGAAGCCGGTGTGCATGAATATGTGGTATCAACCGGCGACACGTTAAGTAGCATTCTGAATCAGTATGGTATTGATATGGGTGATATCACCCAACTGGCGAGCGCCGATAAAGATCTGCGTAACCTGAAAATTGGTCAGCAACTTTCCTGGACCCTGACCGCCGAAGGCGATTTGCAGCGTCTGACCTGGGAAGTGTCCCGCCGCGAAACCCGTACGTATGATCGTACCGCGACTGGTTTCAAAATGAGCAGCGAAATGCAGCAGGGCGACTGGGTTAACAGTACCCTGAATGGCACCGTCGGCGGTAGCTTTGTCGCCAGTGCGCGCGCTGCGGGCATGACCAGCAGTGAAGTGAGTGCGGTGATCAAAGCCATGCAGTGGCAGATGGACTTCCGTAAACTGAAAAAAGGCGATCAGTTCTCGGTTTTGATGTCCCGTGAAATGCTGGACGGCAAACGTGAACAGAGTCAGTTGCTGGGCGTGCGTCTGCGCTCCGGCGGTAAAGATTACTACGCGATCCGCGCCGAAGACGGCAAATTCTATGACCGTAACGGCACTGGCCTCGCAAAAGGCTTCCTGCGTTTCCCGACCGCGCGTCAGTTCCGCGTCTCCTCCAACTTTAACCCGCGTCGCCAGAACCCGGTGACGGGTCGTGTCGCGCCGCACCGTGGCGTTGATTTCGCCATGCCGCAGGGTACGCCGGTACTTTCTGTTGGTGACGGCGAAGTAGTGGTTGCGAAACGTAGTGGCGCCGCCGGGTACTATGTTGCGATTCGACACGGACGCACTTACACCACGCGTTATATGCACCTGCGTAAAATGCTGGTGAAACCGGGTCAGAAAGTAAAACGTGGCGACCGCATCGCGCTGTCCGGTAATACCGGTCGTTCGACGGGGCCGCACCTGCATTATGAAGTGTGGATCAACCAGCAGGCGGTCAATCCGCTGACGGCGAAACTGCCGCGTACCGAAGGGCTGACCGGCGCCGATCGCCGCGACTTCCTGGCGCAGGCAAAAGAGGTGATGCCGCAGTTGCGTTTCGATTAGAACCTGTCACGTCTCAGGCCGGTGCCTTCGCGCACCGGCTTTTTGCTTTGTGCGAAAGCGGACACCTCGCTACACTATCCCATAATCTTTAATTCGCTGGCGCAACTGTGAACCTGCATGGAAACGAAAAAAATAATAGTGAGTTTATTCCTGTCTTTGAAAAAGCCTTTTTGCACCCGCGCTTCTGGGGATCCTGGTTGGGTGTTGCCGCCTTTGCCGGCATAGCGCTGACGCCGCCGTCTTTTCGCGACCCATTACTGGGGAAGCTTGGCACACTGGTCGGCCGACTGGCCCGCAGTTCGCGTCGTCGTGCGCAAATTAACCTGCTGTACTGCTTCCCGGAAAAGAGCGAGCAGGAGCGGGAGGCGATGATTGATGCGATGTACGCCACTGCGCCACAGGCGATGGTTATGATGGCCGAACTGGGGCTGCGTGATCCAAAAAAGATCATGCAGCGCGTGGACTGGCGCGGTAAAGAAATCATCGACGAGATGCAGCGTAATAACGAGAAGGTGATTTTTCTCGTCCCGCACGGTTGGGGTGTGGATATTCCGGCGATGCTGATGGCGTCGCAAGGGCAGATGATGGCGGCCATGTTCCACAATCAGGGCAATCCGGTCTTCGATTACGTCTGGAACACCGTCCGGCGCCGTTTTGGCGGTCGCATGCACGCGCGTAACGACGGTATCAAACCGTTTATTCAGTCGGTGCGCCAGGGCTACTGGGGCTACTATCTGCCGGATCAGGACCATGGCGAGGGGCACAGCGAATTTGTTGACTTCTTTGGCACCTATAAAGCGACGCTACCTGCAATTGGCCGCCTGATGAAAGTCTGTCGCGCCCGTGTCGTACCGCTTTTCCCGATCTACGACGGCAAAACCCATCGGCTGACGGTGGAAGTACGTCCGCCGATGGACGACTTGCTAAAA
The DNA here is from genome assembly GCF_000734965.1 of Trabulsiella guamensis ATCC 49490. Lineage (GTDB taxonomy): Bacteria > Pseudomonadota > Gammaproteobacteria > Enterobacterales > Enterobacteriaceae > Trabulsiella > Trabulsiella guamensis. The sequence continues at coordinate 17,858 of NZ_JMTB01000013.1, forward strand.
GCGGATGACAACACCATCGCCCGCCGGATGAACGAAGAGGTGGAGATTTTTGTCACGCCGCATCCTGAGCAGTACACATGGATCCTCAAACTGTTGAAAACGCGCAAACCGGGCGAAATTGAGCCCTATAAACGCAAAGAGCTGTTTCCTAAGAAATAAAAAAGCGCCCCACGGGGCGCTTTCTCGTTCTGAAGCTGTGAGATTATTCCACCGTCATCACACGGGTGGTATTGGTGGAGCCGATGGTGCTCATCACGTCGCCCTGGGTGACGATCACGATATCGCCGGACATCAGATACCCTTTGTCGCGCAGCAGATTCACCGCATCGTTCGCGGCGGCAACGCCATCGTTGTCGCTGTCGAAAAAGACCGGTGTTACGCCACGGTACAGCGCTGTCAGGTTCAGTGTACGTTCATGACGGGACATGGCGAAAATCGGCAGACCAGAACTGATGCGTGAGGTCATCAGCGCGGTACGCCCGGATTCGGTCATGGTGATAATGGCCGTTACGCCTTTCAGGTGGTTGGCGGCGTACATCGCTGACATGGCGATCGCTTCTTCTACATTATCAAACTCAACGTCGAGACGGTGTTTGGAGACGTTAATGCTCGGGATCTTCTCCGCACCGAGGCAAACGCGCGCCATCGCGGCGACGGTTTCTGCCGGATACTGACCGGCCGCGGTTTCGGCGGAAAGCATCACGGCGTCGGTGCCGTCGAGCACGGCGTTCGCCACGTCCATGACTTCCGCACGGGTCGGCATCGGGTTGGTGATCATCGACTCCATCATCTGCGTTGCTGTGATCACGGCACGGTTAAGTTTGCGGGCGCGGCGAATCAGGGCTTTCTGAATGCCGACCAGTTCCGGGTCACCGATTTCCACGCCGAGGTCGCCACGGGCAACCATCACCACGTCAGAAGCCA
>NZ_JMTB01000014.1 GCF_000734965.1 Trabulsiella guamensis ATCC 49490
GATGTCGTCCATCGCATCCTGGGTGCAGACCGCTTCCGCACGCTCAACTTTGGCGACGATTTTGGCATCGCAACCGGCGTCGCGAGCCAGACGGCGGGCGTAGTTGAGATCTTCGCCGCAGCGCGGGAAGGAGACCGCCAGGTAGTCAACGCTGATTTGCGCTGCGGTCAGGATATCCGCTTTGTCTTTGTCGGTCAGTGCTTCAGCAGACAGACCGCCGCCGAGTTTGTTGATGCCTTTGTTGTTAGAGAGCGGGCCACCGACAGTCACTTCGGTGAACACTTTCATCCCCTGAACGTCGAGAACTTTTAACTGCACGCGACCGTCGTCGAGCAGCAAAATGTCGCCAGGAACCACATCCGCTGGCAGACCTTTATAGTCGATGCCGACTTTTTCTTTGTCGCCTTCGCCTTTACCGAGGCTGGCATCGAGCAGGAATTTATCACCAATATTGAGGAAAACTTTGCCTTCTTTGAAGGTCGATACACGGATTTTTGGCCCCTGCAAATCGCCGAGGATGGCGACATGACGGCCCAGTTTGGCTGCGATTTCACGCACTTTGTCAGCACGCAGTTTGTGGTCTTCCGGGGTGCCGTGAGAGAAATTCATACGAACTACGTTAGCGCCAGCAGCAATAATTTTTTCGAGATTATTGTCGCGATCAGTTGCCGGGCCCAACGTGGTGACAATCTTAGTTCTGCGAAGCCTTCTGGACATGTAATACTCCGTTGACTGATACAACTTTGGTGTTGCGTGAAAAGGAATTCGGGGTCGTCCTCACGTTAACTCTGGAGGAACTTAACCGAATGTACAAATAAGTTACAACCTGGTTTTCGATTTTTAATGATTATCGCTGCGCAGCAGCAATTCCTTATCAAAACGCGATTCTTTCAGCGCTTCCTTGACTCGCTTCAAGTTATCTCTGAATTTAGCCCCCCGACGTAGCGTAAAACCGGTAGCCAATACGTCGATAACAGTTAATTGTGCCAGGCGTGAAACCATGGGCATGTAAATGTCAGTATCTTCCGGTACATCCAGCGTAATGGCCAGACTCGCCTCACGGGCAAGTGGCGTACCGGCCGAGGTAATGGCGATCACCATGGCATCGTTATCCCGGGCCAGTTGCGCCAGTTCGACCTGGCTTTTGGTTCTGCCGGTGTGGGAAATTAGCACCACGACGTCATCGTCGCTGCAATTCATACAGCTCATTCGTTGCAAAACAATGTCGTCGGAATAAATTACCGGTACGTTGAAGCGGAAAAATTTGTTCATCGCGTCGTGGGCGACTGCGGCGGAGGAGCCCAGACCAAAAAAGGCGATCTTATTTGCCTGCGTGAGCAGGTCAACCGCACGATTCACTGCGCCCATGTCCAGCGACTGGCGAACATGGTCCAGGCTTGCCATCGCTGATTCGAAGATTTTGCTGGTATAGGCTTCTACACTGTCATCTTCATCGACATTGCGGTTAACATAGGGGGTGCCGTTGGCGATGCTCTGAGCCAGATGCAGCTTGAAATCCGGAAAACCGCGAGTCTCAAGGCTGCGGCAAAAGCGGTTTACCGTGGGTTCACTGACGCCAGCCTGCAATGCCAGCGTGGCGATGCTTGAATGGATGGCCTGAGCCGGGTCGGCGAGAATGACTTCAGCCACTTTGCGTTCAGATTTGCTAAGGTGTTCAAGGTGGAACTGGATTTTCTCAAGCATGTTCATTATTAAACGCTCATCAACTAAAGCGATTTCTGAAATGGGTGAAATCGTCATGCGAATTAGCAAGAATATACCCCCCGACAGGCGGTAAAGGTAAGGAACAACGAGCGGAAATGTTGTTTTTTTTCATTACTTGATCAGAGTCGTGTTTTAGTGACGATATTCAGGGCGAAAGAACGAACAAAATTAGCTATTTGCCTGAAATGTGTTCGTACACTTTTTCAAAGGATGCGCTTTAGCCGCGTAAAGCGAGGAATGGGGTTTCGGGAAATCCGTAAACACAGTACAGTGCATCGTAATAAAATTACAACGAAGTCCTGGCTCCTGTGCCGGGAAATCAACTAAGGAGAATGACATGGCGGTAACGCAAACAGCCCAGGCATGCGATCTGGTCATTTTCGGCGCCAAGGGAGATCTGGCTCGTCGTAAATTGCTGCCTTCCCTGTATCAACTTGAAAAATCAGGACAAATTCACCCTGATACGCGCATTATTGGTGTTGGGCGCGCAGACTGGGATAAAGACGCGTACACCAAAGTGGTACGTGAAGCGCTGGAAACCTTCATGAAGGAAAAAATTGATGAAGGGTTATGGGATACGCTGAGCGGCCGACTGGATTTCTGCAATCTTGATGTTAACGACACCAAAGCGTTTTCCAGACTGGGCAAAATGCTCGATCAAAAAGAGCGTGTCACGATTAACTATTTCGCCATGCCGCCAAGTACTTTTGGCGCGATCTGCAAAGGCCTCGGCGAGGCGAAACTGAATGCCAAACCGGCCCGCGTGGTCATGGAAAAACCGCTGGGCACTTCACTGGATACCTCCCGCGAAATCAACGATCAGGTGGGAACCTGGTTTGAAGAATGCCAGGTTTACCGCATTGACCACTATCTGGGTAAAGAGACGGTACTGAACCTGCTGGCGCTGCGTTTTGCTAACTCTCTGTTTGTGAATAACTGGGATAACCGCACGATTGATCATGTGGAAATCACCGTTGCGGAAGAGGTGGGCATTGAAGGCCGCTGGGGTTACTTTGACCAGGCCGGCCAGATGCGCGACATGATCCAGAACCACCTGCTACAAATTCTGTGCATGATTGCAATGTCGCCGCCATCGGATCTCACTGCCGACAGCATTCGTGATGAAAAAGTGAAAGTGCTGAAGTCGCTGCGCCGCATTGATCGCTCCAATGTGCGTGAAAAAACCGTCCGTGGTCAGTACACCACCGGTTTTGCACAGGGCAAAAAGGTGCCGGGTTATCTGGAAGAAGAGGGCGCGAACAAAAGCAGCAATACGGAGACTTTTGTCGCCATTCGCGTCGATATCGACAACTGGCGTTGGGCGGGTGTACCTTTCTACCTCCGTACCGGTAAGCGTCTGCCGACCAAATGTTCAGAAGTGGTGGTCTACTTCAAAACGCCTGAGCTGAATCTGTTCAAAGAGTCCTGGCAGGATCTACCGCAGAACAAGCTGACGATTCGTCTGCAACCGGACGAAGGCGTGGATATTCAGGTCCTGAACAAAGTACCAGGGCTGGACCACAAACATAATCTGCAGATCACTAAGCTGGATCTGAGCTACTCCGAAACTTTCAATCAGACGCATCTGGCGGATGCCTATGAGCGTCTGCTGCTTGAGACCATGCGTGGCATCCAGGCGCTGTTTGTGCGCCGTGACGAAGTGGAAGAGGCGTGGAAGTGGGTCGATTCCATTACCGAGGCGTGGGCGGCGGATCAGGATGCGCCGAAGCCGTACCAGGCAGGCACCTGGGGACCGGTCGCTTCTGTGGCGATGATCACCCGTGATGGCCGCTCCTGGAACGAGTTTGAATAAACCGGACGTGCTTCCTCAGAGGTGTTATTTTACCGGTAACATGATCTGATACACATTAATGGCGATTTTTTGCACTAATAAGCTCCGCGTGGATTTCCCCGCGGAGTTTTTTTTATTACACTGACTGAAGCGATTTTTCCCCTGAGCTCCGGCATTCAAGCGTTTCAGCATTGTTAATCATTACTGACAATCTTGTTAATCCCGCGGCCCGGACAGATAAATTTGAGGAGCTTCTATGAACCTGATAATGTTACGCGTAACAAAGCGAATTATTGACCGCTCGCGAGAGACCCGCACGGCGTACCTCGAACGGATTAATCAGGCAAAGACAGAGACAGTACACCGCTCTCAACTGGCCTGCGGGAACCTAGCGCACGGTTTCGCTGCCTGCCAGCCTGACGATAAAGCCGCACTGAAAAGCATGCTGCGTAACAATATCGCCATCATTACCTCCTACAACGACATGCTCTCGGCGCATCAGCCGTACGAACACTACCCGGACATCCTTCGTAAAGCGCTGCACAGCGCGAACGCCGTAGGCCAGGTGGCGGGTGGCGTACCAGCCATGTGCGACGGCGTGACGCAAGGGCAGGACGGTATGGAGCTCTCGTTGCTGAGCCGCGAAGTAATTGCCATGTCGGCAGCGGTGGGGCTGTCTCACAATATGTTTGATGGCGCGCTGTATCTCGGCGTGTGTGACAAAATCGTCCCGGGGCTGGCGATGGCGGCGCTGTCGTTTGGTCATCTGCCGTCTGTCTTTATTCCGTCCGGCCCGATGGCCAGCGGGCTGCCAAATAAAGAAAAAGTGCGCATCCGCCAGTTGTACGCGGAAGGCAAAGTTGATCGTATGGCGCTGCTTGAATCTGAAGCGGCATCGTATCATGCGCCAGGCACCTGTACTTTCTACGGTACGGCGAACACTAACCAGATGGTTATCGAGTTTATGGGTATGCAGTTACCGGGTTCGTCATTTGTTCATCCGGATGCGCCACTGCGCGAAGCGTTAACGGCGGCTGCCGCGCGCCAGGTCACCCGGTTGACCGGCAATGGCAACGAATGGATGCCGCTCGGTAAACTGTTTGATGAAAAAGTGGTGGTTAACGGGATTGTCGCGTTGCTGGCGACCGGCGGCTCGACGAACCATACGATGCATCTGGTGGCCATGGCTCGCGCGGCGGGTATTAGCATTAACTGGGACGACTTCTCTGAGCTTTCCGATGTGGTGCCGTTAATGGCGCGTCTTTATCCGAACGGTCCGGCCGATATCAACCACTTCCAGGCGGCGGGTGGCGTGCCAGTGCTGGTGCGTGAGCTTCTGAAAGGCGGTCTGCTGCATGAAGACGTCAACACCGTGGCAGGCTTTGGTCTGTCTCGCTATACCATGGAGCCGTGGCTGAATAACGGCGAACTGGACTGGCGCGAAGGGGCAACCGCCTCGCTTGACAGCGATATCATTGCCTCGTTTGACAAACCATTCTCCCACCATGGCGGTACCAAAGTGTTGAGCGGCAACCTTGGGCGTGCAGTTATGAAAACTTCCGCCGTGCCGGTGGAAAACCAGGTTATCGAAGCGCCGGCGGTGGTCTTTGAGAGTCAACACGACGTGCTGCCGGCCTTTGAAGCCGGGCTGCTGGATAAAGATTGTGTTGTCGTGGTACGCCATCAGGGGCCAAAAGCGAACGGCATGCCAGAATTACATAAACTTATGCCGCCGTTAGGTGTATTATTGGACCGCCGTTTCAAAATTGCGTTAGTGACCGATGGACGACTTTCCGGCGCATCAGGTAAAGTGCCATCAGCTATTCATGTCACACCGGAAGCCTATGACGGCGGTCTGTTAGCTAAAGTTCGTGACGGCGACATGATCCGTGTTAACGGGCAGACCGGCGAACTGACATTGCTGGTGGATGACGCCGAATTAGCTGCCCGTCAGCCGCATATTCCTGACCTGAGCGCCTCGCGCACAGGTACCGGCCGCGAACTGTTTGGCGCACTGCGTGAAAAACTGTCCGGCGCAGAGCAGGGTGCAACCTGCATCACGTTTTAAAACGACAAGAATTATCGATCTGGCGAGAGAAAAACTCTGATGAAAAACTGGAAAACAACAGCAGAAGCAATCCTGACCAACGGGCCTGTAGTACCGGTTATCGTAGTGAAAAAACTGGAGCATGCGGTACCGATGGCGAAAGCGCTGGTAGCCGGTGGTGTCCGCGTGCTGGAAGTGACTCTGCGTACCGATTGTGCGCTTGATGCGATCCGCGCCATTGCCAAAGAAGTGCCTGAAGCGATTATCGGTGCGGGCACTGTCACTAATGTCAAACAGCTGAAAGAGGTCACGGATGCAGGCGCGCAGTTCGCCATCAGTCCGGGGCTGACCGAGCCGCTGCTGAAAGCGGCAACCGAAGGCACCATTCCGCTGATCCCGGGTATCAGCACTGTTTCTGAACTGATGCTGGGCATGGATTACGGTCTGAAAGAATTTAAATTCTTTCCGGCGGAAGCCAATGGCGGCGTGAAAGCGCTGCAGGCGATTGCTGGTCCGTTCGGCAACATTCGTTTCTGCCCGACCGGCGGGATCTCTCCGGCGAACTACCGTGATTACCTGGCGCTGAAAAGCGTGCTGTGCATCGGCGGCTCCTGGCTGGTTCCGGCAGATGCGCTGGAAGCGGGTGACTGGGATCGTATTACGAAGCTGGCGCGCGAAGCAGTAGACGGCGCGAAGTAAGTTTTCACAAAAAGCCCGGTAGCGTTGCGCCACCGGGCTTTTTTATTATCCTTTCACCACCACGGACGCCGCTGCGGCTTTGGCACGCGTCACCGCCTGATCAATATCTTCCGCCACGGCCAGCGCCACGCCTAAGCGACGCGACCCGTCAATGTCCGGTTTACCAAACAGACGCAACTGTACGCCCGCGCCAACCGCTGCCTGTACATTATTGAAGGTGACGTTCTGACTGGTCAGGTGTGGCAGGATCACAGCCGACGCTGATGGTCCGTACTGACGAATGCCGCCAACGGGCAGACCAAGAAACGCGCGAACGTGCAGGGCAAACTCCGACAGATCCTGAGAAATCAACGTCACCATGCCGGTATCATGCGGGCGCGGAGAGACTTCGCTGAAAATCACCTCATCGCCACAGACAAACAGTTCAACGCCAAACAGGCCATAACCGCCGAGCGCCAGCACGACTTTACGGGCGATCTCCTCGGCGCGTGCCTGCGCCAGTGGGCTCATCTGCTGTGGTTGCCAGGATTCGCGATAATCGCCATCTTCCTGGCGATGGCCGATCGGTGAACAAAAATGGACACCGTCGATGGCGCTGACGGTGAGCAGGGTGATTTCAAAATCAAAATTCACCACTCCTTCAACGATGACTCGCCCGGCACCAGCGCGACCCCCCTGTTGGGCATACTGCCAGGCATCGCTCAACTGCGCGGCGGAACGGATAAAACTCTGGCCTTTGCCGGACGAACTCATCACCGGTTTTACGATGCAGGGATAGCCGATAGCGTCTACCGCGTCTTTAAACGCGGTTTCGCTGTCGGCAAAACGGTAGCGGGAGGTTGGCAGCGCCAGCTCTTCTGCGGCAAGGCGGCGAATGCCTTCCCGGTTCATGGTCAGTTTCGCCGCGCGGGCGCAGGGAACGACTCTCTGCCCGGCCGCTTCCAGTTCGAGCAGCATATCGGTGGCGATGGCTTCAATTTCTGGCACGACAAAATCGGGTTTTTCCTGTGCAACCAGCGCCTTCAGGGCATTGCCATCCAGCATATTAATGACGTGAGAACGATGGGCGACGTGCATCGCCGGGGCATCGGCGTAGCGGTCAACCGCAATCACTTCCAGACCCAGCCGCTGGCACTCAATAGCGACTTCTTTACCCAGTTCTCCAGAACCTAACAACATCACGCGCGTGGCTGAAGGGCGCAGTGCCGTTCCTAATAAAGTCATAACGTTTATCCGAGATAAAAAGCGATGGCGCATTATAGACGAAAACGTTTGCGTCTGTCTTGTTGACGACGTGATGACTTATTTGCTCATCTTTAGGCAGAACAGACATTTCCTGACAAGTCCGTGTTTATTCTGTGGATTACGTTTGTCCATTTCGGGGTGAAAAATGTCTAACTGGCTAAATCAATTGCAGTCGTTACTGGGGCAAAACAGCGGAGCCGCAACTGCCGGAGGCAATCAGGGGTTAAATAACCTGTTAGTTCCTGGTGCGCTGGGCGGGCTGGCAGGGCTACTACTCTCCAGCAAATCATCGCGTAAGCTGCTGGCGAAATATGGTACCAGCGCATTATTAGCGGGCGGCGGCGCGATTGCCGGAACAGTGTTGTGGAACAAATATAAAGATCGTATGGGCGGTGCCACGCAAGCAGCACCCGCAGCGGAACTACAGCCAGCATCGCTGGATGCGCGTACCGGGCGTTTGATTCTGGCGCTGGTGTTTGCGGCAAAAAGCGATGGGCACATCGATGACAAAGAGCGTGCGGCTATTGAACAGCAGCTGCGTGAAGCGGGCGTTGAGGCGCAAGGCCGGGCGCTGGTGGGGCAGGCCATCGAACAGCCGCTCGACCCACAGTTGCTGGCGCGCGATGTGCAGAATGAAGAGGAGGCGCTGGAACTTTACTTCCTTAGTTGCGCCGCTATCGACATCGATCACTTTATGGAACGCAGTTATCTGAATGCGCTTGGCGATGCGCTAAACATCCCACAGGATGTTCGCACCAGCATCGAACAGGATCTTCAGCAGCAAAAACAGGCACTTTAACGGTTCCGTGACATGTTTCGCTTGCATCATCGCTGACTTTTGCCACCCTTAAGGGATGTGGAATAAAAAGCACAAAGCGATGTTACCTAAAGCGAAAAAACACCCTCACGCCATGACCTTACATGGCGACACACGAATCGATAATTACTACTGGCTGCGTGACGACTCCCGTTCGCAGTCGGAAGTGCTTGAGTACCTGAAACAAGAGAACGACTACGGCCGACAGGTGATGGACTCCCAGAGCGCGCTGCAGGATCGGGTACTCAAAGAGATTGTCGACCGCATTGCGCAGCAGGAAATTTCGGCCCCGTACGTCCGCAACGGTTATCGCTACCGTTATCGTTACGAGCCCGGATGCGAATACGCCATCTATGAGCGCCAGTCGGCGATCAAAGCCGAGTGGGAGGAATGGGAAGAGCTTCTCGACGCTAACCAGCGCGCTGCACACAGCGAGTTTTATACCCTTGGCAGCATGGCGATTTCACCCGACAATACCATTATGGCGCTGGCGGAAGACTATCTTTCGCGGCGGCAGTACGGGCTGCGGTTGAAAAATCTGGAGAGCGGGAACTGGTATCCCGAACTGCTGGATAACGTCACGCCGGATGTGGTCTGGGGCAATGATTCCATGACGCTCTATTACGTCCGCAAACATCCCGTCACACTGTTGCCGTTCCAGGTGTGGCGGCACACCGTCGGTACACCGATGGCGAGTGATGAACTGGTGTATGAAGAGCATGACGAGACCTTCTACGTCAGCCTGCATAAAACGACGTCACGTCACTTTGTCATAATCTCTCTGGCCAGCGCCACGACCAGCGAAGTGTTACTACTGGATGCAGAGTTGCCGGATGCGCAGCCAACGGTTTTTCTCCCGCGTCGCAAAGACCATGAGTACAGCCTCGACCACTATCAGCACCGTTTTTATGTACGCTCCAATCGTGATGGTAAAAACTTTGGCCTGTACCGCTCAACGGTGCGTGATGAAGGCCAGTGGGAGACCCTGATCCCGGCGCGCGACGAAGTGATGCTGGAAGGCTTTACACTGTTTACTGACTGGCTGGTGGTGGAAGAGCGTCAGCGGGGGTTAACCAGCCTGCGGCAAATCAACCGTAAGACACGCGAAGTCACCGGTATCGCTTTTGACGATCCCGCGTATGTGACCTGGCTTGCCTATAACCCGGAACCGGAAACCTCACGACTGCGTTATGGCTATTCATCAATGACCACACCGGATACGCTGTTTGAGCTGGATATGGACACCGGTGAACGGCGGGTGCTGAAACAGCAGGAAGTGAAAGGGTTTGACAGTAGTCTCTATCGCAGCGAACACCTGTGGGTGAACGCACGCGATGGTGCAGAAGTGCCCGTTTCGCTGGTTTATCACAAGGACCATTTCCGTAAAGGCAACAACCCGCTGCTGGTGTATGGCTATGGCTCCTACGGCGCCAGCATGGACGCGGATTTCAGCACCAGCCGATTGAGTCTGCTCGACCGGGGATTTGTCTTCGCGATTGCCCATATTCGTGGCGGCGGTGAACTGGGGCAGAAATGGTATGAAGATGGCAAATTCCTGTGCAAGAAAAATACCTTCAATGATTATCTGGATGTCTGCGATGCGCTGCTGGCGCAAGGGTATGGTCACCCGGATCTCTGTTTTGGTATGGGCGGCAGCGCTGGTGGTCTGCTGATGGGGGCGGTCATCAACCAGCGCCCCTCGTTATTCCGTGGCGTTATCGCCCAGGTACCGTTTGTCGATGTGCTGACTACCATGCTGGACGAATCCATCCCCCTGACCACCGGGGAGTTTGAAGAGTGGGGCGATCCGAAGCGTGTGGAATACTATCACTACATGAAAAGTTACAGCCCTTACGATAACGTTGATGCGAAAGCCTATCCGCATATGCTGGTGACAACAGGTCTGCATGATTCGCAGGTACAGTACTGGGAACCCGCGAAATGGGTGGCGAAGCTCCGTGAATTAAAAACGGACGATAACCTGTTGCTGCTCTGCACGGACATGGATTCCGGTCATGGTGGGAAATCCGGGCGATTCAAAAGCTACGAAGGCGTGGCGATGGAATATACCTTTTTGATCGCACTGGCGCAGGGGACGCTGCCGGGCTACGCGGCAGAATAATCATTCACCCAGGTAATGCCTGAGCGTTAAGCGCAACTCAGGGCTCATTCGATCCAGGTTATTAAACAGCCAGCGCAGATAGCCGGGATCGTCCTGCGCGACTTCTGCGACGGGTTTACCGCGGTACTTGCCGAAACTGAAGGTCGTCACCAGCCCTGGGCGACCGGTAATATCCGCCATTTCGTCAGGCGTCCAGCCGGAAACATTCATAATGTCGATGAGCAGCGCGGCGGTGATATAGCAGTCATACAGCGCACGGTGATGGTGTAGCCCGGGTGGTGGCGTTACGTTGAGCTTACGGGATTTATACAGCGCCATATTGCTGTATTTGATGCCCGGCCACAGCCGACGCGCCAGCTTCATGGTGCAGATCCACTCGCCGTGCATCTCCGGCAACACCCGGCTGTCAAAACTGGCGTTGTGCGCTACATACCAGGCGCTGCCCTGATAGTGAGGAACAATCTCTTCAATCCACGGTTTATCGGCAACCATCGCTTCGGTAATACGGTGGATCGCCATCGCCTGCGGGCTAATGGGGCGGTCCGGGCGCACGAGATGGCTCATCGGATTGGTGATGACACCATCCACAACGTCCACAGAAGCAATCTCGACAATCCCTCCTTGCAGACCGCAGGTTTCCGTATCGATAACGCGCAGCATGGCTCACTCCTGCCTGAAAAGGGTTAGCGTAAAGGAATGATGTCGCCTTGCCAACCCTCGGCAAGCTTTTGCCCGGTCAGCAGCAACTCACCCCGATCGGCCCGGACAATCAGTTGCCCTTGCTCGTCCCATAACGCACTCCCGCCGAGCAGCGTACCGCTGGCGTAATCTGATTTCAGAACTGCGATGGCGTAGCGGTGGGCAAAGCGCTGTAGCGTTGCGGTCGATTGCTGCTCCAGTGGCTCGTCAGGACAGTAGCCCGTGGCCATCACTGATGCCTGCGGGTCAAGCTCGGTGGGGTCGGCATTGAGCGGCAGAACGCTGATATCGGTTTGCAATGGCGTAAGGCAGGCGCCTTTCCCCTGTGGGCGCATGACCGGCTCCTGTCTGCCGGGAACAAAAATCGCCAGCCCCTTCACCGCGTTGCCGTTTTTAATGACCGGTAATCCGGCAATGACCATGATTTTGTGCCGGGTGGCGGCTTCACAAAGCGGTCGCAGCGCGGTCGTATCCGGCGGTAACGGAAGAGATGTGTTTCGCACGGGGCCAGTCAGCGATAATTCCGGGAAAAAAAGCACTTCACACGATGCCGCAGCGGCGGCGTCGATAAAGCGTAAATGGTGGGTAATATTTTCTGCAACGCTCCGGTTGCGCGGCTCATATTGAGCAGCCGCTATCGTCCATACAGACATGGTGGCATCCTTAACACACTGTCCCGAACTCAGTCCTGAGTATAGTCCAGGTAGTCTAACAGCGACAGTGTAAGGAAGCGTAACTATCAGTAAGAATTACTTTATTTTCGGCTCATAGGGCAAGCGGGAGAGGGAGACCGAGGCCAGTCGGTGCGCAATCAGCCGCTCGCGGAACCAGCCGCGCAGATGCTCAGGCTGTTCACGTTCAACCACCTCAGCCACCACCGGCATGTTGTAGCGCTCTTTAAACACGACCCCGGCAGCGGCAAGATCAACGTTAACTTTATCCATCTCTTCCTGGGGAAGCTTTGCCAGATTTGCGTACACAACGTTCTCCTCTTTTTTACGACGCAGAAATTACCCGGAGTGGCGAAGAATAACAAGTCCGGGCAGGGGAGCCTCGACTCCCGAAGTATACAGGGTTATCCTCTGTGCGGCATGTATAACAAAAAGGAATGAAGAATATGGGATTCACCTCATCGCGAATGCTCCAGACATCGACCCTTCTGGTCAGCCTGTTAACCACCACCGGCGCGCTGGCGCATGCACATCTGAAAAATCAGTCCCCGGCGGCTGACAGCCAGGTGACAGACGCTCCCCGGGCGCTGACGCTGACCTTCTCTGAAGGTGTGGAAGCGAAGTTCAGCGGCCTTACTCTCACCGGTCCTGCTCAGGCAAAAATCGCCACCGGCCTTGCCAGCGTAGATGGTAAAGATAATACCCAGCTGGTCGTCCCCCTCGAACAGTCGCTGGCACCGGGTAACTATACTGTGGACTGGCATGTCGTTTCAGTTGACGGCCATAAGACAAAAGGGCAATACCATTTCAGTGTGAAATAAATGATGCTGGCGTCTGTCTGGGTTGCACTGCGCTTTATCCATTTCGTCACTCTGATGGTGGCCTTTGGCGGTGCTCTGTACAGTGGCTGGTGGGCGCCAGCCCGTTTGCGTCCCTTGCTGTCGCGGCGTTTTCGCAGCGTGATGCGTGGCGCACTTGTCGTGAGCGCCATTAGCACAATCTTCATGTTGATGGTGCAGGGCGGGCTGATGGCCGGCGGCTGGCAGGACGTATTCCTGCCTGATGTCTGGCTGGCGGTCATGGGGACGCGCTTCGGTAATCTCTGGCTATGGCAAATCATTCTGGCGTGGCTGTCGCTGGTTGTCCTGCTGTTGCGGCCTGATCGCAGCATGCGATTCCTGATGTTACTGCTCAGTTTTCAGCTCATCCTGCTGGCGGGTATCGGTCACGCGGCCATACACGTGGGAGTGACGGGTGTTGTACACCGGTTCAACCACGCCGTGCATCTGATCTGCGCATCTGCCTGGTTTGGCGGTTTACTGCCGTTCCTCTACTGTCTGCAACTGGCGCGAGGGCAATGGCGGCAACTGGCAATTGATACGATGATGCGTTTTTCCCGCTATGGTCATCTCGCCGTCGCACTGGTGATCCTCACAGGGATCATTAACGCCTGGCTGATTCAGGGAACGCTTATCTCGGATTCTGACTACGGCAAAATGCTTTTAGTGAAATGTGCACTGGTAGCGTTGATGGTGGTAATTGCGCTGGTGAACAGGTATGTTCTGGTGCCACGACTTTCCACGAATGGGGAACGGGCGCAACACTGGTTTATCCGCACCACACTGGCAGAAGTTGTGCTTGGCGCGCTGGTGTTACTGGCGGTCAGCCTGTTTGCGACCTGGGAACCCTTTTGATACTAACGATACAATGATGAAGAAAATTGCACTTTCCTTACTGTTAATGGCGGCCTCCGCCGCAGCGTTTGCCGCTCCGCAGGTGATTACCGTCAGCCGTTTTGAAATGGGTAAAGACAAGTGGGCTTTTAACCGGGAAGAGGTGATGTTGACCTGCCGTCCAGGCAATGCATTGTTTGTCATTAACCCCAGCACACTGATGCAATACCCACTCAATGAGGCTGCCGAAAAACAGGTGGCGGAGGGCAAAACCAGCGGGCAGTCGATTGATGTGATTCGTGTTGACGAACCGGGACAGCCTGGTAAGAAAATGAGCCTGGTGCCATTTATCGAACGCGCACAGACGCTCTGCTAGTTAACATAAAATATCTGGCTGTTTTCCAATAAAAAACCGCAAGCTTTCATTATGAAAACGTGCGGTTTTTTCTTTTCCGGACCGTTTAGCACCGGCAATTTTCTGACCACTTTTGCAGCGGACTGGAAAACCTGGCACGGTCATCTATTCTTAAAGGGCAAGGCGACTTAGCCTGCATTAATGCCAACTTTTAGCGCACGGCTCTCTCCCAAGAGCCATTTCCCTGGACCGAATACAGGAATCGTATTCGGTCTCTTTTTATTTATCTTATTTTTCAATCGGTTATGATTGCGGCTCCGAAAGTGTCCTGATTTCTGTATTCCGGTCTTTTTCTCTTATATCACATCAAAAAGCACCTTAACATTTCTTTTACAAAAAATCAGAGCATCAAATAGGCCTTCTCACTGGGCTCAGTAGTGATGTGTAGGCAACGGGAGCGCCTGAGAGAATATCGGTCTGCGCATATTCAACATATGCAGAAGGCGCTGATGCAGATGAATGTGCAATTACATCATGCTGTATCGTATATCACTGGCGTTACCGGTCTTTCAATCATCGATTATCATCATGTATCGGGAAAGCAAAAGCAGTCACTGCAACAGCAAGAAAACTGGCAACATTGCTCTAAATGCTCTGAGTATGGTCAGACATATGTCGATCCTGGCACAGACAAACACCAAAGCGTGGTAATGATATGATCAGTACTTTAACCAATGGCTATGTTTTAATATAATGTTGATGTTATAACCCTTTTAAGGGAAGTTATTATGCTTCCCTTAATGCACATTTTAAGAAATCTGCAAACTATTCACACAAGGTACATATTCATTTTATTCAATAGGCAAATTGTGCTGTTTTAAGAAAGATAGCTTATCCCAGTAGCCTCTTTGAAATAAAATTTTATTGTTTACTATGTGAAAAAAACCGCAACCTCTCAAACCTAATGGATCACGCCACTCTAAAATTGCCCATTGTCCATCTTCGAAGATGTTTTCAACGATACAAACCATTTCTGGGAAAGAAAAATCTTGTTCAAACATTTTCTTTATTGCATCTTTCCCAATAACTGGCTCATTGGCAACCTGATGGTTTATTGCATTATCATCATATAACTCTGAAATAATTTCTATATCTGCATTATTAAATGCGTCAACCCATTGGCAAACTATTTCTTTTGGCTTCATGTAATTTTCCTCCAAACCTGTAAATATTCCCTTTTCCCCACCATAGCATCAAAAGCTTGTCAAGTTCAACGTTAATTTAAAACATAGCCTAACCAATTAATGATCAGTAAAGGGAACCCATACGGATTCCCTTTTTTAAACTGTCTTGATTTTTTCTAACTGAATCGCCGCCCATACTGCCATAACGGTCTAAACATTCAGCTGGTGGCAGCGGTTTCGACGCGAGTATTAATCAATGGGCTTCTCCCACCAACCGGGCGCATATTCCCAATGAACTGGAACAGATACAATTACTCGTCCCGTTCGCTCAGTATTAAAATTTTGATTCCCGGGCCACGTTGTAGCCGTCCAATTGACTCAGGGTCTGGGATCTATCACCACATTATCTTCATTTCATACTGTCAGCGATGACATCGACATTATGTTTAAACGCCTGAGTATAGGTCTCCGCCGGGCCACCCTTCGGTGAAAGCGCTTCAGGGAATAATTCACCGCCAGGCTTCGCCCCTGTTGCACTCGCAATTTGTTTTACCAGACGTGGGTCGAGCTGGTTTTCCATAAACCAGGTGGTGACATGGTCCACTTTGATCTGGTCAATGAGCGCCGCAACGTCTTTTGCGCTGGCTTCGCTTTCAGAGGAAAGTCCTTGCACAGCCAGGAAACGGACATGATAAGCGCGGCTAAAGTAACCAAACGCATCATGGCTGGTCAGAACAATACGTTTCGATTCCGGGATGTCACTGAAACGTTTTTTCGCCCAGCTATCGAGCTCATGCAACTGCGCGATATAGTCATCGCCTGTCTTGCTCAGCGCGGCCTTATCTTCTGGATCCGCGCTGATAAGTCCCTTCATGATGTTCTGCGCATACCGGGCACCATTAGCCGCACTGTTCCAGGCATGAGGGTCGACGACGGTCTTGCCATCTTCCTCTATAGTATGTGTTGCCACACCGTCGGAAGCAACCACCAGTTTACCCTTAAAACCTGATGCTTTAATCAGTCTGTCGAGCCATCCTTCCAGCCCCAGCCCATTAACAACCACAACATCGGCTTTACTGATTGCCGCGCTGTCCTGCGGTGATGGCTCAAAGGTATGAGGATCACCATCTGGCCCAACAAGGGTTTGCACCTTAACGTGCTCTCCGCCCACCTGTTGAACAATGTCACCAAGAATAGAAAAACTGGTGACCACATTTAAGGTTTTGGCACTGACGCCGTGAGCCATCATTCCCATGCTTAATGCCAGAAAAAGCGCTGTACGTTTCATTATCTCTCCTTACCAAAGAATGGGCGCAGCAGAACAATAGCCAGCCTGCTACGCCCGCCAAATAAAATTGAAAAAAAGAAAAAAGTGCTGGCGCACAGCACGATAGAGGGACCTGCGGGCAATGCGACGTTCCAGGAAAGACTGAGCCCGAACCATGAACACAGGACGCCGACAATACCCGCCAGCAGGAGCATCCCCGGCAGGGTTTGCATCCAGCAGCGCGCGGCAACTGCTGGCAGCATCATCATGCCGACCACCATCAGCGTACCGAGTACCTGGAAGCCTGCGACAAGATTGAGGACCAACAGCCCGAGGAAAAGCGTATGAAACAGCGTTGGCAGGCGTCTCTTATTCACCTCGAGCCACGTGCTGTCAAACACCTCGCTCACCAGTCCCCGATAACAAACCGCCAGACAAAGCAGTGTCAGTGTGGCCACAGACGCCACGAAAGTCAGAGACTCCCGATCTACTGCCAGAATCGAGCCGAACAGGAGATGCAGGAGATCCACGCTGGAGCCGCGTAGTGAGACAAGCGTAACGCCCAGCGCAAGTGAACCAAGGTAGAATCCGGCAAAGCTGGCGTCTTCTTTCAAAGGTGTTCGTCTGCTGACCCATCCCGCCACCAGCGCGACCAGAATCCCCGCAATAAATCCGCCTGCTCCCATCGCCAGGAGCGACATGCCACTCAGAAGGTAACCGGTGGCTACGCCTGGTAAAATGGCGTGCGACAGTGCATCGCCCATCAGGCTCATCCGCCGTAAAAACAGGAAAACGCCCAGCGTGGTGGTGCTTAACGACAGCGCCAGGCAGGCCACCAGCGCCCGACGCATAAACCCATATTCGATAAACGGCTGAATAAGGAAGTGTAACGTCATGCCACACACTCCTTTTTCACCTGCATTTGCCACTCACAGCACGTACTTCCCAGACGCAGCACTGCAGGGAAATAGCGATTAACCCGCGAAGTATCGTGCAGAACAGCCAGAATCGTTTGCCCCCGTTGGTGCATTTCTCCAATCAATGACATCAGGACCTGGCTGGTGTTTTCATCCACTCCCGTCAAGGGTTCATCCAGCATGACCAGGGGAGCCTGCTGTAGCCAGACCCGGGCAAAAAGCATCCGCTGGAATTGCCCGCCTGATAGCGTCCCGACAGGGCTTCTGGCGAGATGAAGCATCCCGACGCGTTCGAGTGCGGCAGCAATTTGCAATCGCTCACTACGGCCTATGCTGCGAAAAAGCGAGACCGTCGGCCAAAGTCCCATGTTCACAACATCCTGCACAACAATCGGGAAGTCGGACTCAAATGTAATACGCTGGGCAAGCCACCCAATGACCGGGCGCCCGTTGGGCCAGTGAACGCTACCCTTTACCGGGGGAAGAAAACCCGCCAGCGTTTTGAGTAATGTTGATTTACCACAACCATTATCACCGACGATAGCCGTCATGCTCCCTTCTGTAATACTTCCACTGATGGCCGGTGTTACGGGTGAGTAGTCATAACCCACTCTGAGAGCGTTAAGTTCAATCATGGCAACGCGATCGCCCACAGAACGGCGAGCCACAAAATACTTAAAATGAGGATTCCAACGCCAAGCCGCAGGCAAATGGAGAGTGAAAAGAAAGTTGGAGCAAGCATATGAGTCTCAAGTGTAATGTTATAATATAACAATACTCCGGAGGAGAATGGGATGTAAAGAAGGGGCAGTGCAGGGATGTGTGACGGAATGTAACAAACCGGCTTTGCTCGTCTCGCTCCCTACGGCGCAAATTTTGTGAACCCTCCGAAAAAATTCATCATAAACCGATCATTCCTCTCCGCTGGCATGCCGATAACCCCATTGACGCCCGGTAATAACGGGATAACAACCACGATTCACATGTAAGGGTCAATACCTATGGGCTTGTTGAAAAACTTCACTATTCGCAGCGTTATGCTCTGGGTGCTGGGGCTGTTTTGTCTGCTCTGGTCCGCGGTGGGGATATTTACCGCGTATTCGCTGACGAAACTTAGCGATGGCAATATCGTCGATCGCGAACTGGTCTCGCAATTGACCATGCTGAGTAAGGGGAACGATCAGTATTTCCGCTTTGTCACCCGGCTTTCCCGCGTGATGGAGGCAAAAGCGGCGGGGGAGGCCACGAATTTTAAACCCGTGCAGGAAGCGCTGGATAATATGAAAATCCAGTTAGAACGGCTGAAAAGTGTGTCGCCTGGCCCGATGGATGCGGACGTTTCCGCTGATGTGCTGAATAAATGGCAGAAATTACTGGATGACGGTGTGGTGGTGCAGATGCAGCTCGCACAGCAGGGCAGCGCCAGCGACTACCGCCAGCATGCGACCCAGGTCACCCCGGAACTGAGCCGCGCATTCGGTGCCAGCAGTAATAAATTTACTTCAGTCGCTGAGGCAAAGCTGGACAAGACCCGGATAGCGATGGATAGCCTGACGCAACTAATGAAAGTCACGGTGGTGACAGCGATTATTATCGGTCTGTTTATCCTGCTGTTTACTGATCGTTATCTGGTGAAGTTTATGGTGAAACCGCTGGATCGCATTCGCCACCATTTTACCGTGATTGCGAAAGGGGATTTAAGCCAGCCGGTCGAGTCTTTCGGCAACAACTGTGTCGGGCGGCTCTTCCCGTTGCTGGCCGAAATGCAGGGTAGTCTGCGCGAAGCGGTGAGCACCATCCGTAGTGGTACGGAAAATATTAATCGCGGGGCGGCGGAAATCTCTTCCGGTAATAACGATCTCTCTTCCCGAACTGAAGAACAGGCTTCTGCGCTGGAAGAAACAGCCGCCAGCATGGAACAGCTGACCGCGACGGTGAAATTCAATGCCGATAACGCGCGTCAGGCAAGCAGTCTGGCGGAAAAAGCCTCAGTAACAGCCAGCCGGGGCGGCAAGCTGGTGGGGGATGTGGTGATTACTATGGAAGGTATTTCTGAGAGCTCGAAGAAAATTAGCGAGATAACCAGCGTAATCAATAGCATTGCGTTCCAGACGAATATTCTGGCGCTGAATGCGGCAGTGGAAGCCGCCCGCGCCGGCGAGCAGGGGCGAGGTTTTGCCGTCGTGGCCGGGGAAGTTCGTAATCTTGCCAGCCGCAGCGCTGAGGCCGCGAAAGAGATTGAAACGCTAATTGCCGATTCGGTTCGCCGGGTGGACAGCGGGACAGAACTGGTCGGCGAGGCGGGCAGTACAATGGAGGAAGTGCTGAAAGCCGTGGCCGATACGACGGTGATTATGAAGCAAATCGCCTCGGCTACCGACGAGCAAAGTAAAGGGATTTCGCAGGTTGGTGTGGCAGTCAGCGAAATGGACAGCGTAACCCAGCAGAACGCTGCCCTGGTGGAGCAGATCTCTGCCGCCGCCGTCGCGCTGGAAGGGCAAACCGAAACGCTGCAACAGGCCGTTGCCCGGTTCCGTCTTGCCGACAGTGATGTCATCGCCAGGTCTGACGTTGAAACCGTGCCTGTGCCGAAAGGCATGGTTAAGCCAGCGGCGGCGGAAAACGACTGGGTGGCGTACTAGTCCGTTATCGCGGGAAGGTGGCGCAGTGCTGACTCGCAGCGCGCTTTTACCGCTTCATGTAACAAGCGAACCGTGGCTGAAAGTTGCTTGCGGTGCGGGCAAATCAGATTGAGGGGGACGCTGTCCCCCTCATATTGTGGCAGCACGACGGTTAATCTCCCCGCCAGCACATCTTCACTGACATCCAGCCAGGATTTATAGGTGATCCCCTCGCCATTGAGTGCGAGCCGATGGATCACTTCAGCATCGTCACTCATCATCGACCCTTTCACCGCGATGTGATGTTTATTGCCGTGGCGGGTAAAAGTCCAGTTGTTATAAACCCGGCCTCGCAGCACGAATGTCAGGGCGTTATGTTGCGCCAGGTCGCTGATGGTCTTCGGCTCGCCATAGCGCGCCAGATAATCCGGCGAGGCTACCACCACGCGGCGGTTTTCCGGCGCTACCGGCAGCGAAATATAAGAAGCGTCGTCGTTATTACCGTAGCGGAAGGCCAGGTCTACCGGATCTTTAAACACGTCCGTCACCTGGTCGGAAAACAGGATCTTCAGGTTCAGCGCCGGATGGTTGCGGCGAAATGCCTGAAACACATCCAGCAGCATATTACGCCCGAGATCGGAAGGCACCGCAATTTGCAGGATCCCTCGCACCTCGTCGCTTGGCGGCTGGATCTGCTCAATACCGGCTTCCAGTGTTTGTAATATCTGAACGGCGTAGGGCAGCCAGGTTTCGCCTTCGGGCGTCAGGCGCAGACTACGTGTGGAGCGGGCGAACAGGCGGATATTAAGAATTTTCTCCAGCCGCTTGATGGCGGTGCTCACCTGCGCGGGCTGTAACCCGGCTTCGCGAGCGGTATCGCTGAAACTGTTTAAAGCGGCAGCCCTGACGAACAGGGTGAGATCTTCCAGCCTGAGCATTTTTACTCCCCGAGGATAAGTGTTATTTCCCGACGTCCGTTTTTCGCGTTTAGTGCACCTTGTACCATGATTTTACAGGTGAGATGAATCCATTAACGTATCCGGAGCTATTATGAAAGCAATTGCTATTACCCGTTCAGCCGAAACCGGCAGTAACATCGCTGCGTTGCAGGACATCACATTGCCAGAGCCCACCGCCAGCGGTCACGATTTGCTGGTGGAGGTGAAAGCCATCTCCGTGAACCCGGTAGATACCAAAGTTCGTGGTGGTTTCACTGGCAACGAGCCGCGCGTTCTGGGCTGGGATGCCGCAGGCGTGGTGGTTGCCACAGGCGAAGCGGTCACGCTGTTTAAGCCAGGTGATGAGGTATGGTACGCCGGTTCGCTGACCCGACCGGGTAGTAACAGCGAGTATCAACTGGTGGATGAACGCATCACTGCACTGAAGCCAGTCTCGGTGGATAATGCCGCTGCCGCCGCGCTGCCGCTCACTTCTATTACCGCGTGGGAAATGCTGTTCGACCGCCTCGGCGTGCAGGAAAAAGGCAATGAAAATGACGTGCTGCTGATTGTGGGTGCGGCAGGCGGCGTCGGATCCATACTGACGCAACTGGCGCGAAAACTGACCAGAATTACCGTGATTGGCACGGCATCGCGCCCGGAAAGCCAGAAGTGGGTCAGCGAACTGGGCGCGCATCATGTTATTGATCATCGTAAACCGATCACTGAGGAACTGGCGCGTATTGGCGTGAAGCACGTGACTCACGTCGCCAGCCTGACGCATACCGACCAGCATTACGGGCAACTGATCGAAGCGCTGATCCCACAAGGCAAGCTGGCACTCATCGATGATCCGCAAACGCTGGACGCCCGTCCGTTGAAAGCGAAGAGCCTTTCTCTGCACTGGGAATTTATGTTCACCCGGTCGATGTTCGAAACCCGCGACATGATTGAGCAGCATCACCTGCTGAGCCGGGTGGCAAAGCTCATTGATGATGGGGTACTAAAAACTACGCTCGGCGAGCATTACGGTGCGATAAACGCCGCCAACCTGCGCCGCGCCCATGAATTACTGGAAACCCATCGCGCCGTAGGCAAAATTGTGCTGGAAGGATTCTGATGTTAACTGCGTCCGGTGTTTTTCCGGACGCGGTGTGCAATTAACGGGCCTGTTCCTGCTTCTCCGCATCGCTCAGATAACGCACCTTCCGGGTATAATCCTGCCCTTTGAACAGCAAAGGCGCGTCCGGTGATTCCAGATATTTCTGCCATTCGGAAAGTGGGAAACCACCATGAGCGCCAATTACTTCTTTCGGGATAACCGATGGCGTTCCGCCGATTTTTTTCGATACTGGCCAGTTCGTCCAGTCGCCCAGATTGACAGTAATAAAATCCAGCAGATCCAGGGTGGCGGCGAGCGGCGGCTGGTCGGTCGGCGGCTGGTCGTCGGGGATCATCTCCCAGGTGTCGTTGAACAGGTTGAGCCAGAGCGGACACAATCGCTGGAAAGTGCGATATGTCGCGGCAAGAAAGGCACTGTTGACATGTTCTTCAAGCGATGGGCGAATTGTTGACGCGTAATAGGCCGGGACGTATTTATAGCGGTCATTGTCGAATTTCGCGCCCATTCGTCCTTTCCGGAAGCAGGAGTACAGCCGTCCTTCTTTGACCAGATAAGCCGGATCGCGCAATAAATTGAGATCAGAGTCAATCATTAACACGCCGGTTGAATCCGCAGATGCCTGCAAAGGGGCCTGGATCTTGAGCATTCTGCTTTTATAGATTTGCGCATATTTATGCTGCGGATTCGGAATGCAGATCTCTAATCGGACAACGCGCGTTTTCGCCGGCAGGTCGCAAAATTTTTCCACAGGCTGATCGGTAACAATGACGATCTCTTTCGCTGTGACGGCGTTCAGCGAGGCGAACTTTGCGCTCAGCAGCGCCTCTTCAATATAGTCTTCACCGACGGTAGGGATGATAATACTGCTGATGGGGGTGCCCTCACGCGGCGTGTCAGACGTCCAGTCAATGTTATGACGCGCGGTGATATGCCGGTATTGCTTGTTAAGCTTTTTGAACAACACTCGTCATGACTCCTTATCTTTCATGCGGTTAAGCATTAGATTCACTATGATGATGCGCCCATTCTATCGCAAAGCGATGGTGTTTACTCTCTTTGTGATAAGAAGGGATTCCCCGGCGTCAGTCTGCCGGGTAATGACAGTGCCAGCATGAAAAATGACAAATATTCCAGCCCTCGTTTCTGTTCGGGCATAATATCCCATGAAAAATTACAATTTATTTACTTGTATATTTCAGCAGCACAACGTTTTTATTATTCAGGAAAGACAGAAAGCGCTGAAAAAATTTGTTTTAGGACTCAACTTATTCCTACGTAATGTTTTCTGAAAATTACAATCGCGCTCTGTTATTTTATCTTCAAAAGGCGCATGCTGTGCGAAGCGTAGCTACAGCCTCAGTTGCAGGTTTTTTTTGTGTGGTCACCTTCTTGTCATGGGGACGTGGGTTGATCAACTGGTTCACTGTCACTTGCGCTATACGTATCGCCTAAAAGACAGATGAGCGGACTCATTTTTTTCTTATGCGTTACCCAAATTTTTGACGCTTACGGTAAAATTTTTATGTCCGTTGCATTTGATCGATCGTTACTCCATCCCCGTTACTGGTTCACCTGGTTTGGTCTTGGCATTCTCTGGCTGCTCGTCCAGCTTCCGTATCCCGTGCTCTCGTTCCTTGGTTCTGCAATGGGAACGGCATCGCGCCGCTTTCTGAAACGACGGGCACACATCGCTGACAGAAACATTGAGCTTTGTTTTCCGGATATGAGTCCTGTGGCACGGGAGCGTTTGCTGGAGCAAAATTTTCATTCGCTTGGCATGGGACTGATTGAAACCGGCATGGCCTGGTTCTGGAGCGATGCACGGGTGAAGAAATGGTTCGACGTAGAAGGCTATGACAATCTGACCCGCGCGCTCGGCACTGGCAAAGGCGTGATGGTGGTCGGCATTCATTTTATGTCACTGGAACTGGGCGGGCGTGTGATGGGGCTTTGCCGCCCGATGATGGCGACGTATCGCCAGCACAACAGCCCGTTAATGGAGTGGGTACAAACGAAAGGGCGCCTGCGTTCGAACAAGGCGATGATTGATCGGCGTAATCTGCGCGGCCTCGTGCAGGCGCTGAAATCCGGTGAAGCCGTCTGGTTTGCCCCGGACCAGGACTATGGACGTAAAGGCAGCGTTTTCGCGCCGTTTTTCTCCGTGCCAGACGCTGCCACGACGAACGGCACGTATGTATTGTCTAAGTTATCCGGCTCGGCATTGTTGACCATCACCATGGTGCGCAAACCCTGCCAACAGGGTTACCGCCTCTATATCAGCAAAGCGATGGATGACTATCCGGTGGAAGATGAAATGGCCGCGGCATGTTATATGAATAAAGTCATCGAACGGGAAATTTTGCGCGCGCCGGAGCAATATCTGTGGGTGCATCGGCGTTTCAAAACGCGTCCTGCGGGCGAAGCCTCATTGTATTAAGCGCAGGTGCCTGCTTCTGTCACAGAAGCAGGCGCAGGAAAGGTTACTTCGTCAGTAATGAAATCTGCTCAGCCAGACTGTCCAGTAACTGGAAACGGCGGCGATATTCCGCGCGTTTTTTACTGGCAATGCTTTCCAGCGATTTACGCGCCATCTCAGGCGGCAAACGCCAGCGCCAGCGATTTTCTTTTACACCGTCAACCGATGCCCAGAATTCGTCATAACTGGCGTGGAAATGGCGGCCTTTGCTCAAACGATAACGCAGCGCCCGAAATACGTGCCCGTTGTCACTGACGCCATACATGGCTGAAATTCCACTGTGGCGGGCAAAAAGCCAGATAAATTCCATCAGCAGACGCTTGGGGAAAATGCCGTGGCAGGCACGAGTGGCCTGTTTAATCACCTCGTGAGATATGTTGCGGCGAGGACCCTGTAATCCACCGATCACCAGTTGCCATTCGCCATTATTACGCACCACGCTGAACGTCACACTGGCAAGTAATGTGCGATTGGCATCGTGCAGCCAGAGGGTCGTTTCACCTTCGCGTTCGGCCTTACTGGCACAGGAGGCGGAGAGGGTAAAACGTGACGCGTCCTTACCTTCCAGTTCGATAAGCGGTGTTTCGTCTGCAGACATCAGCGCCTGCGCCAGTCGTGAACCGGTTAGGGTGTCGATAAATGCATAATGGCTCACTATGGCATCGGCACGCTGGCGGGCGTTCAGACCGAGCGTCAGATACTGACGATGTGGCTTGCTCGGTAGCGTCACCTGCGCTCTCAGTAACTGCTCGAAATTAGGTCGTTGAGACAGACTGCCCAGCATGCGGCGCGTCGGTGTATAAAACAGCAGTGTGCGCAGCAAAAATTTGAGCCGATAGTTTCTTTTTTTCCAGATAGGGGCCGGCGTCAGTTCGCCCGTCACCAGGGCGGAAATCAGGCTGGAGCGATGCGTAAAAGCCTGTTCTGTGTGCAGACTGTTATCAGTCACGGGAAAATACCTCATCATTATTCTGCAGTTATTTTACCGGGTGATAACTGCTGTATTAACGCTCCGCCTGACTATATTCCCGTTCTGTTTAGTGACGGTTGAGGTAATTTCCCTTTAGTTGCTACTCATCACCCTGTTTTTGTTTTTTCTATACTTTATCCGGGAGGAAAAAACATGTATCAGCGAATCGACGGTAAACAATGGCGGCATATCTGGCTGGTCGGTGATTTGCACGGCTGCTGGCAACCGCTGATGGTTGCGCTTAAGGTGCGAAAATTTAATCCTTATGAGGATTTACTTATATCGGTCGGAGATTTAATTGATCGTGGCGAGGCGAGTTATCAGTGTCTGGGGTTATTAAACGAGACATGGTTTGCGGCGATCAGGGGAAATCATGAACAAATGGCGATGGATGCCCTGGATAATGGCGATATGTCGTTGTGGTATATGAACGGCGGCGACTGGTTTTTAGATAGCGCACCGGCAATCCAGGCGGATATAAAGCGCTTGCTGCAAAACTGCCATCAGCTTCCGTATATTATTGAAGTGGATTGCGAAAGCGGGGTGAATATTATCGCGCACGCTGATTACCCTTCTGCAGAGTATGTCTGGCAGAAAGCAGTCGATGCGCAGCAAGTACTGTGGAATCGCCAGCGGCTGAGCGATCATTTTGCCGGGCGCCATACGCAAATCACTGGCGCTGACCACTTCTGGTTTGGCCATACACCGCTGCAGACGCGCTATGATGCGGGGAACCAGCATTACATTGATACCGGCGCCGTCTTTGGCGGCGAGCTGACCATGGTACAGCTTCAGTAATCAGAAGTCGCTGAACTCATTGGCCGGGTGCCAGAAACCATCAATAAAATCTTCTACCGGAAAGCAGCCACCCTGACGCAGGCGCTGATCCTGCATGGCAAAAACACATTGCGACTCGGTGCGATAAACATCCACGACAATATCTTCACAGCCGCCGTCGAGATAACAGACAAACAAAACCAGTGCGAACATCGCTCCCTCAAAGCCGTACACCCTGTATTCATTGTAGGGGAGGAAGTCGTGCAGGGGAAACTGACAAATAAATAACCCGCCTTAGCGACGGGTTCTTTTTGAGTCAGGCAAGGCGCATGACCCAGGCATCGGACTGCTCATCGTAATGTTTGCGGTAAAGAACGGAATGCTCGCCATTCAGCAGAGCAGGCACGCTGGTGTCAGCATCCCAGGCATCAAGTTGCATGCATAAATCCGGGTCGGATTTGCAGGGAATACTTAACGTTCGTTCGCCGTGCTGTTCGCCATGCAGCTCGGCATCATCAATCTCAAAGGCTCCGATACGTACGCTGGTTTTGCTCATCATCTTCTCCTTGAAACGCGGTGTCGTGGTACGACCAGTCTGATCGCCCATTTCTCATCCTAGTCAACTGAGAGAAGATTACCAGTAAGAATTTGCTGCTTTTTTGCGCGTTGTTACGCATTGCCCGCAAATAACCGGCCATCACGCACCAGCTCACGTGGGTAGCTGTTCTTCAGCCGCGACCCTATTTTTTTCGCCAGCCCGAGCGGAACCCCCTGGAAGGTCACGATGACGTCATCCTTTGCAGGCAGGTTGTCCGGGTAGACATCGCGACCGCGATACCATTCCTCAGCTTCCGCGACGTTGAGTTCAAACCCGGTGTTAGCGGTCTCAGCGAGAGCGATAATCGCCTCATGTTGCCAGCGATATCCCTTGTTATGCGTTTCCGCGAGTCGCAGGCCGATACGGGAAAACCGCACTTTGCCGAGTAACGGCTCAATTTCTGACGGGAAAAGCCAGATCTCTTTGTCCCGTTGCCAGAGTGTCAGCGCATCATCCCAGCGCAGGCCCACTGCCGCAGCCGCATCAATTACCGCAGACGCCTCGCGACCCTTCAGTGGCGCAAACGGAAATTTACCGACTTTATATCCCGGCGCAGGTAATGGCTCGACCTGCGCCGTTTTCCGCAGCCTTGCGACGAAGAACCCTTCGCAATCGAAGACTTGTGGAAAGACGTGCAAAAAGCCTTCGTCCGTCAGCACGTTGCACGCCTGCGGAAATAATCCTTCCAGTGAGACGACTTCAATTGACTGCGGATAGCGGGCCAGTAACCAGGCAATTACCGACTCGTTTTCATCGCGATTGAGCGTACAGGTAGAGTAAACCAGCGTGCCGCCAGGGCGCAGCGCATGGAACGCGCTGTCGATAAGCTCCCGCTGCGTGGCGGCAATCTGCTGATTGCTGGCGATGGACCAGTTTTTCAGCGCGTCCGGATCTTTTCGCACCACGCCTTCACCGGAGCAGGGCGCATCCAGAAGGATCGCGTCAAATGATTCCGGTAACGCGGCGCCAAATACGCGGCCATCGAAATGAGTTAACGCCACAGTACGGATGCCACAGCGACTGATATTGGCATGCAGCACTTTCACCCGACTGGCGGAGAATTCGTTCGCCAGAATAGCGCCGTGGTTGCCCATACGGGCGGCGATCTGGGTGGTCTTGGAACCTGGCGCGGCAGCAACGTCCATCACCCGTTGCGGTTGATTACCATCGGCAAACAGCGCCGCGACCGGCAACATGGAGCTCGCTTCCTGAATATAAAACAACCCGCTTAAATGCTCCGCCGTACTGCCGAGCGGCAGATCCTCTTCGTTGTCCCGTTCGATCCAGAAACCTTCCTCGCACCATGGCACTGGCGTTAACTGCCAGCCATAGGGAGCAACGAGAGTGAGGAAATCACTGACGCTGATTTTCAGCGTATTGACGCGAATGCTGCGCCGCAGCGGGCGATGGCAGGCGGCAATAAAATCATCTAATGACAGCGTTGGGGGCATGGCTTCACGCATCTGCGCCAGAAAGTCATCGGGAAGGTAAACGGAGTTTTGAGCCACAGAGCGCACCACCAGCAAAAAAACGGGTGCGCAGTTTAGCATAAACGCCCCGGCGGAGGACACCGGGGCGTGGCGTTTAGCGTGGCAGGGCGGTTCCCCATTCGCGCCATTCTTTCGGTTCGGCTTCCAGCAGCAGGAAGTGTTTACCCGCCTGCGCTTTCGGCGCCAGCGGAATGCCCGGTGGCGTCGCGAAGGCAATGCCGCCGCGAATAAACTGGTTGAAGGTGCCGGTTTTCACCACGCCACCCACCAGACCGAAATCCAGACTGTAGCCCGAGGCCTGCCAGAACACTGAGTTGTTACGTACCAGATGCTGATAGCGCTGGCTGATACGCAGTTCAATCATCACGCGGTCTGACAGCGATCCCAGACGCAGCGCGGTGACTGTACCGACTTCTATGCCGCGGAACAGTACTGGCGTACCAATATTCAGAGAACCGGCTTCCGGCGCTTCCACCACAATGCTCAGGCCGTCGAGGTAGCGGGAATCGGTAATCGTCGCTTCCTGAATTTCAAAGTCGCGGCGTGGCTTGCCGCGTCCGGGTTCGACGTTGACATAGGGCTGCAATAGCGTATCGAGATGCTCAACGCCACCGGCGGAAATCTGCGGAGTGATGACCGAGAAGCGCGTACCGCCGCGGGCAAAGGTTTCCACGTATTCCGGGTAAAGGACTGCTTTTGCCTGCACTTCATTACGGGCGGTAATCAGCTCCAGCGACTGGATCTGACCGATGTCGATGCCGAGATAGCGAATCGGCATCCCTTCCGCCAGTTTCCCGGCATCAAAGGTATGCAGGGTGATCTGACCGCCGACGGCGCGCGCAGCGGTTTCCGTCGGGTAGAGCGGGCGTTTGTCGCCTTTTCTGATCCCGGCTCCCGCGCCGCTCAGATTATCGAAGCTGATGGCCCCTTTTAGTGCGCGTGACAGCGGTGATGCCTGCACAGTCAGACCGCTGCCGTTAAGCTGCACTTTCGCGCCGCCTTCGGCCCAGAATACGCTATTGCTGGTGAGCAAATTGCGGTATTCCGGTTTGATGTGCAGATCGATATCAAATGCGTTTGCGCGTGGACGCACAGTAATGACTTCACCGACCTGGAATTTGCGGTACAGCACCACCGAGCCTGCCTGGACATCCGGCAGGGTGTCGGCGGTCAGGGAAAGGGTAGTGGTGGGGAGATCGCCGAGGCTGTTCTCCACTGCTTTTTCAACGTTAGCAAACAACGGATAACTGGCTTTAAGCGCCCCTTTCTCACCCGGCAGGACGCGGATGCCGCCATTAACCCATTCTGTGGCACTGGCGCCCAGGAATTCCACGCCATCCAACCCCACTTTCACATCGATGCGGCTGTTTACCACAAATTTGCTGTCGCCAGGTACCAGTTCGCGGTACTGCGGTTCAATGGCCACTGCGAAGGTGATGCCTTTTGCCGTCAGCGTTCGCTCGACGACCTGGCCAATCTGAATACCATGCAGAATGACAGGCTGTCCGGCGTCGATGCCATAGCTTTCCGGGGCGGTCAGCGTCAGCGTGGCAACGTTCGGCGTCTGTAGCAAAGTTTTGTTGGCGGGAAGCACGGAAAAGTGGTTACGCGCCGCACCCTCGCCAGGAACCAGCTCAAACGTACTGCCGGTGAGCAGGGAGCTGACGTTGACGTTCGACAGCGACAACTTCGGATTTCGCAGTTCGATGCGCGTATTCTCGCGCAGCAGATTCACCACGCTGGGATCCACGGTCATCTCGCCGGTCACTGCGCCGCCCGGGTTGAGATCCAGTTTCGTGAGCTGCCCGACCTGAAGCCCCTGATACATCAGCGGTGTGGAGCCTGCATTCAGCCCCGCGCCGTCAGGCAGATCAAGCTTCACTATCACCCCACGCTGGCTGTGAGCCAGATCGGCATAAAGACCA
Source organism: Trabulsiella guamensis ATCC 49490 (assembly GCF_000734965.1). Classification (GTDB taxonomy): domain Bacteria; phylum Pseudomonadota; class Gammaproteobacteria; order Enterobacterales; family Enterobacteriaceae; genus Trabulsiella; species Trabulsiella guamensis. The sequence continues at coordinate 30,132 of NZ_JMTB01000014.1, forward strand.
AATTCATCGTTCTGCTTCGCGGCGGCCGAGTCATCCGGCGAGTCAAAGGCAATTGCGCCATTGACCAGCGCGGCCAGACTTTCAAGCTGAAGCTTCGCGCCACTGAAATCGACATCCGCTTTCACGCCGGAGACATTCCAGAAACGACTGCCTTTTTTTACCAGACTGGTGAAACGGCGGTCGATCAGCACGTCAATGGTCACACCCTGTTTATTGGGATTGATGGTGTAGTCGTAAACACGACCGACCGGAATTTTTCGGAAATAAACCAGCGAACCGCTGTTCAGCGAGCCAAGGTCTGGCGCGTGCAAGTGGATCATCAATTCGCCGTTGTTAATACGGTATTTGGGCTGCGTATCGAGCGCAACGAAGTGATCTTCTTCCTCGCCTTTGCCGGGCATCATGCCGATATAATTACCACCGACCAGCGCATCAAGACCGGAAACCCCTGCCAGCGAGGCTTTCGGTGTGACCAGCCAGAACTGCGTCTCTTTACGCAGCGCATCTTTCATGTCGCTTTTGATGCTGGCGCGAACCTCGATTTTATTCAGATCTTTGCTGAGACTGATGTTCTGTACGGTGCCAACTTCAACGCCCTGATAACGAATGGGCGTACGACCGGGGACGATGCCGTCGGCGGTCATAAAGTCGATGGTTATCGTGTTGCCGCGATCTTCATAGCTGCTCCAGATAAGCCATCCGGCAATCATCAGTGCGATGACCGGAAGCAGCCAGAAAGGCGAAATGCGACGTTTTGTTTTAATTCTCGCTTCAGTCGGCGAAGCGGGCGTTTCCTGACTCATGTGCATCCCAAAGTAAGCGGCTGTCCAGCCATTCAACTGCAAGAATAGTCAATATTACCGCTGAGCCGAAATAAAACGCAGCGGGACCCATAGTAAAAGAAAGGAGCTGGTCGCGATTAATCAGCGACATCATGAGCGAAATAACGAACAGATCCAGCATTGACCAGCGGCCTATCCAGGTCACGAAACGCAGCAGCAAAATGCGGGTGCGCAGCCCCTGCTCACATTTAAAGTGAATGCTGATCAGTAGCGTTATTAACACGATCACTTTAGTGAACGGCACCAGAATACTGGCGAAAAAGACGACGCCGGCCACTGCAACGTTGCTGTGAGCCAGAGAGATAATTCCGGAGAGAATGGTATCTTCCTGGCGCGCACCATTCACATATATAACAGATATCGGCAGAACGTTGGCTGGAATGAGGAAAATCAGCGAAGCTATCAACGCCGCCCAGCTTTTTTGCAGGCTGTTTTTGCGGCGGCAATACAGCGGCGTATGGCAACGGCGGCAGCGTCCGCGCGCATCGGGCAGCCCGGTATAGTGGCAGTTAAGACAGACCTGCAATGCCGAATGATAGCGGGTGGCGGGGCGCTGCGGATAAAAACGCTCCCAGAGTTGCTCGACGTTCAGATGAATCATCGTCAGCAGGCTCAGGATCACCAGGCTGATAAAGGCGATAAGCCCGTTGCCCGGTTGCAGGAACGCGTAATCCTGAACTTTGATAGAGGCCACCGCGACGCCGACCAGGTAAATATCCAGCATCACCCACTCTTTGAGTTTCTCCAGCATCAGCAGCACCGGCCGCAGGTTCATTCCCAGCACGTTGCCCAGCCACAAATAAGCAATGGCCACCACTAACACCACCGGCGCGCCAACGGTGCAGAAAAAGACCATCGACGCGGTCATCGGGTCACCCTGGCGGGTCATCTGCCAGATACCCTGTAATAAATTGGCATCGATACGCGTGCCGAGCAGATGCAACCGCAGCAAAGGTTCCTGCCAGGCAAACGGCATCAACAACAGCATCGCAATCGCCATGGCGCCTAAACGCGCTAACGACCAGTCGCGCCCATCGCGGATTTTCGCATTACACTGAGGACAGTATGCGCTCTGATGGGATTTCATCAGCGGCAGTGAAAACAGCGTGTCGCACTCAGGGCAGCGCTGATAATGAGCGTGGGGAAGCGGTTCACTGATGGAGTGAACGGTAATTTTGGTCTCTGGCGTAAACTGGGGTGATTTTAGTGCCATTTATCACTTATAAGAATGAATGTGTAAAACTATCTTAACTCATGTATGGATTCATCTTGAGCCCGGCCGCATTTAATGTTTATTTTATAGGGCTATGCCCCGGGAACACTACCGGGATCGAAGTAAGGCAACCAAGTGATTATAAAATGACCAAAACAGAATTTTACGCAGATTTGAATCGCGATTTTCAGGCGTTGATGGCAGGTGAAACCAGTTTTCTGGCAATGATCTCTAACCTGAGCGCCTTGCTGTACGAGCGTCTGGATGAGGTCAACTGGGCCGGATTTTATTTACTGGAAGGTGACACGCTGGTGCTTGGGCCATTTCAGGGTAAAATCGCCTGCGTGCGTATTCCCGTTGGACGTGGCGTCTGCGGTACGGCGGTGGCGCAAAATCGCGTTCAGCGCGTGGCCGATGTCCACGCGTTCGACGGTCACATCGCCTGTGACGCGGCGAGTAATGCCGAAATCGTACTTCCTGTCAGCGTAAAAAATCAGATTATTGGTGTACTGGATATCGACAGTATCGCCTTCTCTCGCTTCACCGATGAGGACGAGCAGGGGCTGCGCGAACTGGTCGGGCATCTCGAAACGCTGCTTGAGGCGACCGATTATCAAAAATTCTTTGCGCCCGTCGCAGGATAATCAACGGATAACGTAGCAATTAACGATGGCGTCATTATAATGACGCCTGTTCATGCCTGCGGCTTGTTGGCTACGTCCGTTGTAATCAGGAAATTTCATGGAAAATCAACCTAAGTTGAACAGCAGTAAAGAAGTTATCGCTTATCTGGCCGAACGTTTTCCGCACTGCTTTAGTGCCGAAGGCGAAGCGCGCCCCCTGAAAATTGGTATTTTTCAGGATCTTGTTGAGCGTGTTGAGGGCGAAATGAACCTCAGCAAAACCCAACTTCGTTCCGCATTACGTCTTTATACTTCGAGCTGGCGTTACCTGTACGGTATCAAGCCGGGCGCAACCCGTGTCGATCTCGACGGTAACCCGTGTGGGGAACTGGACGAGCAGCACGTGTCTCACGCTCGCCAGCAGCTTGAAGAAGCCAAAGCGCGTGTTCAGGCGCAGCGTGCAGAACAGCAAGCGAAAAAACGCGAAGCGGCTGCCGCGGCAGGCGAGGACGCGCCGCGTCGTGAGCGTAAACCGCGTCCTGCGGTTCGTCGTAAAGAAGAGGGCGATCGCAAGCCTCGTGCTGCGAAGCCGGTAGCAGCAAAAGCCGCTCCGCGCCCGCCGCGTGAAGAGCGTTTGACCCCGGTATCCGATCTGTCCGTGCTGACAGTGGGGCAAGCGCTGAAGGTGAAAGCAGGCAACAACGCAATGGACGCCACTGTACTGGAGATCACCAAAGATGGCGTTCGTGTACAGCTGACTTCTGGTATGTCAATGATTGTACGCGCAGAACACCTCGTGTTCTGAGACGGAGGCCGCGCCAGGCATGAACACTTTTTTTAAGGTCACCGCGCTCGCAGGTCTGTTGGCAATAACAGGCCACGCGTTCGCTGTTGACGACATCACGCGTGCTGATCAGATTCCGGTTCTGAAGGAAGAAGCGCAGCACGCGACGGTGAGTGAGCGTGTCACGTCACGCTTTACCCGTTCGCACTATCGCCAGTTCGATCTCGATCAGGCGTTTTCCGCGAAAATTTTCGATCGTTACCTGAATCTGCTGGATTTCAGCCATAACGTGCTGCTGGCCAGCGACGTAGAACAGTTTACTGCTCGCCGAAAAGACGTCGGTGAAGAACTGAAAACCGGTAAGCTCGATGTTTTCTACGATCTCTACAATCTGGCGCAAAAACGTCGTTTTGAGCGTTATCAGTACGCGCTAAAAGTGCTCGCGCAGCCGATGGACTTCACCGGCAACGACACCTTTAATCTTGATCGCAGTAAAGCGCCGTGGCCGAAAGACGTCGCCGAGCTGAATGCCCTGTGGGACAGTAAGGTGAAGTATGATGAGCTGAGCCTGAAGCTGACAGGGAAAGATGAAAAAGAGATCCGCGAAACGCTGACCCGCCGCTACAAATTCGCCATTCGCCGCCTGGTGCAGACCAACAGCGAAGACGTCTTCTCACTGGCGATGACCGCTTTCGCACACGAAATCGATCCGCACACCAACTATCTGTCTCCGCGCAATACCGAACAGTTCAATACCGAGATGAGCCTGTCTCTGGAAGGGATTGGCGCGGTGTTGCAGATGGATGACGATTACACGGTGATCAACTCCCTGGTGGCGGGCGGTCCGGCGGCGAAAAGTAAAGCGATAAGTGTTGGTGACCGTATTGTCGGTGTCGGCCAGACCGGTAAAGGAATGGTTGATGTGATCGGCTGGCGTCTGGATGACGTCGTGGCGCTTATTAAAGGACCGAAGGGCAGCAAAGTGCGCCTGGAGGTACTGCCTGCCGGTAAAGGGACCAAAACCCGCATTGTGACGCTGACCCGAGAGCGCATTCGTCTTGAAGATCGCGCGGTCAAAATGTCGGTCAAAACCGTCGGTAGCCAGAAAGTCGGCGTGCTGGATATCCCCGGCTTCTACGTTGGCCTGACTGATGACGTGAAAGTACAGCTGCAGAAGCTGGAAAAACAGAACGTCAGCAGTGTGATTATTGATCTGCGCAGCAACGGCGGTGGCGCGCTGACCGAAGCGGTTTCGCTCTCCGGTCTCTTCTTCCCGTCCGGCCCGGTGGTGCAGGTCCGTGATAACAACGGCAAAGTACGTGAAGACAGCGACACCGACGGAGTGGTGTACTACAAAGGTCCGTTAGTGGTGCTGGTTGACCGCTTTAGCGCCTCAGCCTCTGAAATTTTTGCTGCGGCGATGCAGGACTATGGACGAGCGCTGATCGTCGGCGAACCAACCTTTGGTAAAGGCACGGTGCAGCAGTATCGCTCACTGAATCGTATTTACGATCAGATGCTGCGCCCGGAATGGCCTGCGCTGGGCTCTGTCCAGTACACCATTCAGAAGTTCTACCGCATCAATGGCGGCAGTACACAGCGGAAAGGCGTGACGCCAGACATTCTGATGCCGACTGGCAATGAAGAGACGGAAACTGGCGAGAAGTTTGAAGATAACGCGTTGCCGTGGGACAGCATTAACGCAGCCACCTTCGTCAAAACGGGCGACATGACGCCGTTTGGACCGGAACTGCTGAAGTTGCATGACGAACGCATCGCCAAAGATCCTGAGTTCCAGTACATCATGAAAGACATCGCGCGCTTTAACGCGATGAAAGCAAAACGCAACATCGTCTCTCTCAATTACGCCCAGCGCGAAAAAGAGAACGAAGAAGATGATGCAACGCGTCTGGCGCGGATTAACGATCGCTTCAAGCGAGAAGGGAGACCGCCGCTGAAAAAACTGGATGATTTGCCGAAAGATTATCAGGAGCCCGATCCGTATCTGGACGAAACCGTCCATATCGCGCTCGACCTGGCAAAACTGGAAAAAGAGCGCCCCGCAGAAGAACCTGCACCCGCGAAATAATCCCCAACAGGCACAAGTCATTGTGCCTGTTTTTTTCTCTCTTTTTACACGTAAACAACATACTACAAAATGTAAAGTTGTGTTTTTCTCGTGACTTAGCGCCCGCCAATGCTTGAAATACGCATAATACCCATACGATGTGGGTAATCGCATAGTGCGTGTTGTTATAATGAGGTTAAGAGAAAATTATGATGCGAATCGCGCTCTTCCTGTTGACCAACCTGGCCGTCATGGTGGTGTTCGGGCTGGTATTAAGTCTGACAGGAATTCAGTCGAGCAGCATGACAGGGCTGTTAATCATGGCTCTGCTTTTTGGTTTTGGCGGTTCCATCGTTTCGTTGATGATGTCGAAATGGATGGCGCTGAAATCGGTCGGTGGGGAAGTTATTGAACAGCCGCGTAATGAAACAGAAAACTGGCTGATGAACACCGTCGCGCAGCAGGCGCGTCAGGCGGGTATTGGTATGCCGCAGGTGGCGATTTATCACGCCCCGGACATCAACGCCTTTGCCACCGGCGCACGTCGTGACGCCTCGCTGGTAGCGGTGAGCACCGGTCTGTTGCAAAACATGAGCCGTGATGAAGCGGAAGCGGTTATCGCGCACGAAATCAGCCACGTTGCCAATGGCGATATGGTCACCATGACGCTGATTCAGGGGGTGGTGAACACTTTCGTCATCTTCATCTCACGCGTTATCGCGCAGATTGCGGCGGGTTTCCTCGGGGGTAACCGCGACGAAGGCGAAGAGAGTAACGGTAACCCGCTGATTTACTTCGCGGTGGCGACGGTGCTCGAACTGGTGTTTGGTATTCTGGCCAGCATTATCACCATGTGGTTCTCCCGCTACCGTGAGTTCCATGCGGATGCCGGTTCGGCAAAACTGGTGGGGCGCGAGAAGATGATTGCCGCTCTCCAGCGTCTGAAAACCAGCTATGAGCCGCAGGAAGCCAGTAGCATGATGGCATTCTGCATCAACGGTAAATCGAAGTCATTGAGCGAGCTGTTCATGACACACCCGCCGCTGGACAAACGTATTGAAGCGCTGCGTAGTGGCGAATATCTGAAGTAAGATCTGAATAATGAAAAAGCGCGTCCATGGACGCGCTTTTTTTATGCCTCCGTTCTGGGCTGCGTGACGCGCAGACCACTGACGACGGCGGCCACCACGGCGAGGGTACCTGCCAGTAACAGCGAAACGTGGGTACCATGTTCCCCGGCGAGGTTAAACAATAATGCGACCAGCGCTGCCCCGGAGCTTTGCCCGAGCAGACGCGCGGTGCCGAGCATACCGCTGGCCCCACCACTGCGGTTGCGTGGCGCTGAGAGAATAATCGTGTGGTTATTGGGCGACTGAAACAGGCCGAAACCGGCACCGCACAGCGCCATTCGCCAGACGATATCCCAGTCGGCTGGAGCCGCCGGTAGCATCGCCAGCGCGAACAGCCCGCAAGCCATCACCAGTAAGCCGAGCGCGCCTAAGAATCCGGCATGGACTTTTTCGATAAGATAACCTGCCAGCGGCGCCATCACCATTGTCGCCAGTGGCCAGGGGGTGAGCAGCAACCCGGTTTCCACTTCGCTTCTGCCTATCACGGTTTGTAAAAAGAAGGGCAGGGAGACCATCGCCAGCATTTGCGCACAGAAGGAGCAAATGGAGGTACAGATCGACAGGGAAAACAGTGGAATACGCAGCAGGTCCACGGGCAGCAGCGGCACTGGCAGACGCAACTGGCGGCGAACAAAGAAGAACCCGACAATCAGCATCACCACCACTTCTGCCAGCACCAGCCGGAGCGATTGCCCCTGTGCAAAGCTGCTGAGCGCGGTAATGAGCAGGCCGAACGTGAGGGCATTCATCACCGCGCTGGGAAGATCAAAACGTGACGCCTGGCTACGGGCATTGTTGGCGGGCAGAAAACGCATCGCCAGAATTAACGAAATAATCCCCAGCGGCACGTTGATCAGAAACAGCCACTGCCAGGAGGCGACGGATAAAATAGCTGCCGCAATGGTGGGCCCGGCGGCAGAGGAGACCGCCACAACAAATGAATTAACCCCCATACCGCGACCGAGATGACGCTGCGGGTAAATAAGCCGGATAAGTGCCGTGTTTACGCTCATCAGTGCGGCGCCACCCAGTCCTTGCGCAACACGCGCCAGCGTCAGCATTTCCAGCGAATGCGAGAGCGCGCAGACAAGCGATGTGATGGTAAACACCACCAGTCCTGCCTTGTAGATCCGGCGGTAACCGAACATATCCCCAAGAAACGAAAGCGACAGCAATGAAATCACGATGGCGATCTGGTAGGCGTTCACCACCCAGATTGACGCGGCAGGTGAGGCATTCAGGTCGGTGGCAATCGTTGGCAGAGCAACGTTTGCGATAGCGCCATCCAGCACGGCCATTGACAGACCAATGACAATCGTAATGATGGCGCCGTACCGCTGAGGCAGGGGCAGCCCTTCAGAAGGATTTTTATCCATATAAAAAGTATGTGTTAAGGGAAATTATTGATCGGATAATGATTTTAGCATTGATTATTTAATCTCAGCTCGCAGATTTGTAACCAGATTCGAGAAGATGCATTGCGGTTGAGGTCCCACAAATTTATACTAAAAACTCGTTCTGATTTTTATAAAACACTCGCGGTGAGGTGATAAATGGCAGTCGCAGATTTGGATAAGCAGCCAGATTCTGTCTCTTCAGTTCTGAAAGTCTTTGGCATTCTGCAGGCGCTTGGGGAAGAGCGCGAAATTGGTATTACCGAACTGTCGCAGCGCGTCATGATGTCGAAAAGCACGGTCTATCGCTTTTTGCAAACCATGAAATCACTGGGATATGTGGCGCAGGAAGGCGAGTCTGAAAAGTATTCTCTGACACTCAAACTGTTTGAGCTGGGCGCTCGTGCGCTGCAAAACGTGGATCTGATCCGTAGCGCAGACATTCAGATGCGTGATTTGTCGCGTCTGACGAAGGAGACCATTCACCTCGGCGCGCTGGATGAAGACAGTATTGTTTATATCCATAAAATTGACTCGATGTATAACCTGCGCATGTACTCGCGCGTAGGTCGCCGCAACCCGCTGTACAGCACCGCGATTGGTAAAGTCCTGCTGGCGTGGCGTGATAAAGACGAAGCGGTGCAAATTCTCGACGGGGTGGAGTATAAGCGCAGTACTGAGCGCACCATTACCAGTACGCAGGATCTGCTGCCGGTGCTCGATAAAGTCCGTGAGCAGGGCTACGGTGAAGATAACGAAGAGCAGGAAGAAGGGTTGCGTTGTATCGCTGTGCCGGTTTTTGACCGTTTTGGCGTGGTGATTGCGGGTCTGAGTATTTCGTTCCCGACGCTGCGTTTTTCCGAAGAGCGCTTACACGAATACGTGAAAATGTTGCACAGCGCGGCGGCGAAAATCTCTGAGCAGATGGGCTATAACGACTATCCGTTCTGAGCATCGTCGTAAGATGAAAAACGCCGCGTTATCGCGGCGTTTTCGTTAACTTTCATCGACGACGGTCGAACTTTTTCGCAGTACCGGACAGTCCGTCAGTCCAATGATCCCGCTGTCGGTATGAACATACTGTGCGGTACTGACGCCGCGAGCAGTAAGATACTTGCATTGTAAGCCCAATCCACCCACATTCTCTTTGCTGCCAATGAGCACGCCATAGCCGCTGAGCAAAATAGCAATCCACGCGATAGCCAGCACAATAATTGAACGAATAATTAAACGCATTGCTGCCTCTTTTTATGAATCATAGCGATAACAGGTTAACGCAGCGGTTGACTGAAACAAGTCAATGATTCCTAAAATGATCAGAACGGATTACAGTGAGTCACCGTTTAAGGTAGGAGTGATAACCTGATTTCAGTATGAATTATCCCGGAGAGTGGAGTGAAAAAATATCGGTGGGTTATCCTGGCTGTCATCTTGCTGTTGTGTGTACTGCTCTGGACGCAGACCATCAACGTGATGTGCGATCAGGATGTACAGTTCTTCAGTGGGATCTGTACCATCAACAAGTTCATCCCCTGGTAAGACATTTTATGCTCGAATGATTTCCTTCCTGAATGCGAGTGGTAAAATAGACTGTTATTTTTGAGGTGGTGAAATGAGTGACTTACTGAATTCCGGGGTTTTGAATCTGGCATCGCTGGCGATGTCTGTGCTGTTGCTGGTTGTTGGTCTGGTACTGTGGTTTTTCGTCAATCGGGCCAGCTCACGCGCGAACGAGCAGATTGAACTGCTTGAAGCGTTGTTGGATCAGCAGAAGCGTCAGACTGTGCTGTTAAGACGCCTTTGTGAAGCAAACGAACCGGAAAAAGAGGAGCCTGCGGTGCAGGCGAACGTGAAGCCGCAGGACGATGACATGATTCGTCTGGTTGCCGAGCGCTAATCTTCGCTGCACGTCTTCCCGGTAACGACAATCTGCCAGATACCGGGACAGACGTCATCATTTCGCACCATCATGGTGCGCCTTTTCTGTTGGCATTTTCTTTTACCGTTTCGTTTAAGTTTAAATTAACGGTTATTATTGTTGGTTTATGCATTAAATCACTCACTGAAACTTTAATTTCCACTTTTTCAATATTCAAAGCTATTTTTTAGCGAAACGTTTTTATATGCCTCGCGATGAAGCACTGTCATTAAAATTTCATTATTATGGTGCAAGATAGGCTTTATTCATTCGCATTCCCTTACACGGAAAGCGAAACCGTAAGCAAGGTTGTTTACGCCTCTTTTAACATTTTTTGTTAAACCGGGTGCGCATGACTATGCACAAATCAGCGAAGGATATAAAAAATTGCCTGATATAAACAGGGACAACTGGACGAAGCGCGAGTGTTGGTCTATGGTGAAAATGTCTATGATTATCAGCATGTGCGCGCGTTTTTCAAACACTTGCTGAGAGTGGTTCAACTGAGAACATTGCGCATAAATGTGCAGAGGATCGAAAGACGAACAACGATTTTGTGCGACCGATCGTGACACGTTTAAAAATGGCTTGCCATTATTATCGTTGTGTGTGATAACACGTTTTGGGTTAAACGAGGTACAGTTCTGTTTATGTATGGCATTTTCAGTAAAGAAGTCCTGAGTAAACACGTTGACGTTGAATACCGCTTCTCTGCCGAACCTTAATTAGTGCCTCATGCAGTCATGTCTCAGTTTTATCTATGTAAGTGCCTTCGGGCGAAGAAAACACTCTAAGGAATTTTGCAAATGGCAAAGATTAAAGGTCAAGTTAAGTGGTTCAACGAATCTAAAGGTTTTGGATTCATTACTCCGGCTGACGGCAGCAAAGATGTATTCGTACACTTCTCTGCTATTCAGGGTAATGGTTTTAAAACTCTGGCCGAAGGTCAGAACGTTGAGTTTGAAATTCAGGACGGTCAGAAAGGCCCGGCTGCAGTTAACGTAACTGCTATCTGAATCCAGCACCACTGATCTTGTTGCGCGTCCTGCGCGCACCATCAGCCATAAAGCCTCGCATCTGCGGGGCTTTTTCATGGCCGCAATCCGCTCGAAATTCCCGTGCGATGGCGGTACACTTCGCCCTTCGTAGAATGTCCCCGGAGTTGTCATGTCTTACAGTTGTCCTCTTTGCCACGCCCCGCTGACGCGCCGTGAAAACAGTTATATCTGCCCGCAGCGGCATCAGTTTGACCTGGCGAAAGAGGGTTATGTGAATCTGCTTCCCGTTCAGCACAAGCGCTCGCGCGATCCGGGTGACAGTGCAGAGATGATGAACGCCCGTCGCGCGTTTCTTGATGCCGGGCATTACCAGCCACTACGCGACGCCATTTGTCAGCAACTGGAACAAACAGGCGCGGCGCAACTGCTCGATATCGGCTGTGGAGAAGGGTATTACACCCATGCTTTTGCAGAGATTGTTTCGCAGACCTGGGGGCTGGATGTTTCAAAGGCGGCGATACGCGCCGGAGCAAAGCGTTATCCGCAGGTGAATTTTTGCGTGGCATCCAGCCAGCGTCTGCCGTTTGACGATAATAGTATGGACACGGTTGTGCGGATTTACGCACCCTGTAATCCGCAGGAGCTGGCGCGCGTTGTTCGCCCGGGAGGCTGGGTTTTCACCGCCACGCCGGGGCCTCGTCATTTGATGGAATTAAAAGGGCTGATTTACGAAGAGGTTCATTTGCATGCGCCGCACAGCGAACAACTGGAAGGTTTTACGCTACAACAGTACAAGCAGGTAGCGTATCGAATGACGCTGTCAGGGCTGGAAGCGGTGGCGCTGTTACAAATGACGCCGTTTGCCTGGCGAGCCAGACCTGACGTGTGGGAAAAACTGCAACAGCAGAAGGAATTCCACTGTCAGACCGACTTTGCGATTCACTCCTGGCAGCGCGACGCTTAACCGGCGAAGTGGCTCCAGAGGATCTGCGAGCCGATGCCAATCAGCACAATTCCGCCGAGGATTTCCGCCCGTTTGCCGAGCAGCGGGCCGATAAAGCGACCGATCATCATCCCGAGGGTTGACATGATCAGCGTGGCGCAGCCGATTGCCAGCGCAGTGGTGATAATGCTGACCTGCAGAAAGGCGAGACCCACGCCAACGGCCATGGCGTCCAGGCTGGTGGCAATTGCGGTGGTCACCAGCAGCCAGAAACCATGCCGGTTTGGCGCCAGCGTTTCTTCGTCATCATCACCGCGCACCCCTTCCACAATCATTCGTACGCCGAGAAAAACCAACAGCACAAAGGCGATCCAGTGGTTCCATTCCAGCACAAACTGGCTTGCGAGCATGCCAAGCCCCCAGCCGATCAGCGGGGTCAGGGTTTCGATGACGCCAAAGATAAGGCCGGTTCGCAGGGCTTCGGAGAATTTGGGTTTATGCAGCGTCGCGCCTTTCCCGATCGACGCAGCGAAAGCGTCCATCGACATGCCAAACGCGAGAAGAATTGTGGCAGATAAATTCATGGGTGTGTCCTGACCGGGGTATCTCCATATGACACATCACTGCCCCCAGTAAACATACGCCATAACCGGCGTACAGCAGCGGATGTGTCTATGGTCTCGCCTGATGCACCAGCGGGCTGGTCATCCGTACGTACCACGTTTTGCAACGAGTATGTTGATACGTACATTTCCGGGAAAGGAAATCGGCTACTCCCCAACGACGGGCGCAACCTTAACATATTTTTTGAATATAAAACAATAACAGGCAATCATTATTTATATTACTTATTGATAACGATTTTCATTTAAATTTATTGGTAATAAAATCGTTAATAAATATGAGGGAATGAACGCCGGGATTATAGCCATTGCTATATTACGCACTGCAAAGAACGCAGCAAAATATAGCGCTGGCTATATGTTTAACTTATTGAGTTGAAACGAGAAATTTATATATTTTTTCCAGATCGTCGATATTCCGCACGCGAACGAGCAACCGCCGTTGTTCTAATTGCATCACCAGTACGCCGTCCTCAGATAAATTCATCTCTTTAATGCGGTTATAATTTATCCAGACGTTGGCGAAGAAAAATCCCGTTGTTTTAAACAGTATTCTCGGGGTGCGGATCCAGAACAGATACAACCCCATTAATGCCAGCGCGCTGAGCAGCCAGGTGGTCACGATCGCGCCATGTTGCGTCACGTTGTTATAGATAAGAATGGCAACCAGACCGACAAAGATAATCCCGTCCACACGGTTACGGCGCAGCAGGGGAATGGAGAGCAGCAGGGGGCCGTTGCGGCGTGGCATGATGAACTGATCATAGATGGCGTAAGCGAGCAGGGCGACGATAAAAATAACCAGTATCCAGTCCGTGATTGTCATTAAGCCTCCGGATAAAAAATACCGGGGGCACAGGCCCCCGGTATACAGCGAACAGATTACAGACCCAGCAGACCGATAGCGTAACCCACGATACCGATGACGAAGAAGCCAACGATGATCCACAGCGGGTTCACTTTCTTACGCAACAGCCACATACAGGCGAAAGTCAGCAACAGCGGCACAAGGCCCGGCATCAGCTGGTCAAGGATGGTCTGTACCGTGGTAACACGCGTCTGGCCATCCTGACCGGTGATGGTCGACACCACCAGCGGGATGTTCACATGCGTCCACTTGTTAACCAGCGCCCCCATGACGAACAGACCGAGGATTGACGCCCCCTCCGTCAGTTTCTGCAGGAAGCCGCCGCCCATATCCTGAACGATATCTACCCCTTTACGGTAACCGTATGCCACGCCATAGTAACGGGTCAGCAGACGCACCAGGTTGAACAGGACGAAGAACAGCAACGGACCCAGCAGACTGCCGCTCATCGCGATACCAGCACCCAGTGCCGCAAATACCGGACGTACGGTACCCCAGAAAATCGGGTCGCCGACACCCGCCAGCGGTCCCATCAGACCAACTTTGATACCGTTGATGGCACCGTCGTCGATCTCCGCACCGTTAGCGCGCTGCTCTTCCATCGCCAGCGTAACACCCAGAACCGGCGCCGCTACGTAAGGATGGGTGTTGAAGAATTCCAGGTGACGCTTAATCGCCTGACGACGCGCATCGTTGTTCTCCGGATACAGGCGTTTAATCGCCGGCACCATTGAGAAGCAGAAACCCAGCGCCTGCATACGTTCGAAGTTCCATGAACCCTGGAACAGGTTGGAACGGATGAACACGCCACGAATATCACCCGGAGTGAGTTTTTTCTCGGTAGTAGTTTTAGTGATATCAACCATTTCGCTCACCTGTTAGTCCAGTTCGTTATCGAGATCGTTATTACCAGCGGCCTGTACGGGCCCACCCGCGACGCGGTTGTATTTCGGGCTCAGCTGGATGTACAGAATCGCCATCACTGCGCCGATAACACCCAGAGCAACCAGGTTGAAGTTAGTAAATGCCGCGGTGACGAAACCGAGGTAGAAGAACGGCATCAGGTAGCCTGCACGCATCATGTTGATGACCATTGCGTAACCAACAACCACGATCATGCCACCGGCGATGTTCAGACCACTGGTCACCACTTCCGGAATTGCGTTCAGCATGCCCTGAACTTCACTCGTACCGACAGAAATTGCCACGATAACCGCCGGGATGGCGATACGCATTGCCTGCAGGAAGAGGGAAGAGACGTGGATCCAGGAAAGCGCAGTCAGGTTGCCGCTTTCGGCCGCCTTATCTGCAGCGTGCTGGAAGGCAACGGTAATAGTACGAACGATAATGGTCAGTACCTGGCCTGCTGCAGCCAGTGGAATAGCCAGCGCGATACCGGCGCCGATGCTCTGACCCCCTGCAATAACCAGAACGGTAGAAATGATGGAGGCGAGTGCCGCATCAGGTGCTACCGCCGCACCGATGTTCATCCAGCCCAGCGCGATCATTTCCAGGGTACCACCGATGATGATGCCTTTCTGCATATCACCTAAAACGATACCGATTAACGTACAGGCCACCAACGGACGGTGGAACTGAAATTCATCAAGTACGGATTCCATACCTGCAATACACGCGACGATGAACACCAGCACAATCTGAAGAGTGGTAATCTCCATTGTACTTCTCCTATAACATAAGCCTTAAGTGTGAAAACCAGCGCCGGTGTTATTTGCCGACCTTGCTGATCAAATCCATCATTTTCAATTTCGGGTCGTTGGACACTTTACGCACTTCCAGCTCAATACCGCGAGCGTTCAGTTTGTTAAATGCTTCGATATCTTTTTCATCGACCGAAACGGCGTTGTTTACCTGGGTTTTACCCTGACGATAAGCCATACCACCGATGTTAACGGACGTGATCTTCACGCCGCCTTCAACGATGCGCTCAACATCTGTTGGGTTGGTAAACAGCAGCATGACGCGGTCACCTGCATATTTCGGATTGTTATAGACGCGAATCATTTTCTCCACGTCGACGACATGCGCTGTGACACCTGGCGGCGCCACCTGCGTCAGCAGGGTTTTACGCACGGTGTCCGCCGCGACTTCATCGCTGACGACAATGATTCGGGTGACGTTAGTTTCTTTGGTCCAGCGAGTGGCTACCTGACCGTGGATTAAGCGGTCGTCGATACGCGCGAGTCCAATGACCATGTAATCGTTGGGACCCATAGGCTTCGCAGGCGCAGCTGCTCGCGGTGCTGCTGCTACTGGCGCGGCTTTCTCGACCGGTTTGGCTTTGAGCGCTTTCACGCCCTCGCGTCCGGTTTCGACGGCCAGCGCGACCAGATCGTCATAACTCGGATCGTCATCACGCGCCATTAAGGTTTCGACCAGCATCGGAATATTGACGCCCGCCACCACATCGTAATGCTCTTTATCGACGACAATGCGACTTGCCGCATTAAACGGACTGCCGCCCCATGTATCGACGAGAAACAGCACACCTTTACTGGTGTCGAGACTGGCCAACTTCGCGTTGTATTTCTCGATGAGCGTTTCTGCGTTTTCGCCTGGGACGAAATCAATCCAGCCGACGTTCTCCTGCTCGCCCAGCAACATTTCTGCTGTTTTCAGCAGTTGTTCTGCAGCCCAACCATGTGTGCCTATCACAATAGCAATCGTCACTTGCTACCTCCTCTTATTATCTATTTATGCACCACTGCCTATAGATGCACCTTGAGACTTTGTCAGTAACCGAATCGATTCAGACAAGGGTTCGAGCATAAAAAATTAAGACTTCCGCGAATTATTTTAGATAGTGAAAAAATAATTAATGTGATGAAGATCCGTAATTTAGTTATAGACGATTAATAATTTTGCGATGCAAAAAATCGTGTTTTTTGCAAATTCAGGTAAATCTTTGCGTCAAACCGGGATTCTTTGATATGTTTACCTCCAGTTTAATCAGACAGGAGTACAGGGTTAAGCCCGCTATATGGACCGTCACCGACGCCACATCCTTTTCAGGTGCCTCGCCACCTGGCAAACCGGCGCCTCGCGCCAGCCTCGTTTTTCACCCGTTATTGTCACGCCTGCCGGAACCCCCGGTACGATGGCTTACGCCCGTAGCAGGAGACAGACATGGAATTCTTAATGGATCCCTCCATCTGGATCGGCCTGTTAACACTGGTTGTGCTGGAAATTGTCCTCGGCATCGATAACCTGGTGTTTATCGCGATTCTGGCTGACAAACTGCCACCAAAACAGCGTGATAAAGCACGCCTGATCGGCCTGTCGCTGGCGCTGGTGATGCGTCTGGCGCTGCTTTCCGTAATTTCGTGGATGGTCACGCTCACCCGGCCACTGTTCAGCATCTGGGAATACAGTTTCTCCGGACGCGATCTGATCATGCTGCTCGGGGGGATATTCCTGTTGTTCAAAGCGACAACCGAACTGCATGAACGGCTGGAAAATCGCCAGCATGACGAAGGCCACGGCAAGGGCTATGCCAGCTTCTGGGTCGTTGTGTTGCAAATTGTGGTGCTGGACGCGGTGTTCTCGCTCGATGCGGTCATCACGGCGGTCGGGATGGTCAACCATCTCCCGGTGATGATGGCGGCGGTAGTGATTGCGATGGCGGTGATGCTGCTGGCCTCTAAACCGTTAACCCGCTTTGTTAACCAGCATCCGACAGTGGTGGTGCTCTGCCTGAGTTTCCTGCTGATGATCGGTCTCAGTCTGGTGGCGGAAGGCTTTGGTTTCCATATTCCGAAAGGGTACCTGTACGCGGCGATTGGCTTCTCGATTGTCATCGAACTGTTTAATCAGATTGCCCGTCGTAACTTTATTCGCCATCAGTCGACGCTGCCGCTGCGCGCCAGAACGGCCGATGCCATCCTGCGTCTGATGGGCGGTCGCAAACAGGTCAACGTTTCGCATGATGCCGACAGCCCGTCCTCGCCGGTGCCGGTACCGGAAGGGGCGTTCGCCGAAGAAGAGCGTTATATGATCAACGGCGTGCTGACCCTGGCTTCGCGCTCGCTGCGCAGCATCATGACCCCGCGTGGAGAGATAAGCTGGGTTGATGCCAGCCTGAGCGCCGCTGAAGTTCGCGAGCAACTGCTCTCCTCGCCGCACAGCCTGTTCCCGGTGTGCCGTGGCGAACTGGATGAAATCATCGGTATCGTGCGTGCCAAAGAGATGCTGGTGGCCCTGGAAGCGGGTGAAGATGTCGCCGCTATCGCGTCGGCGTCGCCAGCGATTGTCGTGCCGGAAACCCTCGATCCGATTAACCTGCTGGGGGTTCTGCGCCGTGCGCGTGGCAGTTTCGTGATTGTCACCAACGAATTCGGTGTGGTGCAGGGGCTGGTTACACCGCTGGACGTGCTGGAAGCGATTGCCGGTGAGTTCCCGGATGCCGACGAAACGCCGGAAATCGTCACCGATGGCAACGGCTGGCTGGTCAAAGGTTCCACCGATCTTCACGCCCTGCAACAGATGCTGGGTATGGACACGCTGGTTGATGACGATCAGGAAGTGGCGACTGTCGCCGGGCTGACGATCGCCGTCAACGGGCAAATCCCGCAGGTGGGCGACGTCATTGCGTTACCGCCGCTGCGCATCACCATTGTCGAAGCGAACGACTATCGTATTGACCTCGTGCATATTGTTAAAGAGCAGCCGCATCACGACGACGAAGAAGAGTAATCCTCGATGTCGCCGCTTACGGGGCCTGGATGCCCGTCCTGCTGCGCCAACAGGCGCGGCAGGTAGTCTGCCAGCCATTGGGGTAGCGCGATCAGCGGCATCGGGCGTGCATACAAATACCCCTGCAGAATGTGCACACCGTGCCGGAACAGATACTGCGCCTGTTCCTCCGTTTCCACCCCTTCCGCGACCAGCTCAATCTTCAGCCGCTGACCCAGGGCGATAATAATGTCCGTCACTGTCGAGTTCACCGCATCGGTACCGATAGCATGGGTAAACGACTTATCGATTTTCAGCACGTCCGGGCGTAGCTTTTCCAGCCAGGAAAACGAACTGTTGCCGGTGCCAAAATCGTCAATCGCCAGCTTGATCCCTTTGCGATGCATCTCTCTGATCAGCCGGTAATCGACGTCGTGAATATCATCCCGCTCCGTCAGCTCCACGATCAGTTGTTGATGCGGATGGGCGCTGAACCAGTAATGATTCAGGTCGCGCAGCAGTTTGCCTTCGACGAAATGGCTTGCCGCCACGTTAAAACCGACGTGAAAATGCGGGCTTTTTGGAAAGACGTCAATCTGCCGTACGGTCTCGCTAATCACATAGCGTGTCAGTGTTTCAATCAGATGATGCTCCTCCGCCAGTGGGATAAACACATCCGGCGGGATGGGGCCCAGTCGCGGGTTGTTCCAACGCAACAGAATTTCTACCCCCACGCATTGCTGGTCGGCGGCATTGAGCAACGGCTGGCACCAGACGTCAAATTCCCGCGATGCAACCCCCATATTGATTTCCCACGAAAAACTCATCCGGCTGGCAGTGACAAGCCAGGCGATGCCAGCCATTAACAGACTAAGGATTAACGCCAGCGGTAGCTGGGCAGGTAGCGATCTCAACGCCAGTTCAGTGGAGCCCGGGCTTATCAGATTGACGGTAAAAGGAAAATGGGTTGAAGGAAGACTAAAAAATCTGGTCGGAAGGCGGCACGGAAAGCGTTGTCATGACGCCGCTCGCATCCGAAAGATGGCGGTCTTTGACTGTCAGACTGATGCTGTTGATAAGCGGCTTTTGCGGTTCCAGCATCAGGGTACTGAGCAGATCAATATTCACGCTCATCAGCACGCCGCTGCCTGCGTCACTGGTGGCGGGATACCATTGCAGCAGCAGGGGACGGCCTTTAATCAGCGTGTTATCTGTAAACAGCAGAAGTTGCGGTGAATCGCTGGGCAATTCGCTCACCACATCATGAAGAACAACGTTACGCTGACCCAACACGCTCGAACAGTACAGCGTACCGGATTTCACCAGCGCGATAGAGCGCAGCGTCTGTAATGCCGCGGCTTCCCTGCGCAACGGCAGGTTAATTGCCTCGCAGGGCTGACCAACGAGCTGAAGCAATTCCGCATGTTCTTTTTGTAATGGCAACAAGACTTTATCAATTGTCGTTATCGCGTGAACGGCGGCAGTATGCAATTGTTGCTGATTTTGGCTACGCTGCGAAATAAATCGTACCGCCAGTGTGGTTAACAGTGTGACTAGCGCGACCACGAGGCAGATGAAAATGCGCTTTTGTCGATAATGTTTAATGGCCCGCTGAGCATTTTGCATTGCTGATGCCTGTTATCGTGCTGTAAAGGGAATTAACAACCGCAACACTGAAAGTGTAGTGTGCAAAAAAAAAAGAGCAGGATGAAGGAGATAAAAAACGCCCGTCAGGTTGACGGGCGTTGGAAAGATGTGGAATTAGTCACATTGTACTTTAATCGCCAGGCCGCCACGCGACGTTTCCCGGTATTTCGCGTTCATGTCCTTACCGGTTTCATACATAGTTTCAATGACTTTATCGAGCGACACGCGTGGCTCGCTGGTCCGGCGCATTGCCATTCGCGCAGCGTTGATCGCTTTTACCGATGCAATTGCGTTTCGCTCAATGCACGGCACCTGAACCTGACCGGCTACCGGGTCACAGGTGAGACCAAGGTTATGTTCCATACCGATTTCCGCCGCCACACAAACCTGCTCCGGGCTGGCGCCCAGCAGTTCCGCAAGACCGGCCGCTGCCATCGAACAGGCTACACCTACTTCACCCTGACAACCGACTTCCGCGCCGGAGATTGAGGCGTTCATCTTATACAGCGCGCCAATAGCGCCGGAGGCGAGGAAATAGCGGGTGTAGATTTCCGGGCTGACAGGTTCGATAAAGTGATCATAATAGGCCAGTACAGCAGGAACGATACCGCAGGCGCCATTGGTTGGCGCGGTGACCACGCGTCCACCTGCGGCGTTTTCTTCGTTCACTGCCAGCGCGAACATGTTCACCCAGTCAACGACCACCATCGGATCGCTGGAGAGTTTGTCGCTGGAGACCAGCAAGCGGCGCAGCGCAGAGGCGCGACGCGGCACCCGCAACGGACCAGGCAACACGCCTTCGGTGTTCATACCGCGATCGATACACGCCTGCATGGTCTGCCAGACGTTCGCAAAGTACGCGTCAATCTCCTCTTTGCTGTGCAACGCCAGCTCGTTTTTCATCACCATGCCAGAGAGTGACAGGCCGGTCTCTTTGCAATAATCCAGCATCTCTTTCGCCGATTTGAATGGCCATGGCACATCCACCGCGCCAACGACGTCTTTACCGAAATGCTCTTCATCGACGATAAAACCACCGCCGACGGAATAATAGGTTTTGCTGTAGATTTCATTATCACCCGCGTATGCATGTACCGTCATGCCGTTCTCATGCAACGGCAGGTTGTCGCTGCGAAAACGCATGCCGTCATCCGGTGGGAAATCCACCTCTTTACGCCCCTGCGCCAGAAGAAGGCGGCCGCGCGTTTGCACGTCACGGATAAACGCGGGTATCGCATCGATATCCACGGTATCCGGCTGGTTGCCCGCCAGCCCCATGATGATAGCGATGTCGGTATGGTGGCCTTTACCGGTTAAAGACAGCGAACCGTAGACGTCAACCGCCACGCGGGTAACATTATCAATCAGCCCATTTTCGACCAGATCATCGACGAACTGCTTCCCGGCCTTCATTGGCCCTACAGTATGGGAAGAGGAGGGACCAATCCCCACCTTAAACATGTCGAATATACTAATCACGATAACACTCCTGACAGGGTTGCCGGACCTTCCGGCAACGATGTAATAACTGGGCATAGTGTAAGAGGGAACGGCGTTGTCAGCTCAATTATTCACATGAATAAAACTAATGTTTAACCGCGATTTTACTAATACTGAGACGCCGATCTCGTCGGGTTCACACGATAAGTATAGCTAAGGAGTTTCACCGATTTGCAGCGCCAGCTCGCGGATGATCCCTGCGGTCATGCCCCAGACAAAATAGTGTTGGTACCAGGAGAGCCACACTCGGTGCGAGTTGCCGCGCCGGTGGATATCGAGAGGGTGATAGCGGCCCAGACGCAACGCCTCGGCAAGCGGCATTTCAAACACCGCAGCGACTTCATCGACGCTGGCGTGATAGTGCAGATCCGGGGGAATAATTCCCACTACCGGCGTGACCTGAAACCCCGTCACGCTGTCGACCGGCGGCAGTACGCCGAGGATCTCCACTGTCTCCGGCGGGATAGCAACTTCTTCCTGCGCTTCACGCAGCGCGGCGGCGATAAGCGACGCATCCGTGCTGTCTACCGCGCCGCCAGGAAATGCCACCTGACCGGCATGCTTGCGCAGCAGTGGTGAACGTTGCGTCAGTAACAACCCCGGCTTCGCACGACGCACCACCGGAATGAGCACCGCCGCCTGCCGCTGATTCTGCGTACCGAGCCGCGTTTGCGGTCGCAGCAATTGAAAGCGGGAGATAAAATCGTCCAGGCTGAGGTCAGGGGATTGCATCAGTTACGGCTCCAGTTGTTGCAATATACGATTCACTTTATCAAAGGTTTCCTGATACTCCGCGCTTTCCTCACTGTCGGCAACAATGCCGCCACCGGCGGAGCAATAGACATTGCCGTCAGTTAAGGTCAGCGTGCGGATGGTGATGCTGGTGTCCATATTGCCGCAAAAGCTGAGATAGCCAATGCTGCCGCACCACGCGTTACGTCGCTGCGGCTCCAGCTCGTCGATAATTTCCATCGCCCGCACTTTCGGTGCACCGGTGATTGACCCGCCCGGAAACGCTGCACGCAGCAGATCAGTGGCATGCAGATGCGCAGGCAACGTGGCGGTGATGGTACTGACCAGATGATGTACAGCGGGGAACGGCTCGACGACGAACAGTTCCGGCACTTTCACGCTACCCGGAACCGCCACGCGGCCTATGTCATTTCGCATCAAATCGACAATCATCAGATTTTCCGCCCGATCCTTCGGTGAGGCCGCCAGTGTTTCAGCTTGCTTTTGGTCGGCATCGGGGTCGCTCAGTCGCGGCAGCGTCCCTTTGATGGGGCGGGTCTGAATCGCCCCCTGTTGCAAATGAATAAAGCGTTCCGGGGAGAGGCTCGCCACCGCGCCGTCATCAAGGCGCAAAAAAGCGCTGAACGGCGCGCGATTCTGGCGATTCAGTCGCACAAACGCCTGCCAGGCATCACCGGAGCAACGGGCCTGAAAACGCTGAGCCAGATTGACCTGATAGCAATCACCGCTGTGCAGATACGCCTGCACCTGGCGAAACTTCTCGCCATAGCTTTCCCGGCTCATATTTGAACGCCACGGCGACGTCAGGACAAAATCCGCTGCAGCCGGGCGCGTTTGCGATTCCAGCCACTGCAGACGCACGGCCGGATCGCCATAGCTGAGCAGCGTGACGCGCTCAAGCTGGTGATCGACAATCAGCGCCCAGTCGTAGATCCCCACCGCCATATCGGCAAGGGCGATGTCGTTTTCCGCGACGGAAGGCAGACGCTCAAAGCGGCGGCCGAGATCATAACCGAACAGCCCCAACGCGCCGCCAAGAAACGGCAATGCATCGTCGGTAGTCGGGTGAATACCGCAGTTGTCCAGTGCCTGTTGCAACAGCGCCAGGGGATCCGCAGTGGATTCGCGTATATCGCTACCGTGACGCAGCGTGGTGGTATCACCACGGGTCACCAGCGTACAGCGTGGATCCGCGACCACAATGTCATAACGGCTGTAGGGATGATCGGCATAGCCGGAATGCAGTAGCATTGCCCAGGGCGTCGCGCTGAGCGCAGAAAACCAGTGTTCTGCGGCATCTTCACGCCAGGGCAGTGTCATAATAGAAGGGGACAACATCTTCCTCGATCGATAAAGTCAGTCAGCCACTGGTGAATGGCGGGGCGACATGAAATAATTACAGCCAATAATGTAGCAGGAGTCAGTCATGTTTGCAGGTTTACCTTCGCTCTCCCATGAGCAACAGCAGCACGCCGTAGAGCGTATTCAGGAACTGATGTCGCAGGGGATGAGCAGCGGTCAGGCGATTGCCCAGGTCGCGGAAGAGTTGCGCGCCAGCCATACCGGCGAGCGGATCGTGGCGCGCTTTGAAGACGAAGACGACGAGTAATTACGCTGCCGCGATAATCTTAATTTCAACTTTGTATTGCGGCTTCATCAACCCGGCCTGCACGGTGCAGCGTACCGGCGCATGGCCTGCCACCACCCACGCATCCCACGCTTTGTTCATTGCCGCGAAATCGGCTTTATCGGCGAGAAAAATCGTCGCATCCAGAATGCGGGATTTATCGCTGCCCTGTTTTTGCAGCATGGCGTCAATCTGCGCCAGGGTGTTGGCGGTCTGCTCAAAGGCATCGGCATCAAGATTCTCCGGTACGCCGGTGTAGTAAATCGTCTGGTTGTGGATCACAACGTCAGACCAGCGGGCTTCGGCGTCGATACGGGTAATCGTCATAGTCAGGTTCCTCTGTGGTATTCCATCGGTGTGCCGCAAGACTGCCACAATGTGCCGCCGGAGTCATCACTTCGACTGGCGCAACACGCTGCGGCCTGACATAATCCCTGTCCAGATATACAGGGGGTAGTGTGACAGACGATTTTGCAACAGACGGTCAGTTAGCTAACGCGATACCCGGCTTTAAGCCGCGTGAACCGCAGCGCCAGATGGCGATGGCGGTCGCGAAGGCGATCAAAGAGACGCAACCGCTGGTCGTTGAGGCGGGCACCGGGACGGGCAAAACCTACGCCTACCTGGCGCCTGCGTTGCGGGCAAATAAAAAAGTCATCATCTCTACCGGCTCGAAAGCATTGCAGGATCAGCTCTACAGCCGTGACCTGCCGACCGTGGCGAAGGCGCTGGGCTTCACCGGCAAAACGGCGTTATTGAAAGGGCGCTCGAACTACCTGTGTCTGGAACGCCTCGAACAGCAGGCGCTGGCGGGCGGCGACTTACCCGTTCAGACGCTGAGCGACGTGATCCTCTTACGCTCATGGTCCAATCAAACCATCGACGGCGACATCAGCACCTGCATCAGCGTGGCGGAAGATTCCGCTGCCTGGCCGCTGGTCACCAGTACCAACGACAACTGCCTCGGTAGCGATTGTCCACTCTACAAAGACTGCTTTGTTGTCAAAGCGCGGAAAAAGGCGATGGACGCCGACGTGGTGGTGGTGAACCATCACCTGTTTCTCGCCGATATGGTAGTGAAAGAGAGTGGTTTCGCAGAGCTGATTCCGGAAGCGGAAGTAATGATCTTCGACGAAGCTCACCAGTTACCGGACATCGCCAGCCAGTATTTTGGTCAGTCTCTCTCCAGCCGCCAGTTGCTGGATCTGGCGAAAGATATCACCATCGCGTACCGCACCGAACTGAAAGATACCCAACAATTGCAGAAGTGCGCCGATCGCCTGGCGCAAAGCGCGCAGGATTTTCGTCTGCAACTGGGCGAACCCGGCTATCGCGGCAATCTGCGCGAGCTGCTGGCAGACAACAATATTCAGCGTGCGTTGCTACTGCTCGATGATGCGCTTGAACTTTGCTACGACGTGGCGAAACTTTCGCTGGGGCGCTCGGCGCTGCTGGATGCGGCCTTTGAGCGCGCCACGCTGTATCGCGGCCGTCTCAAACGGCTGAAAGAGATCAACCAGCCCGGCTACAGCTACTGGTATGAATGCACGTCGCGCCATTTCACGCTCGCACTGACGCCACTGACCGTCGCCGATAAATTCAAAGAGGTGATGGCGCAAAAGCCCGGCAGCTGGATTTTCACTTCCGCCACACTGTCGGTGAATGACGATTTGCACCATTTTACTGCTCGTCTCGGCATTGAAGAAGCGGAGTCGCTGCTGTTGCCAAGTCCGTTCGACTACGAAAAACAGGCGTTGCTGTGCGTGCCGCGCAATCTGCCGTCGCCCAATCAGCCAGGTGCCGCACGGCATCTGGCGGCAATGCTGCGGCCGTTGATTGAAGCTAACGACGGGCGCTGCTTTATGCTGTGTACCTCGCATGCCATGATGCGTGATCTCGCCGAACAGTTCCGCGCCACCATGACGCTGCCGGTGTTGCTGCAAGGCGAAACCAGCAAAGCGCAGTTATTGCAGCAGTTCGTCAGTGCCGGTAACGCCTTACTGGTGGCGACCAGTAGTTTCTGGGAAGGTGTGGACGTGCGGGGCGATGCGCTGTCGCTGGTCATTATCGACAAACTGCCGTTTACCTCACCGGATGATCCTCTCCTTAAAGCCCGTATGGACGACTGTCGCCTGCGCGGCGGCGATCCGTTTGACGAAGTCCAGTTGCCGGATGCGGTCATTACCCTCAAGCAGGGTGTCGGACGATTGATCCGCGACGTGGACGACCGCGGAGTGCTGGTGATCTGCGACAACCGGCTGGTGATGCGCCCCTACGGCGCGGTGTTCCTCGCCAGCCTCCCCCCGGCGCCACGCACGCGCGACCTCGGCCGGGCGGTGCGCTTCCTTGCACTGTCATCAACGCGGTAATTTGTTGCAGACTGTGGTAATATGCGCGCCATTTTGAAGACCTGCTATTGCAAGAGCGCGAAAACCCATGCGAATTCTGGCTATTGATACCGCCACAGAGGCCTGTTCTGCCGCCCTGTGGAACGACGGTGTTCTCTCTGCACACTTTGAACTGTGCCCCCGCGAACATACTCAACGCATCCTGCCGCTGGTTCAGACGCTGCTGAACGAGAATGCCATTGCGCTGACTGACCTCGATGCGCTGGCCTTTGGTCGTGGACCGGGGAGCTTTACCGGCGTGCGTATCGGCATTGGCATCGCGCAGGGGCTGGCGCTGGGCGCGGCGTTGCCGATGATCGGCGTCTCGACGCTGGCGACCATGGCGCAGGGCGCGTGGCGTAAAACCGGGGCGACCCGTGTGCTGGCGGCAATTGATGCCCGAATGGGCGAAGTCTACTGGGCAGAATATCAGCGTGACGAGCAGGGCATCTGGCACGGCGAAGCGAGTGAAGCCGTGCTGAAACCGGAAGCCGTTAACGCGCGACTGAAGCAGCTCAATGGCCGCTGGGCGACCGTCGGCACCGGCTGGCAGGCCTATCCTGACATGGCGCAGAACGCTGAACTTATGCTCGCCGATGGCGACGTGCTGCTGCCGTCCGCCGAAGATATGCTGCCGCTGGCCTGTCAGCTTTTCAGCGAACAAAAAACGGTGGCGGTGGAAAATGCCGAACCGAAATATTTACGTAATGAAGTCGCGTGGAAGAAACTTCCGGGCCGTGAATGAATCTTAGTAATAAGAGATTTTTTCGGCAGTTATGATGAAGGAGCCACACCATGGTGGGTCAAAAGCGTTTTTCACGTGGGCTGCTGGTCGGACTGATGGCCATTGCCTTAAGCGGCTGTGTTACCGTCCCTGATGCCATTCAGGGGACAAGCCCGACACCACAGCAGGATTTGACTCGGGTAATGGCCGCTCCGACGTTGTACGTGGGGCAGGAGGCGCGATTTGGCGGCAAGGTGGTCAGTGTTCGCAACGAGCAGGGGAAAACCCGGCTTGAAATCGCTACGGTTCCACTGGACAGCGGTGCGCGCCCGTTATTAGGCGCTGCATCGCGCGGGCGCATCTATGCCGATGTGAACGGCTTCCTTGATCCGGTTGATTTCCGCGACCAGCTGGTGACCGTCGTCGGGCCTATTGTTGGGACGGTAGACGGAAAAATCGGCGATACCTCATACAAATATATGATGATGAACGTGACCGGCTATAAACGCTGGCGCGTCGTACAACAGGTGGTGATGCCGCCGCAACCCATTGATCCATGGATGTGGGGCCCGTATCCACGTCATGGGCGGTACGGTTATGGCGGTTGGGGATGGTATAACCCGGGGCCTGCCAGTGTACAGACCTTTGTAACGGAATAACCTGTTGTATTTAGTAGTAAAAGAAACAGCGGCCCGTCCGCTGTTTCTTTGTTCCTGAGGTCATAAGAAAAATAAATAGTGACGCGCTTCGCAACCTGCATTCTGCACAATTTATAAACTGGTACGCTGAGTTAATATTATGTTAACGCCTTGTTTATTAATTGGGGTTGCGATGACGACGATTCGAAAAGTTAGAGGTGATGCATTGAAGAAGGTTTGGCTTAACCGTTATCCCGCCGATGTTCCGGCGGAAATCAATCCTGATCGTTATCAATCCCTGGTGGAGCTGTTCGAACATTCAACTACACGCTATGCGGACCAGCCTGCGTTCATCAACATGGGCGAGGTGATGACCTTCCGCAAACTGGAAGAGCGAAGCCGCGCTTTTTCCGCCTATCTTCAGCAAGGGCTTGGCCTGCAGAAAGGTGACCGGGTGGCATTAATGATGCCGAACCTGCTGCAGTATCCGGTGGCACTGTTTGGCATTCTGCGCGCCGGGATGATCGTGGTGAATGTGAACCCGCTGTACACACCGCGCGAGCTTGAACATCAACTGAATGACAGCGGTGCTGCCGCCATTGTTATCGTCTCCAACTTTGCTCACACGCTGGAAAAAGTGGTCGACAGAACCCAGGTGAAGCACGTGATCCTGACGCGCATGGGCGACCAGCTTTCTGCCACCAAAGGCACCCTCGTGAACTTTGTGGTCAAATATGTGAAGCGCCTGGTGCCGAAGTACCATCTGCCGGATGCGATCTCCTTTCGCCGCGCGCTGCAACAGGGCTACCGCATGCAGTACGTGAAGCCGGAAATCGTCTCTGACGACCTGGCTTTCCTGCAATACACCGGCGGCACGACGGGCGTTGCCAAAGGCGCGATGCTGACGCACCGCAATATGCTGGCAAATATTGAACAGGTAAATGCTACCTACGGTCCGTTGCTGCATCGTGGCAAAGAACTGGTGGTGACGCCGCTGCCGCTGTATCACATCTTTGCGCTGACCATTAACTGCCTGTTGTTTATCGAACTCGGCGGGCAAAACCTGTTGATCACTAACCCGCGCGACATTCCGGGGCTGGTGAAAGAGCTGGCAAAATACCCGTTCACCGCCATGACCGGCGTTAACACGTTGTTTAACGCCTTGCTGAATAACAAGGAATTCCATCAACTGGATTTCTCTTCACTGCATCTTTCAGCAGGTGGAGGGATGCCTGTACAGCAAGTGGTGGCTGAACGCTGGTTCAAACTCACCGGACAGTATTTGCTGGAAGGCTACGGTCTGACCGAATGCGCCCCGCTGGTGAGTGTGAACCCGCATGACATCGATTATCACAGCGGCAGCATTGGATTGCCGGTGCCGTCCACCGAAGCGAAACTGGTGGATGAAGATGACAATGAAGTGCCGCATGGCGAGCCAGGCGAACTGTGCATCAAAGGACCGCAGGTGATGCTCGGCTACTGGCAGCGTCCGGATGCCACCGATGAAATCGTCAAAGACGGCTGGTTGCATACAGGGGACATCGCTGTGATGGACGACGAAGGTTTCCTGCGTATTGTCGATCGTAAAAAAGATATGATTCTGGTCTCCGGTTTTAACGTCTATCCAAATGAGATTGAAGACGTGGTGATGCAGCATCCTGGCGTGCAGGAAGTGGCTGCCGTGGGCGTGCCGTCCGGCTCCAGTGGTGAAACGGTCAAAATTTTCGTGGTCAAAAAAGACGCGTCATTGACAGAAGAGGCGCTGGTGACATTCTGCCGCCGTCAGCTTACCGGGTATAAGGTGCCGAAACTGGTCGAATTCCGCGAAGAGCTGCCGAAATCCAATGTCGGAAAGATTTTGCGACGAGAACTACGTGACGAAGCGCGCGCCAAAGTAGACAATAAAGGCTGAGCTTCGGGACAGTCGCCCCAGACGCCGGTTCTACCGGCGTTTTTTTTGGCGCAACAGACAGAGAGTATGATTTGAACTATCAGATGATCACCACTAACGACGCGCTCCTGTACCTGTGCGAGACCGCGCGCACTGCGTCGGCCATTGCCCTCGATACCGAGTTCGTTCGCACCCGCACCTATTACCCGCAATTGGGTCTGATCCAGTTGTTCGACGGTGAACAGGTGGCACTGATCGATCCCCTGAGCATCACCGAATGGGCGCCGATGCGCGAGTTGCTGTTAGATAAAAACGTAACGAAATTTCTCCACGCCGGTAGTGAAGATCTGGAAGTGTTTCTCAATGCGTTTGATCTGCTGCCACAGCCGCTGATCGATACGCAGATCCTGGCGGCGTTTTGTGGTCGTCCGATGTCGTGGGGGTTCGCGGCGATGGTGGAAGAGTACACCGGCTTAACGCTCGACAAGAGCGAGTCGCGTACCGACTGGCTGGCGCGTCCGTTGACAGAGCGGCAGTGCGACTATGCCGCAGCCGACGTCTGGTATTTACTGCCGATCGCGAAAAAACTGATGGCAGAAACCGACAGCGCTGGCTGGTTACCCGCAGCACTCGATGAATGCCAGTTGATGATGCAGCGCCGACAGGAGGTGCTCGACCCGGCTGACGCCTGGCGCGACATCGGCAACGCCTGGCAGTTGCGTACGCGTCAGCTTGCCTGCCTGCAACTGCTGGCGGAGTGGCGTCTGCGCAAAGCTCGTGAGCGCAATCTGGCGGTCAATTTTGTGGTGCGTGAAGAACATCTGTGGGCCGTGGCGCGTTATATGCCG
>NZ_JMTB01000015.1 GCF_000734965.1 Trabulsiella guamensis ATCC 49490
CAGCGAAATCCGTTTCCACGGCAAAACACTGCTGAGCCTGGTGGCTAAAGCTGCCGCCCTGACCGACGATCTGCTGCCGGAGGCGTTACAAAACCTGGTCGATATGCCGTGTTATCGTAAAGTCTTTAAAGAGATCAAAGCGCTGGTGCAGGTGGTCAGCACTGAGAAGGGCGTGAGTGCGGAGATGCTGGCGTCGCGCCGGCAGATCAACCAGTTATTGAACTGGCACTGGGCGCTGAGACCACAAAATGGATTACCGGAGATGGTGTCTGGCTGGCGGGGAGAATTGATGGCCGATCGTCTGAAAACATTGCTGGACGCGTACCCGCGTTAACGCAGGCCGGGCAAACAACGTGCCGCCCGGCGAATTCCCCGGCGGCGCTGTGCTTGCCGGGGCTACGTGCTCAGGATTTTGACTCTTCCGTTTCTGGCAACGTGACGTTGAGCTCCAGAATCGAAATATCGCCATCTTTTTGCTCTAACTGAACAGTGACCATTTCCGGGTCAATCTGCACATATTTGCAAATCACTTCCAGAATGTCTTTTCTCAGCTGAGGCAGGTAATGCGGTTCTGCGTCGCTGCGACGGCGTTCCGCCACGATAATCTGTAACCGCTCTTTGGCGATGTTAGCGGTATTCTTTTTTCGTGAGAGAAAAAAGTCGAGTAATGCCATAATTTATCCTCCGAACAGGCGTTTGAGGAAACCTTTCTTCTCTTCTTCTACGAAGCGGAAAGGACGTTCTTCTCCCAGAAGACGTTCCACTGCGTCGGCATAGGCTTTCCCTGCATCCGACGTATCATCCAGAATAACCGGCTCACCCTGGTTGGAAGCACGCAGCACGGACTGGTC
The DNA here is from genome assembly GCF_000734965.1 of Trabulsiella guamensis ATCC 49490. Classification (GTDB taxonomy): domain Bacteria; phylum Pseudomonadota; class Gammaproteobacteria; order Enterobacterales; family Enterobacteriaceae; genus Trabulsiella; species Trabulsiella guamensis. The sequence continues at coordinate 852 of NZ_JMTB01000015.1, forward strand.
TTCCGGGATGACGCCGACGAGTTTAATGCGCAGAATTTCCAGCACATCTTCCATGCTCAGCATGTCACCACGATTTACACGACCCGGATTGTAACGGGTCAACAACAGGTGCTCTTTGATAGGATCTTCACCGTTCTCGGCTCGGCGGGATTTTGATGCCAGGATACCAAGAATACGGTCGGAGTCACGCACGGAAGAGACTTCCGGGTTGGTGGTGATAATCGCTTCATCGGCGAAGTAGAGCGCCATCAGCGCGCCGGTTTCGATACCGGCCGGGGAGTCGCAGACGATGAAATCGAATTCCATCTTCTTCAGCTCTTCAAGCACTTTCGCCACACCTTCGCGGGTGAGGGCGTCTTTGTCACGCGTCTGGGATGCGGGCAGAATGAAGAGGTTCTCAGTGCGCTTGTCCTTAATCAGCGCCTGATTCAGCGTTGCATCGCCCTGGATGACGTTAACGAAGTCATAGACCACGCGGCGTTCGCAACCCATGATCAGGTCGAGGTTACGCAGCCCGATATCAAAATCGATAACGACAGTTTTCTTTCCCTTCTGGGCCAAACCAGTAGCGATGGCCGCGCTGGAGGTGGTCTTGCCAACGCCTCCTTTACCCGAAGTAACAACAATAATGCGTGCCATAGAAATTCCTTGTTAAAAAGGGATTAATTCAAAGGTTGAACAGTCAACGCGTCGTCTGCCAACTGCAGGCGTGCCGCTTTGCCATAAAATTCGGCCGGGATGTTATCGCTCAGCCAGTATTGCCCTGCGATGGAAACCAGTTCCGCCGCCAGGTGCGTACAAAATATTTGTGCTTCTCTGTCGCCGCTGGCACCCGCCAGTGCGCGTCCACGCATCATGCCATAAACATGGATGTTGCCATCGGCAATAAGTTCCGCGCCTGCGCTCACATGGCTCGTCACAATCAGATCACATTGTGGTGCATAAATCCGCTGACCGGAACGAACCGGGGCGTCAATCAATCGTGTTTTTGTGACTGGAGTAACATCTTTGGGTGGAGCAGGGGGCGTTTTTGCCGGCGCAGCACGGGTAACTTTTTCTTTCCCTTCAGTCAGTAAGGGAATGCCAGCGCTGTCGATCTCCGCTTTCAGCTTGCTGTTTTTGCAGCCGCTGACGCCCATAATGCGCAGGCCGGTTTCACAGATGACCTGTTGCAGGGGTTGCCAGGAGACGGCATCGTCGAGATTGCTGATATTAACGACCACCGGCGCGTGACGAAGAAAAGCCGGAGCCTGGGCGATTTTGTCTTCTAACGCCTGACGAATAACCTCGGGTTTTGCTTCATGCAAATGGAGGACTGATAAGGTGAAGCTACTGCCTTTCAATTCTAGTGGCGTCTGTGACATCCTGGCCTTACTCAATTTTCACATTATCAACCGCCGAAGTGCGGTGATATTCCGAAGACTATCAGGCATGTTATAGTCAGTCATATATTGAGGCAAGTAACCACCAGATTAATTCAGAGTAAAAGTCTATTTTTCGATAAACAAGACTGAAAACAGTCTCAAAAAATATGTAATTGCATCAGCCTGTTGCTGACATCTTTTTACTCCTTAGCGTGTCAATCTCGTTTTCCTGTGCCAAAAACGTGACAGAACCGACGAATCTGTTTAAATGTTCAGCACTGAGGTGAGCATATTTTTTAACCATTTCCAGTGTTTCCCATCCCCCCATTTCTTTAAGCATCATCAGAGGGGTTCCGTTCTGAATATGCCAGCTTGCCCAGGTGTGTCGTAAATCGTGAAACCTGAAATCGGTGATTTGTGCGATATCGAGAGCGCGGTTAAACTCAGCACGGTCTATATCTGTTAACCGGTCACCGTTCAGCGAGAAAACGAACGGGCAGGTCTTGTCACAGTCTCGCAGGATCCTGATTGCCTCCTCGTTAAGCGGCAGTGCCCTGGCTCGTCCTGATTTGGCGTTCTCGGCGGTAACCATGGCATTTCTGTTTTCAACATCGACGTTTTCCCACTTCAGCGACAGAATTTCTCCTCGCCTGGCTCCGGTAAGCAGGGCGAAGGAGACAATTCTGCGCATGATGCCTGATTCAAGCGCATCGATAAGCTCTCTGGCCTGCCACTTCCTGATCCACCTTACACGAACTTTTGGCTCACGTAGTTCAGGGACATACGGCCGATGGTCTATCCAGCCATGCTTTAAAGCGAGCGAGAACGCGCGAACAATGAACGCCCGGTATCGATTGATGGTTCCGTTTGCCAGAGACTTGCGCGATTTGTGCAGGGAATGAGTAGGCATCTTTCTTGCGATCTCGTCACCCTTAATGCCGGTGATAACACGCCCCCGGAAAACAGACAGCCAGTATTTCGCATAACCCTTTTTCGTTCCGTAAAGTGATTGCCCCTCAGCATCCTTGAGCGCCAGTATCACGATCTCTTCGAACAGATGTTCCTTACGTTTATCAAGCCGCGAAATATCCCACAACTCATGCTTTAACTTGTCGTGGTATTCCTGCGCCTTTGCTTTCTCTTCGGTGCCAGTAGAATGTCTAATTCGCGTTCCATCTGGAGCTGAGATATCAACCCAGTAGTTTTTACCTCTTTTGTAGATCGGCATTTAGTAGACTCCTCACCGACCACAGCCAGCCGGAATACATTGTTGGTTGTTTGAGAAAACTTTTCCACGCTTTCTTCGTTCGCCCTCCAAGAACCGCCGACTTTGAACATGTGGTAACGTGAAGGGTTTCGGTAAATAGTGCTTGGCGACACGTTTATCCTTGCCGCCAGTTCTGGCACCTTAAGGAACGGTTTTTCGCTGGCCATGACTTCCTCCAGGCAAAAAGAACCCGGCACGAGGCCGGGAAAAGGGATAACGGAGCAGTGCTTTAGAACCCAATAGCCAGCTCATACCGGGATCGGCACAAAGCGAATTCCGATGTGTGCGAGGTTATTGGCGATTTCGAGGCTTTTTCTCAAATCAACTGATGAGGCTTTGTTCATGCCGCACTGCCAATGTTGCGCAGCCATATGCAATACGGGCCATCTTCTGTGCCGTGAATTGAACCAACAAACCAGCCATCGCCATCAGGTCTAGTAGGCTCCCAAAGAGAGATATCGCCATCACATTCACCGCTGAAATATTTCTCGGCAAACTCTTCCTGCTCGATGTCTGACTCCAGAGATAGCGTATAAGTCTCAAGGTTGTTTTTATTAAGCCACTCTTCAAACTCGCCAAATACGCCATATTCATTGCCATTTGCTGGTTCGAAGTAGTCAGGGTGTGTCCAGAAGCCGCATTCATCGCGTTCAACCGGAAATTCCACAATCTTATTGCTCATGATTCCACTCCATATCTGCCGTTCATCCGGCCTATGCTGCTGACAAATGCCACAAGGCTGATGCCCATAGGCGCAATCTTCTGGTGATGCTTCTTGAGGATCGGCGGCACTACCACATTCCATTTCGGCTTTGGCCTGGCTTTAAGTGCCTGTCGGATTTCATCCACGCATTTACGTCCCTGTGCGCGGATGGCGTTTTCCTGTTCTGGCGTCATGCGGACTCCCTGCGAGCGAGAAGTTTCGCACCGAAAGCCATAAGATCGTCACGATCCACAGTTGCGAAGTGGCAGTGTGTACGCGGGTACGGATGCCAGATGATGAGCATACTGCCTTTATTATTTCCTCTGACCGGCTTACCGGTGACCGGGTTGATAAAAGCCAGCCGCCCGGCGGTGATAAAGCGAACCTCACTGGCGGTCTGGATAGCCTCCTTGAACCAGCCAACCGATGTGTCAGCCGGTACCAGCATGACCGTCCCGATCTGATTGGCGCTCTCGGCAGTTGCCTTCTTAACGAAAGGCATGATGTCGCTGTATGGCGGGTTCAGCCAGACGTAGCCGGGAATGCTCAGGTAATCAGCCCATGGCGTTTCCAGCGTGTTCTGCTCGGCGGTGATGAGCTTACGGCACAGCGCGTTATGCGGCGCCGCGGCAGCATCAAGTTGAAAGCAAAACTCAGCATCAAGGGAAACGAATAATGCTGGTGGAGTGCGCCAGAGGTCGCGTTGGTCGAGCGGGGTTTTACTTCCGCCATAATCACCATTCAACTTCTCAGCTGGCAGCGCTGCGGCGATGCGCTCACCGATCCAGCGCATAACCGGCACAGCCATAGAGTTGCCGATGGCTTTATAGCGTGGCCCGTCCGGGCATTCATCAGCATCCTTCCCGCGCCAGCCGATCAGAGTGTGATCATCAGGAAATCCCTGAAGGCGCTCGCACTCAATCGGGGTAAGTCGCCGAACTGCCACGCCATGCATTACCGCTGGAGCAAGATTGGTTCCGCTGCTGGCGCTGGTTAATGTCGGTGATTGCTCTTCCGCGTAACCAATGCCACCCGCTTTAGCACCCTGTCCGGCCTTGAATGCATACGCTATAGCTGGCTGCTGGCCGCTATTGGCGTGGCTTTTATCGTGGTTGCCTGCGCGAATCGTTGGAGACAGATCCGGCGTTGCATCAGCGCCATTATCTTTGTAGCTAAATGCAATGCAGGCGTTTTCTTGCCCGTTGTTGCGTCCAAGAGTGTGTGCTAGCTCTCGGTTGGTGTCAGGATCCTGCGTGCCGTGCACTGCGAAAGTCTCAGTATCGAAATCCATTCTGACTCCATGCGCGGTACATGCCGTAGCAACATCGATGTTTCCAGAAGTATTTCCTCCTCCATAAGCCAATACGTTCATTCCCCTATCAGCGCATGGCGAGGAATCATGGCGAGCAGTTAACGTGCCAGCGATCTCGTCCCCGTATTGAGTCTGTGAACCAACGACGGCATAAGTTTCCAGATCATCGGCGGTGCTGTCGTTTCCTTTTGCAAGAAGAGTTCTGGCTACATCTGTATAAGAATCTGATACGAGACCAGAACCGCGCTGGCTGAATAATTCCTGATTACTGGCACCGATTCCGCCAATATTGTTGTACTGATTCAGAGTTGGGTGAGGGTTGGCAGGGTTATCCCAGTGACTACCGACTTTAGAGCGCTCTCCAGCATTTCTGGCAATTTCCGGTTGCGATTCTCGGCGCGGCGCAGAATCCCGGCGCACGCTGTCGAACTCAAAAAGTACCGCTGCGGGATCGAATCCTTTTCGAGCACTTGCGACAACGAACACACGGCGGCGTCGTTGGGCCACTCCGAAAAATTGAGCATCAAGGACGCGCCAGGCAACAACCCTTTGCGGTCCAGACACACAACCTGCGTGCGTCCATTTTCCCCCTGATGGCTGCAACTCACTGCTTTCTCCGGCAAGTCCTGCCAGAAAGCACCCGAAGGCATTGTCTTTGCTGCTGAGCACGCCGGGGACGTTTTCCCAGACGATGATTGATTCTGGCTCACCGCGTTCGCGGCGCTTTGCGTCGATTGCATTGGCTAATTCCACGTAAGAGAGGGTTAACTGGCCGCGGTCGTCAGACAGGCCTTCACGTAAGCCTGCGATGCTGAATGCCTGGCAAGGCGTACCACCCACAAGAACATCAGGCGCTTCTACTTCACCAGCGCGCACCGCATCGGCGATTTTGGTCATGTCGCCGAGGTTGGTTACTTCCGGCCAGTGATGGGCGAGGACGGCTGAGGGGAATGGTTCGATTTCAGAGAACCATGCCGGTTTCCAGCCGAGAGGTTCCCACGCTTTACTGGCAGCCTCGATACCACTGCATACTGATCCGAATCTCATGCCGCAGCCTCCCGCCTGTTGTTAATCTCTTCTGCTAACCGCTGCGCCTTAAGCGGGTTTTTGATAACAGAGAGGCCGGGATATACCCAGCCTCTTTTAAGTACGGAGTAGACAAAAATGACTGAGCATACTCGTATGTTGTCGTTAACATGCTTCATGGTTTTATTCCTGCCAGAGATATGATCACTTCCAGCGTTGCCAGAAAATGCCTTTGTACGTGTCTTTGTGTGTATATTCACGACCGCGAATAGGTTTAATTGGCCCGACAATCTGGAACACTGGCCCAGAGAAAGTGTTAGCATCCCATACAGCCTTCGCGTGAAGCTCATCAAGATAGCGCTCAGCTCTTTCTGAAGCCGTCTCGCGCCGGTAATCGTTGTTTGCGATGGCATTGAAGCAGCGAGCCAGCACCTCTTCTTTGGTTCCGGCTCCAGGAAGGACGTGCAGATAGCCCGCCCCGGTAAGAGGTGATGACATGATGTTGATCCTGAATGATTTGGTTAGGCGGCTTGTTTCAGCTCTTTGAAACGGATATCAGTGACGTCTTTGCATTTCGTCTGGTGATCAGGGAAGCCTGCCAGTGATTTCCACGTCTCTGCGTAACGAGCTTTGAGCTTCTGCGGATCGTTTTCATGTCCAACGTATTCGCTGAACTCTGCAAGAATCTGGTCTGCATCTGTTGGACGAACCTGGTGAACTTCAGCATCAGCGTCTATTATTGTCTCTTCAGTTGGGATGCAGAAAGCCTGGAATGCAGCGTACTTATAGGCTATAGACATGGCTTTGTTCGTCGCCTTGTCGCCACTATCCATTGCTTCACCATAGGTAGTGACAGTATGAATACTGCCGTCTTCTGTACTGACAAAATCGAAGTCGCCGCGGACAGTGATGTAGAACAGCGCTCCGCCGTTTTTGCTGGTTCGCTCTGCGATCGTTCGCTCTGTATAGCGTGGAAGGATAAGAAGCTTATTCTTTACAAGTTCAGGCGCCAGAGCATTGTAAATATCGTCGATACCACGGAATGCATAATTTACCTGGCTCCCTTGTTTTCTTGCCTTCTTGATTCCTTGCTCAGCTAATGCCGCAGCTACTCCGCTAATCGCTGCGTATACCTTTTTAGTTTCCATGTCACACCTCAGAATGGTGGATCACCAAGGAAGTCACGACTTGATAACCGTTCGTTTTTTGCCAGTGAAAGGTTTAGTCGTTTCAATTTTTTATTACCGGCGCTACGCCAGTAACGTGCCTCTGCCAGAAAGCAAATTCGTTTTAACCGGCTTTCCTCCTTTGTTCTGGCAAGCTCTACTGGAATCATGATTCACCTCAGTAATGAATTTTTGCGCAGGGAATCAGGTCATCTTTGAGGGCGGTAAGCACTTCGATAGCCTGTTCGCGGGTTAAACTGGTGTGGCTGGTGAGTGCGTTAACGATGTTGGTACCGATCGTCTTACGGTGCTTCACGTCAGCTTCACGTTTTGCCTGCTCATCGGCGATGCGCTTCTCTTCTGCCAGGCGGGCTTCTTCTGCCTGCTTTGCCTTAAGGCGCTCAGCTTCCACTGCCTCTGCTTTTTCGCGCTCTGCCCGAGCTTCAGCTTCCTGCTTCTCGCGTGCCGCACGCTGTTCGGCTTCGATGCGCTGGCGTTCAGCCAACTCAGCACGTGCTTTCTCTTCCGCTTCACGGCGCGCTGCGGCTTCAATCTCTGCTTTGTGCTTCGCTTCCGCATCGCGGCGGGCCTGTTCTGCTGCTTCCTGCTTAATTCGTTCTTCATGCTCGCGTTGCGCCTGTTCAGCCTCGCGGCGCTGCTCTTCGCGGTCACGATCGAAAGCGTCATTCATCAGCAGAGCCATTTCGTGGTCTGCCTCGATCTGCGCGGCACGCTGGCGGTCGAAATCTTTGTTCATCTCCAGCGCTTCGGCGTGCAGAGCATTCATAACTTCTTCAGCCTTAATACGTTCCTGCTCGGCTTCCCATTCGGTGAGTGGGCGGCGGGTCGCATCGCGCAACTCGTCACACGCATCAACGAAACGCTTAATTTCGGCCTCAGCAGGGCGCACAGCCTCTTTCAGTCGCTTCAGGTACTCACGGCCCGGCTTTTCGATTGCGGTCTTGCTGCGTGACACCTGCGCCGCCAGAGAGGCAACACGGTCACGGCCTTTCTTCGTGGACAGGTCCGGAACTTCGTTTACTGCCTGGCGGATTTGTTCGAGATAAGCATCAAGTCCGCCAGCCGAATAAAGCACTGGTGCCTGTTCCGGCTTGATTTCTATGACAGTTAAGTCCGTTACTTCGCTCATGGTTTCTCCTGAAATTTGAATGTACGCGTCCCGGCCACGTAATGTCAGCCTGGTCGGTTGAATAGGGGATTACTGCTGCGCGATATCTTCTGCAGGAAGCTCGCCGGTATGGATGCTTTGTTCTACTGGCCAACACTCAGCTGATACTTTTTGCTCTTCAGCTGCGAGTGCGCATTCCTGTGGAGTGTCGTAAACGCCGAGAACGACGTCCTGATAATCACCGTTGGTCATTGCCACGGTCAGGACTAATGCGAAGAGAGTA
>NZ_JMTB01000016.1 GCF_000734965.1 Trabulsiella guamensis ATCC 49490
AAACTTCGTGTTCTTCGAGAATCTTATTCAAATCTGCCATATTCATTTTTATCTCCTGCCCGTAAGCTGGGCTGCTGAACGTTAAATAAGACTTCTGCGCTTAATCTCTGGCAGTGGATGGCCGCCGGTTGTCATAAATGGGCAGACTCGAAAATCTGCCTATGTATGGCCGATAAAAAACCCGCCGGAGCGGGTTACTTGATGAGTGATGTTGCGTATTCGAGGAGATATAGCTTCGGAGCCAGCCAGATTTTTAGCCAGTCAAAGTTGAACCAGAATCCGACAAACATAATGATTGAGGTCAATGCTCCACTGGTTATGTACAAAAAGGCTAAGAAATCAGCACCTGAGTATCCTTCAGCTACATTCCAGGCTTTCTTAACCGTTAGCAAGAACCCCATCACCGTTAGAATCGCTATCAACTGAAATAGCAGGCTGCTTACTGCATTCCATATCAGCAACTGATGGATCACATCCGGAATCTGTGCCTGACTGAATGCTACAGCACTATCAATGCCGTCAGCTGCCTTCTGTAGCAACTCAACGAGTATTTTATTGGCTTGTTCGTTCATGTTTTCCCTCTGTCGTTACCCGCTGATGCGGGAGAAATGCTTTGGTGGTGTGGAAGTTCGCGCCCCGCAAGTCTCTGCGAATATTGACCTTGCCGCTTCCAGGCTGTGCCTAAAGCACCTTCCACACCCCAAAACATTCCTGTTAATACCGGGATATTTATCCGCGCCCGGCGCGCGCTCCCTTGCTTTCCACAGTCAAAGGAATGCCGTAGACTGATGTTTCCACAGTCAAAATAAGGAATTAGTTATGTCTGAGTTTTCAATGGTTAAAGTCATTGAAGATTTGAACGAAAGGGTTACAAAACTGAGTGCGGAAAACCTGGCTTTTCAACAGGCCATCACCGCGATCATTGCGACAATGCCTCCTGAGCAATCATCCGCAGCCAAAAGACACCTCGAAGAGGTGATCAGTTTTGTTGAGAAGGGCGGATCATCAGCCGCTGTTGAGATGCTTGCAGTTCAGAAACCAATTTATCAGATGCTTTTTTTGCATGCCAAATAGCCTCTAACTGCACTGCATACATCCCTGCCTGCTGGCGAATCAATGCGCTGGCAGGCTCATTAGTAAAGCCATTCATATTTACCTCTCTTTGTTTACCGTCAGCCCCTCGCAAAGAGCTGCTGGTAAACCTTTAGTTCCAGCTGGTCACGCCAACGCTCTCACGTCCGCTTCACCCTTCGCGCTCCCCGTCACCTGCTGAAATTCAAGTGGCGGCTCTAAGCGGTCATCTAACTCCACTTCGCCGCTGGCTAACTTCGCTCAGCTGTCGATGTTTCGTTTTGATGGATTAACAATAGCTAAAGCGATTATTGTAGTCAATCGCCAAAACGATATTAACGATAGCTAAAGTTATATGTATGTGATTTATAAAGTGATTTAGTTAGAAAAAAATTTCGTGATATGCTGAAAAAAGCGGAGGGAAAAGTAATGGAAATGAAAGAGTGGGTAAATAAACTGCGCTGTCTATCACCTGAGCAGCTTGTTCAGGCGCATTTTGGATTACAAGAGAAAATTAAGAAGCATTACAAGTTAAGAGCAAAAGGGAATAACCTGGAGAAGGCTAAACAACTATGCGAGCAAATGGTTGCTATGGCTGAATTAGTGTATCCGGCAATGAAAGCAATACACGAAAAGAAAGCATCGGAATACAGGAGGCTAACAGGGCAGGAGTCACCGGATAGATTTTACCCACCAACACATTATGGATATAAGCAGTTGATTGTAATAATGAAAAATGAAAAGAACCTTAATCGTGTTGCCGAACTTGAGGCAAAAAGATCAGCTGAAGGATGGCGGTCATAATAATCAACCAGGATTGCCGGGTTAAGCAAATCGTTTGTAGTCAATTGACTGCCTCAAAAGGACTTTAGCCATAACGTAGAAGGTATCTTCATCTCCAGCTTCAACGTACCACTTCTCATAAATGGAATTGTCAGATATCACTGCCAGGCGATCCCTTTGCATCTGTAGGCGCTTGACGTGAAGGGTGTTGCCAAACACGAAGACATAAACACCATCCCCATCAAAATGAGTAATTCCTGTATCGACAAAGATTTGATCTCCAGGCGAAATCGTACCATCCATACTGTCGCCATTGACTGTAATCACCTTCACGTGATTCGCTGGCCGGTTTCCAAACATGGCTCGCGCCTGTTCAGTGGTGTATTCAATTGCACGAATTGTTTCAATGAAGTCACTGGTTACCAGTGAGCCAGGACCAGCGCTGGCTTTAACGTCGAGAACATCCACGCGATAAAATCCATTATCAGAGGTTTTAACCTGGTATAGCGCAGATCGTTCATGCACGCCACTGACTTCCATTTCGCCTTCACCAGTTGATAGCCATTCTGGTCTTACGCCAAGAGCAGACGCTATCTCAACAGTCTTTCTCGAACCATTGGCATTGTTGAGTAACTTGAAAACACTCGACTGAGCCATGCCAACTTCTTTAGCCAACTTGCCTTGCGTGTACCCGGCACGTTTCATTGCATGCGCTAAACGATCTGAGAATCCCATAGTCACCTCTGTTAACAGTTCCCTTTAATCGTATCGCTAAGGCGATTACTAATCAAAAAATCGCATAGGCGATTGACATTCGATTAAGCGATATCCATAATCACTAAAAATTGATAGCCGAGGTGATTATGAAAAACCCCGCAGTAGAAAAAGCGATTTCCATCGCTGGTAGCCAGAAAGAGCTGGCAAAACGTTGTGGAAAAGCACAATCAACGATCTGCGACTGGCTCAACGGAAAGAAGCGAATTTCCCCTGAGCATGTCCCTGATCTCGTTAACGCAGTCGCTGGTGAAATCAAGGATTACGAATTCCGTCCTGACCTGCCTGCGCTGTTCCCGCACCCAGAACTCACGCCGCCTAATCGGCGGCCCTAACCACGAAAGGGAAAGCAATGCATTCACTTGCGTATCAACACAATACCGGAATACACCCAGGGGCGATGATAAACCGCGCTCAACCTAAGGCGGCGCCAGACCACGAAAAGATCCGCGATGCGGTTCGGGCATGGTCGTCTGCACTAGACAATCAGGACGTCGTTTCGGCTCTGATCATCAACGAATACCGGGAGCAGGGCGGGACCGCCATCAGCTTCCCGGAAGACATTAGCCGTGCCCGTCAGAAGCTGTTCCGCTTCCTGGATAACGCATTCGACACGGAGCGCTATCGCGAGAACATTCGCGAATTGACGCCAGCAATCATGTCGGTTTTACCGCTGGAATTTCGTGGGCGCCTTGCCGGAGAAGACAGTTTTATGTCTCGTCTTGCAGCAATGGAAAAGGAACTTAGCGAAGCCAAGCGAGCAGTGATGCTTAACGCACCAAAACATCAGAAGTTAAAGGAATTGAGTGAGGGGATCGTATCGGTATTTCGGGTTGACCCTGATCTGGCCGGTCCACTGATGGCAATGGTCACTTCAATGATGGGGATGATGTGATGGAAGGAATCAAGAAAGGCGAAAGCCGCGCTGTAGGTAGCAGCAACGGCTCTCAAAACACTGTGTTACGTCAACAACACTTAACCAGATAAATAACGAGGTAAGTATGTCAGGAATAATTACGATAGACAACAACCTTATCAGCAGCTCTGAGCTACTTGCGATCATAAATAATGCTCGAGCAGAGCATGCTGAAAATCCGGTACGTCATAACGATTTTGTCCAGCGTGTGCTTGATGAGCTTGATGGCGAGCACTACGAAAGTTTCGTAGTGACCAATCCGAACGGCACAAAGTCTTATCAGCTTCGTCTCACTAACGATCAGTGCGTACTTGTGGGTATGCGTGAGTCTAAGGCTGTTCGCCGTACTGTGCTTTCCAAACTGAAAGAGAAGGTTACGCCGTCACTACCTCAGACTCTGCCGGAAGCACTGCGTCTGGCTGCCGATCTGGCAGAAGAAAAACTTCAGCTTGAAAACCAGCTTTCCATTGCGGCGCCGAAGGCTCAGTTCGTTGACAGTTACGTAAATGCGTCAGGATCACTCGGATTTCGTGAGACCTGCAAACTATTGCACATCAAAGAAAATCTCTTCCGTCAGTTTCTGCTTGAAAACGAAATCATGTATCTCCTTGCCGGGAAACTGACCCCTTACGCGCAGCATATCGACGCCGGACGATTCACCGTTAAAACAGGTGAAAACCAGCTTACCGGACATGCGTTTACTCAGAATAAATTCACACCTAAAGGCATTCAGTGGATCGCCGGATTGTGGGCTGCCCAGCAGGTTAAGGAGCGTGCAGCATGACAACGGCGACCGTCTATGACTTAAACGCCGCAAGGCAACTCAGGAGCAACAGGATGGAAAACCAGAAGTCTGGTTACATCCCGTTGTACCGGAGCGTGCTTAAGCAGCCATGGGCGAAGGATGTATACCTTCGCACGCTGTGGGAGAACCTGCTTATGAGCGCAGCCAGACAACCCTATACGGCCTCTTTTAAGGGGCATAAATGGCCTCTGCTTCCCGGTCAACTGGTAGTAACTGCATCCGATTTGGGTCTTCAGCTTTGTGACAGAAAAGGAGTTCCAACAAGCAGGGATTCTGTTGAGCGAATGCTGTCTGTTTTTGTCCGCGAAGGGATGATCACCATCACTGGAGAGAAGCGAAAAGGCAGGGTGATCACTATCACAAATTATGCTGAATATGCTCAAAAAATGGACAATTTACCCGCACATACATCCGCACATACAGGCGCACATGACGAAGCCAGTAATGGCGCGGGTTCAGATGGGTATTCCGCACATAAGGCCGCACAATTCCCCGCACATCATGAACAAGAAGGTAATAACAAGAATATAAATAACTCTTCGTCCGAGAATTCTGACGAATCCTCAGACAAGCCAGATAAAAAACTTCCCGTCCTGAAACCTGACGCTGCGATCCAGAGTGGCACCAAGTGGGGTACATCCGAAGACCTCCGTTGTGCTGAATGGCTTTTCACGGTTGTTCAGGGGATTTCCAGTTCTGCCAAAAAACCAAACTACGCCGCATGGGCCAACGATGTCCGTCTGATGAGGGAGCGGGACAATCGCACTCACAAGGAGATTGCCACGCTGTTCAAGTGGGCCTGTGAGGATAATTTCTGGAAAGGCAATGTCCTGTGTCCGGCTACGCTGCGCGAAAAGTGGACTCAACTTGATATCAAGCGGAACAAGCAAGCCACAGGAACTACGTCTGAAAAACCGAAAGTCTCCATCACAAATACCGACTGGATCTACTGGGTGAAGCTATGAAAAGCCTTGCAGAGCAGATGCATGACTTCGACCGAGAACAAATGCGACTTATGGCGCACAACCTCCCGGCGCATCACAACGAGCCGCAGGAAGTGGAGCAGGTAGCGCAGATCATCAACGGGTTATTTTCCCAGCTTCTCGCTGCGTTCCCGGCAGGCATGGCTAACCGTGACCAGCATGAGATAGACGAAATCCGCCGTCAGTGGGTCATGGCTTTCATGGAAAACGGAATCACCTCAATGACTCAGGTTGACGCAGGTATGCGCGTTGCCCGCCGACAGGAGCGCCCGTTTCTGCCTTCTCCTGGTCAGTTTGTCACCTGGTGCAAAGTCGAAGAGGCTGCGGCAGCCGGATTGCCAGACGCTCACGAGCTGGTTGATCTGATTTACGAATACTGTCGGACTCGCGGGCTTTACCCGGATGCAGAGTCATACCCATGGCAGTCAAACGCCCATTACTGGCTGGTAACGACGCTCTACGCGAACATGCGCGCCAACGCTCTCAGCGATACAGAGCTTCGCCGTAAAGCTGCAGATGAGCTTTCTGTCATGGCTGATCGCATTCGTCGCGGTGAAACAATCCCGGCGCCTGTTAAGCAACTGCCAGTGCTCGGCGGGAAACCTCTTTCGCGAGCTAAGTCGCTGGCGAAGATTGCAGAAATCCGTGCCAGACATGGCCTTGGGGGAAAGCGTTAATGGACACCTTAAAACAACGAATTTTCGATTACGTCAAAGTTCATCATCCGGTTCGCCGCGTCGATCTGTGCAAGGCCATTGGCATTTCCGGTAAAGCGCTTGACCGTGAAATTTCAGTACTCAAATCGACGGGCATGATTCATAGCGCCGCTGGTTTTGGCTACTTCCCCGGACTTGCAGCTTACGAAGCGTGGAAGAAAGGCGAGGGTGCTGTGAAGCTGCAAATCAGGGGCATGAAAGGCGGGTTATCAAGCGCTGAGTCTCGCCGTGAAAGCCTGAGCACATACCCGTCACGCATTGTCGATCTGCTGTCTGGCGGCGTTACGGATGACAACAGTGACTTCATCGCCACCGCCAACCCCGCCACCGTGCTGGCGTTGCTGTATGAGCTGGAAGCCGCAGAAAAAACATCAGCAGCACGACTTGAAGCTCTCGACCGAATTCACAAGATGTTCCAGCGAGAAAAATACCGAGTTGAAGCCGCAGAGAAGCGCATCACCGAACTACAGAGTGAGAATGAATATATTCGCAAGCGTTTTAAAGAAGTCGATCTGCTGCTTGGTAAAAATTTGCTGGTCATGAAGGCTGCAATTATCGAATGGCAGGGAACTGGCGACGCTAAGAACGGCCTGGCATGGATTTACAACACGCTGTTTGGTCCCGGTGAACTACCCAGCGAGGATGAGAAAGACGCTCAGGCATATTTTGACCGGGAATACGAGCCACTCGACAAAGAGCTGATGGAACTGCACCGGTGGTTTTGGGAACAAAGCGAGGCTGAACGTGCCGCCGCTGGCATCGGCAAGGGG
>NZ_JMTB01000017.1 GCF_000734965.1 Trabulsiella guamensis ATCC 49490
TACATGGTTGATCTGGCGCGTATCGCGCTGGCATCGCTCGAAGCGGAGCCTGTGGCGTATATGTGGATTGACGGCGAGGCTGTTGAGTACAACGGCCACAACGAGTTTTCAGGCGGAGGTAAAGGCGTACCACTATACGCCGCACCGCCAGCGCCGGTATCTGTGCCTGATGAGTGGAATAAATCATTGCAGGAAATGGTTGGCGCCATGCGGCGGTATGAAATGGATGTTGATGAAGATGCGCCGTATAAACACAGAGCAATGATGCGTAGGGCTGAGGAGTTATTGGAGAAACGCGCCGCCATGCTTCAGAGTGCCGAATCTGTAACGACGGCTTACAAGTTGCCAGCTAATACGCCATGCAAGGAAGCGCCAGAGCATATCTGGCTTCAAACCGCTGGAGTATGGCCGGAGAACGGCGAGTTCAGCGAGTTAACATGGTGCAGCGACAATCAGCATCAGGACGACACGCTATATGTTCGCGCCGACATTGTGTCTGGCAACTCTCCGGTGATTCCGGATGGTTGGGTGGCTTGCAGTGAGCGGATGCCGGAGCAGTTTAAGGCCATCCTGGCATTCAATGAGTATGGAGAAGTTTGGTCTGGTGCGTATGACAGGTACTGGAATTTCTATTGCGATAATCTGTTGGTAGAGTATGTCACCCACTGGATGCCACTGCCAGCAGCACCGAAGCAGGAGGAATGATGGCTAAGACAGCAGCAGAGCGTAAAACTGATCATTGATAATCACTTTTCAAATTTGATGTTATAATTAAGTCGCAGTCGGCCTGAACACCCGGTTGCGACTTCTGCGCTTTGAGGGGACTCAAAGTGCAAACGACAATCAGAACGCATTCCCACCAGTCACAGATGCAGAAATGCACCTGCGATTTCCTGCATTCTGCGGTTTCCGTTAAGGAGGCCGTATGAGCATGAACAAAGACGGCATCCGTCTGCACAAATCCAACTTTTACGCCATCGGGCAGCAGATACAGCCAATGCTGGAATCTGGCGACTGCTATCGCCTCATCATCAAGCCCTGGAAGGACAAACGTAGCCTCTCCCAAAATTCTCTTCTCTGGATGTGGAATAGCGACGTTGCATCTGCCGTCAACCACCACTCCGAAAGCAAGTTAACCGAGGAAGACCTTCATGAGTTTCTGAAGGATATGTTCTGTCCCGCCAAGCCTGTAACCGTTCTTGGTGAAACCAAGATGGTGAAGTCCACCAAGTTACTCGACACCGAAGAGATGACCTTCTACCTGCGCCGCATTGAAGTCTGGTGCGCTGAGCGCGGTATCAAATTGCGGATCCCTGCCAACTCAGAATATCACTCAAAAGGACACGACCATGTTTGAAGAAGAGATTTGGAAAGAAACATCCATATCAAGCGATTATGAAGTCAGTAATCATGGTCGATTTCGATCCTTAACACGCACCGTTAGCGTGATGAGTGGCTACAAGAAGGTTTTAGAAGGTAAGGATTTGAAGCCGTTTGACGTGCATACCACTGGTTACCTTCAGATAAAGATTTGCGGCAAAAAGTATGCAGCACACAGGCTTGTCGCCATGGCATTTTGCGACGGTTACGCCGACGGATTAGTTGTTAACCATAAAAACGGCAACAAAAAAGATAACCGCGCTGAAAATCTTGAATGGACAACTCCGTCAAGCAATCTTCGTCATGCCTATAGCGATCTTGGTGTTATCCCAAATCAGCTCGGAAGGTTCGGCGAGGATCACAACGCAAGTAAAGCGGTAATCGCTACATGCCGTGTTACTGGAAAAGAGGTTCGCTACGCAGCCGCTATGGATGCGGTTCGTGATGGGTTCGACAGTGGCTGCATTAGCAGGTGCTGCACAGGTCAATCATCTTACCATAAAGGCTATAACTGGCGATTTGAGGGTGAAGCAAATGAGTAACCCACTTTCCCGCGTCATCACCAACGAAATCTTTCGCGTTCCGGCACGCCGCAAGCGTAAGCCAGCGGTTAAGCCTTCCGACATCCCGACACTGAAAGACTACACCGCCCGCCTGGTGGATCAGAAATGGCTGCGTCTCGCGGCGCGGAGGAATCATGCGTAAACCAACCCGCCGCAGTTGCAAAATATGCAAAACAAAATTCATTGCCACCTACGATAACGTCTGGTGGTGCTGTCCTGAGCATGGTTACGAGTACAGTCAGCGCATTCTTGCCAGGAAGAAAGCCGAATCAGAGCGAAAGCGTAAACAGGAAGCACAGCAGGAACGCCGTGAGCTGAAGATTCGCAAGAAAGCATTGCAACCACTTAGCCAGTATCACAAACGCGCTCAGACAGCGTTTAACGCGTTCATTCGCCAGCGTGATTCAGGGCAACCGTGTATCAGTTGCGGGCGCAACTCCGGCGCGAAGATGAACGCCGGTCACTTCCGTACTGTCGGCGCATCGCCAGAAACCCGCTACGACGAAACCAACTGTCATATCCAGTGCGAGGCCTGTAACTCCTATCTGTCAGGGAATATCGGTGAATACCGCCCACGGCTGATCGCCAATATTGGACAGGCAGCTTACGACCGCCTGATGGGCCCGCACGAAGCAAAGAAATGGACACGCGAAGAACTCGACGCACTGGCAGCACATTACCGCGCAAAGCTTAAAGAACTGAAACAGCGGGAGGCAGCATGAAACCAGAACTTATCGAATCACTCCGTCTCCGCTGGCGCAGCCTTCGCATTTACCGTCGCCCTGGCTCCGTGCTTGTCGACTATCGAATTTTACAGAATACCGTTCGCATATATCAGAAAACAGGGGCATCAGCATGAAACTGGAATTAACCAAAGATCAGTATCAGTGGATTGACCAATGGCTCCAGTTGTGGGGTGCGTGGACACAAACGGGGAAGATCGACAAGTCCATGATCAACATGATTGCTAAGTTCATGGCTACCGTTCAACCTCAGGAATCATCAAGACCGGTATGCAGTGATGACGATGGCATGCTGATCGACGGAGTGATTCGTCATTACCTTAAGAACATCGATGAAAATGCATGGCGTGTATTGTTTGCTTACTACGTCTGCAATTCCAGTGAGATAAGCATAGCCACATGGCAGCATGCCATATGCTCACCGCGCATGATGAGGACACGCGCCGGAAACCAGTATAAGCGGCCAAGCATTTCGACCGTCAGACGCGAGGTGAAGGGTGTACTGAATGCTTCACTGTACTGCCTGTACCAACCGCTGCAAAATGCATTCATCTGTCGCGATAATGTGAAGAAAGTAGCAAAAAAAGTTGATAACGTGCTTGCTTTTTAATGAGCAAATGAGCATTATATTTATTATATTCTGCCACTTTTGTAACCAGCAACAACATAAGCCCACCTGATGTGGGCTTTTTTTATTCCCCTCGTCCAGAGAGGATTTACAGCAATAAAAGAGGGGGCTAAATGTCCGATCCTGTTTCCGGTACTGCCGTTGCGGCCGGAGGGCTGCTTGGTGCAAGTATGTACGGCCTGGCGACAAGTACTGATTTTGGCGTGGTGTTTGGTGCATTCGCTGGCGCAGTGTTTTATGTCGCCACGGCAGCCAACA
>NZ_JMTB01000018.1 GCF_000734965.1 Trabulsiella guamensis ATCC 49490
GCTACCGTGACAACGCCATCACATACAAAGGCCAGCGGAACGCCGCCAGAAATGAACTGTCGCTGGCGAACTCGACAATTACTGACATGCAGACGCGTCAGCGGGACGTTGCCGCGCTGGATGCGAAATACACCGGAGAATTGGAAGATGCAAAGGCCACTATTAATCAGCTTGAGCGTGATGTTGTTGCTGGCAAGCGTCGGTTGCAGCTCAACGCCACCTGTCAGGCCGTGCACGAAACCACCAGCACCGGCGAGCTGGGCAATGCAACCGGTCCCCGACTTAATGACACCGCTGAACGGGATTATTTCACTCTCAGAGAGCGAATCGAAACAGTAACGAGGCAGGTTGGTTACCTCCAGGACTACATCAACACCCAGTGTATGAAATGATGTGTCCCACAAATACACAAACAGAGCCTGACTTCGGTCGGGCTTTTTTATACCTGAATTTCACCGCGCACCGCATGCGCACAAAAACCACCGAACCAGACCCTTTGGAATGAGCCGTTGAGGATGTCAGTTAGTGCTGGCGAGCCTCGGTGGGCTGACTTCCTATGCGGCAACGGTTCATCTCAAAGAGCAGGTAAACGTAATGAAAGAAGCAGTGTTAGTCCAGGAGTTCGACTTCTCTAAGATGGTGATGGCTATCCAAGGGAAGGCGTTCACGACCAGTCAGAAGATCGCTGATTACTTCGGAAAACGACATGATAACGTGTTGAGAAAAATTCGGCAGGTGAAGTCAGAATGTCCTCCAGAATTTGCCGCACTCAATTTTGAGGAGACTGATTTCATTGATAAAAATGGCGAAGCGCAGCCAATGTTTAAACTGACAAAAGATGGTTACATGTTGGTAGTGATGGGTTTCACTGGCGCGGCGGCCACGCTAATCAAAGTGCGATACATTCAGGCATTTAACTGGATGGCAGATCAGTTGACTCGCTGGCATGAGATGGGTGAGCAGGCTCAGCACCGCCATGCGTTAAAGGTCGCCAAGTCAGAAGTGAAGGCCCGCATCGGTAGCAAGATGATGAATGCACGCAAGCGCGAAAAGAAACTGCTTGCGATGGAATTCGAACAGATCCTATCGCTGACACAACCAAAACTGATTTTCACCGAGTGATGTCATTACAAGGCAGTCAAAACCCATCCAAGTTCCGCGAGGAATGGGATAAGCAGACCGAAAACAAGTAGGTCATTACAGAAGCTGCTTCTGCGAGTGGCTTCGATAATGACATGAGCACCTGAATAAGCGAGGTGATCAATCTTGCTGACGGGTAAGCCGTAAGTGGCTAAGCACATCTGAGAAGCAGAGCAAACGCTGCGATAAGGCGAAGAGGTAACCATGCCTGACATCTACCAAATCACGCTAACCACCCAAACAGGCGAAACCTTCACGGGAAAGATGTCACGACGCCAGCCTGAGCTGGTTAACGGCTTTGTACCGCTGGCAGCCGATTACTGCTCACAATGCAGTGACCTCGAGTTCTGCGCGCTGGTGGAACATGAGCTATACCACATCGCCCAGGCCACCGATGATTTCGGCGCGCCCAAGTTCAACAAAGAGACCGGGCAGCCAGTGCTGACACTGCGCGGCCACGATGTCGAAGAATTCACTGGTGTCGTACGTCGATACGGTGCCAGCAAAGAAGTACAGGAGCTCGTTGATGCGGCCAATGCGCCAGCAGAAGTGGCTCACATTGATATAGCCAGGTCATGCGGGACATGCATGCTAAAGCTGGCCTAGCAATATGACTGATTATGACAGGCAGGTAATCCATGGCGACACTGAAAGGTGAGGTCAAAGCCTTCATCGTTCAGTCCCTTGCCTGCTTCGATACCCCATCCCAGGTGGTTGAGCTGGTCAAAAAAGAATTTGGCCTGAGCATCACTCGTCAGCAGGTCGAATCCCACGACCCGACGAAAGCAAACGGCAGGGGGCTGGCGCAGAAATGGGTAGAGCTTTTCAACGATACCCGCAAGCGCTTCCAGACCGAATTAAGCGACATTCCGATCGCCAACAAAGCATATCGTCTCCGTGCACTTGACCGGATGATGACCCGCGCCGAGGGAATGAAAAACATGGCGTTGGCTGCTTCGCTGATGGAGCAGGCCGCCAAAGAGGTTGGTGACGCATATAGCAACAAACAGAAGGTCGAGCACACCAGCCCGGATGGCAGCATGTCACCGAGACCGACGACAATTCGCCTGGTAGGAGTTGACCCAGCCAATGGAAAGCCAAGTTGACCTCCAGATACCGGCCAAGTTAGTCCCCGTATTCGCGACAGAAGGGATCCGCTATCGTGGCGCTCACGGTGGGCGCGGTTCCGCCAAGACCCGCACTTTTGCACTTATGACCGCCGTTAAGGCTTACCAGGCGGCAGAGGCCAATATCAGCGGAGTAATCCTTTGCGCCCGCGAATACATGAACTCGCTGGAAGAGTCCTCCATGGAGGAGGTGAAGCAGGCTATTCGTTCAGTGCCTTGGCTTGATGATTACTTCGATATTGGCGAGAAATACATCAGGACAAAAAACCGCAGGGTCAGCTACGTATTCTGCGGTCTTCGCCATAACCTGGACAGCATCAAATCCAAAGCACGAATTCTTGTGGCCTGGGTTGATGAGGCCGAGTCGGTATCCGCTACTGCTTGGAAAAAGCTTCGCCCGACAGTTCGAGAAGAAGGCTCAGAGATTTGGGTCACCTGGAACCCGGAGAAGGAAGGCAGCGCCACCGATAAGCTCTTCAGAAAGAACCCGCCAAAAAGCTCGATGATTGTCGAGATGAACTATGTGGACAATCCATGGTTCCCTGCGGTGCTCGAGGAGGAGAGGCAGGAAGACCTGGCAAACCTCGATTACGCGGACTATGCGTGGATCTGGGAAGGAGCTTACCTCGAAAACTCCGACAAGCAGGTGCTGGCAAACAAATACGTCGTGCAGAGCTTCGAAGACGATCTCTGGCAGAAATCAGAGCGTTTGTTGTTTGGCGCCGACTTCGGATTCGCGAAGGACCCCAGCACGCTCATTCGCATGTTTATCCTGGATAACAACCTCTACATCGAATACGAGGCTTACGGAAACGGCGTTGAGCTCGACGACATGTGGAAGTTCTACGCCGGGAAAACAGACGCCACGCCGAAGCAACTTATCGACTGGAAGGTTACCGATGAGGCCAAATTCCCAGGCATCCCTGAAGCGCGAAAATGGCCTATCAAAGCCGACAACTCTCGCCCTGAGACTATCAGTCACATCAAAGGGCAGGGGTTCAATATCTCCGCTGCTCAGAAGTGGCAGGGTAGCGTAGAGGACGGCATCACCTGCCTGCGCGGGTTTAAGAAAATCATCATCCATCCACGCTGCAAAGAAACAGCGAAAGAGGCGCGGCTTTACTCGTACAAAACAGACCGCATCACTGGCGAAGTTCTGCCAGTTATCGAAGACAAAAACAACCACTGTTGGGATGGTGTCCGGTACGGTCTGGACGGGTATATCAAACGCAAACCTCAGTCGATGGGAATGATGATTCCAAAACGCCTGCAAGGGAGATAAGCATGGCAGATAAATGCAAATGCCCTGGCTGCGAGAGAAAGCGCAATGGATGGCCTGGTTATCAGCCATGCGCGTCGAAATCTTCTGGAAAGGTATTACCACCACCAAAACAACCATAAGGGAGCGCGGACATGACCGAATATTGGTGCTGCGCCTGTGGGAAAATCATCAGATTCGAAAGAGTCATGCCTCTAAATTACATCCCAAGGCACTGTCGCACTCTGATGATCAGAAAAATTGAATCATTCACACCGGCAAAAGGACCAAAAATCCCGCCGCTGAAACGCTGACGGACAAACCATGACTGACAAATTAACTCTCGCCGTCAACCATGCGTTGAACGATGCGCGGATGGCGCGCGCCCGTATGTGGCTGATGGCGCCTACAATGGGGCTGGACAATAAGCGCCATTCTGCATGGTGCGAGTATGGCTTCCCTGAGCAGGTAACCTACGAAAACCTCTACGCCCTGTACCGACGCGGCGGTATTGCCCACGGCGCCGTAGAGAAGTTGGTGGGCAAGTGCTGGCAGACTAACCCGGAAATCATCGAGGGTGACGATGCCGACGAGAGCGAAAACGAAACAACCTGGGAGAAAAAGGCGAAACAGGTATTCACAAACCGATTCTGGCGCTCATTCTCTGAGGCCGATCGCCGTCGTCTGGTGGGCCGTTATGCTGGCATACTTCTGCACGTCCGCGATGAAAAATACTGGAACCTTCCGGTAACCAAAGGGCGAGGTCTTCAGAAAATATCGGTGGCGTGGGCCGGATCGCTTACGGTGAGCGAGTGGGACACTAGCCTGAACTCGAAGACGTACGGCCAGCCTAAGATGTGGCAGTACGCCGAACGGTTGCCGAATGGTTCAAGTCGCCGTGTCAACATCCACCCCGATCGCGTTTTCATCCTTGGAGATTACTCAGACGATGCTATTGGCTTCCTTGAGCCAGCTTATAACGCCTTCGTGAGTCTTGAGAAGGTAGAAGGCGGGTCTGGTGAGTCATTCCTGAAGAACGCCGCTCGCCAGCTTAATGTCAATTTTGAGAAGGAAATCGACTTCAACAATCTTGCGTCGCTTTATGGCGTGAGCATTGACGAGTTGCAGGATAAGTTTAACGAAGTTACCTGGGAAATGAACCGTGGCAACGATGTTCTAATGACGACGCAAGGGGCTACGGTCACTCCGCTGGTGACTGCTGTGGCTGATCCGTCAGCGACCTATAACGTCAACCTGCAAACCGCTGCCGCCGGAGTTGATATCCCGACGCGCATTCTGGTTGGTAATCAGCAGGCCGAGCGCTCCAGCACCGAAGACCAGAAATACTTTAATGCACGCTGCCAGTCGCGCCGTGTGGATCTTTCTTTCGAGATTGAAGACTTCTGCGACAAGCTTATCAGCCTGCAGATCGTCGACTCAGTCAGCCAGAAGTCTGTCATCTGGGATGACCTGAACGAACAGACCGGCACTGAGAAGCTCACCAATGCCAAGACCATGGGCGAGATTAACCAGACCATGCTGGGCGGCGGTGAAGAACCGGCATTCAGCCGTGAAGAGATTCGTACAGCTGCTGGCTATGACAATGACGACGAAGAGCCTTTAGGAGAAGAGGATGGCGACGAAGAAAACGAAGCCACCAATTCTACCGCGTAACTATCAGGATCCGACCGGAGCCGATGCGCTGGAACGCCGGGCAATGAAAGACTTCGCCAGGCGGATGAATAAGATTGGCAAGGCGTACAAATCAGCACTCGACAAAATACCTTCCTCCCTCGCAGTAAACGCCAGATACGAATACCAGCTAAACCCGACGCTACTCTCCATCATCCTGAACGATGCCAGTTACCTGGTGGATCAGGTGCTGCTTGAAGGTGGCGACTACGACCTGTGGTTTTACGAGTACATCGATCTGGCTTCGGAGAAGGGGACCGGGCAGTCGTTCTACAACCTTAGCCAGCAATCCCCGGTGTACGCATCCGGGCGGGAATCGCTGGCGTCCATCCTCGCAAGCGATCCGTACCAGCAACGAATGGCGCTGGTGCATGCCCGTGTGTTTGAGGAAATGAAGGGACTGAGCGCAGATGTTAAGCGCGACATGGCCCGTGTGCTGACTGATGGGGTGGGGCGTGGGCTCAATCCGCTGGACATTGCCCGCAACCTGACAGATCAGACCGGCATCGAGAAACGCCGGGCGAACCGGATAGCACGCACTGAAGTGACTACCGCGCTGCGTCGCGCACGATGGGATGAGGCCGAATCATCGATGGATGATCTCGGTTTAAACATCAGGCTTCTTCACCTTTCAGCATTAAGCCCCACAACGCGAATAAAGCACGCTCTGAGACACGCGCACACATACACAGTTCAGGCAGTAAGGGATTGGTATGCAGTTGATGCTAATGCAATTAACTGTAAGTGCGGTCAGGTTGAGGTGCTGGTGGATGCAGACGGCAATCCGCTATATCCGAACGTCATCGAAATGGCTAAGAAGGAATTCGACAGCCACTGGAAAAAGATGAAGGTCAATCATTCAGCTTGTCACTGCTGCAAAAAGGCAGCTTGAGGTTTAACCATGCCAATGCAGGTCAATATCACCACGAAGGTGAACAGTCAGTCTATCCGGCGTGAAACATACAACGGTCGTGAGCACCTGGTGCTGCCGAGCTACACGCTGCCGGCGAACGTCGTCATGAATGGCGGGCTGTACACGCAAGAGCAAATCGACGCCCACTATAAAGGGCTGGAAGGCACCCTGGCACCGCTGGGTCATCCTCAGGTTAACGGTCAGTTCGTGTCTGCTTTCTCCCCAGAGGGGATTAACGCAGGCCATATCGGCGCGTGGAACCGCAACGTTAAGAAGTCAGGTAATCGCATCTACCTCGAAAAGTGGGTTGATGTGGCCCGCGCCGGTGAGTCTGAAGGGGGCAGGGAGCTTCTTGAGCGCGTCGCAGCTATTGAGCGTGGAGATGACGTTCCGCCTATTCATACCAGTGTCGCCGCTTTCCTCGACCAGCTTGAGCCTAACGAACAACAGAGAGCTACGGGCGCAGAGTGGGTGGCGAAGATTTACAGCATGGACCACGACGCGATCCTGCTGCACGAAGTCGGAGCGGCCACCCCTGAGCAAGGCGTTGGCCTGATGGTTAATGCCGATCTTGCTCAGCCGCTTAAGGCGAACTCCGGCGCGCTAGTGGGTGAATCCTACCGGGAGCGCGAGCAGCGTCTCGATCGGGCGGCCAAAGCTAAGTTTGCGGCGGGCGCGGATGAATACGCATGGGTTGCTGACTTCACTGACTCGCAAGCGGTAATCATCCGCAACGGCGGCACCGCTGAGGTGTTTGGCTACAAGTCTGAGGGCGGCGTTATCACCTTCGACGACACCGGCACCGCAGTAGCGCGCCAGGAGTCATGGGTGGCCGTCGTAGCCAACAAATTCAAAGCTCTATTCACACCGCAGGAACAGCCTGCACCAAACCACAAAACGGAGGGCGACATGCCTTTAACCAAAGAAGAACTGGAACAAATCGGCAGCATGATCGGCCAGGCTGTTGCGACCAATACTGAAGCGGCTATTAAGCCTCTCGCGGAAAAGGTTGATGCGCTGCAGGCCAATCAGAAGCAACTCGCGGAAACCCTGACCGCCAACTCTCGCGCTGAAGAGAAAACAAAGCGCGAAGCGGTTGCCAAGGTCTATGGCGATATCGTGGCTAACGCGCTGTCTGGCGAAGCTCTGGACGCGATGTTCAAGTCGCTGGGCGAAGCTGCTCCGCTGGGCACCAACAATGCACAGCAGCACAAAGAAACCGGCGCACCAGCCGCAGACGAACACTTCAAGTAAGGAGCCGGAATAATGCCACGTTATCGTCGCGTTAATATCGACGGTCAGTCTCTGTACAAGACCGAAACCCGCACAACGGCCGCCGCGTTGCTTCCTGGCACCGCCGCAACCATCAACTCATCCGATAAATTCGCTCAGGCCACCGCGCTAACCGGCCGCCTGTACATCATCGATGTCGGTTATCACCAGGGCCTGACTATCACTGAATCAATCCCTGCCGGTGATTCGGCTGTCGGCAACTACGTCGAAGAAGGCCGCGAGCTGGCGCTGCGTTGCCTGCCTGGTGCCTATAAGAAAGACAGCCCGATCAAGCTGGGAACTGCCGGTCAGTTCACCCTTGCCACCTCCGATACTGATTCAGTGATCGGCTACAGCCAGGATGAATACACCATCGCGGCCAGCACCACCGACTTCATTCGCGTGCGCATGCGCGTTGGCACTGTCGCCGCAGCTGGCGCGTAACAAAAGGACAAACACATATGTACTTCTCTAAAGAGACGCTGGCGACTAACTCCCGCCTCGGCGGGCACTGGAGCGAACTGTGGGCAAACCGCAACATGTGGAACCTGCAGAACGATTCCATCATTGCGGCTAACCGCGCAATCATGACGCCTGACATGCTGGCTTGTAACGCTGTTGGCGGTTTCTCCCGTGACTTCTGGGCTGAGATTGACAACCAGGTGCTGCAACTGCGCGATCAGGAAGTTGGCATGGAAATCGTGAACGACCTGATCGGCGTTCAGACCGTGCTGCCGGTCGGTAAAACCGCCAAGCTTTATAACGTGGTTGGCGACATCGCTGACGACGTGTCAGTAAGCATCGATGGTCAGGCGCCGTTCTCCTTCGACCACACTGACTACGCGAGCGACGGCGATCCGATTCCGGTGTTCACTGCTGGTTACGGTGTTAACTGGCGTCATGCTGCTGGCCTGAACTCTGTTGGCATTGATCTGGTGCTGGACTCGCAGATGGCGAAGATGCGTAAGTTCAACCAGAAGCGCGTCAACTACTATCTGAACGGCGATTCAAAAATTCAGGTTCAGTCCTATCCGGCGCAGGGCATCAAGAACCACCGCCACACCAAGAAGATTAACCTTGGGTCTGGTGCTGGTGGCGCGAACATCGACCTGACCACCGCTGACATGACCGCGATCTTCGCGTTCTTCGGTAAAGGCGCATTCGGTACCACCGCACGCACGAACAAAGTCGCTGCATACGATGTGATGTGGGTTTCCCCGGAAATCTGGGCGAACCTGGCGCAGCCGTACGTGGTCAATGGAGTTGTAAGCGGCACTGTGTTGCAGGCTGTTCTGCCGTTCGCGCCGGTGAAAGAAATCCGCATGAGCTTCGCACTGTCCGGTAACGAGTTTATCGCGTACGTTCGTCGTCGTGACGTGATCTCCCCACTGGTGGGTATGGCTGTCGGCGTTGTTCCGCTGCCGCGCCCACTGCCTAACGTTAACTACAACTTCCAGATCATGTCTGCTGAAGGTCTGCAAATTACCGCAGACGATCAGGGCCTGTCTGGCGTTGTCTACGGCGCTAACCTGGCGTAAGGAAACAGCATGGCTAAATACGAAGTTGTGCGCGCGTGGTTCGGCGTGAAGGTAGGGCAGGTGGTGGAGTTGAAAGAACTGCACCCGGCGCTGAAGTCTAACGTCCGTCTCATGAATGGTGAGGCAGGCGGAGAACTTACCCCGTCGACGCCTGATGCCAGTACCGGTGAGAAATCTCGCAAAGAGATTATTCAGGGCCGCCTTACTGAACTGGGCATTGAGTTCAAAGGCAACCTGGGCGCTGAAAAGCTCAGTGAGCTGTTGCCGGATGGCGAACTCGAAAAGCTTTTCCCTGCTGAATAACAGCCGCCGCTAAGGTGGTTTTTTTATGCCCCGCTCCGGCGGGGTATTTCACGGAGTCGATAATGGTAACTCTCGAACAGGCGAAGGAATATCTGGAGAGCCAGGGAATTACCATTCCCGATTTTGTTCTTCAGGCTCTCGTCGACCAGGCCAACAGTATTCAGGAGTGTCTTGATGCGTATTATCCGGCATCTACCGCGCTGCTGATTCAACTTTATCTGCTGGCGCTTATGGGGCTCGGGCAGGGTGATAAATACATCTCCAGCCAGACAGCTCCAAGCGGGGCGTCTCGCTCGTTCCGGTATCAGTCGTTTACTGACCGCTGGAAAGCTTCTGTAAACCTGTTGCGGGGACTGGATAAATACGGTTGCGCGACCTCTCTGATTCCTGCCGACCCTACAGCTGCCCCGGCATTCGCTGGTATCTGGATCGGGAAGGGCGGCTGCATGTGCGGGGGCAAGTGATGACGTACAAATCAGTTAAGCACGGTCTTCCGCGCTCATTCACCCGCGTCTGGGTGATGACCGACACCGGGCGGGAGACTACCGGCTACGTTAAATCGAATGGCGAGTGGCATATCAACTGCCCGCGAATCCGGGAGACTGGC
>NZ_JMTB01000019.1 GCF_000734965.1 Trabulsiella guamensis ATCC 49490
GAAGGAGTGAAACATGGCAACTGTAACAAGCATGGTTAGCGCGTTAAATGTGACGGTCGTTTATCGCGTTGCTGGAGAGGTTAAAACCTTCAGTGAGACAGTAGTTTCACCAATCGTCATTGAGCGTTATTTGCAGCTTGAATGTGGCGATGCTATAGGGCTTTTCGTGCCGGTAGGTAAAGGTCAGCAGGTCAATGCGCTGAATATAGAGTGGTTTGAGATTGAGCGCATTACTGCGCCAAAGGAGTGACCAGTGTCGAGCGCTGCTAACTGGTCATATACCGCGCAGGCGACTATCTGGCGCAAACTCGGAAAGAACGAATACGGCGATCCACTTGGATATTCAGCCCCTGAAGTTATCCTTTGTGATTACGAAGGCGGCTTATCGCAAAGAATCTCAGGCGTATCGGCGTCTCTTGGCGATCTCGGTTCTGAGGTTGTCATCAAGAACACTTTCTGGACGGAAGAATCACAGGCCGCCACGGGTGATTACCTGCTGATTGGCGTATCGACAGAAACAGACCCGGCTGTTGCTGGCGCCGATGAGGTGAAACAGGTTATTCGCTATGCAGATACGTTCGAGCGTACTGCTGATGATTACGCCATTTTGACTGGCGTATGATAAAATAACGCAGTGGCTAGGGTAGCTCCCGAAAAGCGGTATCGTCACCGCCTGCCACAAATATTATGACGAGCAACTTAGACGAGGTTGATATGTGGGAAGTGCAGCAAAAGATATCTGAAGATAGATGCAGCGTGGAAATATGCGCAATTTCAAGTGCAAATGAGCATGGCAAGCGCAGTTGGGGATGGCACAATCCTAATGAAAAATTTATTGTGCTATCAGTACACAGTCTTTATCAGAAGGCACCGCTCGCTGAAGATATCCTTGTCTCAGCAAGGAAAGAAGCTCAGCGAATTTGTGATGAAAAGAACTCACACGCATAGACTCTAATGAATACAAACAGGTCGCTTCGGCGGCCTTTTTTAATGACTGGAGAAAACCATGGGTGCCAGAATACGAGGAATTCCGCAGGCGAAAACCAACCTCGATAAGCTGATCAGCGACATTAATGGTCGAAAGGTGATAAGGGCCATCAAATCAGCTTTACTAATTGTGGCTCCAGAAGCTGCAGGAATGACGCCAATAGCAACCTCGACACTCATCAATTCCCAGTTCCAGGAGGTGATGGTAAACGGCACTCGCATCACTGGGCGAATTGGTTACTCAGCAAACTATGCGATCTATGTCCATGAGGCCAATGGGACCCTTAAAGGCAAGCCGCGACCAGCTAAACAAGGTGGTGGTAATTATTGGGACCCATCAGGCGAGCCTAAATTCCTGGAGAAAGCTGGCGAGCGTAGAAAATCAGATATTGACGCCGTCGTTAATAAGGAACTGTCCCTATAGTTAGTGTATAATTATACAGTGCCTAGGGTAGCTCCCGAAGAGGCGGAACGTAGACCGCTCTGGCACAACTTTCTATCTACGGTAAGCCAGCTACGAGGTTTATATGAAAGTATCTAAATCAGATATGACGGCTGACTATCTACGCCAATGTCTGTGTTTCGATCCCTTATCCGGGTATTTTACCTGGAAAGCAAGGCCGCTTGAGCATTTCAAAGACCTGCGCGCTCAGAAAATATGGAACACAAAATATTCTGGTAAGCAGGCCGGGGCTGTAATGTCGATAGGCTATGTAATAATCCGTATTCACAAACAGTGTTACTACGCGCATCGATTGGCATGGCTATATATCTATGGCGAATGGCCTCAAGAAATTGACCATATCAATGGAATAACTACAGACAATAGAATCGAAAATCTCCGCTCTGTTAGTCATGCTGAAAATGGAAAGAATGTAAAAACGCCGTCGCATAATTCAACTGGAGTTATTGGAGTCTGTATTCCTAATGATGGTGGTAGGACCCAGGCCAGAATCCAAGTTAATGGCAAGCATATCAAGTTGGGAAGGTTCGACTCCATAGATGAAGCCAGAGAGGCAAGGCAGAGGGCTAGCAAGAAGTTTGGGTTCCATGATAATCATGGAAGAAAATAGCAAAACTGGTCGCCACGGCGGCCTTTTTTTATAGGGTTCGTATGACACCTCCTATGTACGAGCGGGTTAAAAACCTTTTTCAGGATGCCGGGCTAACAGCCGGTCGCATTGTTCAGTTGCTTTTTTTTGAAGACACGAATAAGGCAACAGACGCATTTATCGTGTTTGCACCGAATAACGGCACACCAATCAGAAGTGATCTCGGATCCGAGTATTACGTGATGGTAAACGTCATAGGGCCAAATGATAAGCGGGCTGCAACGGTGCAGGCTGTTCAGTCTATCATTGATTACGTCCAGGCTAACCCCATGGCTGACGAGTGCGTCGGCTACATCCAGAACATGGGCGCAATCCCAGCGCCGGTGCTCACAGAAGAAGGGCGAATAGTCTTCCGACTCCAGTTCGCCTGCACTTACGGCGAATAGCCATTCCAACCAAATGACCCGCTACGGTGGGTTTTCTTTTATGTCAAAGAGGAGTTTCACATGGCTAATTGCCAGAACTCAAACGAACGCCTGTTCGGTGGAGCGGTTGTGCTTGAAGTTGCCGATGGCTGCCCGGACGTTAAACCGGCAGATGGTGACTGGATGTCTCTGGCGGCAGGTACGTCAAAAGGCTTCGACTTCAACCCGAACACTGTTACTTCTGATGCTGATGACGGCGGCGGCTACGTCGAGACGATCATCACCAACAGCGATTTCACCATCTCGTTTGAAGGTGAGGTGCGCAAAAAAGACAAACTGGATCAGTACGGTGTCGGCAAGTTTATTGAGTACTTTGCTGCTGAACTTAAAGCCAAGCGGCAGCCTGGTATCTGGGTTCGTATGGACTACGGCCCGGTTGAATTCATCGGTTACATGAACATCACCGCTCTGAGCTCTGATGGTGGAACTAACGATATCGTTACGTTCTCCACTGAGTTCAAGGTTGGTGACGCCAGCACAATCGAAGTGGTTGCTGCTGATGCCCTGACATTTACTACCGATCTGGCGCCGACAAAATCTGTCGCTACCGGTTCAGCGCTGAATATGCCGGTTGTTGTTGCTGGCGGTACTTCCCCTTACACCTACGTCTGGAAGAAAGACGGCAGTACGGTATCAGGGCAAACCACAGCGACATTCAACAAGTCCAGTGCCGCATCTGGTGATGCAGGGGTTTATACCTGTGAAGTTACCGACTCGTCTCTACCTGCTCAGACAGCAACGTCAACGGCGTGCACAGTCACCGTCAGCTAACGGTTATTCCAAAGGGCAGCGTGCTGCCCTTGATAATACCCGTTCACCGGAATGAATCATGACAGCATCAATTGAGATCGGCGAAGTTGCGATTAGCGACAGCGCTGAAGGTGGAAAGGACTATCTGTTGCGGCCGTCATTCGAAGCGATGATGAGCATCGGAACTCCGGAAGAAATAGTTCACGCATACGCCATTATCCACGGTAGCGAATTCAGCAAAATCATCAGTGATTGCTCAGATGTGATGGGCAAGGTACCAGAATGGTTATCACCTGTGATGCGCAGGTCCAATGACAGGCTGCTTGCAGTGAGCATGCTTGTACTGCAGTCGTGCTGTAGCGAAGACCTGACACCAATGATCGGCGAGTGGAAAGGGTGGAGTCGTTATGTCGTCTACCGACCTGGCTCAATGTCCAAAAACGACATCATTGTTATAGCTCAGCACCTCATGCAGCACGGTATTTCAGGCAAGGCTAAAATTCGCCGCTTGCAGCGACACGAAAGCAACGAAACGACAACAGGTTTCCATGCTTTCGAGTACATCAGCGCGGCGAGAAGTCACTTTGGGATGCCACGTGCTGAAGCATCACAACTGACAATGACTGAATTTCAGTTACTTCTGGCGAGCAAATATCCAGATCAAAAAGGATTTACGCGAGAAGAGTACGAAACCATTGCTGATCAGTACCTGGCTAAACAGGCGGCACGCAGAGCCAAAAGAAACAGCGAATAATATTGCCGGGAGAATGTAATGGCTGAGAACGTCGGGAACATCTATTACGAAATTGACATGGATGTGCGCGGCCTGCTCAGCGCGCAGCAGCAGGTTAACAGACGTCTTGATGCGCTGGAAAGCGGCTTTGACGGCACGACCCGCGCGGTAGCTGGCACAGAGCGTTCAATGTCTGGCCTGTCGAAAGTCGCGGTTGCACTGGCTACAGCATTATCAGCTCGACAGATCGGTGAATACGCTGATGCATGGGCCAACCTAAGCAACAAACTGGCTAACTCCCTGCGTCCTAATGAGCAGCTGATCGACGTCACTGAGCGCGTGTTCAACATCACTCAGCAGACGAGAAGCAGCCTTGGCGCAACCGCGTCACTGTATTCACGCCTAGAGAGGGCAACCCGCCAGTACGGTACGAGCACTGAAGATATTGCCCGGCTGACGACCATCATCAACCAGGGCTTTGTCGTATCAGGTGCCAGCGCGCAGGAAGCTGAAAACGCCATTATCCAGTTATCCCAGGGGCTGGCATCCGGCGCGCTGCGAGGTGACGAGTTCAACTCAGTGAATGAGAACGGTAACCGCCTGATGGTGGCGCTGGCTGATTCAATGGGCGTGACAATAGGTCAGATGCGTCAGCTCGCTGCTGACGGAAAGCTGACCACGGAAGTCATCGTTAACGGATTGCTTTCTCAGGGATCGGCTATCGGCGCAGAGTTTGCGAAGACAACGGCGACGATCAGCCAGTCAATGCAAACGGCTGGCAATAATATCACCAAATTTTTCGGTGAAAACTCAACTGTAAAAACTGGCGTCGCAATCTTCAATAATGCGATTGTGAGTATTAGCGAAAATATTGGAGCGCTGAGTGGCGTATTGACTGCTGTGGCAGCTGTAATGGGAAGCCGTTACGTTGGTGCGCTGACTTTAGCGACCGCACAGAAGTTAAAAGGAGTCGTAGCATCCAGAAATCTTGCTGCAGCAGAAGCTCTTGAGGCTCAGGCTTCAGCTAATAAAGCGGCAGCAGATCTAAGGTCAGCGGCTGTGGCAAAAGAGCGTGCGCTTGATGAAATAAGACTGGCAGAAATGCAAAAACAGTCGGCAATTAGCGCAACAAACTCAGCAGCAGCTGAACAGCGGCTTTCTGCAGCAAGGGTTGCGGCTGCTGGAGCTGTTGACAACTACAATCGAGCACTAGCAGCAAACAGAGTGGCTCAGTCTGGTTTAGTTGCTGGTGGAAGCCTGTTAAGCCGTGGCTTGTCTCTCATTGGTGGCCCTGCTGGTGCCGCAATGCTTGCCGCCAGTGCGATTATCTATTTCTCACAACGAGCAAAAGAAGCCAGGGATAATGCTAATAACCTCGCTGACAGCGTTAATGAGTTAAGCAGTAAATTCCAGACAATGTCGAATACTGAGCTCTCAGCTTCTATCGCGAAGATGAGTCAGACGTTGCCTGAGTTAAATGATGCTGTTGATGATGCACAGGATAAGTTCAACGCCGCCACGGCGGCGGTTCAGCGCCAACAAAGGGAAATTGATAACTGGGGAACTAATACCACCAGAGGAAGACAGGCAGCAGAAGCACTTGGAGGTGCTCAGGATGAGCTTGCGGTAGCCACTCTTGAGCTCGAAAGAGCGCAGAACAGACTCAGTCAGACGCAAAATGGCATAAATATTGGCAGGGCAACCCTGAATGGCACTATGCGTCAGGGCATTGATCTTCTCAGAAGGGATGGGGAAGAGGCTGGAGTTGCTGCCGGTATGATGGGAAAACTTGGCGACATGATTAACTTTGCTGCTAAAGAGAAGGATAAATTTAACGCCAGTAGCCTGGTAGTGGAAAGACCAAAGGATGTTCAGGAATACCTTGATAAGCAGCAAGAGCAGGTAAACCTTCAGAGTGAACTTAATGACAGGAAACGGGAACAGCTTAGAGCAGAGCAAGACATAAGGAAACTTGGTGGTAGTGATGCCGATGTAAGACTGGCAAGAGATCGAGCTGCTGCAGAGTTTGATGCTAAAAAAGCACAACAGGACAGCAAGCGCGCTACCAAAGATGCAGCATCTGAGGCGTCAAAATATGGAAACCAGCAAGAGTCTATTGCTCAGAAACTGGCAAACCTGAAACAGCAGGCAGAGCTTGCTGCGGGTTCTACAAGCGAACTTAGCCGCGAGCAGCAGTTACTGGCGGCTGAGCAATCATTAGGTGCCCACGCAACTGATGAGCAGAAGAAAAAAGCCAGAGAGTATAAGGCAGCGGCAATTGACGCAGCATCTGCAGCTAAAGGTGTAACCGAGGCTTTGAAGGCTATACCGGAACAGGCAGAAAATAAGTCATATGCCGATTCCATGCAAAACCTGAAGGCAGCGCTAAATGCCGGGAAAATAGACCTTCAGGAATACAACATTTCTACTGAAAGAATGGCGGCAGAGCACCAAGCTAACCTTGCCAAAATACGTGCAGATCAGGCAGTGACACCGCAGCAGGAAGCTGTTGGTGGTGTTGATCCCGTTCAGCAGCTTGCGAATGAAAATGCCAGAAAGATCGCGCTGATTAATCAGTATGAGCAGCAGGGTTTACTGGCTCACCAGAACGCTCTTGCTTTGCGTAATGAGGCCGACACTCTGTATGAGCAGCAACGTATCGCGGCACAGTGGGAAATCTGGAAGAACCAGAGCACAGGAAACCAGATGCTGGCTGCTGGTTTTGAGTCTCTTGCCGGTAATGCCTCTAACGCATTCACCGGGATACTTACCGGAAGCATGTCAGCGCAGGAGGCTATGCAATCGCTCGCCAGCAATGCTCTGAACAGCCTGATTAATGGCTTTGTCCAGATGGGTATTGACTGGGTTAAATCAGCTGTAATGGGGTCTGCTGCCCAGACAAGCGCTATCGCTACCACTACCGCAGCGCAGGCCGCAGGACTGGCAACAACGACAGCAACGAGCACAGCATCAGCGGCCACGACAATGGCGGCATGGACTCCTGCTGCGGCTGTAGCATCTATTGGTTCATTCGGTGGCGCAGCGGCGATAGGCATTGCGGCTCTTGTTGCAGCTCTTGCTATGGCAGGAGGACTTGCCGGAAAGCGCAAAAACGGCGGTCCGGTATCTGCAGGAAGCATGTACCAGGTAGGTGAGGGCGGTATGCCAGAAATCTACCGTGCCAGTACCGGCAAACAGTACATGATCCCCGGCGATAATGGGCGCGTCATCAGCAATAAGGATATATCAGGAGGGAGTTCAGGCGGAATTGTCGTATATAATAACGTCCAAAACTATACCAGTTCTTCGGTTGATTCACAGTCTAGAGTTAATAATGATGGATCTATAACGATTGATACTATCGTTGCTGACATCAACCAAGGGGGCCGTATTAGTCAGGCTATACAGAATAACCATCAAGCACCAAGAAAGGCGAGGGAATAATGGAGATTGGACCAGGCGAAAAAGGGAGTATCGAACTTCCGTTGGGTGAAAAGACAGCATTGAAACATAATCGACCTGTGACATACCAAGTTGAGACAGTCGGTGGATCTTTAATTGAAGTGGAAGTGCCAGGAGGCGTTGAGTTCAATATCACGAGTGCTGGTGACATTAAGGCCGTGAATGTCAATATATACGATGCCCCGAGGGGTCCATCTGAGGTTGTTTGAATATACCCGCTTAGGCGGGTTTTTTTATTGGCTGGAGAATGGTAAATGCCTATTCCATACCCTGAATGGCTACCGCTGGCGCAAAAAAGTAAGACCCCGACTACGGATACCGGTTTTCGCGTTGACCAGCCAACGGTCGGCGCGCCGATATTCCAGAAGCTAACTGATGACCTGAAAACCGGGTTCTCGCTGACGTGGATATTCACCCAGGCTCAGCATCGGGCGTTTATGCAGTGGCTACGCAGTCCAAACTATCTGGATAACTGTAATCAATGGTTTACGATGCTGGTCGGTACTGGAAGCGGTGATGCAGGCGTTGAATTGCAGGAATTACACTTCCTTTCGTGGCCAACATGGTCGCAATCAGGCTCAGTTTATACCTGGAACGGTGAAGTCATCACTCGCAATCTGGTTAACTCCGATGACGATTTTGACGACATTATTGTTGAGCTTCCTCCGCCGTGGGCTTCATGGCTGGACATAATCGTTACCGGTTATCCTGATGACCGCGATCTGGAAAGTCTTCCGAGGGTACCGTAATGCCGACACTCCGAGAATTTCAGAGCCAGAGGCCGAACAGGATCCTGTACGAAACCATCACCTTCTACAACGAGACATTCGGCTACGTTCGCCTGGTTAACAACCAGATTTTCCCCAAAACGCTCGGCGGTCAGGTTTATACGCCTTGCCGCATGGAGTTAACCGAAAGCCAGCAGAGCAACACTCCGATTCTTGACTGCACGGTAAAGTTTGGTCGCCTTGCTCAGGACTTCAAGCAGCAACTCAAACTCTGGAAATCCTACTCGCGTATCACGCCAATCTCTGCGACGTATCAACAATTCGATTCTGCTGACATGAGCACAGCGATCAAGTCATGGACGCTATACGTCAGTGATTGCTCGATGGATGACAAGGACGTCACCTGCAGCCTTACACGCGTCAATCCATTAAACCGTAATGTCGGCCGTCTCTATACGGTCGAGGAATACCCTGGACTGCAAAATGTTTAAAGACGAATTTATTGACCTGGTGATCGGAATCCCATGGGTTAACCGTGCCTGCTCGTTTGAAGAAGCAGATTGCTGGGGGCTTGTTCTGCTTTATTACCGTCATGTTCTCGGAATTGAAATCAGTCAGTCTCCGGATTACGAAAACGGAAGCGATTTTTCTGTCTGCTATGGCACTGACGCCGTCTACTGGCTCCAGACTGAGACTTTCACAGAGGGCGGAATATTCGTCGCGTGGATCGGCAGCAGGCCGGTACACGTTGGTCTGGTGATTGATGGTCATGTCCTGCACAGCAGGGGTGAAAACGGACACGTCAGGAAAGACGCAATACGCACCATTCAGAAGCTTTTCACCAAAGTGGAGTTTTATCGTTATGCCGGTGATCGAAATACAGCGGGTGCCAGGGCTGCCTAAAGACAGAGCTTTAGTTAATGCCGGAACTGTTTTTTCTGAGTGGCTCGGGCAGGAGAGTTTTCATCGTGATATCAGGATCAACGTCAACGGAATAGAGCTTCAACCTGACGACGAACTGGCATTTGTCCTGAATGAAAATGACCGGGTAATCATCTTTGATCAGCCTAAAAGTGGCGGCCTGATAGGAACCATCCTCAACCCGCTAGAGCACCTGAATCCGATTAAATTCACGCAGAAGGTTCTTTCTGCATTAATGCCAAAGCCAAATACTAATGCGGCAAGCGGCAACAGCAAGACATCGCCGAACAACAGCCTGAAAGGGCAAACTAACATTGCCCGTAACGGAGAGGCAAAACCGGATAACTTTGGTCAGGTAAGAGCTTATCCAGATCTGGTGCAGGAATCGTTGTTTGAATATGTCAGCAACCTGAAATACATCACTGAGTTGATGTGCTTTGGCATCGGGCGATATGACGTCTCATCCGTGCGTTTCTCAGAGACAAATCTCGGATCAATGGCCGGTGCAAGTTACACGGTATATCAGCCAGGTGATGCTATTCCTGTCGTGAATGAAGGATATCAATTCGACGACGTAGACGGGCAGGAAGTGCCGGGTGTCAACGAAAGCGGTAACTTTCCTATCGAATCCGCTACTGCCAGTACCGTAGTTAGCGGGATTTATGCTGGCGGCCAGATTGCAATGAAAATCGAGAAGCAGGCAGACTTCGATTACTTCATGGATCTGACGTTTCCTCACCCGGTAACGTTCACGATAAATATCTCCTATCAGACGACTGGCGGCACGGTGACCGAGGACATTACGCTTTCTGCCAATCTCATCAGTGCAGTTGAGACAAATGACGGCGCGGTTGTCGATCCGGTTTATTACTACACATTCACTTTTAACCGCCTCAGTGGGCCGTCTGTCCCTATTGAGTCGGCAACAATAAACACGACAAAATTCATTCTAAATGACAACGCAGCGCTGATGGTTGGCCCGTTCTTCTCTCCGGTTCCTTCAACGCAGTTATGGCTGCATACGCAGTCAGGACTCGGCGGCAACAGCGAGACGAACTGGAAAGTGACGATCTGGAAAGTCGATGATGACAATAACCAGATTGTGGGAACTGATCAGACGTTTACGTACCGGCAGACAACTCCGCATGACCATACGTCAGAGACATTCTACCGGACAGATAAGCTCACTCCCGCGGCCGGGTATGGACGTTATGCGATTTCATTCCAGAGAACGGATAACAGTAGCGATGCCAGCCGACTTCAGGTAGAGGAAATCCATGCCGTCAATATCAGAACAAACGTCGTTCATGCTGAAGAAACGCTTGTGATGATCAAAGTTCGCGCTACCGAAAATGCTACCAGCGGTCGGGACAGGAAATACAACGCTCTGATTACCAGGCACGTTATCAGTTACGACATGGAAACTCAGCAGGTTGATTACACAATCAGGCCTTCAAGGAAATTTGCTGATATCGCGCTGCATAACTGGTTAGTGGTGGCGCAACAGCCAGAATCAAGCATCGACATATTTGGACTGTACCAGATACAGGCGAAGATAGATGCGATAGATCCTCGGCTCGGATATTTCGATTACACCTTCGATGATGAGGACATTTCTCTCGGCTCTCGGATGGAAACGATATGCGATGCCGCAAGCGTGTCAGTGTATGACGATAACGGAGTCCTGTCGTTTTCAAGGGATGAAAGGAAAACCTCAGCATCGACGATTTTCAACAGGTCAAACACAAAGCCTGACGGTTACTCACTGTCGTATGAAATGACACTTCCAGGAGGCTATGACGGCGTTGAAGTACAGTTCCGTAATCCTGACACGAACAAGCAGGATTTCGTGCGCTACAGGGTGTCTGGAAACACTATCGTTGAAGGCGCTCCAGTCAAAGCGAAGAAATTCGAGATGCTATATGTCAGAAACCGTTTTCAGGCCGATGAGCGAGCTATCCGTGAATGCAGGAGACTCATATATTCGCGCATGACCATGGCTATTACAGCTATGGCTGACGGGGAATGGGTAAATATTGGTGACATGGTTCAGGTTCCTGATACTTATGACACCAATCAGCAGGCCGGGTATATCGTCTCGAGGTCGGGCAACGACTTCGAAACCAGCGAGCGCATAAATTTCTCAGGAAGCATGTTTGTCCAGATAACTGACGCTCTCGGTAACACCTCGGCACGCTATCCTGCATCACAGAGAGCTGATACCCGGTTCGGATTTACTGCGGCAATACCAGCCGTAGAACTAAACCTTTATGACGGAGAAGATATTCAGTCACCTTCAAGATATGTCATAGCAACGTCGGAAGAACTGGACGCAGGGCAGTGGACGATCACAGCCAAACAGCCTGGCGGACAGGGAACCACGGCACTGACGCTGGCAGAGTACAGCGACAGCATTTACCAATAAGACCAACCTCACCACCTCACCCCGGCCACTGTGTCGGGTTTTTTTATGGAATAAATATGGCCACTACACCCACTCAGTTACCGGTTCCGAGCGAATCACCGATCGACCTGAAATTTAATGCCGGGAAAATTGATGAATTCGTCACTTCTCTTGTGCATACATACGTTGACCGTTTTGGCAATGAGCACTACACCATCGAAGGGCTTCGCTGGCTGGCTCAGCAAGCAATTGCTCAATATGGGTGGATCTTGATTGATTCATTTCAGGACGGAGCAAATATTACTCTGCCAAATCAGGCATTACGTGATGATGCAACCGGTGAATATTACCGATGGGATGGTTCATTACCTAAATCTGTTCCGGCAGGCGCTACCCCTGAGACAACTGGTGGTATCGGCGTAGGTGCATGGATTGGCATTGGAGATGCGGCATTACGAACCATGCTTGCAAGCTCAGAAGATGGTGCAGGTGACTCTCTCATTGCTGTTGTTCAGCCTATCACCGGTGCAGTTCCAACTACCCAGCATAATAAAAACTGGGAGAATCTCAGTGCATGGGATATTGGCATCCTTCCTAATGACAATGCAGATGCAAGCGCAACGACAAACAGAGCATTATGGCATTCGTGCCAGGCTAATTTAGTTTCATTAGGGCGATCTCTTTTCTTTCCTGATGGAGAATACGAATTCGATAACTTTCTTGGGATATCAGAAAGCGGGTTCAAGGTTGAATTCTCGCCAGGTGCAAAGTTTAAGCTGCTGAACAGCACTTATGTACCATCTAGCCCTTCCGTATCGGTAGGTGCATTTGTAATAATGGGGTATGACTCCAATCTTAACCCGGTAACGGTTTCAGACATTACAATTGTAAGACCTCATATTGACTGTAATTTAATTGTTGGGGAAAATGCTTTTTCTGGCGTTCGTTGCTCAAGGGTTATTGTTGATCTTCCAGTACTTGAAAACACAAGGTATACAAATGCGTTGGGAGGAGGAAAGGCGCTTCACTTTGAAGGTGGTACTCAGGAAGAAATAACCATCAACAGACCAGTTATTAAAAACTGCTCAATGGGATTCTCCATGCAAGGTGCTCCTGATGGCAGCAAGGCATCGAGAGCAATTTCATTGATATCGCCTCAGATGTATAACGTTGATGTGCCATTCATCATCTACTCACAATATGCATCACCTGAAACAAACACACCACGAACAATGAGTGCATACGTTTCTGACGCATTGCTTCATAACTGTGGAAGCATATCTACAGGATTTGCCTCCAGTACTGCAGGTGGGGTTGTATGTAGCGACCGTGGATATGGGCTGTACATTGACGGTATCAATGTTGTAAACGAATCGACATATAACGGCATTGGATCTTTCTGTCGTGGAAGTATGTTTGGTGTAGTAATTAAAAACGCCAGGTTCTTTCATACTTCTGCCATGGCAGTAATTGATACAACTCCTGTAGGGTTTGGGTCTCCATCAGGAAGTCTTTTTGCATCATCAATAGATGCTGAAATTGAGGTTAATTGTAATTTAGACTATGTATTTAAAGGTTCTACGGTAGGTCAATATGGTTCATGTTTATTCGACATCAAACTTAACTTCACAGTTGCAACCGTAACAGGGGTATGTGACTCAAACTCAGGGGCCAGTGTTTTATCATTCGCTGATATAACTAA
The DNA here is from genome assembly GCF_000734965.1 of Trabulsiella guamensis ATCC 49490. GTDB lineage: Bacteria > Pseudomonadota > Gammaproteobacteria > Enterobacterales > Enterobacteriaceae > Trabulsiella > Trabulsiella guamensis. The sequence goes on from NZ_JMTB01000019.1 coordinate 13,225, forward strand.
TTCGGAGACAGGTAAAACCACAGGTTACAGAACACTCAAAAACATGCTGGAAGGAGGCAATGGTGTTGGCCTTACCACAAGATATGATGCGCAAGGCACGTGGGTACCAACTGATGTTTCAGGTGCAACTCTGACGTTAACGCTGAACGGACCACAAACATACGTCCGAAATGGTAATGTTGTTGTATGCACCATAGATGTCTCATACCCTGCAACCGCTGATGCTTCTGCGGCAGCGATAGGAGGACTTCCGTTCAACTCTGCCACTACCGGGAATATGGTTGGAGCCATGATGATTGGCTTTACGGGTGAGGGAGCTCTTTCCAGGGGCGGGGTAAATAGCAATGGAAAGATTCTGAGACTCTACACGGCATCTGCTCCAATTACCAATGCAACTCTGAACGGAGACAGAATTCAGGGGGTGATTACGTACCTCGCAGGAGAGTAATTGTGGAATCCCCTTCAAGTTTGCTGCTATGCTTTTGTCACTAGAAAGCAACACATTCTTGGAGGGGATATGCCTGCTACAGTAGGTTTTGCAAGCGATCTGGGTATAAAAGCAGATGATATATGTGATTTTTACAACAGAAACTGGCCCAGAAAGATAGCGCTGGCAGACCATGATTTTTATAAATGGCAGTTCATTGACACGCCGGCAAGTAAAGGAACTGATGAATGCTGTGTGGCTGTGGATGGAAGTGATGTCGTAGGAATTATGGGGCTTAACGCCCGTGATTTTTACAGTGGTGGAAAAAAAGTTATTGGTTCCGAGCTAACCACATGGGTAGTAGCAGAAAAGCACAGGAATAAAGGCTCCGGACCACAAATGATAGACTTCCTGAAGAGTAAGTTCGATGTCATGACAGGGATGGGGATTTCGGCTCAGGCTCTTCCTGTATACCTGCGTAGCGGATTTAGATATGTGAAGGCAATACCACGTCATGTCCATGTCATTAACTGGGATAACATTAGTAATCACATTGAATCAACACCACTCGCTGCTAAATACGCAAGAAGCCAGGTTGTATTAAGTAAATATACTGCCTCAACAACAGAAGAGCATTTACTTGACAGTATCTACAGTGAATTCTCAAAAAATCATTTCTCATTTTCACGATTTAGTAAAGATGTGAAGTGGAGATATGATGATCACCCATACTTCAATTATCACCATTTTATCGTTAATGGTGACTGTCATGTTTCAGTGAGAATTGACAATGGGATAGATGGGTTCGTTATGGCTCACTGCGTTGATATAGTCGGCAATAAAGATAGTTATCACTCTGCAATAAGCGCAGCAATAGAATATGCAAAAGAAAATGGAGCTGACGCGATTGACTTCTTTTTCACCAATGCATCTATAAACGCACGTCTTGATGCTATGGGACTATTTTCAACATTAGATCATGAATTCTTCAAGTTTCCACACCTGTTTCATCCAGTAGAAATACGAACTCCTGCTACAACATCACTAATATTGTGGTCAAGGAATGAAATGGATGACATGCTAGATATGAGTTTATTACATGTAACAAAGCAGGATGCAGACTTTGACAGGCCTACAATTCAGGGAATGAAGAAATGAGTGATTTAACGGTTGTTATGTATCATTATGTCAGGCCGATAGCAAAATCAAAATACCCATCTATCAAAGGTCTTGAGTTTGACTTGTTTAAAGAGCAGGTTAAATTTATTAAAAATAACTATAATCCAGTTACTATTGATGAGGTATATGAAAGCTTTTATAACGGGCATAAGTTGCCTCCACACGCAGCACTTATGACGTTTGATGATGCATACTCTGACCATTTCAAGTACGCATATCCTGTTCTGAAAGAGCATGGTATGCAGGGTTGTTTCTATGCGCCAGCAAAAACTATAGTTGAAAAAGAAGTTCTCGACGTCAATAAAATACATTTCATTCTTGCGTCATGTGATAACGTTTCTGAACTGATATCAAATACAAAAGTGTTGTTTGATTTATTCAGAGATGGACATGAAGTAAAAGAATTTGAGGAGTATTTTTCTGAGCTGGCAGTTGCCAACAGATTCGACACCAAAGAGGTTATCTTCATAAAGCGTTTGCTTCAGGTGGCGCTTCCTGAAGAAATGAGGAAAAACATTTGCAGGGCTCTATTTAACACCCATGTAGAAACAACAGAAGAAGAGTTTTGTGACGAACTGTACATGTCACAAGAGCAGTTATCACAGATGGCGTCAGATGGAATGCATATCGGCAGCCATGGATATAATCACTACTGGTGGAATAAGTTAGATTCCGAAACCCTGAACAACGAGATTGACAAGTCCATTGCATTTCTGAAGGCAATTGGGGCACATACTGAAAACTGGACAGCATGCTATCCATATGGTTCCTCCAGCCAGGAGGTGACTGATATTCTTCGAGGGAAAGGGTGCAAACTTGCTTTCACAACTGCTGTAGATGTGGCCAAAACTGATGTTAATGATCCTCTTTTGATTCCAAGGCTGGACACCAACGACTTGCCTAAGGAAGCTACAGCAAAGACAAATCAATGGTTTAGATAATAAACATAATCAACTATTATCATTAACACATTAAATTCCAACTCAGAACAATAACATAGCCCACCTTTGTGGGCTTTACTGTTTCTGGCGCTTGATCATCTCATGCGATCAATAAATACTGTATGTATTTACAGTATTCATCATAGGTGACCGCCATGGGATTCCCGTCTCCAGCAGCAGACTACACAGAGAAGAGCTTCTCTCTTGACATGAAGCTCATACAAAGGCCAGCAGCCACATACTTCATGCGATCAGGCGCAACGCTCTATCGAGAAGGCATCATGAACGGCGCGCTGCTTATCGTAGACGCTTCACTGTCGCCATGTGATGGTTCGTTGCTTGTATGCAGGGTGGATGGAGAGATGCGCATTAAGCGATACCGTAAGGTTCCAAAGCCGCATCTGGAAGACGTGGAGACAGGAAGGAAAGAACCACTACCAAATCACGATGACGATCTGACGGGACCGGCTGCGGTGTTTGGGGTGATAACGTATGTTGTCAATGATGCGAGGTCAGGCGAATTCGATGACTGCCCTGTGATGTGACGAAGTTGTGCCAGAAGAATGACACAAAAACGCAGAGGAAGGATAAATTCTGCAAACCCGTTTGAAGCTGGCTGGCTTGTGGTGCGGGTTTAATTGGTGGTAGCGTATTGAAAATTTATGCAGTGAAAAGAGTAAAAGTATGTTTTGTGTGATCTACCGAAGTTCAAAACGTGACCAGACCTATTTATATGTCGAAAAAAAGGACGATTTCTCGCGTGTACCGGAAGAACTGCTGCGCGGGTTCGGTCAGCCACAGTTGGCGATGATCCTGCCGCTGGACGGCCGTAAGAAACTGGTTAATGCTGATCTCGATAAAGTAAAACAGGCGCTGGTCGATCAAGGCTATTATTTACAACTCCCGCCGCCGCCAGAAAATCTCCTTAAGCAACACCTGAGCGTGGCCGCGAAAAAATAATCAGGGGAATATAATGTATCAACATCATAACTGGCAGGGCGCTCTGCTGGATTACCCGGTCAGTAAAGTCGTTTGCGTTGGCAGTAATTATGCTAAGCATATTAAAGAAATGGGCAGCGAAACACCGGATGAGCCGGTGCTGTTTATTAAACCGGAAACGGCGCTGTGTGATATTCACCAGCCGCTGGTGATCCCGCAAGGACTGGGTTCTGTGCACCACGAAGTGGAACTGGCGGTGCTGATTGGCGCGACGTTGCGCCAGGCCACGGAAGAGCACGTCCAGAAAGCGATTGCCGGATATGGTGTGGCGCTGGATCTGACACTGCGTGATGTGCAGGGCAAAATGAAAAAAGCCGGTCAGCCGTGGGAAAAAGCCAAAGGCTTTGATAACTCCTGCCCGATCTCTGGTTTTATTCCGGTGGGGGAATTTAATGGCGATGCGCAAAATACCACGCTCGGCCTGAAAGTGAATGGCACGGTACGTCAGCAGGGCAGTACGGCCGATATGATCCACAAAATCGTGCCGTTGATTGCCTACATGAGCCGTTACTTCACCCTCAAGCCAGGAGATGTCGTTCTGACAGGCACCCCGGAAGGCGTCGGCCCGCTCGCCAGTGGCGACGAACTGGAAGTGAGCCTGAACGGTGTATCTCTCACCACCCGCGTACTGTAACCTTTCGGTGCCGCCCTTGCGGGCGGCAAAACTTGCATCAACGTGCCAGACTGGTTATAAGGTGCACCCTTGTTTTCAATGGCGGACATCCTGATGAGCGAAATACCCTTCTGGCAACGTAAAACTCTCGACGAAATGACAGACGCCGAGTGGGAGTCGCTGTGCGATGGCTGCGGACAGTGCTGCCTGCACAAGCTGATGGATGAAGACACCGACGAAATCTACTTCACTAACGTTGCCTGTAAACAGCTCAACATCAAAACCTGCCAGTGCCGGAACTACGAAAAGCGTTTCGACTATGAGCCGGACTGCATCAAACTCACCCGCGAAAACCTGCCGACGTTCGAATGGCTGCCGCATACCTGCGCTTATCGCCTGCTGGCGGAAGGTAAGCCGCTGCCGAAATGGCACCCACTGCTCACCGGTTCAAAAGCCGCCATGCACGGTGCACGCATTTCCGTTCGTCATATTGCGGTGAAAGAATCCGAGGTAAGGGACTGGCAGGATCATATCCTGAATAAGCCTGAATGGGCAGACTGAAGACAGAGTGAGTAAAAACGCCACCCGCGATTGCCGGTGGCGTTTTTTTATCAGAACAACACGGAGTAGTTCAGGCCAAAGGTGCGACCGCGGCCCTTGTAGGTGTACAGGTCCGGTGCACCGTAGGTTGGGCTGTAAAGCCCCGGTGCGCGCTGGCCCCAGACGGTGGTGTAGTCTTCGTCGAGCAGGTTTTCGATGCTGAAGCTGACTTTGCCCACCGGCAGGGTGTAGCTGCCGAGGAAATCCACTGTGTTGTAGCCGTCAATTTTGTTGCCGTCGGCATCAGAAACGTCAAACGTCTGGGTGCTCTGTACGCGTAAAGCCCAGTCGCCCGGTGCCCAGTTGACCCACGCGCTGACTTTTGACGGGCTGGCACTGTCAACGGTCAGCTTCTCCCATTTCCCGTTTTCACGGGTTTCGGATTTAATAGCGTTGAAGTTCGAACCGAGGCTCCAGTCGCTGTCAGTAAAGAAGTAATCCACCTGACCTTCCACCCCGTAGATGCGACGTTTGTCGTCGTCCATGGTGATGGTCATATCAGTCTTGTTGATGTTGATGGTCTTGTCCGACAGCGAGTAGTACGCTGCGACTTGCGTGCGCAGGTTATCACCGGTCAGACGCCAGCCCAGCTCGTACGCGTTGACTTTAATGCCGTCGAGCTTCGAATCGTTGACGTTGACACTATTGTTCAGGCGGTAGTGGCCGTTGACCAGCGTGTAGTTGCCGGAGCCGTAATATTTCGCCAGATCCGGAATTTCAAAGCCCTGCGAGAAGTTGAACCACACCTGCTGGCGGTCAGTGATGTGGCCGAGGACCCCGGCGTTGAACAGGAAATTGTTGTAGTCGGTTTTCCCGCCTGGTACCGCGTCAGCTGAAGTCGCTTTGCCAGTGGCAATCGCCTGCTGCTGCGCATAGCCAACAAAATCATCCACCTTGTTTTCGGTGTACTGATAACGCACGCCACCGCTCAGGGTAATCGCGTCGATGTCGTAGCTGGCCTGCAGGAATGGCGCAAGGTTAGTGATGCTGTAACCTGGATAGCGTCCGACGTTATAGGCGTTATCCAGCGTCATGCCGCCGCTCGCTGCCGCTTTGCTCAGATCAAAGAACTGCTGGTTGGCATCGAAAGTTTCATGATCGGCATCGATACCCCAGGTCAGCGACAGATCATCGACCGGCTTGCTGTTAAGGGTCAGCTTGCCGCCATAGAAGTCGGTTTTTTGCTGCGATGCGCCAATACTGGTGACCGCGCCTTTGGAGAGCGTCGGGAACGGGTAGAAGGTCAGGCTTTCGTCGCGATAGTAAATCTGTGCTGCCAGATCCTGTCCCCAGAAATCGGTATTGGAGTATTGCAGGTTGATCAGATGACGCTCGGTGCCCGGCAGCCGATCAGAATCGAGATTGCCTTTGTTGTAGGCTTTAGCATCACCGGTAACCGCCGAGAAGTTATCGCCGAGGAACAGACCGTGCTTGCCGTCAGACTGGCTTTTATAGTACTGCGTGGTGAGCTGCAACTGCTGGTGGTCGTCGATGTTCAGCGTGCCGGTACCCATCACGTCCAGGCGGTCAGAATACTGCAGACCAGTCTGGGTGTTATCGATGATCACTTCGTCGCCGTTACCATCATACCAGCCGCCGTAACGCTGATACGCCACAGAGAGTCGCCCGGAGGCATTATCGTTGCCGCCGCTGACTGCCGCCGCGATGTTCTCATCGTGATCGTTATGGCTGTTAAAACCACTTTTCGCGCCAGTCTGGAACTCTACCTCGGTTTCCGGCTGGCCCTTTTTGGTCACCACATTAATCAGACCGCCGGTACTCCCGCCGCCGTACAGTGAGGTTGCGCCGGAGATAACTTCAATGCGTTCAATATTGAACGGATCAATCGAATCCAGCTGGCGGCTGTCGCTGCGCGAAGAGTTGAGGCGCACGCCATCAACCATCACCATCATCGAACGTCCGCGCATGTTCATCCCGTAGTTAGTGCGGCCCTGGCTGCTGACATCCATGCCAGGGATCAACTGCGCCAGCACCTCTTTCAGTTCTTTGCCACCCTGAACCTGCTGTTCGATTTCAGCCTGTTCAATGACCCAGGTGGTTTGCGCCATATCCGCCACGCTGTGATTGGCGCGGCTGGCTGTGACGACCAGAGACTCTTCCTTTTGATCTTCCGCCCATGCAGACGCGGAAAGCATAGCCAACAGGCAAGGATTCAAAACCCAAAGATAAGAACGTTTCATTGTTATTGTGTTCCTGTCAGAACTCAGTGGTTTTTAACGGTTGAAAAACCTGGTGAAGATCACGGCTGGGCTCGCTGCGCCAGTGGATCACACCAGGGGTGGTGGACAGCTCAAACGGCGCTTTCGGGTGAGCGCGATTAATAATTCGCGCTGCACGCCAGGCCATCAGACTGAGCTGCGGTTCGGCAATGCCAAGACTGTGCATTCCGGCATTGACGGCAAAAAGCTGATTGCTCTGCGGGCCATCCCATTGCACAGAGAAATCGGTATTGACCTGAAATTCCTCATCGCGGGTCAGGTGCAGACGGTGCGCCAGCGGGGCGAGAAACGTTGGTTGCGCCGGGCGATAACCGGTGGCAAAAATCACAATGTCGGTATCGAGTGTCTCTTCACCGTCATCAAGGTGATGACGCAGCGTCAGGCGCTGGCCATTGTCCTGGGCAGCCACGCGGGTGACGGAACGGGAAGGGAGCAGGTGTGCCCAGGGTTGTTCGCGCAATACTTCGAAGCGATGATACATCGCGCGGTAAATGGTCAGCAGCGATTCTGTCGTGATGCCATCGGAGGTCATTTTTTGCTCGGCGAGCATCTTCTCGCGCACCTCTTCCTTCAGCGTGGCAAAACTGTCGAGATACTCTGGCGTGAAGTACTCGTTGGCGAACGCCGCTTCATCGAGGGCGTTGTAGTTGTTGCGACGCGAAACCCAGTTCAATGCTGACGGCTGTCCCCATTCGCCACGGAAAATATTGAGGAACAGATCCGCGCCGCTCTGACCGCCGCCGACCACCGTCACGCGCTTACCGGTCAGTGACGGGGTGCGCATCATCATTTCACTGGCATGGAAGCAGCGATCGCTCTGCTCGTTCACGCAGGCGGGCAGGTTGATCGCTTTGCCGATCCCGAGGCAGACGTGGCGCGCACGGAAATGGTCTCGCTGCGTTACCACATCAAAAAGCCCGGCCTGCTCGTCGTAGTGTACTTCCTGCACCTGCTGGCTGAAGGCAAGGTTGTTGAGGTTCGCTGCCGCCCAGCACAAGTAATCCGCAAATTCTTCGCGGGAGACAGTCCGCTGTTCGGTGGTCAGAAAACGGTAGAACTTTTTGCGCTGCACCAGATAGTTAAGGAAGCTGTGGCGATTGGTCGGCTCGACAGCGCTCACCAGGTCTTTCAGAAAACTGGTCTGCATATAGCAATCCGGCACCATCATTCCCGGATGCCACGAAAACTGCGGTTTGCTCTCCAGAAACAGCGTGCTAAAACCGTCGAGACCTTCCGCCAGCGCGGCGATACTTAAATTGAACGGGCCAATACCTATGCCAATGAAATCATACGTTTTCATTCTGCGGACTCCCTGGTGACCAGATAAAGTGGGTTGTTGAGATCGGTTAAATAGTCCGGCAGCATGCGACTGCCGCCATCGTGTTCGGAGAAAGTGAGTTTCACGGGGTTCAGCACCACGCGAATGATTTGCGGTTTGAACAGGTCGAATAGTGCAAAGCGATCGGCCATCTGCGGATGCTGCGCCATGTAACGCGCAAGAACGCCCGCCAGAATCTGGTAAAAGCGCGTTTCGCTGATGCCGCACTGAATGGTCAGGCGGGAAATAAAACGCAGCACGGTAACAAAATGACCGGTCTGCAGGTCATGAATGATGTAATCCGCACTGAGGCGGGCGGTGACGGCTTTTACCGCCTCTGGCAGCGTGGCGGCTTCAGGGAAATCAACATCCACCAGGCGCATGTCGCCCTGAAAATCTTTCAGCAGAATGCGCTGCGGCGCGTGGTCTTTCATCACCAGCGTCACGTTCTGACCGTGAGCAATCAATGCCACGCCGTAGCGGCACAGCAGGTGATAGAACGGCAGCACTACGACGGTGAACATTTTCTCCAGCCAGGCGTCGGCAGTTAGACCTGAACGGGCGATCCACGCGTCAATCAGCGGACGACCGCGGTTGTCAGTTTCCATCAGCGCCGCCATCAGCACTGCCTGTTCGCCGTCCTGCAAATAGCTGGAGGGATTTTCGCGCCAGATAACGCCCAGCATTTCCTGGAAACGATAGGGCGCTTTCGGCAACGCGGCATAGCCGGTATGAGAGAGATAACCCGCCGCGGGTTCCCCCAGCGCTTGCGCGCCGAGCGCGGTCAGTGTCGCATCCTGTGAAAACTGTTGTTGCAGCCAGCGCGAGGCCAGCGGGCCAGCGGCAATATATTTGCCCGGAATACCTCGATAGCAGGAGGTGTTATAAATAGTCAGCGGCAATTTGATATCAAACGGTGCACGGCGGCTGACGTTGGTCAGCGTGCGCAGGGACTGCTGCGCCAGGTATTCATCGCCAAACTCCCCCAGTTCGATGATTTCGCGCCGCGCCAGTTGCGGTAAAAAGTGCAGGGCGATTTTCTGCTGCCACTGCCACGGGTGCAGCGGTACCGGCAGCCAGGCTTCATCCAGCCCTTGCGCCTGCCAGCAGGTGTCGAAACGCTGACGTTCGCTGTCGTCCATGGCGCTTGCCAGCAGGGTGCGGATATCACAGTCAGCGTCGCTGCTCCATACCAGACAGTCACGGCGCACGGCAATCCAGTGCAGACGAAAACGCCCGCAATATTCCGGCGCATACTGACGAAGGGCATCCAGCCCCCAGCCGCGGCGGCCTTTGTTAAAGATGAACTTCGGATGACCGGAGAGCAGACACTGCAACTCGTCCGGACTGAGATCGATCAGCGCGTCGGCATCAAGATGCGCCCGGGCGCTGAGCAACTGGAGGTCACCGCGCAGGGTGGCGTAGAGATCTTCCAGATGTTCGGCAGTCTGCGCGTCGCTCATCGCCAGCACCTTCGCCAGTTGCCGCAGCGCGCTTTCGGCTTCAATCGGTTCGCCACTGTGGTTGCTGAGCGTAGCGGTGTCAATATGCAGCCAGCCCCAGATGCCACGCGTAGCGGTAAACTGCCAGCGCTCATCGCCGAGGGTGATAGTCCAGCGATCTGGCGCAATTTCTTCGGCGGTCAGCGTACGTTCGTACTCCAGTTCCGCGAGGATCTTCGCCACCATCTCGCGGTTGACCTGTTCCCACGCCGCCATCATAGTCCCACCTCGCGGAAGAAGTGGTCGCGCTGGCTCATCACCAGCCGGGAGCGTTTATGTGGAAAATCGAACTCTTTGACGGTGCTGAATCCGGCGACCGGCAGATGACGGAACAGGCGCTGATTATCAAAACGCGGTTCAGCAACAATGCGCAGGGTGCGTGGTTCGTCGAGCCACAGATAGTGGCTCAGACCACGTAGCCAGCTGCGGATGTACTGCGCGCCGCGCCACTGTTCTTCACCGACCAGCATATGCAGACCGCGGTCAAACGACTGCCAGCGGTAGTGGCGGCCAATGCGATCTTCAGCAGCCCAGTAAATTTCAAAATAGCCAAACGGCTGATCGTCAAAGCAGCCAATCAGCGGATAGCAATATGACGAGTCGAGCTGTTTGCGCAGGTAGTTTTCCTGTTCCACCTGCGGCCCGGCCATCTCCCAGAACGCGTTAACGCGCGGCGTGTTCATCCAGCGGGTAAAGTTGTCGGCGTCACGTTCGACATCAGCCACGCGGAAACTCAGCGTGCGCTTGATCTGCGCATCATAGCGGCGATACACCTCGCCGGACGGGCGCGGCGGGCGCACCGGGAAACAAAGCTGGCGCGTCTCATCAAACTGCAACTCCGTACGCGGTTGCGGGCGTTCGCCGCACAGCCACAGCGGCAACTGCCAGAAGGTCTCCCGCGCCAGGTAATCGCTTTGCACCTGGGCGAACAGACGCTGCGCTGCGTCGTGATGGCACCACTGCGCCCACGGCAGCGTAATGCCGGTGAGTTGCGGCGCGGCGACGAACAGCTGATCCAGCGCCTCAACCAGCCAGCCGTCCGGCAGGTTATCCAGCGGGTAGAGAACGGCGCTGCCGTCCAGACCGAACGTCAGTGGCAGTGCCATATTGCGTTCGGCACAGCGGAATCCGTAGCCGTCATGGATAATATTTGCGAGCGGCATCAGGCAGGCTCCTTACAGAACGGATTACTGAAATCGAAGTAGATCACCGCCGGATCGACGATGGTGTTTTCGTTGTGATCGTGGAGATAGCAGAAGAAGTTGCCTTTGCAGTTCCAGTGCGTGCTGTCGAGGACGTAATCGAGGCAACGAGTGTTTTTCGCCGTCGCCCGCAGTTGCGCCAGCGCCTCTCGCACCAGCGCCATCAGGCTCTCTTCGCGGGCAAACCCGGCAGCCCCCAGTGCCGCCGTGACGGCAAGGGTCGAATTCACCAGCAGGTAATACGGGAAATAACGCAGTAACTGGGCGTCACTGAAGCGGTTTTCTGCTTCCAGTTCGTTTTCTTCCGTCAGCCAGTCAGTGGCGCTTGCGGTAAAGGCGCTGCCCTGACAGTCGCGGTACAGCAGTCCGACCGGCAGATCTTCCTGCATCTCGACGAGAATATTTTGCTGGTGGGCGAGCAACACCAGACCGTAATCGGCTTCGGCGCTGAACAGCGGCAGCAGTACGCGGTCACAGTAAGCCTGAACCCAGCAGCGGGCGGCGGCCTCCAGTGGCAGGTTGAGCCGCTGGCTCAGACGGCGCACAGCGGCAGCCAGCAGACTGTCGCCACCGTCCGGTGCCGCCTGGGTCAGGCTCACCAGCACATTGGTTTGCGTCTGCGGCGTACCGAACAACAGGTTGACACGCAATGCCATCAGGCTCTCTTCCTGAACGGTGCCGTCGCAATCGCGCAGCCCTACCCAGCCGTCTTCCTGCATCACGCGCATGGTAGGGTAACGTGCCTGCAACGCCTGCCAGCGCGGGGTTTGCGCCAGCCGTGCGAGCCGCATGCCGCGTTTCACTTCTTTCACTGACAGCGTGCGCACCGAATTAGTAAGGCGCACGCTGAGCGAAAACTTAATCATGTCGCGGTTGCTCTCGCTGTACAGTGAGCGGGAAGAACTGGTCGGCAGCCAGCGGGCGCCGGCTTCGCCCAGATCCCGCAGCGCGCCTTGTGTAACGAGCTGCTCGCACCAGGGCTGACTGAGCAAATGCTCTGCCTGCCACGGGTGCATCGGTACCAGCCAACAATGATCAGTGAAATGGTGCAGCAGCTCAGGCGCGCTTTCCGCGGCAAAACGCAGCAGGCGGTCGCGCAGCGTATGACTGAGGCTGTCGCCCGCCACGAACGTGCGGTCAACGGAGAACCAGCGCAACGGAAAACGGGAAGCGAAATCCGGCAGATAGCGGCGGGCTTCCTGAGCATTAAACGGCTCGTGGGATTTTGGCGCCGGGTGGAACGCGTGACCGACCAGCAGCGCCTGTTCCGCTTCGGCAAAATTGAGCGGCTTTGCCCGCAGGTCGCCCCAGTTGTGGCGCAAATCGATGGCCTGCCAGGTGTGGGTGTGGCTTTCGCGCACACGCCCGGCAAAGCGCGCGAGCGTGTCAGCGCTGAGATCGCGGCATATAGCAGGTTTTTCCAGCACGCGTTCAACCAGCTGGTTGAAATCGATCGCATCGCCTTCGTCGCTGTCGCTGCGGACAATGCTGGCAGGGAAAAGATACTGATGATGTTGGGTGGGTGAGAAGTAGCGCAGTGGCAGGCGAATCGCCTCGTGGTCGTTCAGCGGCAGGTGGATGAAGGCCGTTTCGCCAGGCGCGGAGGCCGGAGCATAATGCCAGTCATCGGTTTCGCGCAGTAGCGCATTGAGGAAACACTGGGCCGCAACGTCTGTACCGGCATGGCGGGTCAGGGAACGCATAACAGAACTCACTCCATGAACTGATAATAATTCTCGTTATGATATTCATTCTATTTACACTGACAACCATTTTTGTAATATTTATTTGCATTAACTCCATCATTTCCTCACATTTATTGACACTATTTTCACAATTCTATGAGCACAAACCCTGACATAGTCACACAACCCACTCCTGTAAAATCAACATGGCCACTGGCGTTATGCGCGGGTTTGCTGGGTATCGGCCAGAACGGATTGCTGGTGGTACTGCCGCAACTGGTGACGATGACAGGTCTCCCCCTGTCCGCCTGGGCGGGCTTGTTGATGTTCGGTTCGATGTTATTTTTACCCGCGTCACCGTGGTGGGGGCGTCAGGCAGAGCTCCGTGGCTGCAAATTCGTGGTGCTGGCGGCGCTGCTGGGCTATCTCACCAGCTTTGCCGTGCTGGCACTGGTGGTGTGGAGTATGGCGGATGGTTCTCTGGGCATGACTGGCGGTATGGTGGGGCTGATGATATCCCGCACGTTGTACGGTCTTACGGTCTCCGGCATGGTGCCTGCCGCACAAACCTGGGCCATGCAACGCGCCGGAACGGAAAATCGCATGGCGGCACTGGCGTCGATCAGCTCAGGGCTAAGCTGCGGTCGGTTGCTCGGACCACCGTTGGCAGCGGCCGCGTTGAGTCTGCATCCGCAGGCGCCGCTGTGGCTGATGGCGGTTGCGCCATTACTGGCGTTGATGACCGTCGTCCGCCAGCCGAATGATCCGCCGTTACCGCCCGTGGCGCATCAGTCGACGCAGTTACAGCTCAGCATGCTGCCTTATCTGCTGCTGGCACTGTTGCTGTCCGCCAGCATCAGCCTGATGCAGTTGGGGCTGTCACCGCACCTGAAACCGTTATTCCCGGAGAGCACCACGCAGGTCAGCCATCACGTCGCCTGGTTGCTGAGTCTCGCGGCGGTCAGCACCTTGCTGGCTCAGTTTGCAGTGGTGCGCCCGCAACGTCTCAGCCCCGCAAGGTTGCTGGTTGTCGCGGCAGTGTTGATGGGCTGCGGGCTGGCGCTGATGCGTCTGCCGGGGCTCGCCACATTGTATCTCGGGATAGTGGTGACCTCGCTGGGATCGGCGATGGCGACGCCAGGTTATCAACTACTGCTCAATGATCGCCTGTCGACGGGCAAAGGCGCCGGGGTGATTGCTACCAGCCATACACTCGGTTATGGTCTGAGCGCGCTGCTGGTGCCGCTGGTGTCGGGATGGTATAGCGAGCAGGCGTTAATCAGCGTGGCACTGGTACTCGCGATGGGTTTTCTGGCGCTGAGCGGTGGAGTGTGCTGGCGAAAAGCGCGATAAAAAAACGCTCCCGAAGGAGCGCTTTTCTTACAGACGACCAAAAAGATCGCGTCTTTTCGGTTTGAACGGCTGCCCAATCAGTACCAGCAATGCCACCAGCAGATAGGCGGCAAAAATAATCAGTAGCCATTGTGGCATTTCCAGTGACAGGAATTGCCACTGACGTTCAGCACAATCGCCAGACGCCACGAACACCTGCGGCAGCCATTTATCAAGCGGCAACCAGCCCGGGAAACGGGCGGCAAAGTCACAGGTCAAAAACGGAGAAGGATGCAACTGGATCATGGTGTGTTCCCAGGCAAGCTGCAATCCTCTGAAAGCACTGTAAATCCAGATAATTAACGCCACGTAACGCAACGGCGACTTTGGTGCGATGGCTCCCACGATCCCCGCACCCATCACACCGAACAGAGCGCAACGTTCATAAATACACAGTACGCAGGGTTTCAGCAGCATGACATGCTGGAACCAGAGCGCAACCAATTCAAGCGCAAATGCAGTCAACGCCAGCAATAACCATGCACCACGACCTCGCGAGCACTGGTTTAAATATCGCAACATAATTATTTCCCTGGAACGAGCAAAGACACCGCAGTTTAAACGAATTTAAACGCTTAGCCACTAGCAGGGAACACATTATTGCGTAAATGAATCTTAAAAGCCCAAAATCGCCTTTCGGGCTTATAAAATGTTGATGTTACGGGGATACATTCGGCATGGTTATGAGCCCCTGAGTGGATAACCATTCAGTGACCGGCATTAACGTAAATTCGATGCATAACAACCCAACCAGAGTCAGTACTACTGTGTAGGGCAGCGCCATCCAGACCATACGTCCGTAAGAGAGACGAATCAATGGTGCCAGCGCTGAGGTCAGCAGAAACAGAAACGCGGCCTGACCGTTTGGCGTGGCCACGGAGGGCAGGTTAGTGCCGGTATTGATCGCCACCGCCAGCAGTTCAAACTGTTTAAGGCTAATAATACCTTGTTCAAATGCCGCTTTCGCTTCGTTGATATAGACCGTGCCGACGAAGACATTATCGGAAATGGACGACAGCAAGCCATTGAAAAGATAAAAGAGCGACAGCTGCGCGTGGGGCGAGGCTTTAAGAACAAAGGCAATGATCGGCGCAAACAGATGCTGCTCGATAATCACCGCGACAACAGCGAAAAAGACAGTCAGCAGTGCGGCGAATGGCAACGCTTCGGTAAATGCCTTGCCGATGGCGTGTTCATCCGTCACCCCGGAAAGCGACGAGGCGAGAATAATCACGGTCAGACCAATCAACCCGACTTCCGCCAGATGCAGCGCCAGCGCGACTACCAGCCAGATACCGATAATACCCTGTACAATGAGGCGCATCGTCTCCTGACGGGTCCGTTGCTGACGGCTGCGTTCGTCATAATTGTGCAGCACCTTGCGTACTGACTCCGGCAAGGTCTCGCCATAGCCAAACCAGCGGAATTTCTCCAGCAGCACGCAGGTGAGCAACCCGCAAGCCAGCACCGGCAGCGTCACCGGAGACATACGAATCACAAACGCGCCAAAATCCCAGCCTGCCGCTTTGGCGATAATCAGGTTTTGTGGCTCGCCCACCATGGTCATCACCCCGCCAAGGGCGGTGCCGACCCCCGCATGCATCATCAGACTGCGCAGGAAGCTACGAAACTGCTCCAGCACCTGACGATCGTTTTTATCGATATTGCGGTCGTCGCGCACGTCGTTATCTTCCGTACGACTGGAAGCGGCGCGATGGTAAATACCATAAAAGCCGACAGCGACGCTGATGATCACCGCGACGACGGTCAGCGCGTCAAGGAACGCAGAGAGAAACGCCGCCGCCAGGCAGAAGGCGAGAGAGAGTACCGTTTTGCTGCGAATGCTCAGCAGCAGGCGTGTGAAAATGGAAAGCAGTAGCTGCTTCATAAAGTAGATGCCTGCCACCATGAAGATCAGCAGCAGCAACACTTCGAGATTATTACTGATCTCTTCGCGCACATGTTCCGCGCTGGTCATGCCGATCGCCACGGCTTCAATAGCCAGCAGGCCGCCGGGCAGCAACGGGTAACACTTCAGCGCCATCGCAAGTGAAAAAATGAACTCAATCACCAGCATCCAGCCCGCGACAAAGGGGCTGAGGTAAAAGACGATCGGATTGATGATTAAGCAAAGTACCAGAGTGAGTTTGTACCAGTCCGGGGACTGACCAAGAAAGTTGCGCCACAGGGCGCGACCATATGAGATTTCCACGACGAATATCCATCCCGTCAAAAAAAACAAAAGTATAGTGTAAACGAAACTGAGGCAATCGGCAGAAAAGTGCGAAGTCCTGTTCCGGTGTTGCTGAAGGAATGTAAAAAAATAAAACCACGATCCCTTTTTAATTCACTGTGCGTGCTATCTGCCCCTGTTTTGCTCTGGTATGATGAGTCCAATTTTTTGCAACGCTGTGTAATGGAAATCTCTCTATGGTCATTAAGGCGCAGAGCCCGGCGGGTTTCGCGGAAGAGTACATCATTGAAAGCATCTGGAATAACCGCTTTCCACCGGGATCAATTCTTCCTGCTGAACGTGAACTCTCTGAATTAATCGGCGTCACGCGCACCACGTTACGCGAAGTGTTGCAACGTTTAGCCCGCGATGGCTGGTTAACCATTCAGCATGGTAAACCGACGAAAGTGAATAACTTCTGGGAAACGTCCGGTCTCAATATTCTGGAGACGCTGGCGCGCCTTGATCACGAAAGCGTACCGCAGCTTATCGACAACCTGCTTTCCGTGCGCACTAACATCTCAACGATCTTTATCCGTACTGCGTTTCGTCAGCATCCTGAGAAAGCGCTGGAAGTGCTGGCCAGCGCGCGCGAGATCGAAGATCACGCAGATGCCTTCGCCGAACTGGATTACAACATTTTCCGCGGACTGGCGTTCGCCTCCGGCAATCCTGTCTACGGGCTTATCATCAATGGCATGAAAGGGTTATATACCCGCATTGGTCGTCACTATTTTGCTAACCCTGAAGCGCGCAGCCTGGCGATGGGTTTCTATCACCGCCTGGTTAAAGTGTGCGAAGATGGGTTATACGAACAGGTATACGACGTGGTGCGCCGCTACGGCCATGACAGCGGTGAAATTTGGCACCGGATGCAGAAAACGTTGCCCGGCGATCTCGCCATCCACAGCCGTTAATCCGCCCAGCACCAAAAAGAAACCCGGCACATAAGGCCGGGATTTTTATTACACCAGATTCTGCCGTGGCGGGCAGCGCTCAAGTAATTCAATGCTGCCGTCGGCGTTCTGTTGCTCCAGCAACACATCAAACCCCCACAGGCGGTGTACGTGTTTCAGCACTTCCCGACGGCCTAAATCAAGCGGCGCGCGGTTGTGCGGCACGTAGCGCAGTGTCAGCGAACGGTCGCCGCGCAAATCCACATTCCACACCTGAATGTTTGGCTCGAGATTGCTGAGGTTGTACTGGGCAGACAGCTTGTTGCGGATCTCCCGGTAACCTTCCTCGTTATGAATGGCGGCAATTTCAAGATAGTTATTGCGATCATCATCCAGCACAGTGAACAGGCGGAAATCGCGCATCACTTTCGGTGAAAGGAACTGGCTGATGAAGCTCTCATCTTTGAAGTCGCGCATGGCGAAATGCACCGTCTCCAGCCAGTCTGATCCCGCGATGTCCGGGAACCAGTATTTGTCTTCGTCGGTTGGCGACTGGCAGATGCGCTTGATGTCCTGGAACATGGCGAAGCCCAGCGCATACGGGTTAATGCCGCTGTACCACGGGCTGTTGTAGGGGGGCTGGAACACCACATTAGTGTGACTGTGCAGGAATTCCAGCATAAAGCGCTCGGTCACTTTACCCTCATCATACAGATGATTGAGAATAGTGTAGTGCCAGAAGGTCGCCCAGCCTTCGTTCATCACCTGTGTCTGTTTTTGCGGGTAAAAATACTGGCTTACTTTGCGCACGATACGCAGGATTTCCCGCTGCCATGACTCCAGCAACGGCGCGTTTTTTTCCATAAAATAGAGCAGGTTTTCCTGTGGCTCAGAGGGGTAGCGACGCGCAGATTCCACAGTCTTCTCTTCCTCTTTCTTCGGCAGGGTGCGCCACAACATATTCACCTGGCTTTGCAGGTACTCTTCCCGGCTTTTCTGCCGCGCTTTCTCCTCCTGCAGGGAGATTTTTTGCGGACGTTTGTAGCGATCCACGCCGTAGTTCATCAGCGCGTGGCAGGAGTCGAGCAGTTTTTCGACCTCATCAACTCCGTAGCGCTCTTCGCATTCGGTGATGTATTTGCGGGCAAAAATCAGATAGTCGACGATAGAACTGGCATCCGTCCAGCTGCGGAAAAGGTAGTTGTTTTTAAAGAACGAGTTATGCCCGTAGCAGGCATGCGCCATCACCAGCGCCTGCATGGTAATGGTGTTCTCCTCCATCAGATAAGCGATACAGGGATTAGAGTTAATAACTATTTCGTAGGCCAGCCCCTGCTGACCGTGTTTGTAGGCTCGTTCCGTTTCGATGAACTTTTTGCCAAACGACCAGTGCGGATAGTTGATCGGCATCCCGACGCTCGAATAGGCGTCCATCATCTGTTCAGACGTAATGACTTCGATTTGATGCGGATAAGTTTCCAGTCGGTAGAGTTTCTCCACCCGGTCGATCTCCGCCAGATAAACATCCAGCAGATCGAAGGTCCAGTCGGGTCCATCGCTCAGACGTGTGCTGTCCTTATTTATGGAGTCAATCGTAGCCATTAGCGCGCCCTCGTTGTTGGCGGCCCTCTCTGTCTGGAGAGCCTCTTTTCAAGCATAGAACACCGCGTCATAAACCACAGGGCAAGGGAAATTTTTTCTTTGCGATTTTTCCATGACAATGGCGAGAAAAAATCGCTTTTACAGAATTTTTCGCTGAGTAAGTTTAGCGTGCAGCAGGAGATCCTAAATCCTGCATTACCCGGCTGGCGGGGCGCAGTGTGAGACAAGTCACCATAAAAAAAGCATATGTTGAATAATATTTTCATCTGCGTTATCAATTTGTAGTTAGAAGATTGTTCTTTTGCACAGATGGAGTGGCTATGCGTGTTGTCATACTGGGAAGTGGCGTTGTCGGCGTGACCAGCGCCTGGTATTTAAGTCAGGCAGGACATGAGGTGACGGTCATCGACCGTGAAGCCGGACCCGCGCTGGAAACCAGCGCCGCGAACGCCGGACAAATTTCTCCAGGTTATGCCGCGCCCTGGGCGGCCCCGGGCGTGCCGTTGAAAGCGATAAAATGGATGTTCCAGCGCCATGCACCGCTGGCGATAAGCCTCGACGGAACCCAGTTTCAGCTCAAGTGGATGTGGCAGATGCTGCGTAACTGTGACACGCGCCATTACATGGAAAACAAAGGCCGGATGGTGAGACTGGCTGAGTACAGTCGCGACTGCCTGAAAGCGCTGCGCGAATCCACCGGCATTGAGTACGAAGGCCGCCAGGGCGGCACGTTGCAACTCTTCCGTACCGAACAACAGTTTGAAAACGCCACCCGCGATATCGCGGTGCTGGAAGACGCCGGCGTGCCATACCAACTGCTGGAAGCGAACCGCCTGGCGGAAGTGGAGCCCGCTCTGGCGGAAGTGGCGCATAAACTGACCGGCGGTCTGCGACTGCCGAACGATGAAACTGGCGACTGCCAGCTCTTCACGCAACGACTGGCGAAAATGGCGGAGCAGGCGGGGGTGAAATTCCGCTTTAATACGCCGATTGACCGCCTGCTGTTCGATGGCGACCAGATCTACGGCGTGCAGTGCGGTGACGACCTGTTCAAAGCCGATGCGTTTGTCATGGCGCTCGGCTCTTACTCCACCTCGATGCTGAAAGGCGTGGTGGATATTCCGGTTTATCCGCTGAAGGGCTATTCGCTCACCATTCCGGTCAAAGATGATGACGGCGCACCAGTCTCAACTATCCTTGATGAAACCTACAAAATCGCCATCACCCGTTTTGACCAGCGCATTCGCGTCGGCGGAATGGCAGAGATTGTCGGCTTTAATACCGATCTGCTGCAGCAGCGCCGTGAAACGCTGGAGATGGTGGTGCGTGACCTGTTCCCGCGCGGCGGCGTAGTGGAAGAGGCGACCTTCTGGACCGGCTTACGCCCGATGACGCCGGACGGTACGCCGGTGGTAGGTCGTACGCCATACAAAAATCTGTGGCTGAACACCGGACACGGCACGCTGGGCTGGACGATGGCCTGTGGCTCAGGCCAACTCATCAGTGATTTAATCTCCGGACGCACGCCTGCGATCCCGTTTGACGATCTGAGCGTGGCCCGTTATCAGGCAGGCTTTACGCCGTCCCGCGCGCAACATCTGCATGGTGCACATCAATAAGGAGCCGTCATGTCACGTCCTGTACAGGCCAGCATTGATTTGCAGGCACTGCGTCAGAACCTGAACATTATTCGCCGAGCCGCACCCCAGTCGCGGGTGTGGTCAGTGGTAAAAGCCAATGCGTATGGTCACGGTCTGGAACGTATCTGGAGCGCGTTAAACAGCACAGATGGTTTTGCCTTACTGAATCTTGAAGAGGCGATCATGCTGCGCGAGCGCGGCTGGAAAGGGCCGATCCTGTTGCTCGAAGGATTCTTCCATGCCGATGAGCTGGAACTGTTCGACAAGTACCGGCTGACCACCACTATTCACAGCAACTGGCAGATTAAAGCGATTCAGAATGCCCGTCTCAACGCGCCGCTGGATGTATACGTCAAAGTGAATAGCGGTATGAACCGGCTGGGTTTTGCGCCTGATCGTATTCATACCGTCTGGCAACAATTGCGCGCGCTGCCTGGTGTCGGTGAAATGACACTGATGTCGCATTTTGCGGTCGCTGAACGTCCTGACGGCATTATTGAGGCCATGGCGCGAGTGGAGCAGGCGGCAGAAGGGCTGGAATGCGCCCGTTCACTGTCAAACTCTGCCGCCACGATGTGGCACCCGGAAGCGCATTATGACTGGGTTCGCCCGGGAATTGTGCTGTACGGCGCATCGCCGTCGGGCCAGTGGCAGGACATTGCCAACAGCGGCCTGAAACCGGTGATGACACTCCGCAGCGAAATCATTGCCGTGCAGAATCTGAAGCCGGGCGAGGGCGTGGGTTATGGTCAGCGCTACCAGGCAGCGCAGGAGCAGCGCATTGGTATCGTCGCCTGCGGTTATGCTGACGGTTATCCGCGTCATGCGCCAGATGGTACGCCAGTGCTGGTGGATGGCGTGCGCACGGGGATTGTCGGAACGGTATCAATGGATATGCTGGCGGTCGATTTAACGCCATGTCCGCAGGCAGGGATCGGCACGTCGGTCGAGCTGTGGGGCAAAGAGATCAAAATTGATGATGTGGCGGCGGCCTGCGGCACGGTTGGCTATGAACTGATGTGCGCACTGGCACCCAGAGTACCCGTTGTGACAGTGTAACTTTCACTAAAAGCCCGGTGACACAAGCGTGCCGGGCTTTTAGTTTTACTCGGTTTCTTCATTCGCGACGCGGACACCCACTTTGCGCACCGCGTTATCTTCTTTCTCCGCGACCGTCCAGATCATCCCGGCGAACTCCACCTGGTCGCCGACAACCGGTGCCGCGCCAAGCAGATGCTGGATCAGATCACCCAGCGATTGCTGATTATCGCGAAACTCTTCGCCACCATCCAGACCATAAATCAGCGCGACGTCAGCAAACTTCGCTGTGGCTTCGAGGATGAAATCGCCGAAGAAACGCTGGTCCAGTGCGACCGGCGGCGCCTGGCTGAACAGTTTGCCAAGCGCGGGTAAATCATGCTCCCGGCCGATAACGCAGAGAATGTCGTTTTCCCGCAACCGCGTGCTGCCGGTCGGGTGCAGCAGGACATTGTCGCGGAACAGCGCCGCGATGCGGGTTTCCGGTGGCATATGCAGATCGCGAAGCGCCGCGCCAACGCACCATTTGTCTGCGCTCAGCTGGTAAACAAACTGCTCCCAGGGATTGTTGGGGTGAATATCCAGACCGACGCGGGAGATGGGCCAGCCTACCGGCGGTACCACCACTTTGGCTTTTTTCGCTGCCCAGGAGAGCGATGTGCCCTGAAACAGCAGCGAAACCAGCACCACAAAGAACGCCACATTGAAGAACAGACGGGCGTTATCCAGCCCTGCCATCATCGGGAACACCGCCAGAATGATGGGCACCGCGCCGCGCAGACCGACCCAGCTGATGAAGATACGCTCGCGCAGGTTAAAACCACGGAACGGCAGCAATCCGGCGAAGACCGACAGCGGACGGGCGAAGAAAATCATCCACGCGGAAAGGATCAGCGCCGGGATGGCAATCGGCAACAGATCTGACGGGTTCACCAGTAGCCCCAGCACCAGGAACATGCCGATTTGCGCCAGCCAGGCCAGTCCGTCGAAGTTTTGCAGGATCGCATGGCGGTTACGAATGGGCCGGTTACCCAGCAGAAAGCCGCACAGGTAAATCGCCAGAATGCCGCTGCCGTTAATCGAAGTGGTAATGGCGAAAATCATGATCCCGCCGCTCAGCGCCAGTAGCGGGTACAATCCGGCGGGCAGAGCGATGCGGTTGATCATCTGCAACAACAGATAGCCGCCAGCCAGACCAATCAGAATACCCAGCCCAAACTGTTGCAACAAATGCCCGACAAACAGCCAGCTCAGGCCAGCCTCATGCTGCTGGATCATCTCAATCAGCGTGATGGTCAGGAACACCGCCATCGGGTCGTTGCTGCCGGATTCAATTTCCAGCGTCGATCCCACACGTTCGTTAAGCCCCTTGCCGCCGAGCAGGGAAAATACTGCGGCGGCATCGGTGGAGCCGACGATGGCGCCAATCAACAACCCTTCAATCAGATCCAGATGGAACAGCCAGGCCGCCATCATGCCGGTCAACCCGGAGGTGATCAACACACCCACTGTCGCCAGCGACAGCGCCGGGCCGAGGGCGACGCGAAACGAACTGGCCTGGGTGCGCATCCCGCCGTCAAGCAGGATCACCGCCAGCGCGAGGTTACTGATCATGTAGGAGAAGGGGTAATTGTCAAAAGGGATGCCGCCGATGCCATCGACACCGGCCAGCATGCCAATCGCCAGGAAGATAACCAGAATCGGGATACCGAGACGTGAAGAAAATGAACTTAATAAAATACTGCAGGTTACTAAAACAGAACCCAGAATAAACAGACTAATAACCGCCCCGGCGTCCAATGTTCACATTCTCCTCTACGACATGATGTGCGTTACAAAACGTTATCATATTTATGCATGAACAATGGTCTGATAAGAGCTATGAATTTATTTTTCTTCTGACAGGACCGGGTGGCCGGAGAGCGTCAGCGTGGTGGATGTCTCCGTATTAACCAGTTTACCCTGCGCCCCAAGCGGTAATGTCACCGTGCGTGCCTCGTGACCAAAATCCAGACCGGTGATCAGCGGAATATTCAACCGCGAACGCAGATAGTGAAACGTCGTTTCCAGACTGTAGCCATTGTCATAGTCGTTCGGCTCCGCGCCGCTAAAGCTGCCGAGGACCAACGCGCGTTGGCGGGACAAAATACCCGCATGCAGCAACTGCAACAGCAGACGCTCAACGCGGAACGGATGCTCGTTGATATCTTCCAGCACCAGGATCCCGTCGCGAATGTCCGGCATCCAGGGCGTGCCGAGAAGCGTAGTAAACATCGCCAGGTTACCGCCCCACACGGTGCCTTCCACCCGGCACTGCGGCCCGTCACCGCGCCATTCGAGAGTGAACGATGGGTTTTTCAGCGCCTGCCAGAAATGGTGTTCGGTAAAGTCATTGACCGATTCCGCACCAAAATTACCCGCCAGCATCGGGCCGCTGAAAGTAATGACGTTGCCGAGCGCCAGCAGTCCCATCTGAATGACGGTGAAATCACTGTGACCGCAGATAAGCAGAGGATCCTGTTGCTGACGGGCGATGAGCGCCGGCCAGTTTATCGACTCCAGCAGACGGCTGGCGCCGTAGCCGCCACGTACCGCCAGCACGATGCGGTTTTTACCTGTCAGCGTGGCGAGGGCGTTGATATCATTGAGACGTTCGGCGTCAGTACCGGCAAAGCGCTGGTCACGGCGAGGAATAACCTGCTGATGCTCTACCCGGTGTCCGGCCTGCTCCAGGCGTGTTACGCCACGCGCGGCAGCCGTCTGGTTAATGCAATAACCGGGAGGGGCGATCAG
>NZ_JMTB01000020.1 GCF_000734965.1 Trabulsiella guamensis ATCC 49490
GGAACGCTGAAGCGCCGGTTAAACGGGCGATGCAATGGATGCCGATCAGCGAAAAAGCTGGTGCGGCCTGGGGCGTCAGCCCACGCCTTATCACGGCGATCATCGCTGTGGAGTCGGGGGGAAATCCTGAGCTGGTGAGTAAATCCAACGCGGTGGGTCTGATGCAATTAAAAGCCTCCACCGCCGGGCGTGAAGTCTACCGCTATATGGGCTGGAAAGGGCAACCCTCGACCAGCGAGCTGAAAAACCCGGAACGTAATATTTCGATGGGGACCGCTTACCTGAGCATTCTGGAACATGGCGTGCTGGCGGGCATTAAAGACCCGGAAGTGATGCAGTATGCGCTGGTGGTGTCGTATGTTAACGGCGCGGGTGCGCTGCTGAGAACCTTCTCTTCTGACCGTAAAGAAGCGATCGAAGAGATTAACGACCTCGACGCAGATGAGTTTTTTGAACACGTTGTCAAAAAACACCCCGCGCCGCAGGCGCCTCGCTATATCTGGAAAGTCCAGCAGGCGATGGATGCGATGTAATTATCGTTAACGCACTTTACTGGCGCGTTCGCGCGCCTCACGCTCCAGTCCGAAGATAATACGCTGGAGCGTACGCTCCGCTGCCGGGTTTACGTTCAGAAAGCGGAAACTCAGACGCGGGGTGCTGATGGTTTCATTTTTGCCATCGACCACTTTATGCGCAGTGATGGCAATCAACTGCGCATCAAACTGAAATGTCCCCCAGTCGCCCATATCGAGCTGAAGCTGCGGGATTTGCATGCCGACCTGCAGACCGGCAGTTGTTTTGCTTTCCAGCAATGCCCCCATGCCACCGAGTGAAAGGTCGCACAGCCGGCAGCGAAGCTCGCTGTTATCTGGCAATCGCGCTGTGCAGAGATAAACCGGGTGCAGAGGCGCCGCAATACGAAAGAACTCTCTGCGCTGTACAAACCACAACGATGGCGGTACGGGAGCGGTGAACGCCGGGAGCGACAGGTAATCGACAGTTACCAGTCGGGGCAGGGTAAATTCGACTTTCGCCCCTTTGGTTTCTGCATCTATCAGGAAATTTTCAGCCTGTTGTGCCGCCAGGTTTTCCTGTTCCTGACTGCCGAAGTCAATGATCAGCGCTTCCGCCGTGACTGACAGAATACGGCTAATGAACTGGCCAGAAGCCCACGAGACGCGAAGCGGAACCTGATCTTTATGCAGATCACGAAGGACGTTTAATACTGCCAGCGGACTTACTTTCAGGAATTGCTCGTTGTAATGACTCACACCAAATCGCTCCAGGTGACAGATTCTCGCATCGTTATCGGCACCCGTCGGAGGAACTTAAGACAAATAAGTGAAAAAAGTGAAATTCAATAAATAAATGCGACGCCAGCCGGATATTCCAGTGCAATTACCTATACTTGAAGCATTGAGGCAGGGGATGTTGACCTGCATCTGGACAGTTTTTTCCTGGAGGTGGTTATCATGGGCATTATTACCTGGATCGTGTTCGGACTTATCGCGGGTGTCATCGCCAAGTTGATTATGCCGGGGCGGGATGGCGGGGGATTCATCCTCACCTGCATCCTCGGGATTGTCGGTGCGGTGGTGGGAGGCTGGTTAGCGACCATGTTCGGTATTGGAGGCAGCATCACAGGCTTTAATTTGCAGAGCTTCCTGGTGGCCGTCGTTGGCTCCATTGTCGTCTTGCTGGTGTTCCGGCTGCTACGGCGGGAATAAGCAAAAATAACGCGAACGGGCAGCCAGTGGCTGCCCGTTTTTTTAAGATTACTGCGCCGTTGTCGCGGCCTGTTTCTCTGTTTGTGCTGCAGGGCGCGTTTGCGGAACGCTGTCGCACGGGTTTGCTTTCGGACATACCAGATCCAGCATTTTCAACGTTACGCCATTAGTCCAGCCGAAACCGTCCTGCAGCGGATATTCCCCGCCGCCACCGCCCGTGCCAGTGGTGGTGATGTCGTATTTTTCGACCAGCTTCTGTTCACGATCATAAGTGTGCTGAACGTTGGTCAGGAAGCGCCAGGTCACGTCCATGGCTATCTTATCTTGTCCGTAATTCTGCAAGCCTTCTGTTGCTACCCACTGCAACGGCGCCCAGCCGTTTGGCGCATCCCATTGCTGCCCACTGTTCACCGTCGTGGTGCTGATTCCGCCCACTTTCAGCAGATTGCGCTCGGCGGCGCTGGCGACTTTGGCCGCATGTTCGCGGGACGCAGCATTTACAAACAGTGGATACAGCGCTGCGGCGGTCAGTTGATTACGTACTTTGTGACTTTTCAGATCGTAATCGGCATACCAGCCCTCTTTTTCATTCCACAGGTGTTTTTCCATGGCGCTCTGGCGGGCGCTGGCGAGGGATTCATAGCGCGCGGCTTTGTCGTTGTCTCCCGCGGCTTTGCTGGCGGTGGCGATCATTTTCTCCATTTTGAACATCAGCGCGTTGAGATCAACCGGCACGATGCTGGTGGTGCGAATGGTGCCAAGCTGCTGTGGGTTGTCCATCCAGCGGGAGCTGAAATCCCAGCCTGACGCGGCAGCTGAACGCAGGTCACGGTAGATATCGGTGGCCGGGCGATTCGGATTGCTTTTCGCCGTGTTGACATCATCCAGCCAGGATTCCGGGCGCGGTGTATCGCGATCATCCCAGTAGCGGTTGAGTAGCGAACCATCTTCCAGTTTAACGACGCGTTTACTGGCCTGGCCCGCTTGCAGGGCATCCGCGCCTTCCATCCAGTAGGCGTGCTCTTTCTCCATCTGCGGCAGGTATTTTTTCAGCGCATCGTCGCCGTCATGCGTCGCCAGCAGTTCCACCATCAGCGAAAAGAAGGGTGGCTGCGAGCGACTCAGGTAGTAGCTGCGGTTGCCGTTCGGAATATGGCCCCATGAATCCAGTTCATAGGCAAAGTTATCGACCATATCTTCGATCTTGTCCCAGTGATCGCTTTCCGCCAGGCCGAGCATGGTGAAGTAGCTGTCCCAGTAATAAACTTCACGAAAACGTCCGCCGGGCACCACATACGGCTTCGGCAGCGGGAGCAGGGAATCCCATTTTTCAGCGCTGTCAGTGGTGCGAGTTAACACCGGCCATAATCCGTCAATGTGCTCGCGCAGGGTCTGATCCTTCGGCGGCACATACTTCTCTTTCTCCTGCGGCAGGGTAAAGTTCACCTCGACAAAATGGCGCAGGTCAAAACTGGTCTGGTTTTTTTGCATCCGGTAGTCCGCGAGGATCATCAGCGGATCGCTCTTCGGTATCGCGTCGGCAAACGTTTTTTGATCGGGGAATAATTTGGCGCTCTGGATATCGTTAAACAGGGGCCCCAGCAGGATATCCGGCGGCGGCGTCGGTGCTGCAGGCGCGTCTTGTGCCAGTGCTGAGAAAGTTGTCATGCTCAAAAGCGCACCACCGAGCGCCATCCGCAGCGCGAATGCGATAGCCTCCGGACGGCGCAGTGCAGATATCGTCATCGTTAGTCTCCTGTCATAGGCTGAATAGTTTGACCGCTGGGATCAACCATCTGAAAACCTTAGACGAATTTCCGCCTTTGCGTCGGGCTTAATTATCATTTTGCGGATTTCCGGACACTTTACGGTGGCGAAAAAAGAAAACCACTGCGGATACGAGTGAACAGGATGTTATCATTGCCGCCAGCTCGCTGGCGTAACACGCCGGGGACTCCTTTATCTATATTGAGAATAATGCCGTGACCTCTTTTGCTGAATTAAACGCCCTCCCTGCAGAACAACTTACCAACCTTAACGAACTGGGTTACGAGACCATGACTCCGGTACAGGCGGCGTCGCTGCCGGCGATCCTCGCGGGGAAAGATGTCCGGGCGCAAGCAAAAACCGGTAGCGGCAAAACTGCTGCGTTCGGGCTTGGTCTGCTTCAGCACATCGATGCCAGCCAGTTTCTCACTCAGTCGCTGGTGCTGTGCCCGACCCGTGAACTGGCCGATCAGGTGGCGAAAGAGCTACGTCGCCTGGCGCGCTATATGCCCAACATTAAAGTGCTGACGTTATGCGGCGGGCTGCCGTTCAGCGTGCAGCGCGATTCGCTGACTCATGCGCCGCACATTATTGTGGCAACGCCGGGACGACTGCTGGATCACCTGAAAAAAGAGACCGTCAGACTGGACGCCCTGCAGACACTGGTTTTGGATGAAGCCGACCGGATGCTCGACATGGGGTTTGCGGAGGCCATTGATGAGGTGATTGCGTACGCTCCGGCGAAGCGCCAGACGCTGCTCTTTTCCGCCACCTGGCCTGCGGCGATTGCCGCCATCAGCGGGCGTATTCAGCGTGATCCGCTGACCGTTGAAATCGACACTGTGGATGAACTGCCTGCGGTCGAGCAGCTGTTTTTTGAAGTGCCGCGCGGCGGTAAGCTCAGCCTGCTGCAGAAACTACTGAGCCAGTATCAGCCTGCCTCCTGCGTGGTGTTCTGCAATACCAAAAAAGATTGTCAGGCTGTGTACGATGCACTGACCGCCAGCCAGCAGAGCGTGCTGGCGCTGCATGGCGATATGGAACAGCGCGACCGTGATCAGACGCTGGTTCGTTTTGCCAACGGCAGTTGCCGGGTGCTGGTGGCGACCGATGTCGCTGCGCGTGGTCTGGATATCAAAGCCCTTGAGATGGTGATCAACTATGAGCTGTCCTGGGATCCGGAAGTACACGTCCACCGCATCGGCCGGACCGCGCGGGCAGGGGAGAGCGGGATGGCGATAAGCTTCTGCGCCCCCGAAGAGGCGCAGCGCGCCAACGTGCTGGAAGAGATGCTGAATATCAAACTTCACTGGCAAGCTGTGCCAGCAGGCATCAGCATCGCGCCGCTGGAGGCGTCAATGGAAACGCTGTGTATTGATGGTGGCAAAAAAGCTAAAATGCGCCCTGGCGATATTCTTGGCGCGCTGACCGGCGATATGGGACTTGATGGTGCAGACATCGGCAAAATCGATATTCACCCGATCCACGCGTTTGTGGCGGTAAAGCGCGCGGTGGCGCGTGATGCCTGGAAGCAGTTACAACAGGGCAAGATTAAAGGCAAATCGGTGAAGGTGAGGTTGCTGAAATAACGCGTCGTCGCATTGTGCTACAGGCACAATCACCGGTAATACGTGATTGTGCCTGCCCATCTTTCATACTCAGTAATAGCCCAGCAATTTCCACCACAACATGCCGACAATAAAGGTCAGCGCGACGTTAAAGGTGACCACCACCAGGTTGATTTTGTAAAACGTTGCCCGGTCGAAATAGCCCTGCCCGAAGTAAATCGGCCCCGGCCCCCCGCCATATTCCGTATTCCCCCACATCAGGTTACTGAAAATACCGAAGCAGATTGCGACCATCATCGGCGGTGCGCCTGCCGCAATGGCTGTCGCGACGAACGGGGCGTACAGCGCCGCCACATGCCCGGAGGCGGTGGCAAAGAGATAATGGACGTAGATATACAGCAGCCCGAGTACCACAAACGCGGTCATTGGGCCGAAACCCTGAATCGCACCGTCTAACTGCTGCGTCATCCACTTAATAAAGCCGAGCCCTTCAAGCCCGCTGGCGAGACTGATGATCACGCTGAACCAAATGACCGTGTCCCAGGCCGCGTGATCGCTGAGCAGGGCTTTCCACTCCACGGCGCGGGTGGCGAACAGGTAGGCTGCCAGACCCAGCCCAACGGCGGTTGCCGACAGGCCAGTGATCAAACTGGTTCCCCAGCCAATCAGGGCGAGAATAAAGCCAATAGCCACTTTCTTCTCAGCGCTGCTCATCGCACCCAACGCCTGCAACGAACGCTTGCCCATCTCTTTGGCTTCCGGCGTCTTTTTCAGTTCCGGATTCAGCATCTTATAAATGAGCAACGGCGCTAACATGAAGCAGACCATCGCCGGAACCACGGCCGCGACAAACCAGCCGCCCCAGGAGATCTCAATGCCCAGCGTTGATTTTGCCAGGCTGCCGACCAGCGGGTTAGCCGCCATCCCGGTCAGGAAGATGGCACCGGTGATCGGCGTGAACTGGAAACAGACCATGGTCAAAAAGTTGCCGATGCGTTTGCCGGTTTCGCCGGGCGCGGAGCCGAGCACATCGTTAATCGAGCGGGCGATCGGGAAGATAATCCCCCCGGAACGCGCCGTCACCGATGGCATGGCAGGCGCCATGATCAAATCCGACACGCCGAGTGAATAGGCGATCCCGAGGCTGCTGCCGCCAAACAGCGACAGCATTTTATAGGCGATGCGTTTGCCGAGACCGGAGGTGACAAAGCCCAGTGACAGCACATAAGCGCAGAAAATGAGCCACACCGTCCCGCTGGCAAACCCCGATAGCGCTTTCGCCTCCGGCAGGGTTTTACTGAAAATCACCACGCAAATCGCGATGAGCATTACCGCTCCGGACGGGAGCGGCTGGGTCAGGATTGCCGCAATGGTGGCGGCAAAAATGGCAAACATATGCCACGCCTGCGGTGTTAAACCTTCCGGTGCCGGCCAGAACCAGATAATGGCACCGATGGCCAACGGCACACCGAAAGCAATAATGGATTTTCCCCTGGATGAAACAGATGACATGATCATCTCCTCATGCTAATGGTCATTGACCTAGATTAGTGGCGTCCGGCAGATTTCGCGAGGACCTGATCCACCATCTGTGGTGCCATGCCCAGATAATTCGCCGGATCAGTGAGGCGCTCAATCAGTTGCGGATCCAGACGGCTTGAGACGCCAGGCATGGCGTTGAGCACGTCTGCCAGACGACCGCCTTTTTCGTTTACTACGCGACAGGCGTCGTACACCACGTCATGCGCATCCTGGCGACCAATGTAAGGGGCCAGCCCCATCATGACGGCTTCGGCCACAATAAGACCTTTGGTCATATCAAGATTTCTGGCCATCGCTTTCTCATCAACGATTAAGCCATCGAGCATGAACTTCGCCTGATGCAGCGCCCCGGCAGCCAGCACGAAGCTTTCCGGGATGGCTATCCACTCGGCATGCCACGGACCGGTCGCGCGTTCGAGATCCTGTACCATCGCGTCGAGCATCAACCCGGCGTGCTGGCGAACCCCTTTGGCGCAGGCGAGCATCAGTTCGCTGGAGATCGGGTTGCGTTTCTGCGGCATGGTGCTGCTGGCACCGCGGCCCTTCACAAACGGCTCATACAGTTCGCCAAACTCGTTGGCGGCAAGCAGCATCACGTCATAGGCGATTTTGCCGAGCGACCCGGTGATCACCCCGAGCAGATTCACCGCTTCGGCAAAACCGTCGCGCGCGACGTGCCAGGTGGAAGCAGGAACGCCAAGGCCGAGCTCTTCCATCATCGCTTTTTGCACTGCGAGGCCTTTATCGCCCAGAGACGCCAGTGTGCCTGCCGCCCCCGCGAATTCGCCTACCAGTACGCGAGGACGCGCCTGTTCCAGCCGTTCGGCGTGACGGTCAAACATGTCCAGCCAGATAGCGGCTTTGTAACCGAAGGTAATGGGGAGTGCCTGCTGCAGATGGGTACGGCCTGCCATTGGTGTGTCGCGGTAGCGTTGCGCCAGCCCGGCGAGAATGCCGCGCAGTTCGCGGATATCGGCCTCGATAAGGTCAAACGCGTCGCGGATCTGCAGAACGACAGCGGTATCCATGATGTCCTGGGTAGTGGCGCCCCAATGGACGTAACCGCCCGATGCGCCCGCCTGTTTTGAGATCTGATGGACCAGAGGAAGGATAGGGTAGCCGACAATCTCGGTTTCGTGACGCAGCAGGTCAAAATCCAGTGTGTCGGCATTGCATTTTTCAGCGATTTCTTTTGCGGCATCCTGCGGGATGACGCCACAGCGCGCTTCAGCTTTCGCCAGCGCGACTTCTACTTCAACGTATTTGCGGATAAGTTCGTGATCATCAAAGATGGCGCGCATCGCAGGCGTGCCGAAAGAATCCCTGAACAGGACGGAATCGAGTACAGTGGAAGCCATAAAACCCCCTTTTGGCCGGGATAGTGATAGACTGCCGGTCAGCCGATATCCAGATGACATGCCGGCATGCTCCATGCATCATGCTAAATGTCTGGACATTGCTATAATGTACGTACATTTAGAATGTACGTACATTTTATAATGACCGTACATTTGGAAGGGAAGATCTCATTCCTGGTTTTGTGATAACGATCGGTAATTTTAGAAGAACAATGGCGATGAAAGAGTCTCTGTACCAACGTATTGCCCGTGAGCTGGCGGCGGATATTGCCTCAGGCAAATACCCTGCAGGTTCGCAGTTTCCGACGGAAAAAGAGCTATGCGAAGCCTACCTGGTCAGCCGTCACACTGTACGTGAAGCGCTGCGAAGCCTGACGGAGCAGGGGTTGATTTCGCGACGCAAAGGGGCGGGGACGCACGTCACCGACAGCCCTGATGAGAAATCGCAGGACCATCCACTGGCCTATCTGGAAGATTTGCTGGTGCTGGCCCGCAACAACCTGCGGGTGGTTAAAAAGGTGGATGAGATTGTGGCGGACATTGAGCTGGCGCAGGTCATCGGTTGCCCACCGGGGTCACGCTGGCTGCATATCGCCAGTATTCGTGAAGACGCCCAGAAGCGCGATGCGCCGATTTGCTGGACCGACAGTTACGCCAGTACGACTTACAGCAAACTGCGTCAGCTGGTTCGCAGTGATCCCCATGCGCTGATAAGCGATCTGATTGAAGAACACTATGGCATTCGCAGCCAGGAAGTGCATCAGACCATCACTGCGGTAGGAGTGCCGGCAAAAATGGCGAAAGTATTGGGCGTTGAAACCGGCTCACCAGCGCTGCGCATTGTGCGGCGTTATATCGACCGTCAGGGCGACACTTTCGAAACCACTGTTTCGGTGCATCCCGCCGGGCGCTATACCTGTTCGCTGGTACTGAAGCATCTGTCAGCAGAAGAGTAAATATAAAAGAGAGAGCCTTAAGTGACGCGGGAGATATTTCACCGTTTCGCTTAAGGCTCTTTTTTTATATCTAACGGTACGGGTACTCTTGAAGCCCGATTATTGTTCTATCCTTTCAGTTCCTGCTTTTTTATTTTTACGAGTTCAGGTTCATGGGTAGCATAATTCTCGGAAAGCGTTCAATAAATCGGAGTAATAGAGTTTTCATCAATATCCCATATTTAGTTGTAAACCGCAGAACGCGACGTAATTGCTGTCTCCATACCTGGTCTCGCTTATACCATTAACGGGAGAATAGCTTATGAAAGCACTGACTTACCATGGTCCGCATAATGTCAGCGTCGATACCACCCCTGACCCGGGATTAGCAGCCACTGATGATATTATTCTTCGCGTCACTGCCACCGCCATTTGTGGTTCTGATCTGCATCTCTATCGTGGGAAAATACCTGGGACCAGTCATGGTGATATTTTTGGTCACGAGTTTATGGGCGAGGTCGTCGAGACCGGGCCGGACGTGAAAGCGGTCAGCAAAGGCGATCGCGTGGTGATCCCATTTGTTATCGCCTGTGGCGACTGTTTTTTCTGCCGTTTACAGCAATACTCAGCCTGTGAAAACACTAACAGCGGCAAGGGTGCGGCGCTGAACCGTAAAAATATTACGCCGCCTGCCGCGCTATTTGGTTACAGCAGTCTCTATGGTGGCGTGCCTGGCGGTCAGGCGGAATATGTCCGTGTACCGAAAGCCAATACAGGCCCGTTTAAAGTGCCGGACAATCTGCCAGATGAAAAAGTGCTGTTCCTTTCCGATATTCTCCCCACCGCCTGGCAGGCGGTGAAAAACGCCGAAATTAAACCAGGCTCCAGCGTGGCGATTTACGGCGCCGGGCCAGTAGGATTGTTGTCGGCAGCCTGCGCACGGCTCAACGGCGCGGAACAGATTTTCATCATCGATCACAATGATTACCGGCTGGCGTTCGCTCAGCAGCGTTATGGTGCCATCCCGATTAACTTCGATAAGAACGACGATCCGGCGGCGTGGATCATCGAAAACACGCCGGGCAATCGCGGCGTGGATGCAGTCATTGATGCGGTTGGGTTTGAAGCAAAAGGCAGTCTCACCGAAACGGTATTGAGTACGCTTAAAATTGAAGGCAGCAGCGGAAAGGCGATTCGCCAGTGTATTGCCGCCGTACGGCGAGGCGGGATTGTCAGCGTGCCGGGGGTTTACGCCGGATTCATCCACGGGTTTATGTTCGGAGACGCCTTTGATAAAGGGTTGACGTTTAAGATGGGCCAGACACATGTCCATGCATATCTGCCGGATTTACTGAAACTTATTGAACAGGGTCATCTCACGCCGGAAGAGATAGTAACGCATCATATGCCACTTGAAGACGCCGCGCGAGGCTATGAAATTTTCGAAAAACGCCAGGAGGAGTGCCGCAAGGTGATACTGGTTCCGGGGATGTCCGCAGAAGAAGCGACGATGTGAGCCGCCCTTTCATTTCATTCACTGAGGTTATTTATGTCAACACCTTCATTTGCGGTCGCCAGTGAACTGGGACGCGTACTGGTAGCAAAACAATTGCAGCTGGCAACTGCGGAATCCTGCACTGGCGGACTGATTGCGTCGGCATTATGTGCCGCCGACGATACCCCTTCGTTTTATGGCAGCGGGTTTATTACCTATACGGATGACGCCAAAATCACCCTGCTTGGCGTCAGTCGTGAGACGATACGGACGTTTACCGCGGTGAGTGAACAGACGGTACGAGAGATGGCGGCAGGCGCAAAACAGCGCTCCGGGGCGGATGTCAGTCTGGCAGTGAGCGGGTACGCCGGACCGGATGGCGGTGAGGACGGAACGCCAGCCGGAACCGTGTGGTTTGCATGGCAACTGGCTCAGGATGAGATTCATACCAGCGTAAAGCGTTTTGATGGCGACAGCGAGTCGGTACTTGCACAGGCCACCAGTTACGCCATGGCGGCGCTGATATTATTACTGGCTGAGTATGTGTAATCCGCCATCCTGTTAAAAAACCACGCCGGAGCGTGGTTTTTTATCGCTTAGCTGTCGCGCCGGGCCATCAATTGTGCCAGGTCTACCAGGCGGTTTGAGAATCCCCATTCGTTATCATACCAGGCGAGAATTTTGACCATATTGCCGCCAATCACCAGGGTCGACAGGCCATCAATGATCGACGAACGTGGATCGCCCTGGTAATCGCTGGAGACCAACGGTTCGTCACTGTAGCCGAGAATGCCTTTCAGCGGCCCGGAAGCGGCGGCGTTGCGGAACGCGGCATTGACCTCTTCTGCCGTCACATCACGTTCCAGCGTCACGGTAAGGTCAACGATCGACACCACCGGAACCGGCACACGCAACGAGTAACCTGTCATTTTGCCATCCAGCTCGGGGATCACTTTCCCCAGAGCTTTAGCGGCACCGCTGGAGTAGGGCACAATCGACAGCGCAGCAGCACGCGCACCACGTAAATCTTTTTCCGGCTGATCGTGCAGCGCCTGGCTATTAGTATAAGCGTGGGTGGTGTTCATCAGACCGTGCTTAATACCGAAATTCTGATGAAGGACTTGCGCGGCAGGCGCGAGACCGTTGGTGGTGCAACTGCCATTGCTGACAACATAGTGTTTCTTTGGATCGTACAGGCCGTCGTTTACACCCATCACAATCGTCAGATCGTCGTTTTTACCGGGTGCGGAGATGATGACGCGTTTCGCACCACCATGCTCAATATGCACGGCGGCTTTGGCGCGATCAGTGAAAAAACCGGTTGCTTCGATAACGATGTCCACACCCGAATCCCGCCACGGAATATTCGCCGGGTCGCGTTCGCTGAACACGGTGATTGACTGAGCGCCCACGCGGAGTTGCCCTTCAGCGGCGGAAACGTCTTCCTTCAGCGTACCGAGCAGGGAATCATATTTCAGCAGGTGAGCCAGCGTTTTGCTGTCTGTCAGATCGTTAATCGCTACGATCTGCAGATTGTCATTACCCAGCGCCGCGCGCAGCACGTTGCGTCCGATCCTGCCGAAACCATTAATACCGACCTTAACCATGATCAACTCCTTCATTGTTGTCTCTGGTTTTACTGTAGGTCTGGCAGCTTTTGGCGTAAATGACAAAAAAGGATCACTTTACGCCATTTTACGGATATGAAAACGCTGGCGATATTCGCCTGGTGTCAGGTTGAGCTGCTTTTCGAAGAGGCGACGCAGGTTTATGCTGCTGCCGAAACCGGTCTGTTCGGCGATTTTATCCAGGGTATCGCTGGTTTGCTCAAGCCGTTGCCGCGCGGCGGCAAGACGCGCTTCGGCGACATAACGCGCCGGTGAAGCACCGGTTTCGCGGGTAAAAACGCGAGTGAAATTACGTGGACTCATGGCGACTTTTTCTGCCAGTTTCTCCACACAAAGGTCAGCGGTGATGTTGTCGAGGATCCACGTCAGCAACTCGTTAATTGGCCCGGAACTGCTGGTTTGCGTCAGGTTAAAGCGGCTGAACTGTAGTTGCCCGCCGGGGCGGCGCAGATACATGACGAAGTCCTGCGCGATGTCGCGGGCGAGGCTGAAACCATAATCCTCTTCCACCAGTGCCAGTGTCAGGTCAAAACCAGAGCTGACCCCGCCGGAGGTCCAGATATTACCGTCCTGGATGTACAGCGGCCCGCCTTCAACATTCACGTCAGGAAAGGCGGCTTGCAGAGTGTCAAGCAGCCGCCAGTGGGTGGTGGCGCGCCTGCCATTCAGCAGGCCAGTTTGCGCCAGCAATAACGCGCCACCGCAGACAGACGCGATGCGACGGGCATGAGGCGCGGCGAGGCGCAGCCAGTCGACAACCGCTGTGCCTTCATGCGCATTCTGGCCCCTGCCGGTGATGATAATGGTGTCGAGCGGCTCGCGTGGATCCAGTTCATGAAGACGATGATCGGCAAGCAGATTTAACCCCGACTGACCGTGGATCACCTGATGCGGCTGCGTGGTGGCGAGAGTGACCTGATAACGAGGATGCGTTAACCCATCTGCTTGCAGTTGGTTAGCCTGCGTCAGAATGTCGGCGATCCCGGCTGATTCGAACAGCATCCCGCCATCAGGGACGATAATAAGGATTTTCTTCATGTCCTGAAAAGTAAACCTTTAACAGAATAAGTCAACCCCGAACGATGAACGTGTCAGCCATGTTCCATGTTCCTGTTCTTATTTATTATGAAATAACCTTTTCCCGTACGAAAAGATATCTTAAATCCTTCACATTTTTTCTGAAATTTAGCTCTGGTTTCTTCTAATATTGGTTATTTCCAGCATTAAATAATTTAAATGTGGTTATTTAATGTATTTTATACCGCCTTATTTTTATATCTGGATTATTAATCTGGTCCGATGAATAAGGTCATTTCATTTGCCTCAATAACTCAAACATGGAGAATTAATACTTAATCGACGGCTTACTTTATTGTGAAAGATATAAGCATGAAATATTTTAAATTAAGTACTACAGCATTGTTAATTAGCAGCATTCTGGTTGCAGGGAGTGCTAATGCAGAAATTCACAATGAAGATGGTGTTATTTCCGGGAGTGGTATTATAGACGCTGGTGGCGTTTATAATATTATCGGTACTGTAGGTGAAAATAATACTATTTCTGTTGCGAACAATGGCAGTGTCACCGTAAATCATAATGGTGGCTCACCGATGGTCTATGGCTTTGGTGAGCTTGAAGAAGGCGATTTTCTGCTGACCAGCGGCTCCGTTGTGGTCGGCAACAGCGGCAAGATTGACCTCGGCTCAGGTTCCACTGTGAATACTGCTTATGGGGATCTGATCGAAGGCGTTTACCCATCACGGCCAGATATCGCACTGGATCAGGATTATGCGTTTGTCTTTGGCGTGGGCGTCGTTGAAGTTGGCGGAAGTAGTGATGCTTACCTTGCGAAAGCCGGGAATATTACCGCAGATAACCTGACGGTGAATATAAGCCACCAGCGCGCAGATAAATTTGTCGTCGGTATCCATGGCGATAAAGCGACGGCGACATTGGATTTTACCGGTTTAACCACGGTGAATACCACTGCACTCGCTGAAAAAGGCAAAGCGTTTGGTATTTATGCAAAAATGGGGACGCAGGTTATAGCCGAAGATTTAAATTTGACCAGCAAAGGTCGGGAATATGCCGTGGGCATAGCTTCTGAATCCGAGCAGGAAAATGCCCGTTCACTCGTTGTTTATAACAATGCCGTGGTCAACTCGGTTGCCGATGAGTATGCCGATGGTATCAACACGACAGGCGGTGACATTGAAGCGCTGGGAGATACGCAGGTGACTGTCACTGCCAATCAAACCGGTGGTGTGACGTCAGGGATCTGGGTATCCGATGGGCAGTACGGCATCGATGTAGATTCACATTTCACGGCGAAAGGTAAAACCTCTCTGGTATTAAACGCCGGGGCTGATGGTACGATCCTTCATGGGGCAGAATCCATGGGGTCGTCAGAATTAACCACCAACGATCTGACCATTGAGATGGACAGTCAGGGACATCAGCAAACTGAAGGCACAGGTTTATTTGCTACAAAAGAAGACGCGCAGGCTCCGGGGCGCGTGGTGATCAATGGTAAACTGAACATTGATGCCACGGATACTACTCGCAACGGCACCTGGCACTACATTCAGGCGAATAAAGGTGGCGACATTGCGCTGAAGGGTGAAATTCAACTGGGTACCAATTACAACGACCCGGATGCAACAGCGATACTGGCAGAAAACGCAGATTCTCGCGTCACGACAACGGGGCAGAAAATGCAGGTTGTCGGTACCATTGAAGCGAAAGATTCCGCGCTGATAGATTTGAATGCCAGGGACAGTTCCCGTTTTGTCGGTGGCTTTGCAACCAGCACCGATGCCATAAACAATCTGGCGCTGTCAGGTGAGTCTGTCTGGGATATGACGAAAGATTCTCAACTGACCAACCTGACGTTGGATGCATCGACGGTGAACTTCATGCATACCGCGACTCAGAGCCAGAGAATGACGCGTGATGCGGCAACGTTTAAGACGCTGACGGTCGACAATGATTATACAGGTAACAACGGTAATCTGGTCATGAACACGCAGCTTGGCGATGACAGTTCATCAACCGATCGCCTGATCGTGAATGGCAACACCAGTGGCACCACCAACGTGACAGTGCTGAACGCAGGCGGTGCAGGCGGCCTCACTACCGACGGTATTGAACTGATCACCGTTAACGGCAATTCCGCAGGGGAATTCAAACAGAGCGGGCGTATCATTGCTGGTGCCTATGACTATACCCTGCAGCGTGGCGAAGGCCAGAACGCGGCGAACTGGTACCTTAGCAGCGCGCTGTCCCCGGAAGATCCGATTGATCCGGTTGACCCGATTGACCCGATTGACCCGGTTGACCCGGTTGACCCGGTTGATCCGCAAGACCCGGCCGATCCCGTCGTACCGCAAAATCCGGTAATACCGCAGAAACCGGCTGAGCCGAAAGAGCACGCGGTACGCCCGGAAGCC
>NZ_JMTB01000021.1 GCF_000734965.1 Trabulsiella guamensis ATCC 49490
GGCCCGCAATATTGGTGAACTGAAAGCCGGTGTAGAAGGTCAGCTGACGAAGAACGTCACCCTGTGGGGTAACGTCGGTCAGCAGATCGGTGACAAAGGCTACAGCGATACCGCGGCGATGATTGGTATTAAAGCCTCATTCTGATAAAAACTGTGTGATATCAAGCGGCTTCGGCCGCTTTTTTTATGGGCCGCGTTTACCCCCGACACGAGTAGTGTTGATCTTTGTTGCGATCAGGCTTACAGTTATTGAATGTTATAACGTAACAACAAAAGGTAAGCCATGAAACCAGATATCCACCCGCATTATCGTACCGTGGTTTTTCACGACACCAGCGTGGACGAGTACTTCAAAGTTGGTTCGACCATTAAAACTGAACGGGAGATTGAACTGGAGGGGGTGACATACCCTTATGTCACCCTTGATGTTTCTGCGAAATCTCACCCGTATTACACCGGGAAGCAGAAGTCTTTTGCAACGGAAGGCAGCGCATCGCGGTTTAAAGCGCGTTTTAGCGGTTTTCTGAATGCGAAGCGGGGCTGAAGATGCAGGTACTGAATTCGCTTAAGCGCGCGAAACAGCGCCACCCGGACTGCCAGATCGTCAAACGGAAAGGGCGTTTGTACGTTATCTGTAAAAGTAATCCTCGCTTCAAGGCCGTGCAGGGGCGAAAGAAAAGACACTAACCAGCCGGATCTCGCCAGCTTTCCAGGGAATACCCTTGTTTCCCGTCGCCATTGACGGCAAGCAAGGGTAATTCAAGACTCGGAAATAAACCTACCTGATTAAAAGAATTAATCCTTATTTATTATTCGCAAGATAAATGATGAATTTATTTCTATATCTTTTGTGAATTGTTCATCTCGCATTTGAAATGAATTAAAGCAATTTCTATCAATAAAGAAACATAAACTCATATAATTATTAACTGCCAATTTATTCATCGGGTGTCAATATTAAACAGCTGGTTACAAGAAAAAGGTTGGTTTTATCAGGAGGGAATGGATGGAGTGTTGAAAGAAAAAGTTACAAAACAACGAAAAATATTTAAGGATTTTCTTATCGTTGGATCAAAATCTATTTATTTGATCTTTTATTGTCGTTTGCTTTATTATGTTTTTGACAAGAAGCCTCGTATAGATTAATTACAGTTCATGGATATAGGGAATTTCCGCCTTACTGGCCTTTGCAATATGGAACGCAACTGGTGGAACAAACCCGTCATCTTTATCCTGATTCCGAACTGTCAGAAAAGATTTCAGCACGCTGGCAATCAAAGCTGATTGCAAATTCTCTACCTGATACCAGCCTGACCGGGTGGCACAAGGGATTTACTGAACTTCAAAAATTGCAGGACAGACTTAATCAGCTTGACGAACAGAAGGGGAAATACCTGACAGTGAGTGAACTCAAAACGACGGTATTTTCAATATCAAAAGCATTCAACGACGGTGTTCCGGCTGAAGAATTGATACGACAATTGCGAACGACCTCTCAAAACCAGCCCCTGTCACAGGATTTACTCAACCGCACTGCGCTTAAACTCAGACAGTTGAATAATTCCTATATGATGGTCACTTCAGACAGAGCTGCAATGACTCAACAACAGTAGACATCATCACGTCAGTATCCGTGCGTTTATTTGAAACAGCACGGAAAGAAAAATCCACGCAATTGCGTGGATTTAATGGTTTTTGCAATTCTCAAAAGTTTCAACGAAACCTAATGAGACAACAAATCTTATTTAGACGTTAAACAGGAAGTTCATGACATCGCCATCTTTGACGATGTAGTCTTTCCCTTCTGCGCGCATCTT
The DNA here is from genome assembly GCF_000734965.1 of Trabulsiella guamensis ATCC 49490. Taxonomy (GTDB): domain Bacteria; phylum Pseudomonadota; class Gammaproteobacteria; order Enterobacterales; family Enterobacteriaceae; genus Trabulsiella; species Trabulsiella guamensis. The sequence continues at coordinate 1,818 of NZ_JMTB01000021.1, forward strand.
ACCAGCTTCTTTCGCGCCCTGTTCACCTTTGTAAGTGATGAAATCTTCGTAAGAGATGGTCTGCGCGCGGATGAAGCCTTTTTCGAAGTCTGTATGGATTTTACCTGCCGCCTGCGGCGCGGTGGCGCCAACCGGAATGGTCCAGGCACGGACTTCTTTCACACCTGCGGTGAAGTAGGTCTGCAGATTCAGCAGCGCATAACCCGCGCGGATCACACGGTTCAGCCCGGGTTCTTCAAGACCCAGTTCCGCCATAAACTCGTCACGCTCTTCGTCGTCGAGTTCTGCGATGTCTGATTCAACCGCAGCACAAACGGGTACCACGACAGAACCTTCTTTCTCAGCGATTTCACGTACTTTGTCCAGGTACGGGTTGTTTTCGAAACCATCTTCGTTGACGTTGGCGATGTACATGGTCGGTTTCAGCGTCAGGAAACTCAGGTAGCGGATGGCTTCTTTTTCTTCTTTGCTCAGATCCAGTGCACGCAACATACCGGCGTTTTCCAGTTGCGGCAGGCACTTCTCCAGCACCGCCAGCTCAGCTTTGGCATCTTTATCGCCGCCTTTGGCTTTTTTGGAGATGCGGTGAATCGCGCGCTCGCACGCTTCGAGATCAGAGAGCGCCAGTTCGGTATTGATAACATCAATATCTTCAGCAGGATCTACTTTACCGGCAACGTGAATGATGTTGTCATTTTCGAAACAACGCACGACGTGACCAATAGCTTCGGTTTCACGGATGTTGGTCAGAAACTGGTTGCCCAGACCTTCACCTTTGGACGCGCCTTTCACCAGACCGGCGATGTCAACGAATTCCATGGTGGTCGGTAGAATGCGCTGAGGCTTAACAATTTCAGCCAGTTTGTCGAGACGCGGATCGGGCATCGGCACAACACCGGTGTTCGGCTCAATAGTACAGAAGGGAAAGTTTGCCGCTTCAATACCTGCTTTTGTGAGCGCATTGAACAGGGTGGATTTGCCGACGTTTGGCAAACCGACGATACCGCATTTGAATCCCATGTTTAAATCACCTTAATCTTTGGGTAATCAATCTGTTACAGGGAACAGATTGCAGAAAAATAAATAACTTCGCCTATTATACACGGCGGTTGGGCAAATTGCCGCCCTGAAGACGCTTATTGCGCCTTAAAGGCATGTAATCGGTTGGTGGCTTTGGTCAGACCGTCTTTCAGCCAGATCTCAGTGCAGCGTGCCGCTTCGTCAATCGCCTCGTCAATCAACTTCTGCTCTGCCGCTTGGGGTTTGCCAAGTACAAAGCCGACAACTTTATTTTTATCGCCCGGATGGCCAATTCCGACGCGTAAGCGATAAAAGTTGGGGTTATTACCCAGCTTACTGATGATGTCTTTCAGGCCATTATGGCCGCCGTGACCGCCACCGAGTTTAAATTTTGCCACGCCAGGGGGAAGATCCAGTTCGTCGTGTGCGACGAGAATTTCATCGGGATTGATGCGATAAAACGTCGCCAGCGCGGCAACGGCCTTGCCGCTCAGATTCATAAACGTCGTCGGCACCAGCAGGCGTACATCTTCACCGGAGAGGTTAATACGCGAGGTGTAGCCAAAGAACTTCGGCTCTTCACGCAGCGGAGCACGATAGCGTTCTGCCAGCAAATCTACATACCAGGCGCCTGCGTTATGGCGCGTTGCCGCGTATTCGGCACCGGGGTTTGCCAGGCCGACAATCAGCTTAATGGTCACGTCTTTTATCCTGAATGGGTCGAAATCTGGCGCGTAGTTTACTGGTTGCGGCGCCGGTTGACAAAACGAAGCGCAAAAAAATGAGATAATTGCGCGGCTGAACCATTAGAATTTCAATTAGTTCAGCGAGTTAATTGTAAAGATTTGTTGACTATATCTTCGTTATTGTGATCCTTAACGCAATCCCTGTTTCGTATGTTGCCTATACTTTAGACACAAGGATAAGAGGGGCTTTCCCTCTCAGCCCAAGTTCCGGAGGTGACATATGAAACGCAAAAACGCTTCGCTGCTCGGTAACGTGCTCATGGGTCTGGGGTTAGTGGTCATGGTGGTGGGAGTAGGGTACTCCATTTTAAACCAGCTTCCGCAACTTAATTTGCCACAGTTTTTTGCCCACGGTGCCGTATTGAGCATCTTCCTGGGCGCAATTCTCTGGCTGGCGGGTGCACGTGTCGGCGGGCATGAAAGAGTCACCGACAAATACTGGTGGGTACGGCACTACGATAAACGCTGCCGTCGCGATCAGCACCCACACAGCTAACGAAATGAATCACGGCTCCCGAGGGAGCCGTTTTGTTTACAGGATGTCCGCGAGCGCCGCGTCCCGGTTCGGGTAGAAACTCAGGCGACCAGGAATCGGCTGGATCCCCGCGCGCGCCATGGTGCGCAGCGGCTGGAATTCCACGTTAGATACCCGCAGTTCACAGCCTTCCGGCAGTTTATCGACAAAACGCTGAAACGCGTTGAGACCGCCAGCATCCAGTACCGGCACAGCATCCCACTTCAGTACTACAATACGTTTGCCGACAATTCGCGATTCCAGATCATTAAATAATCCTTCCGCCGCCGCAAAGAACAGCGGACCGATCACGCGCAGCACCAGCACATCGTCAGGCACGGCGACATTAACCGGCGCCAGGCGCGTCATACGGGCAATACGGCGCATGAACAGCAGCGAGGCGAGGACGATGCCGACGCTAATGGCGATGACCATATCAAACAGCACCGTCAGCGACATACAAATCAGCATGACGATGATGTCGTCTTTTGGCGCGCGACGCAGCAGGTTAACGACCTTGTGCGCCTCGCTCATGTTCCAGGCCACCATCAACAGTAACGCAGCCATGGCGGACAGTGGTAGCCAGGAGAGCAGCGGGGCGAGGGCCAGCAGCGCCAGAATCACCAGCACCGCATGAATGACGGCAGCGATCGGCGACGTAGCGCCTGCACGAACGTTCGCCGCTGAGCGGGCAATCGCAGCGGTGGCGGTAATCCCGCCGAAGAACGGCGCGACAATATTGCCCATTCCCTGACCGATAAGCTCGCTGTTAGCCTTGTGCTTTGTGCCGGTCATGCCGTCAAGCACTACGGCGCAAAGCAGTGATTCGATAGCGCCGAGCATCGCCATCGAGAAAGCAGCAGGCAGTAGTGCCTGCAATGAATTCCAGCTCAGCGTAAATTCAGAGTCCGGTAAATTCCATGGCAGCACCAGTTGTGGCAACAGTTGCGGGATCCCGTTGCCCTGCGAGCCATCGGCGAGAACGTAGTGGAACTGAGAGCCAATGGTCGCGACCTGACCACCCAGCATATTCACCATAGCCATGACCGCACAGCCTGCCAGTAGTGCCGGAAGGTGTCCCGGCACTCGGATGCCAAGTCGCGGCCAGACGATGAGCGTGCCGAGCGTGACGACGCCAATCGCCGCGTCGCCAATATTAATACTCGGCAGCGCCATCACCAGCGCACCGAGTTTTTGTAAATAGTGTTCCGGCATATGAGGGATCTGCAAACCGAGAAAATCTTTGATTTGCATGGTTCCGATGGTGATACCTATCCCTGATGTAAAGCCCAGCGTCACCGATAACGGAATATATTCGATCAACCGACCGAAGCGGGCGAGGCCAAAGAGGATGAGAAAAACCCCAGACATCAGCGTCGCCACCAGCAGACCAGCAAGGCCAAATTGCTGAGACACCGGGTAGAGGATCACCACAAACGCTGCCGTCGGGCCGGAAACGCTGTAGCGGGAACCGCCCGCGAGGGCGATGACAATCCCGGCCACTGCAGAGGTATACAGACCGTATTGCGGCGCCACACCGCTACCAATCGCCAGCGCCATTGCCAGTGGGATCGCAATAATCCCGACCGTTACCCCGGCAATCAGATCGCGTGTAAAGCGCGGCAGAGTATATTTCTCTTTCCAGCACGCATCGATGAGGGCCTGGAAAGGCATTACATGTGAAGTCACTTTGTTCACTATTTGTTTCATCCGTGAGCGCATCATCTGTCATGTCAATGGCAGGTGAAGGAGGCAATAACAGTTAATTAATAAATCATACAAATGGTCAACACGGACAAAAAAACCCGCCGCAGCGGGTTTTATCAGGCCGGGTTCGATTAATGTTCGAACATGGCAGAAATCGATTCTTCGTTGCTGATACGACGAATCGCTTCGGCCAGCATGCCGGACAGCGTCAGGGTACGCACGTTCGGCAGGGCTTTGATTTCATCCGTTAGCGGGATGGTATCACAAACCACAACTTCGTCGATGACAGAGTTACGCAGGTTATTTGCCGCATTTCCAGAGAAGATCGGGTGTGTAGCGTAGGCGAACACGCGTTTTGCACCACGCTCTTTCAGAGCTTCTGCCGCTTTACACAACGTACCACCGGTATCGATCATGTCGTCAACCAGCACGCAGTCGCGACCGGCAACGTCACCGATGATATGCATCACCTGAGAAACGTTAGCGCGCGGACGGCGTTTGTCGATGATTGCCATGTCGGTATCGTTCAGCAGTTTCGCGATAGCGCGTGCACGAACCACGCCGCCGATGTCCGGAGAAACCACAATCGGGTTATCCAGATTCAGCTGGAGCATATCTTCGAGCAGGATCGGGCTGCCAAATACGTTATCAACCGGGACATCAAAGAAGCCCTGGATCTGTTCAGCATGCAGGTCAACGGTCAGTACACGGTCAACGCCAACGCTCGACAGGAAGTCAGCGACAACTTTAGCGGTGATTGGTACACGTGCGGAACGCACGCGGCGGTCCTGACGAGCATAACCAAAGTAAGGAATTACAGCAGTGATACGGCCTGCGGAAGCACGACGCAGGGCATCGACCATAACAACCAGTTCCATCAGGTTGTCGTTGGTAGGGGCACAAGTGGACTGGATGATGAAAATATCACCACCGCGTACGTTTTCGTTAATTTGTACGCTGACTTCACCGTCACTAAAACGACCTACAGCGGCGTCGCCAAGAGAAGTGTACAGGCGGTTGGCAATACGTTGTGCTAGTTCCGGGGTAGCGTTACCAGCAAAAAGCTTCATATCAGGCACGAGAAGAACCTCAGGCATGCGTCCAGTGGTGGATGAAAAGGGCCAAAAATTGTGCGGGCCGGGCGCCGTTTCATCCAGGCGGTGTATTTAAAGAGCGCGATGCAACGTCTGGAACAAGAGTGACGTTGTCACCGTGACTCAGTCTGCTCCAAAATGGCGTATTGCAACGGAGAGGTGTTCATCCCTCGCGCCACAAAGCCGTGCAGCCATTCCGGGGCTTGCTCTAGCACCTGACGAGCGGCGGATTCAGTGTCAAATTCAGCAAAGACACAAGCTCCTGTGCCAGTCAGGCGCGACGGCGCGTATTCTAACAGCCAGGAAAGCGCCGCATCAACCTCGCGAAAACGTTTTCTTGCGATAACCTCGCAATCGTTGGCAAATTCACATTTTAATAACGTTTCTATTGACCGCACAGGTGTATTTCGCGGTAGCGCTGGATCGCCAAAAATCACTGGGGTAGGAATGCTGACGCCCGGGTGAGCGACGAGGTACCATTTTTCAGGGACATCCACCGGGGTGAGTACTTCGCCGATCCCTTCGGCGAAGGCGGCGTGCCCACGCACAAAGACCGGGACATCCGCGCCGAGGGTCAGGCCACGCGCGGCAAGTTCATCACCGGACAGCCCGCAACTCCAGAGATGATTCAGGGCGACGAGCACCGTCGCCGCGTTGGACGAGCCGCCACCAAGACCGCCGCCCATCGGTAGCCGCTTGTCGATACTGATATCGGCACCGCTGCCTGCAGGCGCGGCATCAATCAGCCGCCGTGCGGCGCGAATAATCAGATTCTGCTCGTCAGGCACCCCGTCGACAGGCGTCAGCAGTCGAAGCTGACCATCCTGACGCGGTTCGATGGTGATGGTGTCGCCGTAATCAAGAAACTGAAACAGCGTCTGCAGGGTATGGTAACCATCCGGGCGTTGTCCGGTGATATACAGAAACAGGTTCAGTTTTGCAGGGGAAGGCCAGCGGCTCATCATTTGACGATCCAGTTATCCATTTTCAGCTTGATGCGCTGGCTGCCGTCAGTCAGTTCCATATTAGAAGGCAATGCCGGGTGCGTTTTGCTGTCGTAGCTGCTGTAAGTGACTTTCCAGTTTTTGCCGTTCTGGCGATAATTGAGCGTGCTCAGGCGATACTGCTCATCCAGCGTATAATCGGTGGCGTCACCGGGCAGGCCGAGGATCCACTGGCGCAAGCTGTTAAGCGGAATAGGCATGCCGGTCAGTTTAGCAATCATCTCTTCGGCGTTGGTGTCAGTGTAATGCTGGCCTTTATTGTCCACTAATTCCACGCTGCCGGGTTGCGCGTTCAGCTCAAGTTCAGTGCTGCCGAGCGGGTTGGTCAGCAGCAGACGATAGCGATCCTGTCCCGTTTGTTGCCAGAAAAAGCGAGCATAAACTTTTTGTTCATCGGAAAGATACGCAAACGCGCCACGCGTCTGGTACTGGTTAAGCTGGCGGACCTGCTGCTCGTGCTGGCGCCACTGCGGCGAGTCAGGGCTTTTCCCCGGCCCTTTCGGTGCATTGATGGTGCAGGCGGTGAGAACCAGTGCTGCCAGCGGCAGCAGGTGAATCAGTCGGGGCGTGCGCATCATTGTGACAAATCCTTGAGGTGCGTTGCATAACGTTGTTAACCCTTTATGCTAGCGTTGTGTATGAATAGCGTCTACGTTCATGTTGTCTTAATTCACAAAATTCGCGGCCCGGGCCAGTACGCCAAAAGGGGCAGTCTCTTTTATTGGAACCGTGCATCCTGTATGATGCATACAGACTAACCTTATCAACGCTGGTACTACTCCCGCTCATATGACCCTGTTAGCTCTCGGCATCAACCACAAAACAGCTCCGGTCGCGTTGCGAGAACGTGTTTCGTTTTCGCCGGATACGCTTGACCAGGCGCTGGAGAGTCTGCTGGCGCAACCGATGGTGCAGGGCGGTGTAGTGCTCTCGACCTGCAACCGCACGGAGCTTTATCTCAGCGTGGAAGAGCAGGGAAATTTGCAGGAAGCGTTGATCCGCTGGCTTTGCGATTACCATAATCTCAATGAGTCCGATCTTCGTACCAGCCTCTACTGGCATCAGGATAACGATGCCGTTCGCCATCTTATGCGCGTTGCCAGCGGCCTGGATTCACTGGTGCTTGGCGAACCGCAAATCCTCGGTCAGGTAAAGAAGGCGTTCGCGGATTCCAGTCGCGGGCATATTCACGCCAGCGACCTGGAACGGATGTTTCAGAAATCGTTCTCCGTCGCTAAACGCGTTCGCACGGAAACGGATATCGGTGCCAGCGCGGTGTCGGTGGCGTTTGCGGCCTGTACACTGGCGCGGCAGATCTTCGAATCACTCTCCACGGTCACGGTGCTACTGGTTGGTGCCGGGGAGACCATCGAACTGGTGGCGCGTCATCTGCGTGAACACCGGGTTCAGAAGATGATTATCGCCAACCGGACGCGGGAGCGCGCGCAGGTGCTGGCGGATGAAGTCGGCGCTGAAGTGATAGCGCTGAGCGATGTCGATGAACGTCTGAAAGACGCCGATATTATAATCAGTTCCACCGCCAGCCCGCTGCCGATCATCGGTAAAGGGATGGTTGAGCGCGCCCTGAAAGCCCGCCGCAATCAGCCTATGCTGTTGGTGGATATCGCCGTTCCGCGTGACGTAGAACCCGAAGTCGGCAAACTTGCCAACGCCTACCTCTACAGCGTGGATGATCTACAGAATATTATTCAGCACAACCTGGCACAGCGACAGGCGGCTGCCGTGCAGGCGGAAAGCATCGTTGCGCAGGAAACCAGCGAGTTTATGGCCTGGCTGCGCGCGCAAAGCGCCAGTGAAACCATCCGTGATTTCCGCAGCCAGGCCGATCAGGTTCGTGATGAGCTGACTGCGAAAGCGCTGAGTGCGCTGGAGCAGGGCGGCGATCCGCAGGCCATCATTCAGGATCTGTCGAGAAAATTGACCAACCGCTTAATTCATACCCCGACCAAATCTCTTCAGCAGGCCGCCCGCGACGGGGATGACGAACGCCTGCATATTCTGCGCAACAGCCTCGGGCTGGAATAGCGCACCTCACTTTATATTTGATAACAAGGTGCATTTACGCCTATGAAGCCTTCTATCGTTGCTAAACTGGAAGCTCTGCATGAGCGCCATGAAGAAGTTCAGGCGCTGCTGGGCGATGCGGATACCATCGCCGACCAGGAGCGGTTCCGGGCGCTGTCGCGTGAGTACGCACAGCTTAGCGATGTTTCACGTTGTTTTACCGACTGGCGTCAGGTTCAGGATGACATTGACGCGGCACAGATGATGCTCGACGACCCGGAAATGCGCGAAATGGCGCAAGAAGAGCTACGTGACGCGAAAGAGAAAAGCGAAGCGCTGGAGCAACAATTGCAGTTGCTATTGCTGCCGAAAGATCCCGACGACGAACGTAATGCCTATCTCGAAGTCCGCGCCGGTACCGGCGGAGATGAAGCCGCGTTGTTTGCCGGTGATCTGTTCCGTATGTATTCACGCTACGCCGAATCACGGCGCTGGCGAGTGGAAATCATGAGCGCCAGCGATGGCGAGCATGGTGGTTACAAAGAGGTGATCGCCAAAATTAGCGGTGACGGCGTCTATGGTTGTCTGAAATTTGAATCCGGCGGCCATCGCGTTCAGCGTGTGCCGGCGACGGAATCTCAGGGGCGTATTCATACTTCCGCTTGTACGGTTGCAGTGATGCCGGAACTGCCGGAAGCGGAAATGCCGGACATCAACCCGGCGGATCTGCGCATCGATACCTTCCGCTCTTCGGGCGCGGGCGGTCAGCACGTTAACACCACCGACTCCGCTATTCGTATTACCCACCTGCCAACCGGCATCGTGGTCGAGTGTCAGGACGAGCGTTCCCAGCACAAAAACAAAGCTAAAGCGCTGTCGGTACTCGGCTCACGCATTCGTGCGGCTGAAGCCGCTAAACGCCAGCAGGCGGAAGCCTCTGAACGACGCAACCTGTTAGGCAGTGGCGATCGCAGCGATCGCAATCGTACCTACAACTTCCCGCAGGGTCGCGTGACCGATCACCGCATCAACCTGACGTTATACCGTCTGGATGAAGTGATCGAAGGCAAACTGGACATGCTGATTGAGCCGATCGTGCAGGAATATCAGGCTGATCAGCTGGCAGCGCTTTCAGAGCAGGAATGATGACGTTTCAACAGTGGCTGGTTCAGGCGATAGCTCGTCTTGCTGCAAGTGAAAGTCCGCGTCGGGATGCAGAGATCCTGCTTGGTCATGTGACCGGCAAGGCGCGCACTTATATTCTGGCGTTTGATGAAACCACGCTCAGCCAGGCGCAGCTCGACACGCTGGAAGCGTTGCTGGTCCGCCGCGAACGTGGCGAGCCGGTGGCGCATCTGACGGGGCAGCGCGAATTCTGGTCACTGCCACTGTTTGTTTCACCTGCCACGCTGATCCCGCGGCCGGACACCGAATGTCTGGTCGAACAGGCGCTGGCTCGGCTTCCCGCGTCCGGTTGCCGCATCCTTGATTTAGGTACCGGGACTGGCGCGATTGCGCTGGCGCTGGCAAGTGAACGCCCTGATTGCCAGGTGACCGCGGTGGATGTGATCCCGGAAGCGGTCGCGCTGGCACAACGTAATGCTGAGAATCTCGGCATTCCTAACGTCACGCTGTTACAGAGTAGCTGGTTTACGGCGCTGACCGATCAGCCATTTGCAATGATCGTCAGCAATCCGCCTTATATTGATGAGCAGGACCCTCATCTGGCGCAGGGCGATGTACGTTTCGAGCCGAAAACCGCGCTGGTAGCGGCCGACCACGGTCTGGCTGATCTGGCGCACATCATTCGTGAAGGGCGTCATTACCTGTTGCATGATGGCATGATGCTACTCGAGCATGGCTGGACGCAGGGCGCGGCGGTACGGGCGCTTTTTGCCGAGGCCGGTTACGTGGCGGTAGAAACCTGCCGTGACTACGGCGGCAATGAACGTCTGACGCTGGGGAGAAAAGCGTGAATATTTTCACGGTGGTGCTGGCTATCCATATCCTGACGGCAGGGCTGTCCATCAGCCTGTTTGTGCTGCGTTACTGGTGGAAATATCAGCGCAGCCCACGGTTGACGGCGCGTTGGGTGAAAGTGCTGCCACACGCTGTCGATACGCTGCTGCTACTCAGCGGCGCCGGGCTTATCGCAATAACGCACTATCTGCCCTTCACCGAAGACGGGGCATGGCTGACTGAAAAGCTGTTTGGCGTTATTATTTACATCGTTTTGGGTTTTATCGCGTTGGGACGTCGGTTTCAGCGCAGCCAGCAGGTGGGTTTTATCGCTTTCCTGCTGGGGCTGGTGGTGCTGTTCATCATCATTAAACTCGCCATCACTAAAGTACCGTTACTGGGGTAGGTCATGAGGTCATTAGCCGATTTTGAATTTAACAACGCGCCTTTATGCGATGGAATGATCCTCATTTCTGAATTGATTCGTGACGATTTTCACGCGCAGCACGTCAGTCGCGAGCTGGAACAACTGGTCAGCCTGGCGCAGGAAGAAATCAGCCCTGCCTGGACGCAAAACCGGCAGATGGAACGGTTGCTGGAATTGTTTTACGGCGACTGGGGATTCAGCGATTCCCGGGGTGTTTATCGCCTTTCCGATGCCTTATGGTTGGATCAGGTGCTGGCGAATCGTCAGGGCAGCGCGGTATCGCTGGGCGCAATTTTCCTGTGGGTCGCGCAGCGTCTGTCGCTGCCGGTTGTGCCGGTGATTTTCCCGACCCAGTTGATTTTGCGCGCCGACACTGATCCCGACGAAATGTGGCTGATTAACCCGTTCAATGGTGACACGCTGGACGAGCATACGCTGGAAGTATGGCTGAAAGGCAATATCGGCCCGGTGGCGGAACTGTACAACGAAGATCTCGATGAAGCGGATAACGCGGAAGTTATTCGCAAATTACTCGATACGTTGAAGTCCGCGCTTATGGAAGAGCAACAGATGGAGCTGGCGCTACGGGCCAGCGAAGTGTTGCTGCAGTTTAACCCTGAAGATCCGTACGAAATCCGCGACCGCGGACTGATTTACGCCCAGCTGGAGTGCGAACATGTCGCACTGCTGGACTTAAGCTATTTTGTGGAGCAGTGCCCGGAAGATCCGATCAGCGAGATGATCCGCGCACAAATCAACACGATTTCGCATAAACAAATTACATTGCATTAATCTGGAATGAATCCGGTTAACCCCTGATAAGGCGATCCTATGAAACAAAAAGTGGTAAGCATTGGCGATATCAACGTAGCAAATGACCTGCCGTTCGTGCTGTTTGGTGGTATGAACGTGCTGGAATCCCGCGATCTCGCCATGCGTATATGCGAACACTATGTGACCGTCACCCAGAAGCTGGGCATCCCGTACGTGTTTAAAGCCTCTTTTGATAAGGCAAACCGTTCCTCTATTCATTCCTACCGTGGCCCGGGCCTCGAAGAGGGGATGAAGATTTTCCAGGAACTGAAACAGACCTTCGGTGTGAAAGTCATTACTGACGTTCATGAAGCATCCCAGGCGCAGCCAGTAGCGGATGTTGTCGATGTGATTCAGTTACCGGCGTTTCTCGCGCGTCAGACCGATCTGGTCGAAGCGATGGCGAAAACCGGTGCCATCATCAACGTGAAGAAACCGCAGTTCGTCAGCCCAGGGCAGATGGGCAACATCGTGGATAAATTCCGTGAAGGCGGCAACGAGCAGGTGATCCTCTGCGATCGCGGTGCAAACTTCGGTTACGACAACCTGGTGGTTGATATGCTGGGCTTTAGCGTGATGAAGAAAGTTTCTGGCAACGCGCCGGTGATTTTTGACGTGACCCACGCGCTGCAGTGCCGCGACCCGTTTGGTGCGGCTTCCAGTGGTCGTCGTGCGCAGGTGACGGAACTGGCTCGCGCCGGGATGGCGACCGGCCTGGCCGGGCTGTTCATTGAAGCGCATCCGGATCCGGATCACGCGAAATGCGACGGTCCGTCCGCACTGCCGCTTGATAAGCTTGAACCGTTCCTGAAACAGATCAAAGCAATTGACGATCTGGTGAAAAGCTTCGACGAACTGGACACCAGCCACTAATAATAAACCCCGCTTCGCGGGGTTTTTTGTCTCTGCGTCCGTTATGCAAATATCGTCATCAGATAGGCGATAAACAGCGCCAGATGCGCCGCACCGTTCAGTACATTCGTGCGACCGGTGGAGAAGGAGATCTGGCACAGTACCAACGACGCCACCATCACAATCATCTCCGGCGCGCCCAAAGCAAAGTGGAGATCATTGCCGGTCATAAAGGCAATAAGCGTCACCACCGGCACCGTCAGTGAAATGGTTGCCAGCACGGAACCGAAGAAGAGATTCATCGCCCGTTGTACCTGATTGTTCAGCACCGCTTTCAGCGCCCCCAGTCCTTCCGGGGAGAGGATCAGCAGCGCCACCAGGAAACCGGTAAAAGCCACTGGCGCGTTCATGGAGGTCAGCAGCGCTTCCAGTGGATTCGCGTTCATTTTGGTCACTGCAATCACCGCTACCAGATGAATAATCAGCCAGGCGGTATGCCACAGATTGCCGTGGGCCGAGGGTTTGCCATGATGGGGATCGTCATCGTCGCTGTCGTCTTCATGCTCGTAAACAAACAGGCTTTGGTGCGTTTTCGTCTGAATCAGCAGGAAAACACCATACATCGCAGCAGAGATTGCGGCGACCAGCAGAGACTGACCGATGCTGAAATTGCCGCCGGGCAATGCCATCGGGAACACCAGCACAATGATTGCCAGCGGGAAAAGAGCAATCAGATACTGTTTGATGCCAAACAGATTCATATACTGAGTGGCAAATTTACGTCCACCAAGCAGCAGTGAAAAACCGACCAGACCGCCGGTGACAATCATAATGATAGAATAGAGCGTGTCGCGCATCAGCGTTGGCGCGGCGTCGCCGGTCGCCATTAATGCGGAAATCAGGCTGACTTCAAGAATAACGACGGAAAGGCTTAAAATCAGTGAACCATAAGGTTCGCCAAGGCGGTGTGCCAGCACGTCGGCATGACGTACGACACTGAATGCGCTGCTTAAGATACCGACCAGCGCCAGAAGGTTAATCCCGATGATCACTGGCAGTGACTGGCTGCTTCCGAGAAACAGCAGCACTGCCAGCGCCAGCACCGGGAAAATGAGCGACGTCTCCTTGTGGCGGGTCTTTACCGCCTCATGTGCATGGGTCATGAACCATCTCCATTAATGCAGGTATTTTGCTAAATTGATCTAATTATAGATGACGTAAGCCGCTAAAATAACAGAGTTTCTTTCAAATACGTTGCGTTTTTACTCAAATTTACCCGTCGGTGTTTATTACACTTAACTTACGGCATATTTTCTCATTCTGTTTAATTTAGGTTTAGATTACAGAGAATTATCTTAATCTTAAATTAAGCAACCTTTCTCCCTGGAAATGAAAGGGAATTTGTCCCAGGCTTAATATTCCCTGACTACATGTGGAGATGACCATGCCATATAAAAGTAAAAGCGATTTGCCAGACAGCGTAAAACATGTTTTGCCATCTCATGCGCAGGATATTTATAAAGAAGCGTTCAATAGCGCCTGGGACCAGTACAAGGACAAGTCTGAACGCCGCGACGACGCCAGCCGCGAGGAGACAGCGCACAAGGTCGCGTGGGCTGCGGTGAAGCACGACTATGAAAAAGGTGATGACGATAAATGGCATAAAAAGAAATAAATATCACAAACTCTTATTTTAACTTTTATGGCCTTGCCACCGTACCGTTAATTGTTTATCTTCATCAAATGCTGGATAATAATTCAGCAATGCGCCGGGATGGCGAAAATAAGATGTTGCAGGGAAGCAGGCAGTGGTGGAGGTTAAAATTGTTAACGCGTGATTTCTTAATGAAAGCCGATTGTAAAACGGCTTTTGGTTCTATTGAGGAATCGCTACTCTGGTCATCGGAACAACGTGCGGCGTCATTAGCGGCGACGTTGGCCTGTCGACCAGATGATGGGCCGGTATGGATTTTTGGTTACGGTTCATTAATGTGGAACCCGGCGCTGGATTTTACGGAATCCTGTACCGGCACACTGGTGGGCTGGCACCGTGCATTTTGTCTGCGTCTGACCGCCGGGCGGGGAACCGCCTGTCAGCCTGG
>NZ_JMTB01000022.1 GCF_000734965.1 Trabulsiella guamensis ATCC 49490
GCCCTGAACGTTATGCTGCGACGTAGCTAATGGAGTGTTCCAGCGACTGGCTGTGGCTGTCGATCAGCACGTTCCACGTACCACTGTAGGGTACGGTCAGGAAAGCATTCTCGCGGTTTTGCACGCTCAGAATGTCTGTTTGTGTTTCACTGGCGCGATGCTTTGCGCTCATCAAATGAATATGGCAACGCTCCGAGCAGCGTACCACCACCGTATCCCCACCAAATAACGTCAAACTTGCTTTTACCAGCGCCATTTTCTACCCCGTTGAATAAAGCCAAGTGCTCCCTGCGACCGACTCCTGAGCGTGATGCTGTTCACATTTCGCTCTCTGCATAACACCAAAGGGGGAGGGTGGAGATGATGATTTTGATCAAATTTTGCGGTAAAGATTAAACATTAATGACATTCCACCTGAAACCATTCAGCTGACGACTGCTTTCGGCGAAAAAAGCGCGTCAGCTGAAAATATAATGCGGAAAACAGACCTGCACGCAGCAAAAATTAAAATGTCAGTACCTTATCAGCCGCCAGAGTCCACTGCGCCAGTTCAACGAGCGTGCCGATTTCCACACCGTCAATCAGCGGCAGCGTGGTAATACCACGTCCGTCAGTACAGGTTTTGCACAGTTTTACCGGCACATTCTGCGCGGTGAGGATCTCCAGCATTTGCTGAATGTTATAGCCTTCGGCGGGCTTCTGACCACGCAGCCCGGCGGTGACAGCATCCGACATCAAAAACAATTTCAGATCCAATGCCTGCTGTTCGCGTAACGCGATAGCCAGACGCAGGCTGTTAAAAAGCGATTCGCTACCGTAAGCAGCGCCGTTAGCGATAATCACAATACGTTGCATGATGACTCCTGTTCAACACAGTATAAGGTCACGCAATGCTACAGCGCCGCCAGGTTGAAGCCAAACGCTAAGACGCCGCATCATGATCTGCGACAGGACTACTGTCCGAATCGGCCTATCAGCCCGGTCGCGGCCAGCGCATGTCCTTTGACCTTGTCGAACAACTGCTCACGCGTCAGCCCCGCAGGAAGAGAAGGCGGCAACGAGGTGGCTATTAATGTAAAGGTATAGTGGTGTGCGCCGCTGCCCGGCGGTGGACAGGGACCATACCAGCGATCGGTACCGGGCGTGTTTTTGCCGCCAGTAAACCCTTTGCCGTCGCGCAGGGCGTTTTCGGCAAACCCGGCGGCGGAAGGGGCGATGTTATAGGCCACCAGATGAGTTACGCCGAGGCCTTTCGCGCCTTCAGGGTCGTGTACCACCAGTACCAGGCTTTGCGTTTGCGCAGGCAAATTGCTCCACACCAGTGCAGGAGAGATATTTTCCCCGGTACAGTTCGCGTTCTGGCTGTTGTTTCCGGCGAACTTTTTGTCCATCAGGCCATTATCGGCAAAGGCGGGGGATTGTAGCTGAAAGAGTTCACTGGCCTGTGATGCAACGCTCCACAGCAGCGTGCTTGCCAGCGCGGTGTAAAGGATGGGTTTCATCATGCAGTCTCATTAAGGAAGTTATGGATTAACTGTAGTTGCCGCATCGCCAGAAAGGTGGAAAAAATCCTGGAATTTGGCCGGTGGTCGAATCCGGGTGAGGATCACGCTACACTCACCTTTCAGTTTTGTCCGATAACACCGTCCCATTGCTTTTTATTAACTAACGTGATGTCTCTTTTATTCCGCCGTGCCACCCCGTTGATGTTATCACTCCTGCTGCTGGCCGGAGGCGTTGAGGGTGCGTCGTCGTCATTCATGCAGCAGGCGGAAAACCCGTTCGATAATAACCAGGACAATCTCCCCGATCTCGGTCTTGCCCCCGTGCAGGATGACAGCGCCAGGCATCTGGCGGAAATGGCGAAAGCCTTTGGCGAGGCCAGTATGGAAGATAACGGTCTGACCACCGACGAGCAGGCGAAATTGTTTGCTCTCGATAAACTGCGCACGGAAGTGAGCGGGCAGGTCAATCAACAACTGGAAACGCTGTTGTCGCCGTGGGGCAATGCCAGTGTGGCGCTGACGGTGGATGATAACGGCGGCTTTAGTGGCAGCCATGGCAACTGGTTTGTGCCATTACAGGATAACAACCGTTATCTGACCTGGAGCCAGGTCGGCGTCACGCAACAGGATGACGGTCTGGTCAGCAACGCAGGAATCGGCCAGCGCTGGATAGCGGGTGACTGGCTGCTGGGCTATAACACCTTTTATGATCACCAGCTTGATGAAAATCTGGCGCGGGGTGGTTTTGGCGCCGAGGCATGGGGTGAGTATTTACGGCTGTCGGCCAACTATTATCAACCGTTCAACGACTGGAGTGTGCGTAGCGACACCCGGTCGGAGCGGATGGCGCGCGGGTATGATCTCACCGCCCAGGCGCGTTTACCGTTTTATCAGCACATCAACACCAGTGTCAGTCTTGAGCAATATTACGGAGATAGCGTAGACCTCTTCCATAGCGGTACCGGCTACCATGACCCGATGGCAGTATCGCTGGGGGTAAATTATACGCCAGTGCCGCTGGTGACCATCAGCGCGCTGCACAAACAGGGTGAAAACGGCGTCAGTCAGAATAACCTCGGCATGAAGCTTAACTACCGCTTTGGCGTGCCGCTAAAAAAACAACTGCAGTCCAGCGAAGTGGCGGCAGCGAAATCGCTGCGGGGCAGCCGGTATGACAGCCCGGAGCGCAGTGAGCTCCCGGTAATGGAGTATCGTCAGCGGAAAACGTTGTCGGTCTTTCTGGCGACGCCGCCGTGGGATTTGCAGCCGGGGGAAGCGGTTCAACTGAAGCTACAGGTGCGCAGCCGGCATGGTATCAGGGCGCTACACTGGCAGGGTGATACGCAGGTGTTAAGCCTGACGCCGCCGGTTGACAGCGAGAGCGCCGACGGCTGGAGTATTATTATTCCTGCCTGGGATTACAGCGAAGGGGCAAGATACGAATGGCATCTGGCGGTCGTGGTGGAAGACAATAAAGGCCAGCGAGTCTCATCCAATGAGATCACGCTGTCGTCGACAGAACCGCTGACGGTATTCCCCGACAGCAGCAGTTCGCCCGCATGGCAATCACAGCCACTGGAATGATTAGAAGATGCGCTCCTGGTGAACCCAGACTGCCGCTTCCACGCGAGATTTCAGTTTCATTTTTTTCAGCATATGCTTCACGTGGACTTTGACGGTGCTCTCGGTGATGTCGAGGCGGCGGGCGATCATTTTGTTAGGTAGCCCCTGGGCGATGAGCTTGAGAATATCGCGCTCGCGCGGGGTCAACTGGCTGACGTCACGGTCGGAAGTCGCGCGATTGGCGCGCAGGCTGGCGGCAAGCACGGGGGTCAGCGCTTCGCTTAACACCATCTCACCAGCGGCGGCCTGTTGCAACGCTTTCAGTAGATCTTCTGGCTCCATATCTTTCAGCAGATAACCATCTGCTCCGCGCTTGAGGGCCGTCACCACATCTTCTTCATGATTTGACACACTGAAGACCACCACACGACCTGACAACGTTCTTTCGCGCAGTTTGCCGAGAGTTTCCAGGCCATTCATACCCGGTATGTTAAGGTCGAGCAGGATCAGATCAGGATCCAGCGACTCAGCAAGTTCAATGCCCTGATCGCCATTGCTGGCTTCGCCAACCACCTGAATATCCGGCGCCATGCTAATGAGTTGTTTTACTCCAGTGCGTAGCATCGGGTGATCGTCTATTAACAGGATGGTTGCCCGTTCCTGATTACTCATAGATATCTCCTTGTTGTAACGAGAGAGATTTTTCGGGAATAAAGGTCACGACAACTTCCGTTCCACCGTTGTCGCGCCGGCGCACCTGGCAATCGCCACGCAGGCTTTGCGCACGGTCCCGCATGATGATTAAACCGTAATGGTTGCTGCGTTCGGCGTGATCCGGTACGCCGCAGCCGTTATCTTCCACGACCAGTTTTACCTGATTTTCTTGTTGATAGACGGTCACTTTTACTTCGGTTGCCTGAGCATGTTTAAGCGCATTGCTCAGTGCTTCGCGCACGATTTGCAGTACGTGGATCGCCTGATGCGACGGCACATAACGCGGCGGTAGCTGGTAATCCAGTTGTACGTTAAAACCAAAATGCGCACTGTATTCGATGCAACTGGCTTCCAGGGCAGGACGAAGCCCTGGCTCAGTCAATTGCAGGCGGAAGGTGGTTAGCAGCTCGCGCAACTGCGCCCAGGAGGTGTTCAGCTCATTACGGATTTGTGCCAGCAGATCCCGGCTCTCTTGCGGCAGGGCCTCACCCCTCATCTGCAGACAACTCACCTGCATTTTCATGCAGGATAACGACTGCGCTATCGAGTCATGCAGTTCGCGGGCGATGGTGGCGCGCTCCTCCATGACGATCAACTGCTGCTGTTTTTCCTGATGCCAGTCCAGCGCCAGTGTCGAGGTCAGTTGTTCGACCAGCGTATCCACCAGTTGCTGCTGATCGTGACTCATATGGCAGCCCGTCGGGAGCGTCGCCAGCAGAATGCCGTACTGATTATGAGCATCCGCCAGTCGCCACTTCAGGGTACTCCCTCCTCTGGAGACAGAAGGGAGGTCGCGGGGGCAGAGATGGCAGCCTTTTTCGTCGCAGCTGGTTTCAGAATGGCAGGTAAATTCCTGATGGTTCTCTTCGTCTTCGGTGTCATACACGCGCACTTCGATGTCCTGCAGCAGTGTTAAAGCCTGCAGATCATTCAGCACCGGGGAAATACGCTCACAGAGTGGAATACCGGAGTGCAGGCGGCGATTGGACTGCCAGAGAAACGCCAGAATTTCGTTTTTCTGCTCCAGTCGCGCGGTTTTTTCCTGCACGCGTTGTTCCAGCACCGCATAGCTTTCCGCCAGCTCTTCGGACATGTTATTCAGCGCCATACCGAGCGTCGCCATTTCGTTACGCCCGCTGATGCGCGCACGCTGGGTAAAATCGCGCTGACTCACTGCTCGCGCCATGCGCAACAGTTGTTGCCAGGGATGCATCAACCGGGCACGCAGCCAGACGATGGTAAAAATCAGCAGCAACACCATCACCAGCACCATCCAGCGCATGGTCGACACTACACTTTTAATTCGCTCTTCGGTGGTATGGTCAAAGGCGTACACCAGTTGGTCGATGCGGTTGACAAAGCGCGCGACGTCGCCTGCGACAGTCTCCTGGTTGTGCGCTTTTTTCATGCCCGGTGCCAGCTCGCCCTGCCAGTATTTTTGCAGGGCGGTCAATTGCGGCACCTGACCATCGCGAATGGCGGCCTGTTCCAGCTCAGGGCTAAAAACGGTGGCTTCCATGTTATCGAGTAAAATCTGGTCTTCTGCAGTCAGCGGAATGGATGCCAGCAGGCGGTAACTCTGCATGCGCAGCGATCCAGCCTTGTTAATGGCATGTGCGCTGCCCTGAACGCCATGGACCAGACGGGCAGAAATCGTCATGCCTGTCGCACCAATCAGCGTGGATAGCAGGACGATCAGCACCAGTTGATTCACCAGCGTGAGCGGTGTAAAACGACGTTTATGCATTGGGCAATCTGGCTCCTGAGCCGGGGATTTATCCCGGACTTGCGCTATTGTCCGGTATCCCCCGGAGTATACCCATACCCAAAAAGGATTACCTCTTAATTGCCGTCAGAAGGTGACTCAGGAGGAGAAACACATCGGGTAGCATCAGCCACGTGAAAATCCACACTTTTTTAAGAGTAATTGTCTACTCACTAAGGATTACAGTCATTTTCCGCGCCTTTCTGCGCCAACTTTTCCTTTGATTTATATCAACTTACCTGTCACCGGAAAAACTCAATGTTGCACCGTTGATATTCATAATCAGAGGTGTCTATGAGTCACTCTTCCGTCGAGGAGAAGGCAAGCAGTGCCGTCATTACTGACTGGCGTCCTGAAGATCCTGCATTCTGGCAGCAGAACGGCCATCGCATTGCAAGTCGAAATCTGTGGATTTCCGTACCGTGCCTGCTACTGGCATTTTGCGTATGGATGTTATTCAGCGCTGTGGCAGTTAATCTTAATAAAGTCGGCTTTCAGTTTTCGACTGATCAGCTGTTTATGCTGACCGCACTGCCTGCGCTCTCGGGAGCATTGCTGCGTGTACCTTATGCGTTTATGGTTCCGGTGTTTGGCGGTCGTCGCTGGACAGCATTCAGTACCGGTATCATGATCGTGCCTTGTGTGTGGTTAGGTTTTGCGGTGCAGGATCCGTCCACACCGTTCAGCATCTTTGTCATCATCTCTTTGCTGTGTGGTTTTGCGGGCGCCAACTTCGCCTCCAGCATGGCAAACATCAGCTTCTTCTTTCCAAAACAGAAACAGGGCGGCGCGCTGGGGATTAACGGCGGGCTCGGCAACATGGGGGTGAGCGTGATGCAGCTGGTTGCGCCACTGGTCGTCTCGCTGTCGATGTTTGCTTTTTTTGGCAGCAGTGGCGCAGTACAACCGGACGGCTCCATGCTGTATCTGGAAAACGCCGCCTGGGTCTGGGTGCCGCTGCTGGTGATTTTCACTCTCGCGGCCTGGTTTGGCATGAACGATCTGGCAGCGTCGAAAGCATCCCTGAGCGAACAGCTGCCGGTGCTTAAACGTGGGCATTTGTGGATCATGAGCCTGCTGTATCTGGCGACCTTCGGCTCGTTCATCGGTTTCTCTGCCGGCTTTGCGATGCTGGCGAAAACGCAGTTCCCGGATGTGCAGATCCTGCATTACGCGTTCTTCGGTCCGTTTATCGGCGCACTGGCACGTTCAACCGGCGGCGCTATCTCTGACCGACTTGGGGGAACCCGCGTCACACTGGTGAACTTCGTCGTAATGGCTATCTTCTGTGCGCTGTTGTTCCTGACGCTGCCGACCCACGGAGAAGGGGGTAATTTCCTCGCCTTCTTCGCGGTCTTTATGGTGCTGTTCCTGACGGCCGGACTAGGGAGCGCGTCTACCTTTCAGATGATCTCGCTGATTTTCCGCAAGATAACCATGGAGCGTGTGAAAGCGCAGGGGGGTACTGAAGAGAGAGCGATGCGTGAAGCGGCAACCGACACCGCTGCCGCGCTGGGCTTCATCTCCGCCATTGGTGCTATTGGCGGCTTCTTTATCCCGAAAGCCTTCGGTGCCTCGCTGGATCTTACCGGTTCTCCGGCGGGCGCCATGAAAGTATTTCTCGTGTTCTATATTGCCTGTGTGGTAATCACCTGGGCGGTATACGGGCGTAAAACTAAAAAATAAAGTGACTTCTTGATTATCCTGGCGCGGGCAACCGCGCCTTTTTTTATTTGTATTTAGTTACAACATACTAATCGAGATAACAACACTATCAGGTCTGTGACCCCGGTAACACAATGTTCTGACAGGGAGGTGATCTACCCCTTAATACCCGGACGAAGGTTAATAAAAGCAAACTGTAAGCTGAATGCTCATAAAAACAATATAAATCAATAAATTAAGAAATAAAGCAACGTACCACTCAGGGAGTATCTTTCAGTTTCAGGCGCGTTGTTAACACAAACCGCCTTGATCGTTATCAATTCCACCCATCTTTCAGGACGTTACTTTCGCAGCAACTTAGGCAATGTCGACTTATCAGAGAGCCGTCAGGCTCCTTACAGGAGAAACCCGATGAGTAAATTCCTGGACCGGTTTCGCTACTTCAAGCAGAAGGGCGAAACCTTTGCCGATGGGCACGGCCAGCTTCTTAACACCAACCGGGACTGGGAGGATGGCTACCGTCAGCGCTGGCAGCACGACAAAGTGGTTCGTTCCACTCACGGCGTAAACTGCACGGGATCCTGCAGCTGGAAGATTTTCGTAAAAAACGGTCTGGTGACGTGGGAAATGCAGCAGACTGACTATCCTCGTACCCGTCCGGACATGCCAAACCATGAGCCGCGTGGTTGCCCGCGTGGTGCCAGTTACTCCTGGTATTTGTACAGCGCGAACCGCCTGAAATATCCGCTGATGCGAAAACGTTTGATGAAAATGTGGCGTGAAGCAAAAGCACAGCACAGCGATCCGGTAAACGCCTGGGCCTCTATCATCGAAGATGTCGACAAAGCCAAAAGCTTCAAGCAGGCACGTGGTCGCGGTGGTTTCGTGCGCTCCTCCTGGCAGGAAGTGAATGAACTGATTGCCGCGTCTAACGTCTATACCGTGAAAACCTACGGCCCGGATCGTGTTGCAGGCTTCTCGCCGATCCCGGCGATGTCGATGGTTTCTTATGCCTCCGGGGCGCGCTACCTGTCTCTGATTGGTGGTACCTGCCTGAGCTTCTACGACTGGTACTGCGACCTGCCGCCAGCATCACCGCAGACATGGGGTGAACAGACCGACGTGCCGGAATCAG
The DNA here is from genome assembly GCF_000734965.1 of Trabulsiella guamensis ATCC 49490. Taxonomy (GTDB): domain Bacteria; phylum Pseudomonadota; class Gammaproteobacteria; order Enterobacterales; family Enterobacteriaceae; genus Trabulsiella; species Trabulsiella guamensis. The sequence continues at coordinate 8,348 of NZ_JMTB01000022.1, forward strand.
CCGACTGGTACAACTCCAGCTACATCATTGCCTGGGGCTCTAACGTGCCGCAGACCCGTACCCCGGACGCCCACTTCTTTACTGAAGTGCGCTACAAAGGCACCAAAACCGTGGCGATTACGCCAGACTACGCGGAAATCGCCAAGCTGTGTGATCTGTGGCTGGCGCCGAAGCAGGGTACTGATGCCGCTATGGCAATGGCGATGGGCCACGTCATGTTACGTGAATTCCATCTCGATAAGCCCAGCCAGTACTTCACCGACTACGTTCGCCGCTACACCGACATGCCGATGCTGGTGATGCTGGAAGCGCGAGACGGTTACTATGCGCCGGGCCGCACGTTGCGCGCGGCTGATCTCGTTGATGCCCTGGGCCAGGAGAAAAATCCGGAGTGGAAAACGGTCGCCATGGATGAAGCCGGTAATATGACCGCTCCCAATGGCTCCATCGGTTTCCGCTGGGGTGATAAAGGCAAATGGAACCTCGAACAGCGTGATGGTACCACCGGTGAAGACATCCAGCTGCGCTTAAGCCTGCTCGGCAGCCATGACGATATCGCCAGCGTCGGTTTCCCGTATTTCGGCGGTGACGGCACTGAGCACTTCAACAGCGTCGAGCTGGAAAACATCCTGCTACATAAACTGCCAGTGAAACGTGTGACGTTAGCCGACGGCTCTGTCGCGCTGGTGACCACCGTTTATGATCTGACGATGGCTAACTATGGCCTCGATCGTGGTCTGGATGATGAAAATTGCGCGACCAGTTATGACGAACTCAAAGCGTATACGCCTGCGTGGGCCGAGCAGATCACTGGCGTGCCGCGCGCACAAATTATCCGCACTGCCCGTGAATTTGCCGATAACGCGGATAAGACACATGGTCGTTCGATGATCATCGTTGGTGCGGGCCTGAACCACTGGTATCACCTCGATATGAACTATCGTGGGCTAATCAACATGCTGATCTTCTGCGGTTGCGTCGGTCAGAGCGGCGGCGGCTGGGCGCATTACGTCGGTCAGGAAAAACTGCGGCCACAGACGGGCTGGCAGCCGCTGGCGTTTGCCCTTGACTGGCAGCGTCCGGCGCGTCACATGAACAGTACCTCTTATTTCTATAACCACTCCAGCCAGTGGCGTTATGAGACGTTATCTGCACAGGAATTACTGTCGCCACTGGCGGATAAATCCCGCTACAGCGGAAACCTGATCGACTTCAACGTGCGTGCCGAACGCATGGGCTGGTTGCCGTCAGCACCGCAGCTCGGGACTAACCCGCTGCGTATCGCGGCTGAGGCCGAGAAAGCGGGGATGACGCCGGTGGATTACACCGTGAAGTCCCTGAAGGAAGGGACAATTCGTTTTGCCGCTGAGCAACCGGAAAACGGCAAAAACCACCCGCGCAACCTGTTTATCTGGCGCTCGAACCTGCTGGGGTCGTCCGGTAAAGGCCATGAATATATGCTGAAATACCTGCTCGGCACTGAGAACGGTATTCAGGGCGTTGACCTTGGTAAGCAGGGCGCTGCGAAGCCGGAAGAGGTGGAGTGGGTGGATAACGGACTCGACGGTAAGCTGGATCTGGTGGTGACGCTGGACTTCCGCCTGTCGAGCACTTGCCTCTATTCCGACATCGTGCTGCCGACTGCAACCTGGTACGAAAAAGACGACATGAATACCTCGGACATGCATCCGTTTATTCATCCGTTGTCCGCAGCGGTCGACCCAGCCTGGGAGTCGAAGAGCGACTGGGATATCTACAAAGACATTGCGAAGAAATTCTCGGAAGTCTGCATCGGGCATCTGGGTCAAGAAATTGACGTCGTGACGTTGCCGATTCAGCACGATTCTGCCGCTGAACTGGCGCAACCACTGGATGTGAAAGACTGGAAGAAAGGCGAATGCGACCTGATCCCGGGCAAAACTGCACCGCACATCATGGTCGTTGAGCGTGATTACCCGGCGACCTGGGAGCGCTTTACCTCAATCGGTCCGTTGATGGAGAAAATCGGCAACGGCGGTAAAGGCATTGCGTGGAACACCCAGAGCGAAATGGATTTGCTGCGTAAGCTTAACTACACCAAAACTGACGGTCCGGCTAAAGGCCAGCCGATGCTCAATACGGCGATTGATGCGGCGGAAATGATCCTCACTCTGGCACCGGAAACTAATGGTCATGTGGCGGTGAAAGCCTGGGCGGCGCTGAGCGAATTTACCGGTCGCGACCATACCCATCTGGCAACGAATAAAGAAGAAGAGAAAATCCGCTTCCGCGATATTCAGGCACAGCCGCGCAAAATCATCTCCAGCCCGACCTGGTCAGGCCTGGAAGACGAGCACGTCTCCTATAACGCCGGTTACACCAACGTTCACGAGCTGATCCCATGGCGCACGCTGTCGGGTCGTCAGCAGTTGTATCAGGACCATCAGTGGATGCGCGACTTTGGCGAAAGCCTGCTGGTGTACCGTCCACCGATCGACACCCGCTCGGTGAAAGTGGTGATGGGTCAGAAATCCAACGGCAACCCAGAGAAGGCGCTGAACTTCCTGACGCCGCACCAGAAGTGGGGGATCCACTCCACTTACAGCGATAACCTGCTGATGCTGACGCTGTCACGTGGCGGACCGATCGTCTGGATGAGCGAAGCCGATGCGAAAGATCTGGGGATCGAAGATAACGACTGGATCGAAGTGTTCAACAGCAACGGCGCCTTAACCGCTCGTGCGGTGGTCAGCCAGCGCGTTCCGGCCGGGATGACCATGATGTATCACGCACAGGAACGCATCGTGAACCTACCGGGATCGGAAATTACTGGTCAGCGCGGCGGGATCCACAACTCGGTTACCCGCATCAGCCCGAAACCGACCCACATGATCGGCGGCTATGCCCAACTGGCCTACGGTTTTAACTACTATGGCACCGTAGGATCTAACCGCGATGAGTTCGTGGTGGTACGTAAAATGAAGAACATTAACTGGTTAGACGGCGAAGGTAATGACCAGGTACAGGAGAGCGTAAAATGAAAATTCGTTCACAAGTCGGCATGGTGCTGAATCTCGATAAATGCATCGGCTGCCACACCTGCTCAGTCACCTGTAAAAACGTCTGGACCAGCCGTGAAGGTATGGAATACGCCTGGTTTAACAACGTCGAAAGTAAGCCTGGCGTCGGATTCCCCAATGACTGGGAAAACCAGGAGAAATGGAAGGGCGGCTGGATCCGTAAAATCAATGGCAAGCTACAGCCGCGTATGGGCAACCGCGCCATGCTGCTGGGTAAAATCTTCGCCAACCCGCATCTGCCAGGCATTGAGGACTATTACGAGCCGTTTGATTACGACTATCAGAATCTGCATACCGCGCCGGAAAGCAAACACCAGCCGATCGCTCGTCCTCGTTCGTTGATCACCGGTCAACGGATGGAGAAGATAACCAGCGGCCCGAACTGGGAAGAGATTCTGGGTGGCGAGTTCGAAAAACGCGCCAAAGACCAGAACTTCGAGAACATGCAGAAGGCGATGTACGGCCAGTTCGAAAACACTTTCATGATGTATCTGCCGCGCCTGTGCGAGCACTGCCTGAACCCGGCGTGTGTGGCGACCTGCCCGAGCGGCGCTATCTATAAGCGTGAAGAAGACGGCATTGTGTTGATCGACCAGGACAAGTGCCGCGGCTGGCGTATGTGCATTACTGGTTGCCCATACAAAAAAATCTACTTCAACTGGAAGAGCGGTAAATCTGAGAAGTGCATTTTCTGCTATCCGCGTATCGAAGCGGGTATGCCGACCGTCTGTTCTGAGAGCTGTGTAGGCCGTATTCGTTACCTCGGCGTGCTGCTGTATGACGCGGATGCCATTGAAAACGCGGCCAGTACTGAAAACGAGAAAGATCTGTATCAGCGTCAGCTGGAGGTGTTCCTCGACCCGAACGATCCGCAAGTGATCGCCCAGGCGCTGGAAGACGGCATCCCGCAAAGCGTGATTGACGCGGCGCAGCAGTCTCCGGTTTACAAAATGGCGATGGACTGGAAGCTGGCGTTACCGCTGCACCCGGAATACCGCACGTTGCCGATGGTCTGGTACGTGCCGCCATTGTCACCGATTCAGTCTGCCGCAGATGCGGGTGAACTCGGCAGCAACGGCATTCTGCCGGACGTTGAAAGTCTGCGTATTCCGGTGCAATACCTGGCGAATCTGTTGACCGCAGGGGATACCGGGCCGGTACTGCGAGCGCTGAAGCGTATGCTGGCGATGCGTCATTTCAAACGCGCAGAAACAGTAGATGGTGTGAACGATACCCGCGCGCTGGAAGAGGTTGGTCTGACGGAAGCGCAGGCGCAAGAAATGTACCGTTATCTGGCGATCGCCAATTACGAAGACCGTTTTGTGGTCCCGAGCAGCCACCGTGAACTGGCGCGTGACGCGTTCCCGGAGAAAAGCGGTTGTGGGTTCAGCTTTGGCGATGGTTGCCACGGCGCTGATACAAAATTCAACCTGTTCAACAGTCGCCGCATTGATGCCATCGATGTGACCAGTAAAACGGAGCCGCACCAATGATTGAACTCGTCATCGTCGCGCGTCTGCTCGAATACCCGGATGCTGCCTTGTGGCAGCATCAACAGGAGCTTTTCGACGCACTCGCGTCGTCAGAAAAACTGGCAAAAGCGGAATCGCAAAAACTGGCCGTTTTCCTGCGCGATCTCACTACTCAGGATTTACTGGATGCACAGGCGACTTACAGCGAGCTGTTCGATCGTGGTCGCGCCACGTCGCTGCTGCTGTTTGAACATGTTCACGGTGAATCCCGTGACCGGGGCCAGGCGATGGTTGACCTGATGGCACAGTATGAGCAGCACGGTCTTCAGCTCGACAGCCGCGAGCTGCCGGACCATCTACCGCTCTATCTGGAATATCTGGGGCAACTCTCTGAGCGTGAGGCCATTGGCGGCCTGCAGGATATTGCACCGATTCTGGCGTTATTGAGTGCGCGTCTGAGCCAGCGCGACAGCCGCTATGCAGTGTTGTTTGATGTACTGCTGACGCTGGCCAGTACCGACATCGACAGCGATAAAGTGGCAGAGAAAATCGCCACGGAAGCACGTGACGATACCCCGCAGGCGCTGGATGCCGTCTGGGAAGAAGAACAGGTGAAGTTCTTTGCCGATCAGGCCTGTGGTGAATCTGAAATCTCTGCGCACCAGCGTCGTTTTGCAGGCGCCGTCGCCCCGCAATATCTGGAAATCTCTAACGGAGGGCAGCACTAATGTCATTCCTTACTATGTTCTTCTTCGACATTTATCCCTACATCGCGGGCACGGTTTTTCTGGTGGGTAGCTGGTTGCGTTATGACTATGGGCAATACAGCTGGCGCGCCTCTTCCAGCCAGATACTCGACCGCAAGGGCATGAACATGGCGTCCAATCTGTTTCACTTTGGGATCCTGGGGATTTTCGCCGGACATTTCCTGGGGATGCTGACGCCGCACTGGATGTACGAGGCGTTTCTGCCCATCGATGTAAAACAGAAAATGGCGATGATCGCGGGCGGCGCCTGCGGCGTGATGACGCTGGTTGGTGGTCTGATGCTACTGAAACGCCGATTATTCAGCCCGCGAGTTCGCGCTACCACAACAACGGCGGATATCCTGATCCTCTCTCTGCTGATGATACAGTGCGCGCTGGGCCTGCTGACGATCCCGTTCTCGGCGCAGCATATGGATGGCAGCGAGATGATGAAGCTGGTCGGCTGGGCGCAATCCGTGGTGACCTTCCACGGGGGCGCGTCGGCGCATCTTGAAGGTGTGGCGTTTGTGTTCCGCGTACATCTGGTGCTGGGGATGACGCTGTTTGTGCTGTTCCCGTTCTCGCGACTGGTGCATATCTGGAGTGCGCCGGTTGAATATCTGACACGTAAATATCAGATTGTTCGCGCACGGCGCTAACACGCCTTGAACGCCACTGAACCCTGCTCCGGCGGGGTTTTTTTATGGCGGTTTGCCGGATGGCGGCTACGCCTTACCCGGCCTACAATTCGTGGCGGTGTTTTTGTAGCCCCGGTAAGCGTAGCGTCACCAGGGAAAACAGGGTCGCAAAGCCGGATAGAATTTATTGAGAAGTGATGG
>NZ_JMTB01000023.1 GCF_000734965.1 Trabulsiella guamensis ATCC 49490
CGAACCTTCGAAGTCGATGACGGCAGATTTACAGTCTGCTCCCTTTGGCCGCTCGGGAACCCCACCACGGGGTATTGCTTAATACTGGCCTGCTCCCGTTTCGGGAAGCGGGGCGCATCATACCAAATGATGCGCCGCTGTAAAGCCTTCCTTCGATAAAAACGAACCGTTTGCCTGCTTTTTATGCGTAACGATGCAAAGCTAATCAGTTCATTTAGCAGGAGATTACAGAATGATTGTCCGGTTACCGTAAACAAATACGCGCTGCGCGAGCACCTGATACAGCGCCCGGCTGAGAACATTTTTCTCCACGTCGCGCCCGGCTCGCATCATGTCGTCGCCAGTGTAGGTGTGATCCACGTGAATCACATCCTGCATAATGATCGGGCCTTCATCCAGATTATCGTTAACGTAATGGGCGGTCGCGCCGATAATCTTAACACCACGTTCGTATGCCTGATGATACGGACGTGCGCCGATAAAGGCGGGCAGGAACGAATGGTGGATATTAATGATCTTGTTTGGGAAACGCGCCACGAAAGAAGGTGTCAGAACGCGCATATATTTTGCCAGCACCACGTAATCTGGCTGATGCGCTTCGATGGCGGTCGCCATCAGATTGTCATGATCTTCGCGAGACAGCCCTTCATGGCTGACCAGCTCAAATGGAACGTCAAAACGTTCAGCCAGCGGGCGCAGAGTGTCATGGTTACCAATAACGGCAGCGATTTCCACATCCAGACCACCATAGTTGGCTTTCATTAACAGGTCGCCAAGGCAATGAGCCTCTTTGGTGACCAGAATGACAATGCGACGCCGGCCGGCCGGGTTCAGCTCGCGCACGGAACCTTCCGGTAAGGCGCTGTCGAGATCGGCGAGCAACGTGACATCGTTAAAGATGCCTTCCAGCTCGGTACGCATGAAAAAGCGTCCCGTACGGTGATCAACAAATTCATTGTTCTGCACGATGTTCAGCTCGTGCTTGTAGCAAATGTTGGTAATGCGGGCGATAAGCCCTTTCTGATCGGGGCAAATAGTACGGAGAACTTTACGTTGTAATGAATGCATTGCCGGGAAAATCCTGTTGACGGTGTGTGCTGTATGTTGACGGCGGCGTTACTGGCCGCAGCATTTTTTAAATTTTTTACCCGAACCGCAAGGGCAGGGATCGTTACGACCAATCAATGGGCGAGTACCATCAATATAATACCATTGGCCGTTTTCTTTTAAGAACCTTGAACGTTCAATAATAGCCCCCGTCTTATTGTGTTCACGAAAACGGGCGACGAAACTGACAAAGCTTTCATTTTCATGGCGTCCTTGTTCTGTCGCAAAGACGGTGAGACCCAGCCATTCAGTATCGGCGAATCCGCGTTCGATATCGCCGCGAAAAAGGGCTGCCTGGCAGGATGAGTGCCAGGTTTTTAGCAAATAATCGGCATCTTTCATCACAAAAGCGGTGTAACGGGATCGCATAAGTTGTGACGGATCCGGCGCAAGCTGAGCGCCAGACAGATAACGCTGGCAACATAGGCTATACTCGAGAGCGCTGCCGCAGGGGCATAGTGGTGACAAAGTTGCCTCCCTGGAACACCAAAAAATAACGGCGCAGTCGCGCCAGGTAGCACTATGTTAACTGAGCAGTGGCGATGTGGCTACGCCTGAGACGGGAGGATGTCCACCGGTAATAATGAGAAAGGTGAAAATTGGTCTGGCGCTGGGATCGGGTGCCGCACGAGGTTGGTCGCATATCGGTGTGATTAAAGCTCTGCAAAAAATGGGTATTGAAATAGACATTGTTGCGGGCTGCTCCATTGGTTCTTTGGTGGGAGCAGCCTTTGCCTGTAACCGCCTGGACTCGCTGGAAAAGTGGGTCTGTTCATTCAGTTACTGGGATGTGTTACGTCTGATGGATCTTTCCTGGCGACGTGGCGGCTTGCTCCGTGGCGAGCGGGTGTTTTCCCAGTACCGTCAAGTGATGCCCTGTGAGCAAATTAATGACTGCGAGCGTCGTTTTGCTGCGGTGGCGACCAATCTGAGTACCGGACGTGAGCTTTGGTTTACGGAAGGTGATTTGCACCTTGCTGTTCGCGCCTCCTGCAGTATTCCCGGCTTGATGTCGCCGGTGATGCATAACGGTTACTGGCTGGTGGACGGCGGCGTGGTTAATCCGGTTCCGGTGTCGCTGACGCGAGCGCTGGGGGCTGATATCGTGATTGCTGTCGATCTTCAGCACGACGCGCATCTGATGCAACAGGATCTACTGTCAGTCAGTGCGCCGGATGACATCAACGATGACGACGATCTGACATGGCACGGGCGCCTCCGGGCGCGTATGGGCCGTATGAGCTCCAGGCGCTCGGTTCCAACGCCGACCGCGATGGAGATCATGACGACGTCGATACAGGTACTGGAAAACCGGTTAAAACGAAATCGTATGGCGGGTGATCCGCCAGATATCTTGTTGCAACCTTTTTGTCCGCAAATCTCCACACTCGATTTTCATCGGGCCGCGTCGGCTATTGCTGCCGGACAGCTCGCTGTTGAGAAAAAGATGGATGAACTGCTGCCGCTTGTGCGCACGGACATGCAACAACGAATTTTTTGACTACTTCAGCAAAATCTGACAGGCGATACTGCGGATAGCATGCCACTATTTACGTATCGTCAGCCAGGGGAGATACCATGACGCAGCCATTGGCGGGAAAACAGATTCTGATTGTCGAAGACGAACCCGTTTTCCGCACTCTACTCAATTCATGGCTTTCATCTCTGGGCGCGTCGACGATCCTGGCAGAGGATGGCGTGGATGCGTTGGAGAAGATGACTCACCATAAGCCTGACCTGATGATCTGTGATATCGCCATGCCACGTATGAATGGTCTGGCATTGATCGAACATCTGCGCAACGAAGGCGCCCAGATGCCCATTCTGGTTATCTCGGCGACCGAAAATATGGCGGACATCGCCAGAGCGTTACGCCTTGGTGTTCAGGACGTTCTGCTTAAACCAGTGAAAGATTTCGATCGGCTCAAGGAAACAGTCTTCGCGTGTCTTTACCCGAATATGTTCAATTCCAGGGTGGAAGAGGAAGAGCGGCTTTTCGATGACTGGGATGCATTAACCAGTAATCCTCACGCTGCCGCGAAATTGCTTCAGGAATTGCAGCCGCCAGTTCAGCAGGAAATATCTCACTGCCGTATAAATTACCGCCAGCTGGTTTCGGCGGATAAACCAGGACTGGTGCTGGATATTGCACCTTTATCTGATCACGATCTCGCCTTTTATTGTCTTGACGTTACGCGAGCGGGTGATAATGGCGTTCTTGCTGCTTTATTATTACGCGCACTTTTTAATGGATTGTTGCAGGAGCAACTATCACATCAACGACAGCGTTTGCCTGAAATGGGAAGTTTGCTAAAACAGGTCAACCAGTTGCTCCGTCAGGCCAATTTACCCGGTCAGTTTCCTTTGCTGGTGGGCTATTATCATAGTGGGCTAAAAAATTTGATCCTCGTGTCAGCCGGACTGAATGGAACATTGAATACCGGAGAGCATCAAATACAGATTAGCAATGGTGTTCCGCTTGGCACTTTAGGTAATGCTTACCTTAACCAAATTAGTCAGCGCTGTGTTTCGTGGCAATGTCAAATTTGGGGTGCGGGCGGGCGATTACGCTTAATGTTGTCTGCGGAATGAGCGATCAGCGCGCAAACGACAGATAGCTTTTCACGCTTATCTGGCGCGGTGATACTATCCATACAGTTATGCGTATAAATCCTAATTCAAGGTTAGCGCGTCCTTTTCAGACCCGGCTTGCATGACGGTACTGATATACTCAACGCGTTATTAATAACGAGCACGTTCAAAGTTTGAACAGTTCAGGAGATTTCAATGGCTGCCCTAAATTCAAAAGTCAGAAAAGCCGTCATCCCGGTTGCGGGGTTAGGTACCAGGATGCTACCAGCGACCAAGGCTATTCCGAAGGAAATGCTGCCACTGGTGGATAAACCATTAATTCAGTATGTTGTTAATGAATGCATTGCAGCCGGTATTACTGAAATTGTACTGGTCACGCACTCGTCCAAAAATTCTATCGAAAACCATTTTGATACCAGTTTTGAACTCGAAGCGATGCTGGAAAAACGTGTTAAGCGCCAGTTGCTGGAAGAAGTTCAGTCTATTTGCCCGCCGCATGTGACAATTATGCAGGTGCGTCAGGGGCTGGCGAAAGGTCTGGGACACGCAGTGCTTTGTGCGCATCCGGTGGTCGGCGACGAGCCGGTTGCTGTTATTCTGCCGGACGTGATTCTGGATGAATACGAGTCTGATCTTTCTCGCGATAACCTCGCCGAGATGATTGCCCGATTTAATGAAACGGGCGCCAGCCAGATCATGGTTGAGCCGGTTGACGACGTTACCGCTTACGGCGTTGTAGACTGCAAAGGACAGGCTCTGGCGCCGGGTGAGAGCGTTCCAATGGTTGGCGTGGTTGAAAAGCCAAAAGCCGATGTCGCGCCGTCTAACCTCGCTGTTGTGGGCCGCTACGTTCTGAGTGCCGAAATTTGGCCGCTGCTGGCGAAAACGCCTCCGGGAGCAGGTGATGAAATTCAGCTGACCGATGCCATTGATATGCTTATCGAGAAAGAAACGGTTGAAGCCTATCATATGAAAGGCAAAAGCCACGATTGTGGTAATAAACTCGGATATATGCAGGCTTTCGTGGAATATGGTATCCGCCATCATGACCTGGGCGATGAGTTTAAACAATGGCTGGGCAAGGCTATTAGCTAACTGAGCGATAGCCTCACTCGCTAAAACCGGGGATAAACGCCAGTGACTGTGCGGTTATCCCCGGTTTTTTTATTGTCTGCCCGTCATCAATTCGACGATTTTTTACAATCTGATAAAGCTTCAGACAAAAAAAATCCCGCTGGTGCGGGATTTATTAAGAATGAGAAAATCAGTCTTTGATCAGGAAATCGTCCAGAGATTTACCCTGCTCATCCATGGCTTTTTTGATAACTGCCGGGGTACGACCCTGGCCTGTCCATGTTTTGGTTTCGCCGTTTTCGTCAACGTAGCTATATTTAGCCGGACGAGCTGCGCGTTTGGCTTTAGTTCCAGATTTAGCTGCTGCCATGCTGTTCAGCAGTTCGTTTGGATCAATACCGTCAGCAATCAGCATTTCACGATATTGTTGCAACTTACGAGTGCGCTCTTCGATTTCTGCCGCAGCAGCGCTTTCTTCTTCACGGCGCTCATTAACGACAACTTCTAATTTTTCCAGCATCTCTTCCAGCGTTTCGAGGGTGCATTCTCTTGCCTGCGCACGAAGAGTACGGATGTTGTTCAGAATTTTAAGTGCTTCGCTCATTGTAGTAATCTCAAACTTATATTGTGGGGTGGTTTGTTGAGCTAATAATAGAGCGATAAATTCAGATGTGCAATAGGGGACAATGTAAGGAATTCAAAATTACCCGATATTTGTCGCCATTATTAATTAATGGAAGTTAAATTTTCGCGTCAGCTCACAACATTCACAGTTATTGCTATCAAGGGAAAGGTAAGGGTACCTCAGGCAAACTCTGATGTTTTTGCACAGAAACCCTGCGGAATTAGCCGGGGTGTGGATAAATATCAGCCTTAAGTATTAGGAAAATGACTTATCGTTAACCCTTGTCAGCTTATTAGAATCCGAATCATCACCGGATGAAACCAGCTTAAAATGCTTTTCTGGATTGTTGTAGGATGCTATCGACTATAACAACAGGTTAAATCCCTTGTAGATAGAGTGTTATTAGTGATTAGTGTTACCGAAAGTTTGTAAAAACCAGTCACTTACCCCGGCAAAGAAACAGTTTGAAGCGTCTTCGCTGTGACCCGAGTGGAATATGATACAATTCGCAGCGTGATATAACATTTTGATCGGGGTTACCGCGCCAATGGCACAACTTTATTTTTACTATTCGGCAATGAATGCCGGTAAATCGACCGCTTTGCTACAGTCTTCCTACAATTACCAGGAGCGCGGGATGCGGACGCTGGTATATACAGCAGAAATTGATGACCGTTTTGGCGCGGGCAAGGTTAGCTCAAGAATAGGGCTGTCATCCCCGGCAAGGCTCTTTAATCAGCAGTCCGCACTGTTTACCGAGATTAGCGAAGAACACGCACGTGAGCCGATTAATTGCGTATTAGTCGATGAAAGCCAGTTTCTGACGCGTCAGCAGGTCTATGAACTCTCCGAGGTGGTAGATACGCTGGATATCCCGGTGTTGTGTTACGGCCTGCGTACGGACTTCCGGGGCGAGCTATTTACTGGCAGCCAGTATTTGCTTGCCTGGTCAGATAAACTGGTCGAACTGAAGACTATTTGTTTTTGTGGACGTAAGGCCAGCATGGTATTGCGCCTCGATCAGGCGGGACGTCCGTTTAATGAGGGTGAGCAGGTGGTCATTGGCGGCAACGAACGCTATGTCTCTGTATGCCGCAAGCATTATAAAGAGGCGCTTGCAATAGGCTCTCTTACCCGTATTCAGGAACAGCACCGGATATCCCGCTCAGGCACGGAACAGGGCGTCTGAGCCGTTCAGGATGTTTTTGCGATATAAAAAAAGCCCCGTCATCTGACGGGGCTTTTTATGACTTACGGGTTGCGTCTAATTAAGCGGTTTTTTTCGCTTTCTTGTCTGCTTTAACCGGCGCTGCTTCTTTCTTCTCTGCTGCAGCTTCACCTTCGGTGAAAGCGCGTCCGTAGTAGGTATCCAGCAGGATCTGTTTCAGCTCGGAGATCAGCGGGTAACGCGGGTTAGCGCCAGTACACTGGTCATCGAACGCATCTTCAGACAGCTTGTCAACGTGTGCCAGGAAGTCAGCTTCCTGAACACCTGCTTCGCGAATTGACTTAGGAATACCCAACTCGGCTTTCAGGCTTTCCAGCCATGCCAGCAGTTTCTCGATCTTCGCAGCAGTACGGTCACCCGGTGCGCTCAGACCCAGATGGTCGGCGATTTCAGCGTAGCGACGGCGAGCCTGCGGACGGTCATACTGACTGAAAGCTGTCTGCTTGGTCGGGTTATCGTTCGCGTTATAACGGATAACGTTGCTGATCAGCAGGGCGTTAGCCAGACCGTGCGGGATATGGAACTGTGAGCCCAGTTTGTGCGCCATGGAGTGACAAACACCGAGGAAGGCGTTCGCAAACGCGATACCGGCGATAGTCGCTGCACTGTGAACACGTTCACGGGCAACCGGGTTCTTGGCACCTTCGTTATAAGACGCCGGCAGGTTCTCTTTCAGCAGTTTCAGTGCCTGCAGAGCCTGGCCATCGGAGAACTCAGAGGCCAGCACGGAAACGTAAGCTTCCAGCGCGTGAGTCACGGCATCCAGACCACCGAAGGCACACAGTGATTTCGGCATATCCATCACGAGGTTGGCATCAACAATCGCCATATCCGGCGTCAGCGCATAGTCAGCCAGCGGATATTTCTGACCGGTGGAGTCGTCAGTCACAACCGCAAACGGGGTCACTTCTGAACCGGTACCGGAGGTGGTGGTGACGGCGATCATTTTCGCTTTCACGCCCATTTTCGGGAACTTGTAGATACGTTTACGGATATCCATAAAGCGCAGCGCCAGTTCTTCGAAGTGAGTTTCCGGGTGTTCGTACATTACCCACATGATTTTCGCGGCGTCCATCGGGGAACCACCGCCCAGCGCGATGATCACGTCTGGTTTGAAGGAGTTCGCCAGTTCAGCACCTTTGCGTACGATGGTCAGCGTCGGGTCAGCTTCAACTTCGAAGAACACTTCAGTTTCAACGCCAGCGGCTTTCAGCACGGAGGTGATCTGATCAGCGTAACCGTTGTTGAACAGGAAGCGGTCAGTCACGATCAGCGCGCGTTTGTGACCATCAGTAATCACTTCATCCAGTGCGATTGGCAGTGAGCCACGACGGAAGTAGATAGATTTCGGAAGTTTGTGCCACAACATGTTTTCAGCTCGCTTAGCAACGGTTTTCTTGTTGATCAGGTGTTTCGGACCAACGTTTTCAGAGATGGAGTTACCACCCCAGGAACCACAACCCAGAGTCAGGGAAGGTGCGAGTTTGAAGTTGTACAGGTCACCGATACCACCCTGAGAAGCCGGGGTGTTGATCAGGATACGCGCGGTTTTCATCATCTGACCGAAGTAGTTCACGCGTTCTGGCTGGTTGTCCTGGTCGGTATACAGGCAGGAGGTATGACCGATACCGCCCATCGCAACCAGTTTCTCAGCTTTATCAACCGCGTCTTCGAAGTCTTTCGCACGGTACATCGCCAGGGTCGGAGACAGTTTTTCGTGTGCGAACGGTTCGCTTTCGTCGACAACTTTCACTTCGCCAATCAGGATCTTGGTGGTGGCCGGAACGGTGAAGCCAGCCAGTTCAGCGATTTTATACGCCGGCTGACCCACGATAGCCGCGTTCAGCGCGCCATTTTTCAGGATGATGTCCTGAACGGCTTTCAGCTCTTTGCCCTGCAGCAGGTAGCCGCCGTGGCTGGCGAAACGTTCGCGAACTGCATCATAAACAGAGTCAACAACGACAACGGACTGTTCAGAAGCACAGATAACGCCGTTATCGAAGGTTTTGGACATCAATACAGAAGCTACAGCACGTTTGATATCAGCGGTTTCGTCGATAACCACAGGCGTGTTACCCGCGCCTACGCCGATTGCCGGTTTACCGGAGCTGTAAGCCGCCTTAACCATGCCCGGACCACCGGTCGCCAGGATAAGGTTGATATCCGGGTGGTGCATCAGCGCGTTGGACAATTCAACAGATGGCTGATCGATCCAGCCGATCAGGTCTTTTGGCGCACCCGCAGCGATAGCGGCCTGCAGAACGATGTCCGCCGCTTTGTTGGTAGCATCTTTAGCACGCGGATGCGGAGAGAAGATGATGGCGTTACGGGTTTTCAGGCTGATCAGCGATTTGAAGATAGCCGTTGAAGTCGGGTTAGTGGTCGGAACGATACCGCAGATGATGCCGATAGGTTCAGCAATGGTGATAGTCCCGAAGGTGTCGTCTTCAGACAGCACGCCGCAGGTCTTTTCATCTTTGTATGCGTTATAGATGTATTCAGAAGCGAAGTGGTTTTTAATCACTTTATCTTCGATGATACCCATGCCGGATTCGGCAACGGCCATCTTAGCGAGAGGGATTCGAGCATCTGCAGCGGCCAGGGCGGCAGCGCGGAAGATTTTATCTACTTGCTCTTGAGTGAAACTGGCATATTCACGCTGGGCTTTTTTGACGCGTTCAACGAGCGCGTTAAGTTCAGCGACATTAGTAACAGCCATAATGCTCTCCTGATAATGTTAAACTTTTTTAGTAAATCAGCTGCACGCTAAATCAGTATAGACAGCACGTTTGTTGCTTGCGTAAGGGCCAGCAAAACAGCTGATTACTTACGATCCCGATTCACAGATTTACTAAAAGAGCCTCACCTCAGGCACCACTAACGAATGACGCTGTACTCCCTGGTGGCGTAAGCAAGATTACTCACTTCTGAGTACAAATTACGTGATCTGGATCAAGATAAACCTAAGCTGACACCTTTCAGCAGCCCATTTCACGGCATTTGTAGCAATTGTGACGGAATCGTTTTCAATGGCAGGACGACATTAACATAAACTAAATGAATATATAACACCCTGTAATGAAGCCATTTTTTAAGAAGAATTGAGGTGAACTATACTCGTAAAAAGCGTATCTTCAGCGCGGATAACAGGCTGTGTCCCGCTTTACACGCGAGAGGCTCAGCATCGCGATTGTGATCTAACCGATCACAGCCTTGCTTTATATTTACGTCAACGACCCATTTTGATGAGCCTGCGGAGCTGAGCGTGATTCAAACCTTGTTTGATTTTCCCACGTACACCAAATTTTTTATCGGGCTTTTTGCTCTGGTTAACCCGGTCGGGATTATCCCTGTCTTCATTAGTATGACCAGCTACCAGACGGCCCCGGTCAGAAACAAAACCAATCTTACCGCCACACTGTCGGTTGCCATTATTCTCTGGACGTCACTGTTTTTAGGGGATGGCATCCTGCAATTATTTGGTATTTCTATCGATTCCTTCCGTATCGCGGGCGGCATTCTTGTCGTTACCATTGCGATGTCGATGATCAGCGGCAAACTGGGTGAAGATAAACAGAACAAGCAGGAAAAATCAGAAACAGCGATCCGCGAGAATGTCGGCGTTGTGCCGCTGGCATTGCCGCTTATGGCGGGGCCGGGGGCCATCAGTTCCACCATCGTCTGGGGAACCCGTTATCACAGCCTGGCGCACCTGATTGGCTTTTCTATTGCCATCGCGCTTTTTGCCTTCTGTTGTTGGGGCGTTTTTCGTCTCGCCCCCTGGCTGGTACGTCTTCTGGGGCAAACCGGTATTAACGTTGTCACCCGTATTATGGGTCTGTTGCTGATGGCGCTGGGCATCGAATTCATCGTCACCGGTATAAAAGCGATTTTCCCGGGTCTTCTGAGCTGAATCTGTCTGCTGCGAAACGGCGCATTCTGCGCCGTTTCCGCTTTAATATTCGCAAATCATATCAATTTATTTGAAAAACGCATTTAGCATAATCTTTTCTGATATTCATTTAACGTATTGTATATCAGTAGGTTAGGTGCCTGCTGTGTGTTTGCACATCCGGCAGAAACCGCCCTGCGATGTTATTTCTGTCACATGATACTCTTGGGCTTGCTGTCGGATAATTGAAATGATATTAGTAATTTCAGTTAACAGGCAGTTGAATGTGCTAAATAATAATCAATTGTTAAGTTTTTGTGCAAAAAACATCCACTCCTGGTTTCGACTGAAAGTGTTTTCTTATGCATCAGGTTAACTCACTGATAATATTACTGTTCGAGGGTCTTATAAAAAAGCACCGACAGGTTGCGACAGGGTAACTTGTTCAGTAAAAGAGAATTGCTTAACAAATTTGCAAATTGTATTGGCGACGCAGTAAGCCATTTGCTACTTTCCGGCCTGATGTACAGAGTAAATTGCACGTAAATGAGAACGGTTTTCATATAACCGCTCGTTACGAATAAAAAGACCAGACGCGTCCCGACAGGGGGGGCGTATAACGAATCGACGTAAGGTGGCCGTCCGAGCGACCGTAATGAAAAAGTCGGTGATAGCAAGCAGTAGAAAACGACCTGGCAGTTGCTAAAGCTCCTGCGCTGTACAGGAACCCGAACGGGAACATACAAGCTGGCAATCCAGCAATTATAAAGAGAGGAGTCACAACACAATGTCCATCATTACAAAAAAAAGTCTAATTGCAGCAGGTGTCTTCACTGCGCTAATCGCTGGCAATGCGGCAATGGCTGCCGATGTGCCTGCGGGTGTTCAGTTGGCAGAAAAGCAAACGCTGGTGCGTAATAACGGTACGGAAGTGCAGTCCCTTGATGCGCACAAAATTGAAGGGGTACCGGAATCCAACATTAACCGCGATCTGTTCGAAGGTTTAGTGGAAACTGGCGTTGATGGCCAGCCAGTGCCGGGTGTGGCGGAATCATGGGATAACAAAGATTTTAAAGTCTGGACATTCCATCTGCGTAAAGACGCAAAATGGTCAGACGGTTCGCCGGTCACGGCGCAGGATTTCGTTTACAGCTGGCAGCGCCTGGCTGATCCGAAAACCGCATCACCTTATGAAAGCTATTTGCAGTATGGTCATATCGCTAATATTGATGACATTATTGCCGGGAAAAAACCGGCGACCGATCTCGGCGTGAAAGCCGTTGACGACCATACGCTGGAAGTGACCTTATCTGAGCCCGTTCCTTATTTCTACAAACTGCTTGTTCACTCCTCCATGACGCCAGTACCTAAAGCGGCGATTGAAAAATATGGTGAGAAGTGGACCCAGCCGGCGAATATCATTTCCAATGGCGCCTATAAACTGAAAGAGTGGGTAGTCAACGAACGTATTGTTCTGGAACGTAACCCGAATTACTGGGATAACGCCAAAACGGTGATTAACCAGGTAACATATCTGCCAATTTCCTCTGAAGTTACTGACGTTAACCGTTATCGCAGTGGCGAAATCGACATGACCTATAACAACATGCCGATCGAGTTATTCCAGAAACTGAAAAAAGAGATTCCGAATGAAGTGCATGTTGATCCCTATCTCTGCACTTATTATTACGAAATTAACAACCAGAAAGCTCCGTTTACTGATGTGCGCGTCCGTACCGCACTGAAACTGGGTCTCGATCGCGACATCATCGTCAATAAAGTAAAAAATCAGGGCGACCTGCCTGCCTTCGGTTTCACCCCACCGTACACCGATGGTGCGAAACTGACAGAGCCGGAATGGTTTAAATGGTCTCAGGAAAAACGCAACGCAGAAGCGAAAAAACTGCTGGCCGAAGCAGGTTATACAGCGGACAAGCCGCTGACCTTTAATCTGCTCTACAATACCTCGGATCTGCATAAAAAACTGGCTATCGCCGTGGCGTCCATCTGGAAGAAAAACCTTGGCGTCAATGTGAAGCTGGAAAACCAGGAGTGGAAAACCTTCCTTGACACCCGTCATCAGGGTAACTTCGATGTGGCGCGTGCGGCCTGGTGTGCGGATTACAACGAACCGACATCCTTCCTGAACATGCTGCTGTCAAACAGCTCCAACAATACCGCGCATTATAAGAGCGAAGCCTTTGATTCTATCCTGGCAGATGCGCTGAAAGTGACCGATGAAGCGCAGCGTACTGCGCTGTACGACAAAGCAGAAATGCAGCTGGATAAAGATTCAGCAATTGCCCCGGTCTATTACTACGTTAACGCCCGCCTCGTGAAACCGTGGGTTGGTGGTTATACCGGTAAAGATCCGATGGATAATATCCACGTCAAGAACCTGTATATTATCAAGCATTAATGGCAATGCGTGGAGCGAGGGATTTTTCCTCGCTCCACTGTGTCTTATTTGAGAGCAGTGCAAAGGCACACGCCAGAAGGTACGGGCAATGTTAAAATTTATATTTCGTCGCTGTCTGGAAGCAATTCCGACACTCTTTGTTCTTATTACTATTTCCTTTTTCATGATGCGTCTCGCGCCGGGAAGTCCATTCACCGGTGAACGTACGTTGCCGCCAGAAGTCATGGCCAACATTGAGGCGAAATATCATCTCAACGATCCGATCCCTACCCAGTATTTCAGTTATCTGAAACAGCTGGCGCACGGCGATTTCGGTCCGTCATTTAAATATAAGGATTACTCGGTCAACGATCTGGTTGCAGCCAGTTTCCCGGTTTCTGCAAAGCTTGGGATGGCAGCCTTTTTACTCGCGGTGATCGTTGGCGTTACCGCAGGGGTAATTGCCGCGCTCAGGCAAAACACCGCATGGGATTATACCGTCATGGGTTTTGCGATGACCGGGGTGGTTATCCCGAGCTTTGTCGTCGCACCGCTACTGGTGATGGTTTTCGCGATCACGCTGCACTGGTTACCCGGTGGCGGCTGGAACGGTGGGGCACTGAAATTTATGATCCTGCCCATGGTGGCGCTGTCACTCGCGTATATCGCCAGTATTGCGCGTATCACCCGTGGCTCGATGATTGAAGTACTGCACTCTAACTTTATTCGTACTGCGCGCGCCAAAGGGTTGCCGATGCGCCGGATCATCTTCCGCCACGCGCTGAAACCCGCACTGCTGCCCGTGCTCTCCTATATGGGGCCTGCCTTCGTCGGTATTATCACCGGTTCGATGGTCATCGAAACTATCTATGGTTTGCCGGGCATCGGCCAACTGTTCGTTAACGGTGCGCTTAACCGTGACTACTCGCTGGTGCTGAGCCTCACGATTCTGGTCGGCGCACTGACGATCCTGTTCAACGCGATAGTTGATGTGCTGTATGCCGTCATCGATCCGAAGATCCGTTACTGATACTGGAGTACGCCATGATGCTAAGTAAGAAAAACAGCGAGGCGCTGGAACACTTCAGTGAAAAACTGGACGTTGAAGGGCGCAGCCTGTGGCAGGATGCTCGTCGACGCTTTGTCCATAACCGTGCGGCTGTCGCGAGCCTGGTTGTACTGATCCTGATTGCGCTTTTTGTCACCCTGGCACCGATGCTGTCACAGTTTACTTATTTCGATACTGACTGGGGCATGATGTCCAACGCGCCGGATAGCGAATCCGGGCACTATTTCGGTACCGACTCCTCCGGTCGTGACCTGCTGGTGCGTGTGGCGATTGGTGGGCGTATTTCGCTGATGGTGGGGATTGCCGCGGCACTGGTGGCGGTGATTGTTGGCACCCTGTATGGGTCGCTGTCCGGTTATCTCGGCGGCAAAATCGACTCCTTCATGATGCGCGTGCTGGAAATTCTCAACTCCTTCCCGTTCATGTTCTTTGTGATTCTGCTGGTGACCTTTTTTGGGCAAAACATCCTGCTGATCTTCGTTGCTATCGGGATGGTTTCCTGGCTGGATATGGCGCGTATCGTTCGTGGCCAGACGCTAAGCCTGAAGCGCAAAGAATTTATCGAAGCGGCGCAGGTCGGCGGTGTGTCGACCGCCAGCATCGTCGTGCGTCATATCGTGCCGAACGTGCTGGGCGTGGTGGTGGTGTACGCATCGCTGCTGGTTCCAAGCATGATCCTGTTTGAATCATTCCTGAGCTTCCTTGGCCTGGGTACGCAGGAGCCGCTCAGCAGTTGGGGGGCATTACTGAGTGATGGCGCCAACTCCATGGAAGTTTCTCCGTGGCTGCTGCTGTTCCCGGCAGGTTTCCTGGTGGTTACCCTGTTCTGTTTTAACTTTATCGGCGATGGCCTGCGTGATGCCCTCGATCCGAAAGATCGCTAAGGAGCACGGCCATGAGTACGATTGACATGGTAAAAACCCCGCAGCAGCAACAGTCATCGCTGCTGCTGGAGGTGAAAGATTTACGCGTGACGTTTAAAACGCCGGACGGCGACGTCACGGCGGTCAATGATCTTAACTTCAGCCTGAAAGCAGGTGAGACGCTGGGCATTGTGGGTGAATCCGGCTCCGGTAAATCCCAGACTGCCTTTGCGCTGATGGGGCTGCTGGCACAGAACGGCACCATCGGCGGCTCCGCGACATTTAATGGACGGCAAATTCTGAACCTGCCCGAGCGCGAATTGAACAAGCTGCGCGCAGAGCAAATCTCAATGATTTTCCAGGATCCGATGACCTCCCTGAACCCCTATATGCGCGTTGGCGAACAGCTAATGGAAGTGCTGATGCTGCACAAAAATATGGGTAAAGCGGAAGCGTTTGAAGAGTCGGTCAAGATGCTGGATGCGGTCAAAATGCCGGAAGCGCGTAAGCGCATGCGCATGTTCCCACATGAGTTTTCCGGTGGTATGCGCCAGCGTGTGATGATTGCGATGGCGTTGATGTGCCGTCCGAAATTGCTGATTGCGGATGAACCGACCACCGCGCTCGATGTGACTGTACAGGCGCAAATCATGACGCTGCTGAATGAACTCAAGCGTGAGTTTAATACTGCCATTATCATGATTACCCACGATCTCGGCGTCGTTGCCGGTATCTGTGACAAAGTGCTGGTGATGTATGCCGGGCGCACTATGGAATACGGTCAGGCGCGCGATGTGTTCTACCATCCTGCGCATCCGTATTCTATTGGTCTGCTGAATGCTGTACCGCGTCTGGATGCGGAAGGCGAGTCGCTGCTGACGATCCCGGGCAATCCGCCGAACCTGTTGCGCCTGCCGAAAGGTTGTCCGTTCCAGCCGCGCTGCCCGCACGCGATGGATATCTGCCACAGTGCTCCGCCGCTGGAGGAGTTCGCGCCAGGACGTTTACGCGCCTGCTTTAAACCGGTGGGAGACCTGCTATGAACGCCGTAATTGAAAATCGTAAAGTGTTGCTCGAAATTGCCGACCTGAAAGTGCATTTTGACATCAAGGATGGCAAACAATGGTTCTGGCAGCCTGCGAAAACGCTGAAAGCCGTGGATGGCGTCACCCTGCGTCTGTACGAAGGGGAAACGCTGGGCGTGGTAGGCGAGTCGGGGTGCGGAAAATCGACTTTTGCGCGTGCGATCATCGGTCTGGTAAAAGCGACTGACGGTAAGGTGGCGTGGCTGGGCAAAGACTTGCTGGGCATGAAACCGGACGAATGGCGCGACGTACGCAGCGACATCCAGATGATTTTCCAGGATCCGCTGGCCTCGCTGAATCCGCGAATGACCATCGGGGAAATTATCGCTGAGCCGCTGCGTACCTATCATCCGAAAATGCCGCGTCAGGAAGTTCGCGATCGCGTCAAAGCGATGATGATGAAAGTGGGCCTGCTGCCGAACCTGATTAACCGCTATCCGCATGAGTTCTCTGGCGGGCAGTGTCAGCGTATCGGTATCGCCCGGGCGCTGATCCTTGAGCCGAAACTGATTATTTGTGATGAGCCCGTTTCCGCACTGGATGTGTCGATTCAGGCGCAGGTGGTTAACCTGCTGCAACAGCTGCAGCGTGAGATGGGGCTTTCGCTGATCTTCATTGCCCACGATCTGGCGGTGGTGAAGCATATCTCTGATCGCGTGCTGGTGATGTATCTGGGTCATGCCGTCGAGCTTGGCACATACGATGAGGTGTATCACAACCCGCTGCATCCCTACACCCGGGCGCTAATGTCCGCGGTGCCGATTCCTGACCCCGATCTGGAGAAAGCAAAAGAGATCCAGTTGTTGGAAGGGGAACTTCCGTCGCCGATTAACCCGCCTTCAGGGTGCGTGTTCCGGACGCGCTGCCCGATTGCCGGACCGGAGTGCGCCAAAACACGACCAGTGCTGGAAGGGAGTTTCCGCCATGCGGTCTCCTGTCTGAAGGTAGACCCGTTATAATAAAAAGGCCGACATCAGTCGGCCTTTTTATTACTCACGCCACAGGATATGGCAGAATTTATGATCTTTTTCGCGACACAGCAGTATGCGGGCGAAAATATCATTGAGTTCACCGCCGTCAGTCTCCGCCAGGCCAATGACCACTTCGGCGAAGAAATCTGGATCGAGGTCGAAATCGACATGCTCCTGCCAGTCTTCTGAAGGGTCGAACAGTTCCGCGCCGCCACGCTCCTCAAACTGTAAATTAAACAGAATGATATCTGCCGGGTCGAGGTTATCGACCGCCAGTTCGAGAAATATATCGTAAGCCTGCTCAAGCGTTTCGTCTTCGGTCAGGCGATTGTTTAAATCCATATCCATGATGGCACCCAGTTAAAACATCTGATGGGCACGTTTTACAGCAACGGGCTGAAGAAGTAAAACAGTCGCTCGGCCATTCGTTGCCAGAGTGGTCGTTTTATCCATTCACTGGCGTCGAGCAGGCGAGAGCGGGAGATATAATCGTCCTGCACGGCTGCCAGATCACCGCCGAAACCAACGTCGTCAATTGCCAGCGTAATTTCAAAGTTCAGCCACAGGCTGCGCATATCGAGATTCACGGTGCCGACCAGACTTAATTCGCCATCGACCAGCACGCTCTTGGTATGCAGCAACCCGCCTTCAAACTGGTAAATTTTGACACCGGCGGCCAGCAGCTCGGAGAAAAAGGCCCGGCTCGCCCAACCCACCAGCATCGAATCGTTTTTCAGGGGCAGAATAATGCTGACGTCCACTCCACGCTGAGCGGCGGTACAGATGGCATGCAGCAGATCGTCGCTGGGGACGAAGTAAGGCGTTGTCATTATCAGATATTCACGTGCTGAATACGCTGCCGTCAATAACGCCTGGTGGATCAGGTCTTCCGGAAACCCCGGACCCGAGGCGATAGTGTGAATGGTGTGTCCACTGGCGGCTTCGAACGGCATGATATTGGCGTCTGGCGGCGGCGGGAGAATGCGTTTACCGGTTTCGATTTCCCAGTCGCAGGAGTAAATAATGCCCATCGCCGTGGCAACCGGGCCCTCCATACGCGCCATCAGATCGATCCACTGGCCCACGCCGGCATCCTGTTTAAAGAAGCGCGGATCAACCATATTCATACTGCCGGTGTAAGCAATATAGTTATCAATGAGCACCATTTTGCGATGCTGACGCAGATCCATACGCCGCAGGAAGACACGCATCAAATTCACTTTGAGCGCCTCGACCACTTCAATACCGGCGTTTCGCATCATCGTTGCCCATGGGCTACGGAAAAACGCGACGCTGCCGGCGGAATCCAGCATCAGTCGGCAGTGGACGCCACGACGGGCAGCCGCCATCAGCGACTCCGCCACCTGATCAGCCATTCCACCGGGCTGCCAGATATAAAAGACAATCTCAATATTATGGCGGGCGAGCTGAATATCGCGGATCAGCGCCTGCATCACATCATCCGTTTCGGTCATCAACTGCAATTGATTACCTTTCACCCCGGCGATGCCCTGACGGCGCTCACACAGTTTAAACAGTGATGACGCCACCGGACTGTTTTCCTCGGCGAAGATATGATTAAAGGCTTTAAGATCATGCAGCCATTTTGCTGTAGAGGGCCACATCGCCCTCGCACGTTCGGCCCGGCGTTTGCCTAAATGCAATTCTCCGACCGACAGATAGGCAATGATCCCGACGAGGGGGAGGATATAAATAATCAGCAACCATGCCATCGCAGACGGTACTGCGCGTCGCTTCATCAGAATACGTAATGTCACACCGGCAATGAGCAACCAGTATCCCAGAACCACCAGCCAACTCACCACGGTGTAGAAGGTTGTCATAACGATAAAAATCCTTTTGTATGCCAGATGTTAAGAGTTTACGCATAAGCACTGATCTGGCAAATAAAATGCGCGGTAAAACCGCTGGTCAGTCAGGGGGGAGCGGATATAATAAAGGCTCTTTCATTCTGAGAGCTGTAGAAATGAAGCATAGCAGAACGGAAGTGGGGCGCTGGCGCATGCTTAGGCAGGCGAATCGCCGTAAAGCCCGCTGGCTGGAAGCACAGTCGCGTCGCAATATGCGCATCCACTCCATCAGAAAATGTCTCGTCAAGCGGCAACGCCAGGCACTGGTCTTTGCCTTGTACGACATCTGAGCACAAAAAGGGCACCGCTTGCGGTGCCCATCGTTATTCTGACGGCGGGTTAAAAGGTTTTTTTGTATGGTTTAACCGCAACGTTGCCGTAAACACCGGCTGCGACGTACGGGTCATCGTTCGCCCAGGACTTAGCCGTTTCCAGCGATTCAAATTCAGCAATAATAATGGAGCCAGTAAAACCCGCGGCGCCAGGATCATTGCTGTCCACGGCAGGGAGTGGTCCTGCGGTCAACAGTCGGCCTTCATCCTGCAGGAGTTGTAGGCGGGCGAGGTGAGCAGGGCGGACGGATAAGCGTTTTTCGAGTGAGTCAGCGACATCTTCGGCGTAAATCACGTAAAGCACGGGCAGAACTCCTTCCTGATGAAATTTGAGATTTACGGTAAGTGAAAGTGCTGTCGACTGCAATGTAAAGATGTGGAGCCTGTGAGATAGTCTGGCGGATATGCCCAATTTTTGGGCAGAGACGGGCAAAAATTGATTCAGAATAAGCCGGGTTATTGAATATGATTGCTATTTGCATTTAAAATCGGGACTTCATTTTTCAACTGACACGATTATGACTTCAATGACCCTTGATATGCCTCGCCGCTTTCCGTGGCCAACTCTGCTCTCTGTGGCTATCCACGGCGCAGTGGTGGCGGGATTGCTTTATACCTCGGTACATCATCAGGTTATTGAACTGCCAGCGCCGGGTCAGCCGATTACCGTCACCATGGTGACCCCCGCCGACCTGGAGCCGCCGCAGGCTGTTCAGCCACCGCCGCAGCCGGTCGTTGAGCCGGAACCAGAACCGGAGCCAGTCCCCGAGCCGCCAAAAGAGGCGCCGGTGGTGATCCATAAACCTGAACCGAAACCTAAGCCAAAGCCGAAACCCAAACCGGAGAAAAAGGTCGAGCAACCGAAACGGGAAGTGAAACCCGTAGAGCCGCGCCCGGTATCGCCGTTTGAGAACGACACGCCTTCACGTCCGGTGACCAGTACGGCGCCAGCCACCACCAGCAAGCCGATGGTGAGCGCCCCCAGCGGCCCTCGTGCGTTGAGTCGCAACCAGCCAGGTTATCCGGCACGCGCGCAGGCCCTGCGTATCGAAGGTAAAGTGCGCGTCCGCTTTGATGTTACAGCCGATGGCCGCGTGGACAACGTTGAAATTCTCTCCGCGCAACCGAGCAATATGTTTGAACGTGAAGTGAAAAGCGCCATGCGAAAATGGCGCTATGAGAGTGGCAAGCCCGGTACCGGGCTTATCATGAACATCGAATTCCGCCTCAAAGGCGTTTCAATGAACTAACCGGTGGGCCTGAGCCTGCGGCTCAGGCTGCCAGTACCCGCTCCAGCGCTTTCTGCGCCGTCACCAGATGTTCCCCGCCAAACAGAATCGCTCTGTTCAGTAAGGTATAAAGCTGATAAACCGGCTGGCGATCAAGGAAGCCACCGGGCAGCGGTGAGACCGACTGATAACCATCATAAATCTGCGGCGGTTGATCGGGGTGCAACGGCAACATCGCCAGATCACACTCTCTGTCGCCCCAGTAGCAGGCCGGATCGAAAATATACGGCCCGTCTGGCCCCAGCGCGCAGTTGCCGGACCAGAGATCACCGTGCAGCAGTGAAGGCTGTGGCTGGTGGTTGCTCAGACGCTGCTGAATATGACCGACAATCGCATCGATATTGCCAAACGCCATCCCTTTTTCCGCCGCCAGCTCTAATTGCCAGCCAATCCGCTGTTCAGCAAAGAACGTTGACCAGCGGCGTTGCCAGGCGTTGGGCTGCGGGGTTGTTGAGAGATCGTTGTCGAAGTCGAGACCAAACTGCGGCTGATCGCTCCATTCGTGGAGATGGGCAAGCTGTTGACCCAGCAGAAATGCGCTATGGGCGTCGAGCGGCCGGGGAGGGAGAAACTCCATCACCAGAAAGCTGTAGTCGCGATCACTGCCGACGGCATACACTTCCGGGACACGCACGGTTTTGCTGCGTGACAGCAGCTCCAGTTGATCGGCTTCGGCCGTGAAAATAGGCAAAAGCTCCCGCTCATCGCACTTGACGAAAAAGTCCTTGCCACGATAACGCAGATGCCATGCAGCGTGGATTTCTCCTCCGGGTAATTCATTACGCAACTCAATGTCGCCGCTTCCAAATTGCTCGCTTAACAGGCCACTGATAGCTTGCCACATGATGCTTCTCCCATGTTTTCTGCCATTTCAGAAGGTTAGCGCATAAATGCGGTGAAAAAACTCGAACTAACGCACAACTGAGTACTTTTAAGCGGCAAATGTTATTATTTTGTGCCTTCCTGCCATGCTTCGAACGTCGTGATGTCGATATCGGGTTTGCGATTGAGCGCGGCTTCAGCAAGCCCGGCAGCGAGTTCGCGGACTTCTTCTTCGCTGAGCGGACTGATAAAACCAAAGGTATTGGTGCCAAGATCATGAACTTTACCGTCGTCATCAGTCAGCGTCAGTAAAAAGCCGCCGCGCGACAGGTGATTATTAAGCTCGTTGATCTGGGTTAGCGCGTCCTCTTTAAAGCTGAACGTCACTACGTAACGGGTAATTTCTCCACTCACGGGCCACCTCTTTGTAATTCATGGATTTATCCAGCATAGTCCAAAGTGCCGGGCTGACCGCATTACTGACAGAGATAATCATAAATTTTGCGGGTATTCTCCAGCGAGCACAGACGCGTGCCCTGATTAATCGTGGCGGCGCTGCCGGCGGCGACGCCGAAGCGGACCATGTCTTGCAGGCTGGCATTTTCGGCAAGTTTCAGCGTCATGGCGCCCACCATGCTGTCGCCAGCGCCAACGGTACTCTGGCTTTTTACTGGCGGCGGTACTACTTGTACACAGCTGCTGGCGTCAACGCCAAGCGCACCCTGCGGCCCCAGCGAGACGATAACCCGTAAGGCTTTTCCGGATTGCACTATCTCCTGTGCTGCCTTGCGAACGTCGTCAGGCTGCGTCAGTTCGCGCTTCACCAGTGCGCTGAGTTCTTTCTGATTTGGTTTCACCAGTTCAATCCCACCGATTTCCAGTGCCGCGACGAGGGCATCGCCGGAGCTGTCTACCACACAACGGATGCCGTTATGCCGGGCGGCGTTGATTAACTGCACCAGTCGTTCAGTTTTAACGCCAGGCGGCAGACTGCCGCTGATCACCAGAATGGCACCTTTCTCTATTTGCAGCACTTTTTCTTCAAGCTGACGAAACTCATCGTCATTTAATGAGGCGCCGGGCATCACAAAGCGATACTGTTCGCCACTGGATTCCACATGCACATGCAGGTTCTGCCGCGTCCAGTCGTGAGCATTGACGGCATCAACCGGAACATGTTCATCGGCGAGCAAAGAGACCAGGTGTTCGCCTGTCGCGCCCCCGGCCGGAAAGATGGCGGTGGCTTTGCCACCCAGGAACGTAATTGCCCGCGCGACGTTAATCCCGCCGCCACCTGGTTCGAATACCGGCACGGTGCAGCGGAGTTTTCCTTCGGGGTATATCTGCGGCGTTAGCGTAGCGCAATCAAGGGAAGGGGCCAGGGTGAGTGTATAAATATTCGCCATTATTATTACCTCCTGAAATGTCCCATAAGTAAAATCTTTTTAAGCCTGGCACTGAATATCCAGGAAAGGAAGAAACAACAGCCTGATTTACAAGTATTTAAACTCAAAAGGAGGTTTTTATCATTATGAAATAAAAAGAGTTTTGAGATCGTTCTTATTCAAAAAATGAAATAAGAAGTCATTGCTATGTTATTCG
This sequence comes from Trabulsiella guamensis ATCC 49490, assembly GCF_000734965.1. GTDB lineage: Bacteria > Pseudomonadota > Gammaproteobacteria > Enterobacterales > Enterobacteriaceae > Trabulsiella > Trabulsiella guamensis. The sequence goes on from NZ_JMTB01000023.1 coordinate 22,821, forward strand.
GGTCTTTTTATAATTTCTTACCTTTCTCTGGAACTTCCTGCGTTGATCCTCATGAAAGTTTCCGGGACCGTATTGGTCTCTTTTTTTGTTGTACGGACTCTAATAAATGAAGCTTTTAAAGACAGTACCCGTGGCAGCCTTGCTGGCGGGGGGCTTGTTTGCGTCGGTGCACGCGACAGCAGATGATACCGTATTTACTGTCATGGATGACCCTTCTACTGCAAAGAAACCTTTTGAAGGTAACGTCAACGGCGGTTATCTCGCGCAGTCTGGCAATACCAAAAGTTCTTCCCTGACTGCAGATTCCACAATGACCTGGTATGGCGAATCCACCGCATGGTCATTATGGGGCAATGCGAGTAATACCTCGTCCAATGATGAACGCTCTTCTGAGAAATATGCGGTAGGCGGCCGTTCGCGCTACAACATGACCGATACAGATTACCTGTTTGGCCAGGCGAGCTGGTTGACTGACCGTTATAACGGCTATCACGAACGCGATGTTCTGACTGCAGGTTATGGTCGTCAGTTTATGAATGGCCCGGTTCACAGCCTGCGTTTTGAATTTGGTCCTGGTGTGCGTTACGACGAGTATACTGACGGCGACACTGAAACCCAGCCGTTGGGCTATGCGTCTGGCACGTACGCCTGGCAGATGACGGATACCACCAAATTCACACAGGGTGTTTCCGTTTTTGGTGCAGATGACACGACGGTCAACTCTGAAACCGCGCTCAACGTGGCAATAAACGATCACTTCGGTCTGAAGGTCGCTTATAACCTGAGTTGGAATTCCGAGCCGCCATCAACCGCGCCAAGTCATACTGATCGCCGTACCACGGTATCCCTGGGATACAGAATGTAATATATCGGGCCGGATCCCGGCCTGATTACTGCTTATCCCCAGATCATTGCGGCCCAGCGCAGCAGAAGCATGGCGCCGCAAATGGCTATCAGCACCACCACCATTTTCCAGTGTTTGCTGGCAAATCGTTTTGTTGACATCGGCTCCCCTCGCAGTTGTTTCCTTTAAAATAGCGTATCGCAGACAACATCAATGAGAGATGAACCTGAATCAGGGTTTTATCCCATAGAAATCATGTGTAGACTAGGGGCTGGTTTTATCAAAAGACGGATGTAGGAGGCGTGACGCGATAAACGTCATTTCTCATATTTCGCAGAGTGAAGCGGGAATCAATCCACCCCCTTTTGGTAATGTTCATCATATTATTTTGTATGTGCTCTTTCGTGTGGGGCACCACTGCAAATAAGGATATATCATGCCTGTAATTACTCTTCCTGATGGCAGCCAACGCCATTACGACCACGCAGTAAGCCCAATGGATGTTGCTCTTGATATCGGACCGGGTCTGGCGAAAGCCTGCATCGCGGGTCGTGTTAATGGCGACCTGGTTGATGCCTCCGATCTCATCGACACCGATGCGCAACTGGCGATCATCACCGCGAAAGACGATGACGGTCTGGAGATCATTCGTCACTCCTGCGCGCATCTGCTTGGTCATGCCATTAAGCAACTGTGGCCTAACACCAAAATGGCGATTGGTCCGGTAGTGGACAACGGTTTTTATTACGATGTGGATATTGACCGAACACTGACCCAGGAAGATCTCGACGCACTCGAAAAACGTATGCATGAGCTCGCCGAGAAAAACTACGACGTCATCAAGAAGAAAGTTAGCTGGCACGAAGCGCGTGAAACGTTTGTGAAGCGCAACGAACCCTATAAAGTCTCTATTCTTGACGAAAATATTGCCCATGATGATCAGCCTGGCTTATATCATCATGAAGAATATATCGACATGTGCCGCGGCCCGCACGTACCAAACATGCGTTTCTGCCATCACTTCAAACTGATGAAAACCGCAGGCGCTTACTGGCGTGGCGACAGCGACAACAAAATGCTGCAGCGTATTTACGGCACCGCGTGGGCAGATAAAAAAGCGCTGAATGCGTATCTGCAACGTCTGGAAGAAGCTGCGAAGCGCGACCACCGTAAAATCGGTAAGCAACTCGACCTGTATCATATGCAGGAAGAAGCGCCGGGCATGGTATTCTGGCACAACGACGGCTGGACCATCTTCCGTGAACTGGAAACGTTTGTACGCACCAAACTGAAAGAGTACCAGTATCAGGAAGTCAAAGGCCCGTTCATGATGGACCGTGTGCTGTGGGAAAAAACCGGCCACTGGGACAATTACAAAGACGCGATGTTCACCACCTCGTCTGAGAACCGTGAATACTGCATCAAACCGATGAACTGCCCGGGGCACGTTCAGATCTTCAATCAGGGTCTGAAGTCCTACCGTGATCTGCCGCTGCGTATGGCGGAGTTCGGTAGCTGCCACCGTAATGAACCCTCAGGCGCGCTGCACGGTCTGATGCGTGTCCGTGGCTTCACGCAGGATGACGCGCACATCTTCTGTACTGAAGATCAGATCCGCGATGAAGTGAACGCCTGTATTCGTATGGTCTACGATATGTACAGCACCTTTGGCTTCGACAAGATCGTCGTCAAGCTTTCCACTCGCCCCGAAAAACGTATCGGCAGCGATGAAATGTGGGATCGTGCTGAGGCGGACTTAGCCGTCGCGCTCGAAGAAAACAACATCCCGTTTGAGTATCAACTGGGTGAGGGCGCGTTCTACGGTCCGAAAATTGAATTTACCCTGTATGACTGCCTCGATCGTGCATGGCAGTGCGGTACTGTACAGCTGGACTTCTCTCTGCCGTCTCGTCTGAGCGCCTCTTATGTTGGCGAAAACAACGAGCGTCAGGTCCCGGTAATGATTCACCGTGCGATTCTTGGGTCGATTGAACGCTTCATCGGCATTCTGACCGAAGAATTCGCTGGCTTCTTCCCAACCTGGCTTGCGCCAGTGCAGGTCGTGGTCATGAACATTACCGATTCACAGTCTGATTACGTTAACGAATTGACCCGTAAACTGCAAAATGCGGGCATTCGGGTAAAAGCAGACTTGAGAAATGAGAAGATTGGCTTTAAAATCCGCGAGCACACTTTACGTCGTGTCCCGTATATGCTGGTCTGTGGTGATAAAGAGGTGGAAGCTGGCAAAGTGGCCGTTCGCACCCGCCGCGGTAAAGACCTTGGCGTCATGGGCGTAGAGGAAGTGATTGAGAAGCTGCAACAAGAGATTCGCAGCCGCAGTCTTCAACAACTGGAGGAATAAGGTATTAAAGGCGGAAAACGAGTTCAAACGGCACGTCCGAATCGTATTAATGGCGAGATTCGCGCCCAGGAAGTTCGCTTAACAGGTCTGGAAGGTGAGCAACTGGGGATTGTGAGTCTGAGAGAAGCAATCGAAAAGGCTGAAGAAGCTGGAGTAGATTTAGTCGAAATCAGCCCTAACGCCGAACCGCCAGTTTGTCGTATCATGGACTACGGCAAGTTCCTTTATGAAAAGAGTAAGTCTTCTAAGGAACAGAAGAAAAAGCAAAAAGTTATCCAGGTTAAGGAAATTAAATTCCGTCCTGGTACAGATGAAGGCGACTATCAGGTAAAACTCCGCAGCCTGATTCGCTTTCTGGAAGAGGGTGATAAAGCCAAAATCACACTGCGTTTCCGCGGTCGTGAGATGGCGCACCAGCAGATCGGTATGGAAGTGCTTAATCGCGTGAAAGACGATCTGACAGAACTGGCAGTGGTCGAATCCTTCCCAACGAAGATCGAAGGCCGTCAGATGATCATGGTGCTCGCTCCTAAGAAGAAACAGTAGGCCTTCAAGTAGCAACGGCTGTGAGGCTTCCGGGCCCCACAGCTTTTGTTCGCCTGGGTTTCGTTTATTAACAATGCGAAGTGGAAGTTATTAAAATGCCAAAAATTAAGACCGTACGCGGTGCTGCTAAGCGCTTCAAAAAAACCGGTAAAGGTGGTTTTAAGCACAAGCACGCTAACCTGCGTCATATTCTGACCAAAAAAGCAACCAAGCGTAAACGTCACCTGCGCCCGAAAGCCATGGTTTCCAAAGGCGATCTGGGTCTGGTCATCGCGTGCCTGCCGTACGCATAAGCCGTTAACGTTTATTAACTTTTTTAACTTGAATAGAGACAGGAGAGCATCATGGCTCGCGTAAAACGTGGTGTAATTGCACGTGCACGTCACAAGAAAATTTTGAAACAAGCTAAAGGCTACTATGGTGCGCGTTCACGCGTTTACCGCGTTGCCTTCCAGGCTGTTATCAAAGCTGGTCAGTACGCTTATCGTGACCGTCGTCAGAAAAAGCGTCAGTTCCGTCAATTGTGGATTGCGCGTATCAACGCAGCAGCACGTCAGAACGGTATTTCTTACAGCAAATTCATCAATGGCCTGAAAAAAGCCTCTGTTGAAATTGACCGTAAGATCCTGGCTGACATCGCTGTATTCGACAAAGTGGCATTCACTGCCCTGGTTGAAAAAGCGAAATCAGCACTGGCTTAAGCCAGTTGAAAGAGGGGGCTTGTCTCCCTCTTTTCATTTCAACGGCCTGGCCATTGACATTTGCCTGGTAAGATTTTTCAATAGGTTTACCCCATTACCCTTAAGGTAACGCAAGCATGAATGCTGCTCTTTTCCGCTTCTTTTTTTACTTTAGCACCTGAATCCAGGGGGCTAGCGCGTGAAAGAAGAAACGAAAAACAGCGCCAGAAAGCCTCCATCATGGAGGCTTTTTTGCTTTTGGATAGAGCGAAATAATTACCATAGACGGTGTCTGCACCGACACAACGAGGAAACCCATGTCACATCTCGCAGAGCTGGTTGCCAGTGCGAAGGCAGCCATTAATCAGGCTTCAGATGTTGCCGCGTTAGATAATGTACGCGTCGAATATCTGGGCAAAAAAGGGCATCTGACCCTCCAGATGACAACCCTGCGCGATCTGCCGCCTGAAGAACGTCCGGCGGCAGGTGCGGTCATCAACGAAGCGAAAGAACAGGTTCAGCAGGCGTTGAACGCGCGCAAAGCGGATCTGGAAGGCGCTGCGCTGAATGCCCGTCTGGCGGCTGAAACCATCGACGTTTCACTGCCGGGTCGTCGTATTGAAAACGGTGGCCTGCATCCCGTCACCCGCACCATTGACCGTATTGAAAGTTTCTTCGGCGAACTTGGTTTTACCGTCGCGACTGGCCCGGAAATCGAAGACGATTACCACAACTTCGATGCGCTGAACATTCCTGGTCACCATCCGGCCCGAGCTGACCACGACACCTTCTGGTTTGATGCAAAGCGCCTGCTGCGTACCCAGACCTCCGGTGTGCAGATTCGCACCATGGAGCACCAGCAGCCACCGATTCGTATCATCGCGCCGGGCCGCGTTTATCGTAACGACTACGACCAGACCCATACTCCGATGTTCCATCAGATGGAAGGGCTGATCGTCGATAAGAACATCAGCTTCACCAACCTGAAAGGCACGCTGCACGATTTCCTGCGCAACTTCTTTGAAGAAGATTTACAGATTCGTTTCCGTCCATCCTATTTCCCGTTCACCGAACCGTCAGCCGAAGTTGATGTTATGGGCAAAAACGGTAAATGGCTGGAAGTACTGGGCTGCGGCATGGTGCATCCGAACGTACTGCGCAATGTGGGCATCGACCCGGAAGTTTACTCCGGTTTCGCCTTTGGGATGGGCATGGAACGCTTAACTATGTTGCGTTACGGTGTCACCGATTTGCGTGCATTCTTCGAAAACGATCTGCGTTTCCTCAAACAGTTTAAATAAGGGCAGGATAAAAAAATGAAATTCAGTGAACTGTGGTTACGCGAATGGGTCAATCCGGCCATCGACAGCGGCGCGCTCTCTGACCAGATCACCATGGCGGGTCTGGAAGTGGACGGCGTTGAGCCGGTCGCGGGCGCATTTAATGGCGTTGTGGTGGGTGAAGTCGTTGAGTGCGGTCAGCATCCGAACGCTGACAAACTGCGCGTGACAAAAGTTAACGTCGGCGGCGAACGTCTGCTGGACATCGTCTGTGGCGCGCCGAACTGCCGTCAGGGGCTGAAAGTGGCAGTAGCGACCATCGGCGCCGTACTGCCGGGCGATTTCAAAATCAAAGCCGCGAAACTGCGTGGCGAGCCGTCTGAAGGAATGTTGTGCTCCTTCTCCGAACTGGGGATTTCCGACGATCACAGCGGCATTATCGAACTGCCGGCGGATGCGCCGATTGGCACCGATATTCGTGAATACCTGAAACTCAACGATACCACTATCGAAATCAGCGTGACGCCGAACCGTGCCGATTGCCTCGGCATTATTGGTGTCGCCCGTGACGTCGCGGTGCTGAACCAGCAACCGCTGGTCGAGCCGGAAATGGTGCCGGTCGCGGCAACTATCAGCGATACGCTGCCCATCCGCGTAGAAGCGACCGATGCCTGCCCGCGTTATCTGGGCCGTGTCGTCAAAGGGATCAACGTTAAAGCGCCAACGCCGCTGTGGATGAAGGAGAAACTGCGTCGCTGCGGTATTCGTTCCATTGATGCAGTGGTTGACGTCACTAACTATGTGCTGCTCGAACTGGGCCAGCCGATGCACGCCTTCGACCATGACCGCATTGACGGTGGGATCGTGGTGCGCATGGCGAAGCCGGGCGAAACGCTGGTACTCCTCGACGGCAGCGAAGCGAAACTGGATACCGACACGCTGGTGATTGCCGATCACGGCAAAGCGCTGGCGATGGGCGGCATCTTCGGCGGCGAACATTCCGGCGTAAACGGCGACACGCAGAACGTCCTGCTGGAGTGTGCGTTCTTCAGCCCGCTGTCGATCACTGGTCGTGCGCGTCGTCATGGTCTGCACACCGACGCGTCTCACCGCTATGAGCGTGGCGTTGATCCGGCGTTACAGTACAAAGCAATGGAGCGCGCCACTCGTCTGCTGATCGACATCTGCGGCGGTGAAGCGGGTCCGGTCATTGATGTCACCGATGAATCCACGTTGCCGAAACCGGCGACTATCCTGCTGCGTCGCAGCAAACTGGATCGTCTTATTGGTCATCACATCGCCGATGCGCAGGTCAGCGATATCCTGCGTCGTCTGGGCTGCGAAGTGACCGAAGGTCAGGACCAGTGGCAGGCAGTGGCACCGAGCTGGCGCTTCGATATGGAAATCGAAGAGGATCTGGTGGAAGAAGTCGCGCGTGTTTACGGCTACAACAACATCCCGGATGCGCCGGTTCAGGCCGGTTTGATCATGGGAACGCATAAAGAAGCGAATTTGTCGCTCAAGCGTGTGAAAACGCTACTGAACGATAAAGGCTACCAGGAAGTGATCACCTACAGCTTCGTTGACCCGAAAATTCAGCAACTGCTCCATCCGGGTGAAGAGACGCTGATTCTGCCGAGTCCCATCTCCAGTGAAATGTCGGCGATGCGTTTGTCGCTGTGGACAGGTCTGCTGAGTACAGTGGTCTACAACCAGAACCGCCAGCAGAGCCGCGTGCGTATCTTCGAAACCGGCCTGCGTTTTGTACCGGATACCCAGGCAAACCTTGGCATTCGTCAGGATGTGATGCTGGCGGGGGTGATTTGCGGCAACCGTTATGAAGAGCACTGGAACCTGGCAAAAGAGACCGTTGATTTCTATGATGTAAAAGGCGATCTCGAATCCGTGCTGGATCTGACAGGTAAAGTGGCTGACATTCAGTTCAAAGCAGAGACGAATCCGGCACTGCATCCGGGGCAATCTGCGGCGATTTATCTGAAAGGCGAACGTATTGGTTTCATTGGGGTTGTTCATCCGGAACTCGAACGTAAACTGGATCTGAACGGTCGCACTCTGGTGTTCGAACTGGAGTGGAACAAGCTCGCAGACCGCATGGTGCCTCAGGCTCAGGAGATTTCTCGCTTCCCGGCGAACCGTCGCGACATCGCTGTTGTGGTCGCTGAAAACGTCGCGGCAGCGGATATTCTCACCGAGTGTAAGAAAGTTGGCGCAAATCAGGTAGTTGGCGTAAACTTATTTGACGTGTACCGTGGTAAGGGTGTAGCGGAGGGTTATAAGAGCCTTGCTATCAGCCTGATCCTTCAGGATACCAGCCGTACACTCGAAGAAGAGGAGATTGCCGCTACCGTTGCCAGATGTGTAGAGGCATTAAAAGAGCGATTCCAGGCATCATTGAGGGATTGAACCTATGGCGCTTACAAAAGCTGAAATGTCAGAATATCTGTTTGATAAGCTTGGGCTTAGCAAGCGGGATGCCAAAGAACTGGTAGAGCTGTTTTTCGAAGAGATTCGTCGTGCTCTGGAAAATGGTGAACAGGTGAAACTCTCCGGTTTTGGTAACTTTGACTTGCGTGATAAAAATCAACGCCCGGGGCGCAACCCGAAGACGGGCGAAGATATTCCCATTACAGCCCGGCGTGTGGTGACCTTCAGACCCGGACAGAAGTTAAAGAGCCGTGTCGAAAACGCTTCGCCCAAGGCAGAGTGATCTGAACTAACTAAAAAGGCCGCTTCGCGGCCTTTTTTCTTTTCTGAAACTGGCAGGCACCGTAAAATCAAACACCTTGCAGTCTGATTAATGGAAATTATGCTCTCCTGGGTTCGACTTCAACAACAACGAAACCGACGCTGGCTTCTCGTGCTGCTGCTCATACTCATGGCCGCGGTGCTGCTCAGTTTGTGCGCGGGCGAGCAGTGGATCTCGCCGGCAGACTGGTTCAGCGCGAAAGGGCAATTGTTTATCTGGCAGATTCGCCTGCCACGTACACTGGCCGTATTGCTGGTCGGTGCGGCGCTGGCACTTTCCG
>NZ_JMTB01000024.1 GCF_000734965.1 Trabulsiella guamensis ATCC 49490
TCTGGTTGCCTGGCTGGGCGCTGGGACTGTGCGCTATCGCAGGCGCGCTGCTCATCACCTTCATTCTGCTGCGCTTTGCCCGCCGCCATCTCTCAACCAGCCGTTTGCTGCTGGCGGGTGTTGCGCTCGGGATCATCTGTAGCGCCATCATGACCTGGGCGGTTTATTTCTCGACCTCCTTCGATTTGCGCCAGTTAATGTACTGGATGATGGGCGGCTTTGGCGGCGTTGACTGGCAACAGCTATGGTTGATGATTGCACTGATCCCGGTCATGGTGTGGGTCAGCGCACAATCACAGCCGCTAAATTTACTGGCGCTGGGGGAAGTCTCTGCACGGCAACTGGGGCTGCCACTGTGGCTGTGGCGCAAGCTGCTGGTCGTCGCTACCGGCTGGCTGGTGGGCGTCAGCGTCGCGCTGGCGGGTGCCATTGGTTTTATCGGTCTGGTCATTCCGCACATCCTGCGACTATGCGGTCTGACTGATCACCGGGTGCTGTTGCCAGGTTGCGTGCTGGCCGGGGGAAGTGTGTTACTACTGGCGGATGTGATTGCGCGCCTGGCGCTTTCTGCCGCTGAGCTGCCCATCGGCGTGGTCACCGCCACGCTGGGCGCGCCGGTCTTTATCTGGTTACTCTTAAAATCGGGTCGTTAAGAACCACAGACAATGAGGATGCTATGCAAAACGATATTCTGAACACCGAAGTTACCACCATCGATGGCGAGAAAACCACGCTCGAAAACTGGCGCGGAAAGGTTCTGCTGATCGTCAACGTCGCGTCAAAATGTGGCTTAACGCCACAGTATGAGCAACTGGAGGCTATCCAGAAGCAATTTCAGGACCAAGGCTTCAGCGTGCTGGGTTTCCCTTGCAATCAATTTCTGGGGCAGGAGCCGGGCAGTGAAGAGGAGATCAAAACTTTTTGTTCGACGACCTACGGCGTGACGTTCCCGATGCTGAGCAAGGGTGACGTTAACGGCGAACATCGTCACCCGCTGTACCAGAAACTGGTCAGCGCCGCTCCCACGGCAGTCGCGCCGCAGGGGAGTGGCTTTTACGAACGCATGGCCAGCAAAGGGCGTGCACCGCTCTATCCGGATGATATTCTGTGGAATTTCGAGAAATTCCTCGTGGGGCGTGACGGGCAGGTGATCCAGCGTTTTTCGCCGGATATGACCCCGGACGATCCCACACTGACCGATGCAATCAAACAGGCGCTGGCGAGTTAATGTCGCTCCTGATGCAGCTGCATCATGTCGAGGAAGCGGCTCGCCTTGGGCCGTTTTCTGCCGACGTGCAGTGTGGCGAGATCCTGCATCTTGTCGGGCCAAACGGTGCAGGGAAAAGCACGCTCCTGACGCGAATGGCCGGGTTGAGTACCGGCAAAGGTCAGATTATTTTTAATGACCGCGCACTCGCGAGTTGGTCCGAAACCGAACTGGCGCACCATCGTGCATATCTCACACAGCAGCAGACACCGCCTTTTGCGATTCCGGTCTGGCAGTATCTGATGCTCCATCAACATGACAAATCGCAGAGTGTGCTGCTGAATAAAATGGCCAATGCGTTGGGGCTGACGTCAAAACTGGGGCGCCAGACCAACCAGCTTTCCGGCGGCGAATGGCAACGCGTACGCCTGGCGGCCGTTATGCTGCAGATCCATCCGGAAGGCAACCCCCATGGGCAGCTTTTACTGCTTGATGAGCCGATGAACAGCCTTGATGTGGCGCAGCAGGCGGCACTGGATGGCATGCTGAATCAGCTTTGCGCGGCAGGAATTACGGTAGTGATGAGCAGTCACGATCTTAATTATTCGCTGCGTAATGCCCATCGGGTCTGGTTAATGCGTGATGGGAAACTTATTGCCAGCGGGAAAAAAGAAGAGGTATTAACGCCGGAACATCTTTACCAGGCCTGGCAAATGCATTTTAAGCGACTGGACATTTCCGGACATCAGATTCTGGTTTCAGCACAGCCCCACGAAAGGCCGCTTGCCAGTTAATCATTAAGCACGCTAAATTATTATTAAAATAAAAGACAGAGGAACCGCGAGCATGCGTTTCTGGTTTATTTTGCTGGTGGCATTCATTCTTGCAGGATGCAGTAGTCATCGTGCGCCACCGCCAAATCCCCGGCTTTCTGATTCGATTGCCGTCATTGCGGGCCTGAATGATCAGTTACAGAACTGGCGGGGAACGCCATATCGCTATGGCGGCATGAATCGCCGGGGCATTGATTGCTCCGGGTTTGTGGTCATGACATTTCGCGACCAGTTCGAAATGCAGTTGCCGCGTGAAACTCGTCAACAGGCGAATGTGGGAACGGAAATAGACAAAGATCAACTGTTGCCTGGCGACCTGGTATTCTTTAAAACCGGCTCTGGCGCTAATGGCCTGCACGTCGGCATTTATGATACCGACAACACCTTTATTCATGCTTCGACGAGTCAGGGGGTTACGCGCTCCTCACTGGATAATGTCTACTGGCGGAAAAATTTCTGGCAGGCCCGACGAATTTGATCATGGCAAAAGGAGGGGCCTCGGGTCCCTTTTTTGTTATCGATAGAAAACATTAATATAACATTTTTGCTTTATTATCTTCAGCAATGATTTGCATTAAGTAAAATGGCTGATTGTCTAAACATGCAGGTATGCATTACAATATAATAAACATTTTTTGTCTCAGGGATATCGTTATTCTAAAAAGGAACGGATGAAATTATTTATAATAAAATCAATCAGCTCGCGTTGCTTTCGTCGTTACATCAGGTTGCCGGGAATGGTCCTTGTTGAGGGGCAGATGCAATGATTGTCTCGCTGGATAACGCCTGTCGCCCGGAATGTTTATTTCTCCCGGCCAGAAACAATGCCGACAAACTCATCGGTCTTGAAATCATTGCCAACTTTGTCGGCATGGGGTCGGGTGTTCGGACGCCAACGGAACTCGTCAGGCGGTACATGACGCCTGATGAAGAGTTATCATTATTTAATGAAAAACTCGCATTGCTTGAAACCTGCCAGCTCTTTTTTATTCAGCATCATTTGCTGGCCTGGATAAATATATCCCCGGTCATTGTACAGGCGTTGTTAACGCAAACCGCGTTAATCGAAAGCGTTAGACGATTCCCGTTTCTCGAATTTACCATTAATGAAAATTACCCCGGTTTAAATACGCTGAATGCGCATCATGCATTAATGATCCTCGCAAAACGGTTTAATCTGGTGCTGGCAAATTTTGGTGCGGGAGACGCGTCAACAAAAGCTATTTTTGCTGGCATTTTTTCTCGTATTACTATCGATAAAACCTTCGTTCAGCGTCGTGTACTTTCTCCTTCATTTGAACCATTTATGCGTGCGATTGTGGCTCAGGTACTGCCGCATTGCGCCACTATGATGATCGCGGGAATTGACAACGAAGAGACGCGGAGGCGCGTTAAGCCGTTTGGTTTCAGCGCCATGCAGGGAGCACTGTGGCCTGCTGTCACGGCGGAACGTGTGACGACCCTGGTACAGGGATAACCCTGCAAACCTCCCGTGTTTGTCCTGTGCAGAAGGCACTACACTAGAGACAGGAGGAACCATGACCCTGTCTTTTACATCTCACTGGCGCGATGAGCTGCCGGGATTCTACACCGCACTGCAACCCACACCGTTAGAGAATGCCAGACTGATCTGGCATAACGCGCCACTGGCTGAAAAACTGGGCGTTGAGTCCTCCCTGTTTCAGCCAGAACAGGGAGCAGGTGTCTGGGGCGGCGAAACATTGTTGCCCGGTATGGCACCGCTGGCGCAAGTGTACAGTGGACATCAGTTTGGCGTCTGGGCGGGTCAACTCGGCGACGGACGCGGAATTCTGTTGGGCGAGCAACAATTGCCTGATGGTCAGCGCTACGACTGGCACCTGAAAGGCGCAGGACTGACGCCATACTCGCGCATGGGCGATGGTCGCGCGGTGCTGCGTTCTACAATCCGCGAAAGCCTGGCGTCCGAAGCAATGCACGGACTCGGTATTCCTGGCACGCGGGCGCTGTCGATGGTGACCAGCGACACGCCTGTCCGTCGTGAGACGCTGGAGCAGGGCGCGATGCTAATGCGCATCGCGGAAAGCCATGTGCGCTTCGGTCACTTTGAACACTTTTACTACCGTCGCGAGCCGGAAAAGGTGCGCCAACTGGCGGATTATGTGATTCGTCATCACTGGCCACACCTGGAAAATGAGAGTGAGAAGTATATTTTCTGGTTTCGTGACGTTGTCACGCGAACAGCAACCCTGATTGCGCGCTGGCAGACGGTTGGTTTTGCGCATGGGGTAATGAATACCGACAACATGTCGATCCTCGGTCTGACGCTGGATTACGGTCCATACGGTTTCCTCGATGATTATCAGCCAGGGTTTATCTGCAATCACTCTGACCATCAGGGGCGCTACAGCTTTGATAATCAGCCAGCTGTCGGATTGTGGAATCTGCAACGGCTGGCGCAGACGCTGTCGCCATTCATCACCGCAGACGCCCTTAACGAGGCGCTGGACACGTATCAGCTTGCGCTGTTTCGCGAGTACGGACTGCGGATGCGCCGCAAACTCGGTTTTTATACCGAACAACAGGGCGATAATGACATGCTGAATGCGTTGTTTGCGCTGATGGCGCGGGAAGGCAGCGATTTTACCCGCACTTTCCGCATGCTCAGCCAGACGGAACAGCACAGTGCGGCGTCGCCGTTGCGCGATGAGTTTATCGATCGTGGTGCGTTTGACCGCTGGTTTCAGACCTATCGCCAGCGCCTGCAGCAGGAGCAGATCGCTGACGACGAGCGTCAGCGGCGAATGCAGGCAGTGAATCCGGCGATGGTACTACGTAACTGGCTGGCACAGCGTGCTATTGAACAGGCGCAACGTGGCGATATGCAGGAACTGACGCGTCTGCACGAGGCGCTGCGTCAGCCGTTTGTCGACCGGGATGATGATTATGTCAGCCGTCCACCAGACTGGGGGAGAAGGCTGGAAGTGAGCTGCTCAAGTTAAACCGTTATTTCGTCAGGATCAATTTCCCGGCGTGGGTCTGACGAAGCAGGTATTCATGGCCGTTGTGTTCGATCAACACGCGGCCTTCCTGACCTAACAGCATCTGACTGCTGATGCGGCGATCGGTGGGCACAGGATAAGGGTTGTTCTCTTTCGGTTTATCCTGTTCGCTGGAGCTGTCCATAGGCATAGTGCTGTTTTTAAACAACTATCAATGTAACAATGATAATCATTATCAATAATACATTCGCCCACAGCAAGCGTTATTTATGAAAAAGAGGTAAAGATACCCGCCGCAGTGATAGCGGCGGGTGTTTTATCAGAAACGAGTGGCGACAGCGGCAGCCAGTTTATCCAGCAACACTTCGCTATCTTCCCAGCTCAGGCAAGGGTCGGTTATCGATTGTCCATATGCCAGTGGCTGGCCGGCAACGATTTTCTGGGTACCTTCACGCAGAAAACTCTCTGCCATGACACCCGCAATGGCCGTTGAACCATTACGAATTTGCGCGCAAACGTCATCACAGACGTCCAGTTGACGACGGTGTTGTTTCTGGCAATTGCCATGGCTGAAATCGACCACCAGATGTTCCGGCAGATCAAACTCATGCAGCGTATCGCAGGCTGCGGCAATGTCTTCGGCAAAATAGTTCGGTTTTTTCCCGCCGCGCATGATGATATGCCCGTATGGGTTGCCGCTGGTCTGGTAGATCGTCATCTGGCCGTTTTTATCCGGCGACAGGAACATATGGCTGGCACGTGACGCACGAATAGCGTCTACTGCAATACGGGTGTTGCCATCTGTCCCGTTTTTAAAGCCAACCGGACAGGAGAGCGCCGAGGCCATTTCCCGATGGATCTGGCTTTCCGTGGTACGTGCACCAATCGCCCCCCAACTGATGAGATCGGCGATAAACTGGCCGGTCACCATATCGAGAAACTCCGTGGCTGTCGGCACGCCGAGTTCATTTACCTGCAACAGCAGCTTACGCGCCAGTTCGATACCATGATTCACGCGATAGCTGCCATTAAGATCCGGGTCGGAGATCAAACCTTTCCAGCCAACAACGGTACGCGGTTTTTCAAAATAGGTGCGCATCACGATTTCAAGGTGCGCCTGATGCTTATCACGTAACGTCGCAAGGCGACGCGCATAATCCATGGCAGCATCCAGATCGTGAATGGAGCAGGGGCCAATAACCACCAGCAGGCGGCTGTCTTCACCATTAAGGATTTTCTCGATGCGACGGCGTGACTGGATCACATGTTCCGCAACGGCAGGCGAAACGGGGTATTGCTGCGCCAGTTGCGCGGGTGTGACCAGACTGTCCATCCGCGCGGTACGCAATTCATCAGTTTTATTCATTGGGTGTCTCAGAAATTGTTTGCTTCATCGGCAGAAATACCGGAAGTGATGCACATCACGATAAACCAATCCTGACTGAATTCAAGCCTGGCCGTGAGGTACATGCAATCACGGTATGTATCTTACACGATGACGCTACATTGTACTAGTTTATTAGTACATTCTGCGGCTGAGTCCCATCAGGTCCATTATTTTGGTGGCAATCTCTTCTACCGAGTAGTTGGTACTGTTGAGGTAAGGGATCTGATTTTTACGGTACAGCGCCTCGACTTCTGACACTTCCATGCGGCACTGACGCAGCGACGCGTAACGGCTGTTTTCCCGCCGTTCTTCACGGATGGCTGCCAGGCGCTCCGGGTTAATCGTCAGGCCAAACATTTTATGTTGTAAGGGTTTCAGAGTGGCGGGCAGAACCAGATTGTCCATATCATCGGCAATAAACGGGTAGTTTGCCGCGCGGATACCAAACTGCATCGCCAGATAGAGGCTGGTCGGGGTTTTCCCGCAGCGCGATACGCCTAACAGGATAACCTGCGCCTGATCGAGATTGCGCAGTGAAATGCCGTCATCGTGCGCAAGTGTGTAGTCAATAGCAGCGATTCGCGCATCATATTTGGTCAGATTACCAGGCGTCAGTCCATGGGTTCGGTGAGCTACTGGAGTTGGATCCAGTTTCATTTCTTGCTGGAGCGGAGCGACCAGTGCCTGCACGATATCCTGACAAAATCCCTCGCTTTGCAGAATAATGTGGCGAATTTCTGGAATCACGATGGAATAAAAGACCAGTGGACGGACACCGGTTTGCTGGTATATGGCATCAATCTGCTCTTTAACCGCTCTGGCGCGGCTTTCGCTCTCAACAAACGGCAGGGTGATACTATTGATGGTGACCGGGAACTGCGACATTACCGCATGACCAAGCACTTCCGCCGTGATGGCTGTTCCATCAGAAATATAAAATACATGGCGATCTACAGCATTTTCCATTTTGACCATCCGGTATACTCTGCTTAATTACCTGAAAGAGTAATTTAAATTTAATCATAACGCAGCGTCATTTTCCTCATTTAAGAGTGAAACACTATTTTTATTTTTAATGAAAAGTGTGGTTCATTTTTAAAATATTCTTCCTTATACTGTGATTTTGTGTGGGAGTGCTGTTAAATCAGCAGGTTATCTCATTTCGCGGAGTTGTCTGAAAATTTAAAAATTTAAATTGCTTGAACGATTCACCGTTTTTATCAGCGGCATAATTATGCGAGGATAATTCGCGTCGCCAGTGCATGACTGGCACCCGTTCTTAAATCACAAAAGGATTGTTTCGATGTCCAACAATGGCTCGTCACCGCTGGTGCTTTGGTACAACCAACTCGGCATGAATGATGTAGACAGAGTTGGGGGCAAAAATGCCTCCCTGGGTGAAATGATTACAAATCTGTCCGGTCTGGGCGTTTCAGTGCCTAACGGATTTGCGACCACTGCAGATGCTTTTAATCAGTTTCTCGACCAGAGCGGAGTCAACCAGCGCATTTACCAGCTGCTGGATGAAACCGATATTGATGACGTAACCGCGCTGGCGAAAGCCGGAGCGCAGATCCGCCAGTGGATCATCGACACACCCTTCCAGAGCGAACTGGAAACCGCCATCCGCGAAGCCTATGAGCAACTCTCTGCCGATGATGCAGACGCCTCCTTTGCCGTACGCTCTTCCGCCACTGCAGAAGATATGCCGGATGCTTCCTTCGCCGGGCAACAAGAAACTTTCCTCAACGTACAGGGCTTTGACGCCGTGCTGGTGGCGGTGAAGCACGTTTTTGCGTCGCTGTTTAACGACCGCGCCATCTCTTATCGTGTGCATCAGGGCTACGATCACCGTGGCGTCGCGCTGTCGGCTGGTGTGCAGCGCATGGTCCGCTCTGATCTCGCGTCGTCAGGCGTGATGTTCTCCATCGATACCGAATCTGGTTTCGATCAGGTTGTGTTCATCACCTCGGCCTGGGGGCTGGGCGAAATGGTCGTGCAGGGTGCGGTGAACCCGGATGAGTTTTACGTTCATAAACCGACCCTGGCGGCGAATCGCCCGGCTATCGTACGTCGTACCATGGGCTCGAAAAAGATCCGCATGGTCTATGCGCCGACGCAGGAGCATGGCAAGCAGGTGCGCATTGAAGATGTTCCGCAGGAGCAGCGCGATGTTTTCTCACTGACCAACGAAGAAGTGCAGGCGCTGGCGAAACAAGCAATTCAGATTGAAAAACACTATGGCCGCCCGATGGATATCGAGTGGGCAAAAGATGGGCACACCGGCAAGCTGTTTATCGTTCAGGCACGTCCTGAAACGGTGCGATCACGCGGCCAGGTGATGGAGCGTTACACGCTTCACGCGCAGGGCAAGATTATCGCCGAAGGGCGCGCTATCGGGCATCGTATCGGTGCTGGTGAAGTGAAGGTCATTCACGATATCAGTGAAATGAATCGTATCCAGCCGGGTGACGTACTGGTCACCGACATGACTGACCCGGACTGGGAACCGATCATGAAAAAAGCGGCGGCGATTGTGACAAACCGGGGCGGTCGTACCTGTCATGCGGCAATTATCGCCCGTGAGCTGGGTATTCCGGCAGTCGTCGGCTGTGGCGATGCCACCGAACGCATGAAGGATGGTGAGAAGGTCACCGTCTCCTGCGCTGAAGGTGATACCGGCTATGTATATGCCGAATTACTCGATTTCAGCGTGAAAAGCTCCAGCGTGGATACCATGCCGGATCTACCGCTGAAAATTATGATGAACGTCGGTAACCCGGATCGCGCGTTTGATTTTGCTTGTCTGCCGAATGAAGGCGTAGGGCTGGCGCGTCTTGAATTCATCATCAACCGGATGATTGGCGTTCACCCGCGTGCATTGCTGGAATTCGATGACCAGGAACCTGCGCTGCAGAACGAAATCCGCGAGATGATGAAAGGCTACGATTCACCGAAAGAGTTTTACGTCGGGCGTCTGACGGAAGGGATTGCCACGCTGGGTGCGGCGTTTTATCCGAAGCGCGTCATCGTTCGCCTCTCTGACTTTAAATCCAACGAATACGCTAACCTGGTGGGCGGCGAGCGTTACGAACCTGACGAAGAAAACCCGATGCTGGGCTTCCGTGGTGCCGGACGTTATGTCTCTGACAGTTTCCGCGATTGCTTTGCGCTGGAGTGTGAAGCGGTGAAACGTGTGCGCAATGACATGGGTTTAACCAACGTCGAAATCATGATCCCGTTCGTGCGTACCGTAGCGCAGGCCAAAGCGGTAGTCGATGAGCTGGCGCGTCAGGGCCTGAAGCGCGGCGAGAACGGGCTAAAAGTGATTATGATGTGCGAAATCCCGTCCAACGCGTTGCTCGCAGAGCAGTTCCTTGAGCATTTTGATGGCTTCTCCATAGGCTCTAACGACATGACGCAGTTGACGTTGGGTCTGGATCGCGATTCCGGTGTGGTCTCTGAACTGTTCGATGAGCGTAATGATGCGGTGAAAGCGCTGCTGTCAATGGCGATTCGCACAGCGAAGCAGCAGGGCAAATACGTTGGTATCTGCGGTCAGGGCCCGTCCGACCACGAAGACTTCGCCGCCTGGCTGATGGAAGAGGGGATCGACAGCCTGTCGCTCAACCCGGACACCGTCGTGCAGACCTGGCTGAGTCTGGCAGAACTCAATAAATAGCAGTCTTGCTGAAATAAAAAATCCCTGGTTGAGAGACCGGGGATTTTTTATTAGATATTACCTTACGCTATTTTCATTGTAGATTATCGCCGTCAATCTCAATACTTACAGTACGACTTCTGATGTCGAAGCCTGGTTTCAACCCAAAGTAAGAAAACCTCTCCAGAAACGTTTCCAAAGAATCTTGCCGGGGGAACGGACCCGGAGCGTCTAAAATAGAAAGGAGTAGCGCATTCCGCTCTAATGCCGCAAACCAATCGTCATCAACAACCGTATACTCCAGAGTACTAATGCTATAATGATGCTTTCCGGGCATAAAGAAATAAAAATGATTGAGCGGTACGGTGTATGAATAGCGACGCTTTGCTGGAATTAATTGCCATGAGTCTTTACTGCCATCTGTATCAAAACGGCATTTGTAGCCATGATAATCTAATATTGTATTCTCAGATGTAATTTGAAACATGTCTCCACACATTTGGGCAGGCAATTCATCTGTTGGTGATGTTCGTAGTGGTATATAGTAATCTTTTTGGCTATTATTGATGATGTTTATTTTTGCCAGTATATCTTGCGAAGAATGTTCAATTGTTAAAGATAAGTTTATACTATTCACACGTTGGTTTTTAACACTTTCGGGTTGGCTAATTCTTTGTAAGGTGTAAGTGTATCCAATTTTATTGATGCGATAATCATTTCTTAGTTGCAATTGATAATGCTTGGGTTGTTGTTTTTCGAAATTAATACTTCGTGACTTACCATAAGCATATCTTAATATCTTAAGATACTCCTCGGCCTGGCCGTAATGAGGTATCATGAGACATATAAAACATATCACTATAGATTGATAAGTATGCCCTGGAAAAAGAATTTTAAGCCCTGGCGGTAAAAGCACAGTCGTCATGATGGTGATTTCTCGAAGTACATTTCTATGTTATAAGAGTTGAGGAAAAGCTGCGGATCTTTTTTGTCTCGCATTTTAATCGCGATCTCTCGCGGTTTTTTATTGCCAGTGATGTCATCGGTGCTCATACCACCTGCATCGACTTCACCCACATATCTCACAAAATGTGATAGTTCATGACAGAGTGTACATGCCTGAGAATCAATCCCATATAAAGGAGCGTTAACAAACTTCTGTCCAATATCTATTTTTAATGTTGTGCTATATTTACTGATATCTAACGCGATTGTTTGTGTCTCAGATACTTTCGCATAGTAATTGCCGCAATCAGTCAAGTTATTGAAATTATCAATAGACAAGCTATTGCATAATAATTGCAATCTTCTTATTCCATCCTTCATTAGATCCTTAGCTTTTTTCTTCTCCATCCCCTTTGTAATAGAGGGTGAGGAATAGACATCATCTACAATTTCATTTCCGTCGAAGCCAAAGATTTTTCTAAATTCATCCTGCTCCTTCTTGGTCCATAAACTTAAATCATTTGCTCGCATTGCCAGTACTATTTTTTGAGCCCTATGCGCTTCTAACATCATTTTTTTAAAGCGATCTGTTACCTGAACCTTTTTAACACACGCTGCTCCCTTTCTTGTCGTACTCACGGAAGAACCTTTCCTGTTATTCATATACCCCTCCCCATAACATATCTATGTTCTGGCTGAGCAATCGGACTTCAATATCCTGCTCATCCTCAGTATTAAATACTTCGGTGAAACCTTCTTCGTCAGTAATGTCTTCTCTTTTTGTTTTATCAGAATATAATGCTGTGTATTTCGTGAGAGCATAAGGAACTCCATTGTCATCAGTGAAATGAAATTGCAAGTTGTATTTTCCTGATTCGTCCTCATCATCAGCCTTATCCTCTTCTCCTGAATCATTACCGTCTCCGGATCCACCATCGTTTTCACTGTCGCTCTGCGGCTTATTCGAATCAGAGGCATTATCTTCCTCTTTTTCTGCCGTCAGCGCGGTCAGTGATAACGGCTGAACCGCTGTCCCCGGACTCCCTCCGCTGTTCAGGTTGATGAGCGGCCCGCTGATATCCACCCCGCCCGGGTGTATCACGATGAACGAACTTCCCGACTGCAGGGTAATCTGACTGTTACTGCTCAGCACAATGTCACCCTGCACACTGAACCCCAGCGCGCCGGACACCTTCTGTGC
>NZ_JMTB01000025.1 GCF_000734965.1 Trabulsiella guamensis ATCC 49490
CAATGACATACCGGCGTCCCTGAACTATTCATGGTATCAGTGCGGGAGGTTGATTCATTGATAACATGAATAAAAACAATGGGTTATTAAGTGTCGGGCATGCTGACATGTGAAACCGTCATAGACTGTGAGAAATATCACAAAAAGAGGAGTTTGATTTCGGCAGGTCTGCAACGATTAAAAAAAGCCCATCGTGGGAGATGGGCAAAGACTACACACAGCAATTCGTTGTTTCACTCAGGGGATTTCCATGATTTATAAATCAAGATGTTGATTTATAACCGTGCCCTAATAGTAGGCGCAGGGGATTTTTGCGTCGATCAGATTCGTCTCAATAGTTAAAGAGAGGTAAATAATTTGCGAGATAAATACTGGCGGCAGAGATGGTAACAAGCCAGTGCGGGATTGGAAATGCAATAAATGATTAACAAAATTTATCAATAAGGCGGGTTTCCCCGCCTTGAACAGTTATTGTTTTGCTACCTGCTCGCTGTCGTCTTCGATCTCTTCCAGCTCAGCAAGCACCTGATCGGGGTTATCAGGCGGTGGCGGAACTTCATGAACCCAGGCATCGTACAGACGCCACGAGACCGCAAGCAGCACCGGGCCAATAAACAAACCGATCATTCCGAATGCGACCAGCCCGCCGATAACGCCGGAGAGGATTAAAATCATTGGCAGGTCGGCGCCCATACGAATCAACACCGGGCGAATGACGTTATCCATCGTTCCGACCACACAACTCCAGACCAGCAGTACAGTGCCCCAGGTGGTATCGCCGCTCCAGTATAACCAGATAATCGACGGGATCAGGACCGGCAATGGCCCGAGCTGTACCAGACAGGTGAAGACCATCACCACGGTCAACAGTGTCGCGTAGGGGACGCCTGAAATCGCCAGCCCGAATCCGCCGAGAACTGCCTGCACCAGCGCAGTCACCACCACACCCAGCGCGACGGCACGGATGGCCTGACCTGCCAGCAGAACGGCGGCATCACCCCGGCGTCCGGCGAGACGCGTAGCAAAATAACGAATGCCGTAGGCCACTTTTTCGCCCCGCCAGTAGAGCAGAGCGCTAAAGAGCAGCATCAGGCCGCAGTGCAGCAGGAAGCGTCCGATGTGCGCCGCCTGGCCGACAAACCAGGTGGTGGTCGCCCCGATATAGGGGCGAACTTTCGCCATAATCGCCGTACCGCCCATATCCAGCAGGCTATGCCAGGCGCCGTAAAGCTTCGCACCAACAAAAGGAATGCTGTTCAGCCAGGCGAAATCCGGCAAGGTGAAACTGCCGGTGGTGATGTCATGGATCAGCGGACCGCTGCCATCCACCAGGCTGTTGACCAGTAGCGCAACCGGAATGACAAACAGCAAAAACAGCAGCAGAGTCATCACCAGTACCGCCAGCGAACGGCGGCCAAAAAGGAGGCGTTGCAGACGAAGCAGCACCGGCCAGGTGGCGATAACAATAGTCCCCGCCCAGGCAAAGCCAAGTATAAACGGCTGGATTATCCATAAACAGGCAGTAATGATGAGAGCCAGGAACAGCACGGACAACAGTATTTGCGGAATGTCTTTTGGCTGACGAAGACTTACCATAGATGTTTTTCCCTTAAACAATCGTGTCTGACTGATAATAATATCAACAAATTTGAGCACATAATTCTGATGGGCGCATAAGAAAAAATGTGATACAACGATAAATGCGCAACGCAACCGATTAATTACTCACAACACAACATTATCAGGCAGGGTCAAGCGTAATGATCCCACAGATTTCCCAGGCGCCAGGTGTCGTTCAACTGGTGCTGACTTTTTTGCAGGTACTGGAACAGCAAGGTTTCACCGGCGACACCGCCACCGGCTATGCCGACCGACTAACGATGTCCACCGATAACAGCATCTATCAGTTGTTGCCGGATGCCGTGGTATTTCCCCGTTCTACTGCCGATGTCGCGTTGCTGGCGCGTCTGGCCGCTGAAGAACGGTTTTCGTCGCTGATATTTACTCCGCGTGGCGGCGGCACTGGCACCAACGGGCAGGCGCTTAATCAGGGTATTATCATCGACTTGTCCCGCTACATGAATCGCATCATTGAAATCAACCCGGGAGAGGGTTGGGTGCGGGTGGAAGCAGGTGTCATCAAAGATCAGTTGAATCAGTTCCTCAAACCCTACGGCTATTTTTTTGCCCCTGAACTCTCCACCAGCAACCGCGCCACGCTTGGCGGGATGATCAACACCGACGCGTCGGGCCAGGGGTCACTGGTCTATGGTAAAACGTCGGATCACGTGCTCGGCGTCAGGGCAGTGTTAATGGGCGGCGACATCCTCGATACGCAGCCAGTGCCGGTGCAACTGGCAGAAACACTGGCGAAAGAGCAGTCGGCGATTGGCCGAATTTATCGCACTGTTTATCAGCGCTGCCGCGACAATCGCCAGTTAATTATCGACAAATTCCCTAAACTGAACCGATTTCTGACCGGTTACGACCTTCGCCATGTCTTTAACGATGACATGACTGAGTTCGATTTGACCCGCGTACTGACCGGTTCTGAAGGCACACTGGCGTTTATTACCGAGGCGCGGTTGGATATCACTCGCCTGCCAAAGGTGCGGCGGCTGGTGAACGTTAAATACGACTCGTTTGATTCCGCGCTCCGCAATGCGCCGTTCATGGTAGAAGCCAACGCCCTGTCGGTAGAAACGGTAGATTCAAAGGTACTGGATCTGGCGCGGGAAGATATCGTCTGGCACTCCGTCAGTGAATTAATCACTGACGTGGCGGATAAAGTGATGCTGGGTCTGAACATCGTTGAATTCGCGGGTGACGACCCGCAGTTGATTGACAATCAGGTTCAGACGCTGTGCCAGCGCCTTGATGCACTGATGGCGCAAAACACTGGTGGCGTCATTGGCTGGCAGGTATGTGAAGAACTTGCGGGTATTGAACGCATCTATGCGATGCGCAAGAAAGCGGTGGGGTTGCTGGGAAATGCGAAAGGGGCGGCGAAACCCATACCTTTTGCCGAAGATACCTGCGTGCCGCCTGAACATCTCGCTGACTACATCACCGAGTTCCGCGCACTGCTGGACAGTCACGGCCTGAGCTACGGCATGTTTGGTCATGTCGATGCCGGTGTGTTGCACGTGCGCCCGGCGCTGGATATGTGCGATCCGCAACAGGAGATCCTGATGAAGCAGATCTCCGATGAAGTGGTGGCGCTGACAGCAAAATATGGTGGCCTGTTATGGGGCGAGCACGGCAAAGGTTTCCGTGCAGAATACAGCCCGGCATTTTTTGGTGACGAACTGTATGGCGAGCTGCGTAAGGTTAAGGCGGCTTTTGATCCGGCCAACCGGCTTAACCCCGGCAAGATTTGCCCGCCTGAAGGTATCGACGCGCCAATGATGAAAGTCGATGCGGTGAAGCGCGGCACGTATGATCGGCAAATCCCGGGCGTCGTGCGTACCGCATGGCGTGGCGCGATGGAGTGTAACGGTAACGGATTATGCTTTAACTTCGACGTCAGAAGCCCGATGTGCCCGTCAATGAAAATCACCAGCAACCGCATTCACTCACCGAAAGGGCGCGCTACACTGGTGCGCGAATGGTTGCGCCTGCTGGCCGACAGAGGCGTTGATCCGCTGAAGCTGGAAAAAGAGTTGCCGGAAAAACGTGCCAGTCTGCGAACGCTCATCGAACGTACGCGTAACAGCTGGCATGCGCGTAAAGGCGAATATGATTTCTCCCACGAGGTGAAAGAGGCTATGTCAGGCTGCCTGGCCTGTAAAGCCTGCACCACCCAGTGCCCGATCAAAATCGATGTCCCGGAGTTCCGTTCGCGTTTCCTGCAACTTTATCACTCCCGTTATTTGCGTCCGGTGCGCGATCACCTGGTTGCTACCGTGGAAAGCTATGCGCCGCTGATGGCGCGTGCGCCTAAAACGTTTAACTTCTTTATTAACCAGCCCCTGGTGCGCCGGTTGTCGGAGAAGCATATCGGGATGATTGATTTGCCGCTGCTCTCTGCGCCGTCGCTGCAGCAGCGGCTGGTTGGCCATCGCTCGGCGAATATGACGCTGGAACAGCTTGAAGCCCTGAGTGCTGAGCAAAAAGCAAAAACGGTGCTGGTGGTTCAGGATCCGTTTACCAGCTATTACGATGCACAAGTCGTGGCGGATTTTGTCCGGCTGGTAGAGAAAGTGGGTTATCAGCCCGTCCTGCTGCCGTTCTCACCCAACGGTAAAGCGCAACATATCAAAGGGTTCCTCAACCGCTTTGCGAAAACCGCAAAGAAAACCTCAGATTTCCTGAGCCGCATCGCGCAGCTTGGCATGCCGATGGTGGGGGTCGATCCGGCGCTGGTGCTCTGCTACCGCGATGAATACAAACAGGTGCTGGGTGTACAACGGGGCGATTTCCACGTCTTACTGGTGCATGAGTGGCTGCCGCTGGCGCTGGAACATGTCGCGGCACGCGATGTCAGCGGTGAACCGTGGTATCTCTTTGGGCACTGCACGGAGGTTACGGCGCTGCCTGCGGCACCACAGCAGTGGGCCGCGCTGTTCGCGCGTCTCGGCGCCAAACTGGAAAACATCAATGTGGGTTGCTGTGGGATGGCCGGTACCTATGGTCATGAAGTCAAAAACCACGCAAATTCACTGGGGATCTACGCCCTCTCCTGGCAGCCGGCTATGCAGACATTGCCGAAAAATCGCTGTCTGGCAACGGGATATTCATGCCGGAGTCAGGTGAAACGTATTGAAGGGAATGGTGTTCGCCATCCGCTACAGGCCTTACTGGAGATCCTTGGATGATCTGGAGACGCACCGCGACGCTTGAAGACCTTAACGCCATGGGGCAAAACAACATGGTGGGGTTGTTGGATATTCAGTTTGATCGCTTTACGGACACCACCATCGAAGCGACGATGCCGGTGGACCATCGCACGCATCAACCGTTTGGTCTGCTTCATGGCGGCGCGTCCGTGGTGCTGGCGGAAACACTGGGCTCGGTGGCAGGCTATTTATGTACTGAAGGTGATCAAAAAGTGGTCGGGCTTGAGGTCAACGCCAACCATATCCGCTCCGTGCGTAGCGGTCGTGTTCGTGGCGTCTGTTCTGCGCTTCATGCGGGCAGCCGTCATCAGGTGTGGCAGATTGAAATTTTTGATGAGCAGGGAAGGTTGTGTTGCTCATCACGGCTGACGACGGCGGTTGTCTGAAAGAACCCCTCTCCCGTAACAGGGAGAGGGGTTCCTGCTATACGGTCTCGTCCTTTATCGTGGTGGTCGGACCGTTTTTCTGTACTGACGCAATTCCTTTCTTCGCAGCGTCTTTCGAAGAGTACATCTCGCTGACAGCAATAGTTTCGTGGTTGTCTGCTTTCAACTGAAAATAGTACGGTTGTGAAACGTTTTTATCCGATTTCTTAATGACGTAATAGCCCATCTAAATCTCCTTATTCATCCATAATGGACACTTATTATTTACGCCAGATTTATTGAACCATCAAGCCGAACATATAATTCTGTGATGGACTATTTCTGAATCAAATAACGGATGGTTGGCCCGTCCTGCTGGATATCCAGAACGGTGTAACCATGATTCTTCGCGTCGAGTGGAATATTGTTAATCGACTGCGGGCAATCGCTGACCACTTCAAGGATTTCCCCTTTCCGCAGTTGTGGCATCGCTTCAAGCGTAGCGACTGCCGGATACGGACACGGCTCGCCGACCATATCCAGGCGATAATCAGGAACGATAGTTTTCATGCAGCCTCCTTCGCGGCAACCGACGCGCCACGAGCGCGACGGAAAAAGTGTTTCTCCCAGCCGATCATCAGCATTAATGCGATAAACAGCAGCGCATAAGTAACGAGCAAACCGCCGAGGGGACCAAAGGTATTGAGCAGGTTGACCTTGTCCCAACTGGTGGCGAGAGACGGGGATAAATCATCCCAGTAATACGCGAGCAGAGTCGAGCCAATAACGTTACCGAGGCCCACCCACCAGTAATGCACCTGGCCTTCAACGGCACGGTACATCCAGCCGGTTTCACAGCCACCCGCCAGCACAATACCAAAGCCGAACAGCAGACCGCCCAGTACCGCGTTCGGGCCGGCCCACATAATTTTGGGCTCCACGCCGAGTTGCACGTAGCTGAAAATACCGATGGCGCTGACCGCCATCCCGAACACAATCGCTTTCGCCATATGCGTGCGTCCGGTGATCCACAGATCGCGGAATGCGGAGGTGAAGCAGATTTGCGCACGTTCAATCAGCAGCCCGAATCCGACGCCGAACAGCATCGCCAGCCCGAGTTTGGGTTGATTCATGGCGGTGAGCAACGCCCAGCCGACCATAGCGATGAACACCAGCATCCCCAGACGGAAACGACGGCGCGCCTGCTCTGGTTTTTGCGTGAGCGGCGAGGCGGCGGAAACCTTTTGCATTTTCACCGGGATACGGAACATCGGCAGCAGCGTGAAACGCGCGCCGAACCAGGAGCCGATGGCGGTGGCAATCGCAAAAAACCAGGCGTGCAGAGAGAACTGAGGAATACCGGTAAAGAACGCGGCAAGGTTACACCCCATCGCCAGACGGGCACCAAAACCCGCGATGATGCCGCCAGCGATAGCCTGCGCGATACGAATACGGCTACGCGGAAGACGTAATTTAACATTATTCGCCCACAGCGCGGCCGCGAAACAGCCGCCGAACATCCCGATAATCATCATGCCGTCGATGCGACTTAACGGCGTACCGTCGAGATGGATGAGCTTATAGTAGCCCCAGGTTTCAGTGTGAACGCCAGCCAGTTGCAACAGTTGCCCGCCCCAGCGCGTGAATTCGCCAGTGACGGCCCAGAAGGTGCCGATGATGCCAAAATAGTAAGTGGAGAGAATACCTGCAGCGATGACCGCCGGGGCAGGCGCCCAGAATTTTATCAGGTAAGCCTGTTTGAAGTGTTGCCATGTCATGAATGTAGCCTCTTGAACTCAAGAAGGTTGTAACGCCCCGTACGGGGAAGGGAGTGACGATAATACGCCAGCAAATCCGGGGCGCCAGCAAAAAATGCGCAAAATCTCGTTGTGATCAATTTGTGCGGTGGACACACTACAGGGTCTCTGTGACGAAAAAATGACTGATAATTCAGGGCGCAAAGCCCGTTAGATATTTTTGAGCGATGTGCTACGCTTTATCCCGGTAAATGAAGTCACGTACTAACTGAGGATATAAAACACATGGGTATTATTTCATGGATCATATTTGGGCTAATTGCAGGGATTCTGGCGAAGTGGATCATGCCGGGTAAAGACGGCGGCGGATTCATCGTCACGGTTATTCTCGGCATCGTTGGTGCGGTCGTCGGCGGCTGGATTAGCACACTCTTTGGTTATGGTGAAGTGGACGGGTTTAACTTCGGCAGCTTTGTTGTCGCTGTTATTGGTGCGTTGGTCGTACTGTTCATTTACAGAAAAATAAAAAGCTAAACCATAATTCCCCCCAATAATGTTACAAATGATAAGCCTGCTTTGCGGGCTTATTTTTTATAAAACGGCATTTTATTTTACCGCTGAAATATACTCTCATTAATCCGTTATATATTCTTATTAGATTTCTTTCAAATTCACATTTTTGTAGGTGTCTCTGCATTTTCAGATAAATTCTTTTGCGTTGGGCAAAACATCGCCGATACCATCATTAATAACGGAATGAAATTAACTGGTAATGAATTTATCCATTGTCAACAAAAATCAGCGGTGATAACGTTGATCTCTATATTCACCGTACCGGTTTTGCTGGCATTGAGTACACAGCATTGAGAGCGTATAACGGTGGGCAAATCTGGCTGACGAACTCGGACATTGATCTGACGACATTCAGACAATCATATTCCTATAATGACCGGGTTTTTATGGCTAAAGATGCCGGAACCCAGGTGAACATTGCCAGTTCAACGCTTTATAGTCATGCCAGTCTTGGTGAGGTCAGTAATGGCGCGTCGGCAGTTATTGACAACAGTACAGTGTCGGCGGGGCTTGGTGTGACGGTTACCGGTGCCGGATCACGTCTCGATATTATCAATGATTCTGATATTACTATTCGGGGCGATCACAGTGAACCATATCAAGCAGGAATTAGGGTGACAGGCGGCGCCACACTCAATATTGAAAACAGCCGGATTACGGTTCTGGATAATGGTTATTATTCAGGTGCGACGACGCCCCGAAATCCTGAAGCGATTGAGATAACAAATGTCTACACCCCAAATGAACTCGCAACCCGAGCAAATTTAAATAACCTCATCATTGAAACGAAAGGTTATCAGTCAAATGCCATTAATGTAACCTCAGGGAATGCTTCTGCGGCAATGAACAATCTCACGATTGTTACGCGCGGCCTTGGGGCATATGGACTCTATATTGATAATACCAATAACGTTGCGTCCACAATATCAAATTCTTCCATTGAGACATTTGGTTATTCGGGCATGGGCGCATTTGCCGTTGGTAAAACCAAGTTGACGCTGGATAACGTGGATATTACCACTCATGGATACAGATCGACCGGGCTACAGGCCTCAGTGGGGGGAACAGACTCAAATCAGCCGACAATCCTGACAGCCTCGAATATTGACATTGTCATGAGTGGGAAAGACAGCAGAGGAGTAGTGAATAATGAGGCCAGAACGTACCTGAACGATATTCGACTCACCTTGAGTGGCGATACTTCAACCGCCCTTAGTGTAGGAACTACCGGGCTTGAAACGATCGCGCGCATCGACAACCTGACCGCATTAGTTTCCGGGAATAACTCGACGGGTATGTTCCTCGGAGCAAACCCGGATATCACATTTAATAATAACAGCATAAACATGACGGGTAACAACAGCCACGGGTTGCAGGTGGGGTATCGGCTGTTAAATTCCAGCAGTGAGTTACCCGTTTTCGACAGCCGTATTGAAACCCGGGACGGTTACGCGGTTCAGAGCATCAATGCCAATCTTAATCTTGACCTAACCCGTTCAGTGCTGACAGGGCGTAGCGATGGCGAGACAGGCATAGCGGTTAGTGTCGAAGACAGCGGTTCGTTCCAGTCCGGTGTGGTGAACATCGCGGCCAGCGACAATTCGCATATTTTCGGCGATGCGGTTTCGCAATCCGCAAATGCGGCGGCGCTAAATCTCACCCTGGATACGTCATCAACGATGACTGGTCGTATTGTTCGTGGATACAGCATGGCACTGGACGATACCAGTCGCTGGAATGTGACGGGGGATTCCGATATCACTACCCTCGATAATTCCGGTACCGTGGCTTTTACCTCACCGGGGGACGAGGGTGTCTTCAGGACCATTACCGTCGGTAATTATCGTGGCGGAGGTACGCTAATCATGAATACCGCGCTGGGCGATGACAGTTCAGCGACGGACAGACTAATAGTGACTGGTGATACCGCCGGAACCACCAAATTGTATGTCAATAACTTCCATGGTACCGGCACAACAACCGTGAATGGTATAGAAGTGATAAGCGTCGGGGGACAGTCTGATGGTCTGTTTACCCTCGAAAACCGCGCCCTGGCCGGAGCATATGAATATTTCCTGCATCAGGATGATGGTGACTGGTATCTGCGCTCGGCGCTGGCTCCTGAGCCACCGACGCCAGAAGAGCCGGAATTGCCTGCAGAACCGGAAGATCCGGTGGAGGAAACACCGCAGCCGCCACAAACACCGGAACAACCGGGTGACACACCTCCAGTGGAAGCGCCTGAGACACCAGCCGTACCAACACCTGAACCGACGCCGGCGCCAGTGCAGAAACCGCAAATTTATCGCCCGGAGGCCGGGGCCTATCTTGCCAACATGGCAGCGGCAAATCGTCTGTTCAGCCACAGTCTCAAAGATCGTGAAGGTCGGGCACAAGATTCCAGCATGTGGTTGCGCCAACTGGCGTTTCGCAGTGAATCGCATGATGGTAGCGGTCAGTTGCAAATGCGCGGCAACAGCTATGTCATTCAGGGTGGCGGTGAACTGTGGAACGGACAGTTCAGCGAACAGGATCGTCTTGGAGTAGGCATCATGGCCGGTTATGGCTATAGCCGAGGGAACACGCACTCTGCAAAAACACACTACGATGCGAAAAACAGCGTTCACGGCTACAGCACCGGCGCTTATGCCACCTGGTATCAGAATGCAGAGTCCGGAAACGGACTATATGTCGACAGTTGGCTGCAATACAGTTGGCTCCGCGCGTCGGTAAATGGCGAAGGGCTGGTGGGTGAAAGTTATAACATCAGCGGCCTGAGCGGCTCACTGGAGAGCGGTTACCGTCAACCATTGAGACAGAATATCAATGGAGCGCTTTTCATCACTCCGCAAGCGCAGGTTATCTGGAGTGGCATCAAAGCTGACCGGCATGAGGAAGTGAACGGCACTCAGGTCGACGGCAGCGGCAGTGTACAAACGCGCCTTGGCCTGAATCTGTCTTATGATGCGCTGAATGCGCAAACAAACGGTAAGCAGTTCACCGTTTACAGCGAAGTCAACTGGTTGCACAACACCCATGTTGTCGACGTCGCGCTGGATAATGTCAGGGTAGAGCAGGCAGGAAGCCGTAACGTGGGCGAAGTGAAGCTGGGGCTTGAGGGGCAACCGACCGACGCATTTACAATCTGGACAAACCTCGCGCAGCGGGTGGGAACGGAAAGTTACAGAGACACCTCAACCAATGTCGGTATCAAATACCGTTTTTGAGGCGATAATGGCTCATTACAGCGTAACAAAACGCACAGGGAATTAAGGGAATTCAATGAAAAGAAACATGACGTCATGGCTGTTTTTGCCGCTTATGTTGCTGTCTGGCTATGGCCTGGCCAGCACGACTCAGGTTGAGATTCTGAGCGCTGTGGTGAAAGACGCAAAAATTCCGGATGCGCAGGTTACGTTGCAACGAAACGGCGAAAGTGCGGTTCGGGCGGCAACGAACGCCCAGGGGCAGGCGACGCTGGAGAGTGCGTTCCCCGATACCAGCGACACGCTGCTGATCGTCAAGAAAAGCGGCTTCTCGAATCTGGTGGTGAAATGCCCCTGCAATGGCATGTCTTATGCGTTAAGTCCGGTACTCACCGGGCTGGACAGCATGCGCGTGGTATTAACATGGGGAGCGCAGCCTGACGATTTAGACTCTCACATCATTTATCAGGGCAACCATATCTATTACGAGCAGAAAGAAGGGGATAACGGTAATCTTGACGTTGATGATACGGACAGTTACGGCCCCGAGACTATCACCCTGACGGCACGGCAACAGGGGCAGTCGTATGTGTACGCTATTCATGACTTCACCGACCGTGAAAGTCCGAACAGCTCACGTTTATCAGAGAGCCAGGCGAAAGTGTTTGTCTATGTCGGTGAATCGCTGGTGCGGACCTATTATGTCCCGCAGCAGAAGATCGGAAATCTGTGGACGGTATTCAAAATCACCCCGTCAGGCGATTTTGTTGATATCAACCAGATTGAAGGCGTGAATATGGAGTCTGCGCGTATTGGGTCACACCTCTCTCCCGCTCTGGCCGATGCCTGGACTACCTCGCACAATGCCGGTTGGACGCAACAGGATATCAGCGTGTCGCGCAATCTGAACCTGCAAGGGGAGGCAGCCTATCAGCGAAATGACTACGATCAGGCGATCAGTCTGTTCACCTCAGCGGTCAATGCGTGGGCGGATAACGGTAAAGCGTATGGCAACCTGGGGCTGGTATACCAGAAAGCCGGTCGTACGGCGGAAGCGCTGTGGGCCAACCGTAAGGCGCTGGCATTAGCCAGTGGCGCTGGGGCGCCAACGGTCCGTGCGGGTGCAAACTATAACATCGGCAAAATTTACGAAACAGCGGGTGATTTTCAGCAGGCGCTGACCTATAACCAGGCCGCCCGTCAGGAAAAAGCCAGTACGGTTTACGACAACGCGATTGCCCGTGTGCAGGCGCGGATTCACTAAAACGCCTGATAAGCCCCATGCAGAAATGCAGGGGCTTTTTTATTTACAGATTAGAAAAGTCGACAGTGATACGCGGAGCATCATCCGGAGACAGCAGTATTTCAATGATAACCTCAAGGAGGAGTAAATTAAGGAGTCGACGGTGAGGTGAGCGCGTATACAGAGGGCGGGTTAACAGGTCGAAATTCAGCGCCGGGTCCGTTTTTAGCATCCTGGCCGCAAGATCCTTTGCCGCGTTGAGATGCTTAAAGTTGTCATTGAAATTTACTTTGCCTTGTCTTGAGTCTTCCACATTCCACGAAACGCCTATGCCTCTGTTTTTCCGCCATATATGAATAAGCCGCTGTGTTCGGGCCCCTTGTTTCGCTTTATCAATTCGATAGAACAACCCCGTCTGATTGTCTTGTAAGGACAAGGACTGCAATACATCATCAGGAATAGATGGTAAGGTGATTACAGCCTTCTTAATGTAGTCCTCTTCATTAAACTGAAATTCATTCTCAGTCATCACGGTTTCCCTTTGTTGGATTGATTTAGCAGTTATCGGCAACAAAATCTGTAACATTACAAAGAGAATGAGAGTTCCGTTAGATTTTTTGCAAGTGCCAGTAAACTCGCATTACGCACAGCATGTCTGAGTCGTTCTCTTTTTTAACATCTTGTTTTAAAAAGTAACTTTGTGAATTTGTGCCATTTACGCTGGCTATTCTATAAATAGGCATTACCTATACATCTTTTGCAGATGACCTGTCTTAGTAATAAACCTCATCAAATCCATTAATTATCAATGCATTAAACAAAATCTCCCTTGCCTGATAAGCCATGCAACAGGGTCTATGCTTAATAAATGCACGAAAGTCCCTGTGGAACAAGGGTTGAAGTGAGAATCGTTATCACTACCATAAGATTATACGCAGGCGACTGACAAAATGAGGGGGATCTATGGATGTGCATTCAGGAACCTTTGACCCAAACGACGTGAGCTGGCAGGGGCTGACCTTAACCCCCGCGGCGGCAGCGCATATTCGTGAACTGGTGAACAGGCAGCCCGATATGCAGGGGCTGCGGTTGGGCGTCAAGCAGACCGGGTGTGCGGGATTTGGCTATGTACTTGATACCGTCACGCAACCGGAGCAAGAGGATCTGCTTTTTGAAACGGACGGCGCAAAACTTTATGTCTCGCGAAAGGCGATGCCGTTCATTGATGGCACTGTCGTGGATTATGTCCGCGATGGTTTAAATCAAATCTTCAAGTTTCATAACCCAAAAGCGCAGCATGAATGCGGCTGCGGCGAAAGTTTTGGGGTCCAGGCGGAGTAATTATGTCTCGTAATACTGAAGCAACTGACGATGTTAAAACCTGGACGGGGGGGCAGCTCAACTATAAAGAGGGCTTCTTCACTCTGCTCCAGACTGATGAACTGGCGAAAGGCATCAGTGAAGAGGTGGTGCGTGCTATCTCCGCCCGCCGTAATGAACCCGAATGGATGCTTGAGTTTCGCCTGAACGCGTTTCGTGCCTGGCAGGAAATGGAAGAGCCGCACTGGCTGAAAGCGCATTACAATCCGCTCAATTATCAGGATTACAGCTACTATTCCGCACCGTCCTGCGGTAATTGCGATGATAACTGCGCCTCGCAACCTGGTGCCGTCCAGCAGACGGGTTCCAGCGCGTTCCTGACCCAGGAAGTAGAAGAGGCGTTTAACCAGCTCGGGGTGCCGGTTCGTGAAGGCAAAGAGGTGGCAGTAGATGCCATTTTTGACTCCGTATCGGTTGCCACCACGTATCGAGAGAAACTGTCAGAGCAGGGGATCATATTCTGTTCATTTGGTGAAGCAATCCACGACCATCCGGAACTGGTAAAAAAATACCTCGGTACCGTGGTACCCGGCAACGACAACTTTTTTGCCGCGCTGAATGCGGCAGTGGCCTCCGACGGCACGTTTATTTATGTGCCGAAAGGCGTGCGCTGCCCGATGGAGCTCTCTACCTATTTCCGCATTAATGCGGAAAAAACCGGGCAGTTTGAACGTACGATCTTAATTGCCGATGAAGGCAGCTACGTCAGTTACATCGAAGGCTGTTCGGCGCCGGTACGCGACAGCTACCAGTTACACGCTGCCGTAGTGGAAGTGATCATTCATAAAGATGCCGAAGTGAAATACTCGACGGTGCAGAACTGGTTCCCGGGTGATAACAATACCGGCGGGATCCTCAACTTCGTCACCAAGCGTGCGTTGTGCGAAGGCGACAACAGTAAAATGTCGTGGACGCAGTCTGAAACGGGCTCGGCGATTACCTGGAAATACCCGAGCTGTATCTTGCGTGGCGACAATTCCATTGGTGAGTTCTTTTCTGTGGCGCTGACCAGTGGCCATCAGCAGGCCGACACCGGCACCAAAATGATCCACATCGGCAAGAACACCAAATCGACCATCATTTCGAAGGGGATCTCCGCCGGGCACAGCCAGAACAGCTATCGCGGGCTGGTCAAAATCATGCCGACCGCCACCAACGCGCGTAACTACACCCAGTGCGATTCTATGCTGATCGGCCCTGACAGCGGCGCGCATACCTTCCCGTACGTCGAGTGCCGTAACAACAGCGCGCAACTGGAGCATGAAGCGACCACCTCGCGCATCGGTGAAGATCAGCTGTTTTACTGCCTGCAACGCGGGATCTCTGAAGACGATGCCATCTCGATGATCGTGAATGGTTTCTGTAAAGATGTCTTCTCGGAATTGCCGCTGGAATTTGCCGTCGAAGCACAGAAATTACTGGCGATTAGCCTTGAACACAGCGTCGGCTAAGCACAAAGGAAGAGACATGTTAAGCATCAACGATTTACAGGTTACGGTTGAAGATAAAGAAATTCTGCGCGGATTAAGCCTTGAGGTACGCCCGGGTGAAGTGCACGCCATCATGGGGCCAAACGGTTCAGGGAAAAGTACGCTCTCCGCCACGCTCGCCGGACGCGAAGATTATGAAGTGACGGGCGGCACCGTGAATTTTAAAGGAAAAGATCTGCTCGAATTGTCGCCGGAAGATCGCGCGGGTGAGGGTATCTTCATGGCCTTCCAGTATCCGGTGGAAATTCCTGGCGTCAGCAACCAGTTTTTCCTGCAAACCGCGCTCAATGCCGTTCGTCGCTATCGTGGCCAGGAAGAGCTTGACCGCTTTGATTTTCAGGATCTGATGGAAGAGAAGATCAAACTGCTGAAGATGCCCGAAGACTTGCTGACCCGCTCGGTTAATGTCGGGTTCTCTGGCGGCGAAAAAAAGCGTAACGACATTCTGCAAATGGCGGTACTGGAGCCTAAACTATGCATTCTTGATGAATCTGACTCCGGGCTGGATATTGATGCGCTAAAAATTGTCGCCGACGGGGTTAACGCCTTGCGGGATGGTAAACGCGCATTTGTTATTGTGACGCACTATCAGCGTATCCTGGATTACATCAAACCGGATTACGTCCACGTGTTGTATCAGGGCCGCATCGTTAAATCCGGCGACTTCACTCTGGTAAAACAACTGGAGGAGCAGGGCTATGGCTGGCTTACAGAACAACAGTAACGCGTTGCAACAATGGCATCATCTTTTTGAAGCCGAAGGTGGCGCGCGCTCGCCGCAGGCGCAGCAGCATTTACAACAGATGCTGCGTCTCGGGCTGCCGACACGCAAACATGAGGACTGGAAATACACACCGCTGGATGGTCTGCTGAACAGCCAGTTTGTGACAAAAACCGCCCGGGTTGACGCCGCAACGCGTGATGCACTGGCGCTGAGAGTAGACGCGTTTCGCCTGGTGTTTGTTGACGGGCGTTTCGATGCGCAACTGAGCGACGATCTTACCGACAGCGGTTTTGCTGTTACTGTTAATGATGAGCGTCAGACGCTACCGGCTACGATTCAGCCGGAAATCTTTCTGCACCTGACGGAAAGCCTGGCAGTGACCGTCACGCACATCCGGGTGGCGCGAAACCAGCGTCCGGCAAAACCTTTGCTGTTGATGCACCTCACCCAGGGGCTGGACGGTGAAGGGATGAATACGGCGCATTATCGCCACAATCTCGAACTGGCGGAAGGGGCGGAAGCGACGGTGATTGAGCACTTTGCAAGCCTTGACAATCACCGGCATTTCACCGGGTCGCGCCTGACGATGCAGGTGGCAGCTAATGCGCAACTGCAGCACATCAAACTGGCGTTTGAAAATCCGCTCAGCTACCACTTCGCCCACAACGACATCGCCCTCGGTCAGGACGCAGCTGCCTGGAGCAACAGTTTCCTGCTGGGTAGTGTGGTATTGCGCCATAACACCAGCACTCAACTCAATGGCGAAAACACCACGCTGCGAATGAATAGCCTGGCGATGCCGGTGAAGTCAGAAGTGTGCGATACCCGGACGTGGCTTGAACATAACAAAGGCTACTGTAACAGTCGTCAGTTGCATAAAACCATTGTCAGCGATAAAGGGCGCGCGGTGTTTAACGGTCTGATTAACGTCGCACAGCATGCGATGAAAACTGACGGTCAGATGACCAACAACAATCTGCTGCTCGGACGGCTGGCGGAAGTGGACACCAAACCACAGCTGGAAATCTACGCTGATGACGTGAAATGTAGCCACGGCGCCACGGTAGGGCGGATTGATGATGAACAACTGTTTTACCTGCGTTCGCGTGGGATCAATCAGCAGGCGGCACAGCAGATGATCATCTACGCGTTTGCGGCGGAACTAACCGAAACGCTGCGCGATGAGTCGCTGAAACAACAGGTGCTGGCACGCATTGGTCAGCGCTTGCCGGGAGGTGAAGCATGACATTTTCCGTTGAACGGGTACGGGCCGATTTTCCGGTGTTGTCCCGTGAGGTGAACGGACAACCGCTGGCGTATCTCGACAGTGCTGCCAGCGCGCAGAAACCAGAACGGGTGATTGCCGCCGAGGCGGAGTTTTACCGCCATGGTTATGCAGCGGTGCATCGTGGGATCCACACTCTCAGCGCCGAAGCGACGACGCGTATGGAGCAGGTCCGCCAGCAGGCGGCAACCTTCATTCATGCCCGTTCCGCCGAAGAACTGGTGTTTGTTCGCGGCACCACGGAAGGTATCAACCTGGTGGCCAACAGCTGGGGCACCCGCAACGTCGCTGTTGGCGATAACATCGTGATCAGCCAGATGGAGCATCACGCGAATATCGTGCCATGGCAGATGCTTTGCACGCGCACTGGCGCGGAACTGCGGGTGATCCCGTTGAACGACGACGGCACGCTGAAACTGGATGTGCTGCCATCGTTGCTGGACGATCGCACCCGCTTGTTGGCTATCACTCAGGTTTCCAATGTGTTGGGTACAGAAAACCCGGTGCAGGAAATGGCCACGCTGGCGCATCAACATGGCGCGAAAGTGCTGGTGGATGGCGCCCAGGCGGTTATGCACCATGCCGTTGATGTGCAGGCGCTGGGCTGCGACTTTTACGTCTTCTCCGGTCACAAGCTGTATGGCCCGACCGGTATTGGTATTCTCTACGCCAGAGAAGAGATTTTACAGGCGATGCCGCCGTGGGAAGGGGGCGGTTCGATGATCGCCACCGTCAGCCTGACGGAAGGCACGACCTGGGCAAAAGCCCCGTGGCGTTTCGAGGCGGGTACACCGAATACCGGCGGTATCATTGGTTTCGGCGCAGCGCTTGATTATATCAACGAACTGGGGCTGGAACAGATCGCTGATTATGAGCAAATGCTGATGCACTACGCATTAACGGAACTGGCGAAGGTGCCGGATCTCACTCTGTATGGCCCCGCCGACCGCCGGGGGGTGATCGCGTTCAATCTTGGCAAACATCACGCCTATGATGTCGGTAGTTTTCTCGATAACTATGGTATTGCCGTACGGACAGGGCATCACTGCGCCATGCCATTGATGAGCTTTTACCAGGTTCCCGCCATGTGCCGGGCGTCGCTGGCGATGTACAACACGCATGAAGAGGTGGATCGTCTGGTGGCAGGACTGCAGCGTATTCATCGTTTATTAGGCTGACAGGGAGGAATAATGGCAGCATTACCGGACAGAGATAAACTCCTGCGAAATTTTTCGCGCTGTGCGAACTGGGAAGAAAAATACCTCTACATTATTGAACTGGGGCAGCGTCTGCCGGCGCTCAGCGCTGCGGATCACAACCCACAGAATATCATTCAGGGGTGCCAGAGCCAGGTATGGATCGTAATGACCCGCGACGACAACGGGGTTATCAGTTTACAGGGCGACAGCGACGCGGCAATTGTCAAAGGGCTCATCGCGATTGTCTTCATTCTGTACCAGCAAATGACTGCACAGGATATCGTCGCGTTTGACGTCCGGCCGTGGTTTGAAAAAATGGCATTGACCCAACACCTTACGCCATCCCGCTCGCAAGGACTTGAGGCGATGATCCGGGCTATTCGCACGAAAGCCGGCGATTGCAGCTAAACTAAATCATACCTATTATCCTGTTTTATGAGGTCGTTTTTTTATCCTCATGGGTCATTTTTTCGCTGACCCTTACACGTGACTACAGGAAAAAAGTATGAAGCGCGCGTTTTTACTTACACTTATTCTGACTGGCGTTCTGGGCGCCATACAGACTGCTCGTGCGTTGGATTATCCGCTACCGCCACAGGGCAGTCGTCTCATCGGGCAAAACCAGACTTATACGGTGCAGGAGGGCGACCGTAATTTACAGGCTATCGCCAGGCGTTTTGATACCGCCGCGATGCTGATTCTGGAAGCAAATCACACTATTGCGCCGGTACCGAAAGCCGGCACGCTTATCACCATTCCAACACAACTGCTGCTGCCGGATGTCCCGCGTGAGGGCATTGTGGTCAATCTGGCGGAGTTGCGTCTCTACTACTTCCCACCGGGTGAAAACAAGGTTCAGGTCTATCCCATTGGCATTGGTTTGCAGGGGCTGGAAACACCGGTCATGGAGACCCGAGTCGGGCAGAAAATCCCCAATCCGACCTGGACACCCACGGTGGGTATCCGCAAGCGTTCTCTTGAGCGGGGCATTACGTTGCCGCCGGTTGTGCCTGCCGGGCCAAATAACCCCCTGGGACGCTTTGCATTGCGTTTGGCCTATGGACACGGTGAATACCTCATTCATGGCACTAACGCGCCTGACAGCGTCGGTCTGCGCGTCAGCTCGGGGTGTATCCGTATGAATGCGCCGGATATTCAGGCGTTGTTTGCCCGCGTGAAGAGCGGTACGCCAGTTAAGATCATCAACGAGCCGGTCAAATACAGCACAGAGCCGAATGGCGAGCGTTATGTGGAAGTGCATCGACCGCTGTCGCAAGAAGAGGAACAAAACGTGCAGACGATGCCGTACGTGCTGCCTGCCGGGTTTACGTCATTTCGTGAGGACAAGGCGGTGAACAACGATACGGTACAACAAGCGCTGTATCGTCGCGCAGGGTACCCGATTAAGGTTACCTCAGGGCAGACGCCTGTTGCGGCAAAAACGTCAGCGGTGGAATCGGCTCAGAACGGTTCGCCGGTAAATGATGAGGCGTCAGGCATGACGCAATAATCAGGAAGGGATACGAAGGGCAAAAAAAATGGCGCACAATGTGCGCCATTCTATTACACAGGCACTATTACTTACGGTATTTAGTAGCCTGGTTGTCCAGACGCTGGTTAGCGCGCGCTGCGTCATCTTTAGCAGCCTGAACGTCGGAACGGATTGCGTTCACGTCGTTGCTCAGCTGGTCAACTTTAGCGTTCAGAGTCTGAACGTCAGAAGACAGCTGATCGATTTTAGCATTGCTGGAGCAACCAGCCAGCAGAGTAGAACCCAGGATTACCGCGCCCAGTACCAGTTTAGTACGATTCATTATTAATACCCTCTAGATTGAGTTAATCTCCATGTAGCGTTACAAGTATTACACAAACTTTTTTATGTTGAGAATATTTTTTTTATGGGAATGCACTTATTTTTGATCGTTCGCTCAAAGAAGCATCGACTTTGCGATAAGCACTAAAAAAACCGTGTCAAAACAGGCGCGTTCCATCGGATTCGTCTTAGATAATCTTATCTTAAATAGTAAAATCCGATTTGATTTTTTATTGAATGTGGCTATCGAAGGGAATAAAAAAAGCGCTCCGGGGAGCGCTTTTTAAACGAATTAATTCGTCTGTGAATTATTACAGTACGTGAACAGAGGCAGTATTGGTTGTGCCGCTCGGTACCAGTGCACCAGAAACCATAACCACCACGTCGCCTTTCTGTGCCAGACCACTCTGCAGCGCCACTTCTTTGCCCAGACGATAGAAATCGTCCGTGGAAGAAATTTCTTTGACCAGCTGCGCGGTCACGCCTTTGCTCAGTACCAGCTGGCGGGCAGTCACTTCGTTGGTGGTCAGCGCGAGGATGGTTGCATCCGGGAAGTATTTACGTACTGCGCGCGCAGATTTACCGCCCTGAGTGGCGACCACGATCAGCGGCGCTTCCAGTTTTTCAGCAGTTTCAACGGCACCGCGGCAAACCGCTTCGGTAATGCGCAGT
Source organism: Trabulsiella guamensis ATCC 49490 (assembly GCF_000734965.1). Classification (GTDB taxonomy): domain Bacteria; phylum Pseudomonadota; class Gammaproteobacteria; order Enterobacterales; family Enterobacteriaceae; genus Trabulsiella; species Trabulsiella guamensis. The sequence goes on from NZ_JMTB01000025.1 coordinate 20,546, forward strand.
TTACGGCTGTCGTGGTTGAAGTCGAGACGGCTGGTCATCACGCGATCAGTACGCTCGCAGATGGTCGCCATGATGCTGACCGCTTCCAGCGGGTATTTCCCTTTCGCAGATTCACCCGACAGCATCACAGCATCGGTACCATCAAGGATGGCGTTTGCCACGTCGCCAGCTTCAGCGCGGGTCGGACGCGGGTTTTTGATCATGGAATCCAGCATCTGGGTAGCGGTGATGACCACTTTACGTGCACGGATACATTTTTCGATCATCATTTTCTGCGCGAAGATCACTTCTTCAACCGGGATTTCAACACCCAGGTCACCACGCGCAACCATGATACCGTCAGACGCTTCGAGGATTTCGTCGAAGTTATTCAGGCCTTCCTGGTTTTCAATTTTAGAGATGATCTGGATGTTTTCGCCGCCATGCGCTTTCAGGTGCTCACGAATTTCGACAACGTCAGAACGTTTACGGATAAAGGAGGCGGCGACAAAATCAACGCCTTGCTCGCAGCCAAAAATCAGATCCTGCTTATCTTTCTCCGCCAGTGCCGGCAGGGCAATGGAGACGCCTGGCAGGTTAACGCCTTTGTTCTCGCCCAGATCGCCGTTGTTCAGCACTTTACAGACAACTTTGTTGCCATCGATGGCGGTCACTTCCATACCGATCAGACCATCGTCGACCAGTACGGTATTGCCAACTTTCAGATCGCTGGTGAGACCTTCATAGGTCACCGCCACGATTTCGCTGTTACCGACAACAGAGCGGTCAGTCGTGAAGGTGAAGGTCTGGCCGGCTTTCAGAGAAACGTCATTACCGCCTTCCAGTTTAATGGTACGGATTTCCGGACCTTTGGTGTCCAGCAGAATCGCCGCTTTTTTACCGGTTTTGCTCATCACGTTGCGCAGATTCTGGATGCGCTGACCGTGTTCAGCATAGTCACCGTGAGAGAAGTTCAGACGCATAACGTTCATGCCGGCGTCCAGCATTTTGGTCAACATCTCTTCGGATTCGGTTTTCGGACCGATGGTGCAAACAATTTTGGTCTTTTTCATGACAGTCTTAGTCTTTAAGTTGAGAAGAATGGGGAAATCTCGCTCTCCGGGCGCACTGCCAGGGAGACAAACCTGTATTACGAAAATTGTAATGCCACGCTGTAAGGATAGGTGACATCAAAAAAGCGTGCTGAGGAAAGTGTGCTTGTGTTTTAGCCCGATGCCGGAGGCTTTTATTTATTTGTTGATGCAGGCTGTCCAAGTTGCTGAAACCTTTCAATCAAGAAACGGCGGGCATTATACGATGTTACGAAGCAAAAGAAAAATGAAAACGGCGTTTCAAAAGGGCGCAAAAAAAAGTTTTGCTGAAAAAATGAATAAACCCCACTTTCTGTCAGTTATGCAACAAAATCCGAGAAAAAACAGCGCTGAAAGCCGTGACAGGCGCGATCTTTCCAGCAATAAATATTGCATAGATGCCGGGATAAATGTATTTTTATGCAAACAACATGCATAAAAAGGGGTTGGGTATGATAAGTAAGTGGATGAAAGCGTGCTGCCTGATGGTCACTCTCGCCGGGAGTGCTTATGCAGCACAGGAAACCTATGTCGTCGGGGCGGGTGGTACCTACCGTCCTTTCGAGTTTGAAAACAGCCAGAAACAGCTGGAAGGCTTTGATATTGATATCATTAAAGCCATCGCCAAAGCAGAAAATTTTGACGTTAAACTGGTCAACACCCCGTGGGAAGGTATTTTCGCAACCTTAGGGTCTGGCGATCGCGACATCATTATTTCCGGTATTACGATTACGGACAAGCGTAAACAGATGGTGGATTTCTCTGCGCCATATTTCCCGGCGGAACAGTCCATCGTGGTGCCTGCGGATTCCAAAGTCACCTCGCTTGACTCCCTGAAAACCGAGAAAGTCGGCGTGGTGAACTCCAGCACCGGTGACATTGTGGTTTCTGACGTGCTGGGTAAAAACAGCACGGCGATCAAGCGTTTCGACAACACTCCGTTAATGCTGCAGGAGCTGTTTGAAGACGGCGTCAGCGCGGCTGTGGGCGACGTTGGGGTGGTCAAGTACTACATCAAACAGCACCCGGAAAAACAGTTCAAACTGGTGCCGGACGCCAAATTTGAGCGCCAGTATTTTGGCATCGCCGTGGCGAAAGGGAACACAGAACTACAGACGAAAATCAACGACGGTCTGAAAAAGATCATCGCCGATGGCACTTACGCTAAGATCTATAAAACCTGGTTTGACGATAACGTACCGACGCTGCCGGCTGAGTAAGTTTTTGCTTTTTTCTTCGTGCGGCTGTCGCAGGTAATGCGCCAGCCGCTTTTTACAGGGAAATTTTATGACGGGATTCCGTTGGGAAATCATTCAGGAATATGCGCCGCTGTTTATGGAAGGCGCCTGGATGACCATCAAATGTACCATCATCTGCGTGATCCTCGGGACGCTGTGGGGGCTGACCCTCGGTCTCGGACGGATGGCGAAAGCCGAGCACGGACCGTGGAAGTATATCCTGCGCTATCTGGTGCAATTCCCGGTGCGCTTTTATGTCAGCGCTTTTCGCGGTACGCCATTATTCGTACAGATCATGGTGGTGCACTTTGCGCTGGTGCCGCTATTTATTAACCCGCGTGACGGCCTGCTGGTCACCAGCGGCATCATGAGCGCTGATCTGGCGCGCGAACTGCGTTCCGGCTATGGCGCTTTCCTGTCATGTATCGTGGCAATCACCCTCAACGCGGGAGCATATGTCTCTGAAATCTTTCGCGCCGGGATCCAGTCAATCGATAAAGGCCAGATGGAAGCTTCCCGTGCTCTGGGGATGCCATGGTGGAAAACCATGCGTAAGGTGATCCTGCCGCAGGCGTTTCGCCGCATTTTACCGCCGCTCGGCAATAACGCGATTGCGATCGTCAAGGATTCATCGCTCGCATCGGCCATCGGTCTTGCCGATCTGGCCTATGCGGCGCGTACCGTTTCAGGCGCGTACGCGACCTACTGGGAACCCTACCTGACCATCTCACTGGTCTACTGGGTGATCACCTTCCTGCTGGCGCAGCTGGTTAACCGTCTGGAAATGAGGTTTGGCAAAAGTGATTAATATTAAGAACCTGCATAAACACTTTGGCGATGCCCACGTTCTGCGCGGGATCGACTGCGAGATCAAACCGCAGGAAGTGGTCTGTATTATCGGCCCGTCAGGCTCCGGGAAAAGTACCTTTCTGCGCTGCATGAACGCGCTGGAATCCGTCACCGAAGGCGAAGTGATGGTTAATGGTTTTGCCGTTCATGACCGTAAGACCGATCTTAACAAACTGCGCGAAAGCGTCGGCATGGTCTTTCAGCGTTTTAACCTGTTCCCGCATATGACGGTACTGGAAAACCTGACGATGGCACCGATGATGCTGCAGGGGATGACGCGTGACGCCGCCGTCGGTCGCGCCGAAGCGCTGCTGCAAAAAGTCGGCCTGAGCGACAAACGTGACGCCTGGCCCTCCAGCCTGTCCGGCGGGCAGCAACAGCGGGTGGCGATTGCCCGTGCGCTGGCGATGGAGCCATCCATTATGCTGTTTGATGAACCTACTTCTGCGCTGGATCCCGAACTGGTTGGCGACGTCCTGGACGTCATGAAAAACCTTGCCAACGACGGCATGACGATGGTGATCGTGACGCATGAAATGGGGTTTGCCCGCGAAGTGGCCGACCGGGTGATCTTCATCGACAACGGCATCATTCAGGAGCAGGGCACGCCTGAGCACATCTTTACCTCACCATCAAACCCTCGTACCGCCAGTTTCCTCAGCAAAGTGCTGTAGCCGGATTCTCCCTGCGGGTGATGAAAATATCATCCGTTGGGGAGTAAAAGCTGAGCAACGCCGTTGTCACTGCACAAAAATAGCGGCTCATCCTTTCTGTTCTCTCCTTTTTTACGTAATGTTTTACTGCGTCGTAAGAATTGCCTTAGATGAAAAGACGCGCCAGGGGCGGCTACCGTCGTGGACGAGAGCCGCAGACGTTTCTCACAGGATGTGGGGTCAAAAAATGACAAAATTACGCATGTTTGTTGCGGCAGTCGCCGCTATTTCTCTCTTCGGCACCGCTTTTGCAGCGGGCAACGGCCCGTCAGGCGTCATCCATTTCCGCGGAAAAATTGTTGAAGGCGCATGCAGCGTGGCGCGAGATGGCACCGCGCAGGCGACGTTTTCCTGCCTCCGCGCTGGTGTTAATCATGTCCGGGCGGTGGCGCTCAGTCAGGGCGATGTGATGCACTTACCGAAGGATATCGCGACAGTGCAGTCGCTGCCGGTGAATCATCATCCGGAATTGCAATTGCTGGTGGTGTCCTACCGCTGACAATTCGGTGTGAAGTCATTAAGGCAGGCGATGAGCCGGGTGATGTGCTATTAACAGTATTATGAATAACAGACCGTTTATCTGGCGATGCCTGATAGTCTGGCTGGCGGGATGTCTGCTTGGTGGTGCGCTACTGTACGCAGAGCAGATCCGCCGCCAGTACTGGCGCCTTGACAGGGATTTCTCCACGTTGTTTTCCGGCATCAATGCTGCTTTGACGCAGAACGAGTCAGTGATCCCGCTGTTAAATGGCGATGAATCCCTCAGCGAATTGCAGAAGAAGTTTCCGCAGATCCGCCTGCTTGAAACCACGCAGCATCGGGCGCTGGACGCTCCACGCGTCGAACCAGTGAGTGCGTTCCGCTACTGGTTGTACAATCCGTACCGGCAGATTCGGGTAATGATTGATCTGGAGCCTTATTTTAGTCCCGTGTCGTGCTTCACCCGGCTTTATCTGCGGCTGGAACCGGACGAAAAACCAGTGAAAATCGACACCTACTGGCGCTGGCAGCGTACCTTTCCGCAACATTTCCAACCGTTTGCTCTCGAGGCTGAGGCGCGACCTGCATGGCTGCAGGTGCCAGTCCTGCCTTTCGTCGTGATGGCGGCTGGCTGGGCGCTACTGGTCGCGGCGAGTGGCCTGTTTGTGTGGCAACGGCGGCAACAACGTAACGCGGTGCAGCGCGCCGACTATTATCAGCATGCCCGCCTTAATACCCTCGGCGAGATCACCGCAGGTATCGTCCATGAGATCAACCAGCCGCTGACCGCTGTACAGACGTGGATCCAAGGGGCAGAGCGGCAGCTAAACAACCAGCAGCCCGATGCGGCGATGCAGGCATTAAGCGCCGCACGGGTACAGACACAACGTATCAGTGATCTGTTGACCCGCTTTCGCGCCCATGTGGTACAGGAACCGGTGACGCTGACGGCGGTCGATCTGGCCCAGTGCTGGCAACGTGTCGGGAATTTGCTTGAACATGAGCGCACGGTAGAACACATCGTCATCACCAGCAGTTTTGCCGCTGATGCCCGCATGGTGCTGGCCGATAAACTGTGGCTGGAACAGGTGCTGCATAATCTGCTCAGCAACGCCATTCAGGCGCAACAGGAGCAGCAGAATCGTTGGGTACATATTTATAGTCATGCCGTCGGGGACACCGTTGAGGTGGTGATCGCTGACGGTGGCCCGGGGTTTACACCGGAGGCGCTGGAGCGGGCGCTGATGCCGTTTTACAGCGGCAAAGCGGGCGGGACAGGTCTTGGCATGACGCTAACGGAATCACTGATGTTGCGCATGAATGGCAGCATAACACTACACAACGCACCGTCCGGTGGGGCGGAGATCTGCCTGACGCTGGCAAAGGGGGGAACGACCAGTCATGGATAATCGCATTTACCTGATTGATGATGATGAATCCATCCGGGCGTCGCTAACGTTTCTGTTTTCGACCCTCAACTGGCCGGTGGAAGCTTTTTCCGGTATTGAGACATTTACCCGCCAGTATGACAGCGTGACTGCGCTCACCGGTTGCCTGATTCTGGATATGCGGATGCCAGGAAAAGGCGGTTTACGCTGGCTCGAGGAGGGCAACTGGCCGTGGCCGTTGTTGCCTGTCGTCATGATGACAGGCCACGGTACTATCGATGCCTGTCGGCGGGCATTTCATCACGGCGTGTTTGAATTTTTCACTAAGCCGCTGGATGCTGACCAGTTGATCGAAACCATACAGGCCGCCTTTGCAGAGAGTGACAAGCGCGCGGCGGGGTGGCAGGAGTTTATCCGCGTCAAAACCTTATTCAGCACCCTGTCAACACGGGAAACAGAGGTGCTGAATGAACTGATGTCCGGGCTCAGCAACAAAGAGGTGGCGCAGCGGCTGAAGCTGTCGCCACGAACGGTAGAAGCGCATCGGGCGGCGGTGTTCAGCAAACTTGGCGTCACAAGTCTGGTGCAGGCCATTCGCGAACACGACAAACTGCAGTACGTATAAATACCAGGTCAGGTGCGTAATGCACCGAATAACGTTTTCTCGCGCCGCCGGTTAGCATCAGGGGGTCAACAACGAAACGAGGACGTGCGATGAAAAAATTACTGGTATTAACGGCGCTGCTGGCAGGTACTGGCATGGTGCAGGCGGCGACGCTGACACAGAAAAATATCTCTCTTGAGCAGGCAAATCAGCTTGCCAGCGCTGCCGTGCAGGCCTGTATGGCGAAAAACTACCAGGTCAGCGTGACTGTCGTCGATCGCGCCGGAATAGTAAAAGCGGTGCAGCGTACCGATAATGCCGGTCCGCATACAGTTAAAGCCAGCGAAATGAAAGCCTTCACCGCACTCAGCACCAAAAACGCCTCCGGCAAAGTGATGGACGCGGCGCAAAACAATGCCGGTGCGCAGAACATGCGGGACGTTCCAGGCTTTCTGCTGCTGGCGGGTGGTCTGCCGCTGAAAGCGGGTGATGAGGTCATTGGTGCGATCGGTATCGGCGGCGCGCCGGGCGGTAATCTGGATGAAGCTTGCGCACAGCAGGCGATTGATAACGTTAAACTGTAACCTATTTCTGAGGTGTCTCTTTGAGGCACCTTACTGAAGAATATATCCTTTTCGCAAACTGGCAGTATATTCAATCGTGCCTGATAGTTATCATGCGTAATCATGCTAACCTGATGAGGCAAAAATGAAATTAAATAAGATAATCAGCGCTCTTCTTTTTGCTGGGTTATTCACCAGTATCTCTTTCCCTTCACTCGCGCAAACGGAACCGAAAGACGCGACCTCTGCCACCAAAACGGCAAATGACGCTTTACTCAATCAACTGCCTTTCAATGACAATACCGATTTCACTAACGCCCATAAGGGTTTTATTACCGCACTGCCGCCGGACGTGATTCACGATGCGCAGGGCAAACGGGTCTGGGATCCGCAAAGATATGCTTTCATTAAAGAGGGCGAAAAAGCGCCGGACTCGGTTAACCCCAGCCTCTGGCGTCAGGCGCAACTGATTAACATCAGCGGTCTGTTTGAAATTACCGACGGTGTTTACCAGATCCGCAACCTCGATCTGTCTAATATGACGATTATTGAGGGGAAAGAAGGGGTAACCGTGGTTGACCCGCTGGTGTCGGCGGAAACCGCCAAAGTCGGGATGGATCTTTATTTCAAACATCGGGGTAAAAAATCGGTTGTGGCGGTGATTTATACTCATAGTCATGTGGATCACTATGGCGGCGTACGCGGCGTAGTGGATGAAGCCGACGTGAAAGCCGGAAAAGTGAAGATCTATGCGCCTGCCGGCTTTATGAAAGAGGCGGTGTCCGAGAATATTATGGCGGGAAACGTAATGAGTCGCCGTGCCAGCTATATGTACGGCAACCTGCTGAAACCGGACGTTAAAGGGCAGGTGGGCGCGGGGCTGGGAACCACCACCTCTGCAGGCACCGTCACCCTGATTGCGCCGACCCACTACATCACCAGAACCGGGCAGAAAGAGACCATCGATGGTCTGACGTATGATTTCTTAATGGCGCCAGGCTCTGAAGCGCCGTCAGAAATGCTCTGGTACGTTGAAGAGAAGAAGATGATCGAAGCGTCCGAGGACGTGACGCATACACTGCATAATACCTACTCGTTACGGGGCGCGAAGATCCGCGATCCGCTGGCGTGGTCGAAATACATTAACGAAGCCGTACAGCGCTGGGGCGATAAAGCTGAGATTATTATGGCGCAGCACCACTGGCCCACCTGGGGCAACGACAATGTGGTTAAGCTGATGAAGAGTCAGCGCGACCTCTATCGTTATATCAACGATCAGACACTGCGGTTGGCTAATCAGGGGCAGACGCGTGATGAAATCGCCGCTGACTTTAAACTGCCGCCGACGCTGGCGAACACCTGGGCTAACCGCGGCTATTACGGCTCTGTGAGCCACGACGTGAAAGCGACTTACGTACTTTATCTCGGCTGGTTTGATGGTAACCCGGCCACGCTCGACGAGCTGCCGCCAGTGGAAGCCGCGAAGAAATATGTCGATTACATGGGTGGCGCGGATGCCATCATGACGAAGGCCAAAGAGGACTTCGCGCAAGGGAACTACCGCTGGGTGGCGCAGGTAATGAGCAAAGTGGTTTTTGCCAACCCGGACAACAAAGCGGCAAGGGATCTGGAAGCCGATGCACTGGAACAACTGGGTTATCAGGCGGAATCCGGGCCATGGCGTAACTTCTACCTGACCGGTGCGCAGGAACTGCGTGATGGCGTGCAGAAACTCCCGACGCCAAACACGGCCAGCGGCGATACTGTGCGGGCGATGTCGCCAGAAATGTTCTTCGACTATCTCGCCGTGCATATCAACGGCGAAAAAGCGGCTGAGGCGAAAGCGGTCTTTAACGTCGATTTAGGCAACGATGGCGGGAAGTATCTGCTGGAACTGGAAAACGGTGTGCTGAATCACACGGCGAATGCGGAATCGAAAAATGCTGATGCGACGATCACGCTCAATCGCGCGACGCTGAATAAGATTATCCTGCAGGAAGAGACGCTGAAACAGGCGGAAGAGAAGGGCGAGGTGAAAATCACAGGCAATAGCGCGAAACTGAACGAAATGCTGGGTTATATGGATAAGTTCGAGTTCTGGTTTAACATCGTCACGCCGTAATATATGCTTAAAGCAACAAACCGGCATTGCAGCCGGTTTGTTGTTTCATCAGATTTTGCAGGCATCGCCGCAATCGTCGTCGGCGATAATCTCCTGAGCCTTTTTGTCGGCGTCTTCCAGTCGTTCAGCGTTACGCTCTTCAGCTTCTTCCAGCCCGCTAAATACCAGTTTATCGAGATCAATTTCCATCATTCACCCATTTCAGTTCAGAATTGCGTTGCATCAGTATAGGGCAAAACAACGGCTGGAGGTATTACCCGTCTGTGCTAGCGTTACTGTTATCCCTTGCTTTCGGAAGGAGTCACCATGACTATTTTGTGTAAAACCTGTGGCACCTCGTATGACGACAGCGACGAGATCATCGCGCATTGTAAAGTCTGTGAAGACGAGCGGCAGTTCGTGCCCGCCAGCGGGCAGGCGTGGATAACCCCGGAGGTACTCACTGCCACGCACAGCAACAAATGGCAACAGCATGAAGAAAACCTGTTAAGCATCAAAACGGTACCTGCATTTGCTATCAACCAGCGAGCGTTTTTGCTGCGAACGCCGCATGGCAATGTATTGTGGGACTGCATTGCCAGTCTTGATGCAGCAACGGAGTTGCTGATCAACGCCCTGGGTGGGCTTCGCGCCATTGCAATTTCGCATCCTCATTATTACACCACCATGCAGGACTGGGCGGAGACCTTCAGCGCGCCCGTCTGGCTGCACACCAGCGACAGGGAATGGATTATGCGCGACAGCACGGCGATCCGCTTGTGGGAAGGCGACAGCATGGAGTTACTGCCGTCGGTCCGGCTGTTACGCCTGGGCGGGCATTTTGCCGGGGGAACGGTACTGCACTGGACGGAAGGTGACGGCGTACTTCTTGCCGGAGATATTTTACAGGTCACCCCCGGGAAGGATGCGGTTTCGTTTATGTGGAGTTACCCGAATATGTTGCCGCTGCCGACCACGACAATTGAAAACATCATGCACCGGCTGGCTGACGTCAATTTTGAACGGCTGTATGGCGCGTTCGAAGGGCAGAATATGACAAAACAGGCTCACGACGCAGTGATGCGGTCAGGGCAAAAATATATTGATTGTCTGAAACAGGAACGGGCGTGAAGGCGAAGAGGGGCACCATATCTTATTAGAGAATATGGTGCGTCCGAGTGGACTCGAACCACCGACCCCCACCATGTCAAGGTGGTGCTCTAACCAACTGAGCTACGGACGCAGAATGGTGCGTTCAATTGGACTCGAACCAACGACCCCCACCATGTCAAGGTGGTGCTCTAACCAACTGAGCTATGAACGCACAACGGGGACGAATATTAGCGGCAGGGATGGGCGGTTGCAAGTGGAAAGTCGCACATTTCGTTCTGTTATCACGCGATTGCGGAACAACTGTGCAAAATGGAGAGAAAGCAACCGCCTGCTGACGGTTGCTTCGCCATTACCGCGCGGCGCGGTGCAGGATCACACTTGATGGCTGGCGCTGCAGGAAACGCATCCGCAGCATCATCATTACGGCCGCTGAGGTCAGGCCAATGATAAAGCCCCACCAGAATCCTGCGGGTCCCATGCGCGGCACGACAAGGTCAGTCAGGCCGAGAATATAGCCACTCGGGAGCCCAAGCACCCAGTAAGCGGTAAAAGTGATAAAGAAAATGGAACGGGTGTCTTTATAACCACGCAGGATGCCGCTGCCGATAACCTGGATAGAATCGGAAATCTGGTACAGCGCCGCCAGCATCATCAGTTGAGAGGCGAGCAGGACAACCTCCGGATTATCGTTATAAAGCAGGGCGATGTGCGTACGCAGGGAGACGGTGAAAATTGCCGTCAGCACTGCCATACAAACCCCAACGACCAGGCCCGTCCAGGCCGACACTTGCGCATCGAGTGTTGAGCCCTGTCCGAGACGGAAACCGACGCGAATGGTCACCGCCGCGGCGAGCGACATCGGCAACACAAACATCAGTGAGCTGAAGTTGAGCGCGATCTGGTGCCCGGCGACGTCAACAATCCCCAGCGGCGATACCAGCAAAGCCACCACCGCAAACAACGTCACTTCGAAGAACAGCGCCAGTGCAATCGGCAGCCCCAGTTGAATCAGGCGTTTCAGTACTTCGCTGTCCGGTTTCGCACTACCTTCCACAAGACGGATATCGCGCAGGGAACGGGCGTTTCTGACAAAGGTCAGCATACAGAAAAACATCACCCAGTAGACTGCCGCCGTCGCGACGCCGCAACCCACGCCACCCAGTTCCGGCATACCAAAATGGCCGTAAATAAAGATGTAATTGACCGGAATGTTAACCAGCAAACCGATAAAACCCATCACCATGCCAGGTTTGGTTTTGGCCAGCCCTTCACACTGGTTACGTGCCACCTGGAAACACAGGTAGCCTGGCGCGCCCCACAGCAGGGCACGCAGATAGCCGACGGCTTTGTCAGCCAGCGCCGGATCGATGTTATGCATCGAACGGATGATATACCCGGCGTTCCATAGCACGATCATAATCAGGATGGATACGCCACCTGCCAGCCAGAAACCTTGTCGGACCTGATGGGCGATGCGATCGCGGCGGCCGGAACCATTGAGCTGCGCGATGACCGGCGTCAATGCCAGCAGCAGCCCGTGGCCGAACAGAATGGCCGGTAACCAGATGGAGGTACCGATGGCGACGGCGGCCATGTCGGTTGCGCTGTAGCCACCGGCCATCACAGTATCAACAAACCCCATTGCGGTCTGGGCGATCTGCGCAAGGATCACCGGTATTGCCAGTGCTAATAACTGACGCGCTTCACTAACATACTTCTGCACGTGAACACCTGTATATTGTTGTTATTGGAGGAACTAAAAAAGCCGCCTTACTGGCAGCAAGAAGAAATACGGGGGAAATAGTCAGTCTATTGTAGCGGGGAATTGCTATTAAGCCAGTCAAAATATAGCAGGGAGTGCGTCAGGAGTGGCAACCTGTTTTTTCACCTGTTATTGTGCGAAGTATATCGCGCGGAAACCGAAGCGCCACGATGTAATACAGGAGCTTATTGCATGTTTACTGGTATTGTGCAGGGCACGGCGAAAGTTGTGTCTGTTGATGAAAAACCGAATTTTCGCACCCACGTTGTTGAAATGCCTGAGCATATGCTTGAGGGTCTCGAAACCGGGGCGTCAGTCGCGCACAACGGCTGCTGCCTGACCGTCACCGAAATCGACGGCAATCGTATCAGTTTCGATTTAATGAAAGAGACGTTGCGCATCACCAACCTGGGGGATGTGAAAGAGGGCGATGTGGTTAACGTCGAGCGCGCGGCGAAATTCAGCGACGAAATTGGCGGCCATCTGATGTCCGGGCATATTATGACTACCGCTGACATCACTAAAATTCTCACCTCGGAAAATAACCGTCAGATTTGGTTTAAACCGCAGGATCCGGCACTGATGAAATATATCCTCTACAAAGGGTTTATTGGCGTAGACGGTATCAGCCTGACGGTAGGGGAAGTGACTGCCACCCGTTTTTGTGTGCACTTAATTCCTGAAACGCTGCAGCGCACCACGCTTGGCAAGAAAAAACTGGGCGCGAGGGTTAATATTGAAATCGACCCGCAGACGCAGGCGGTAGTGGATACCGTCGAACGTGTCCTTGCGGCAAAAGAGGCGGCGCTACAGATAGCGGCAGACGAATAAGAAAAATCCCCGGCATGCCGGGGATTTTTCTTTTAACGGGCGACGCGCAGACCGTGATCGATCCCGCGTGAGAACACCACCTGCCAGAGGTGAATGTCACGGGCGCGGAACGCACCGGCGCAAGCATTCAGATAATAACTGAACATCCGTTTGAAGCGCTCAGAGTAGTTATCGGCAATTTCCGGCCAGCTTGCCAGGAAACGCTCGTGCCAGGCCATTAACGTGGTGTCATAGTCGGCGCCAAAATTATGCCAGTCTTCCATAATGAAATGGCGCTCGCTGGCGTCGGCAATCTGGCGGACGGACGGCAGGCAGCCGTTCGGGAAGATGTATTTGTTGATCCACGGATCAACATTATGGTCTGTTTTCTTTGAACCGATGGTGTGCAGCAGGAAAATGCCGTCAGATTTCAGGTTACGGTCGGCCACCTCGAAATAGGTGTTGTAGTTTTTCGGTCCGACATGTTCGAACATGCCAACAGACACAATGCGGTCAAATTGATCGTTCAGGTCCCGGTAGTCCTGAAGGCGGATATCGACATTCAGCCCTTCGCAGCGTTGTTGCGCCATTTTTTGCTGCTCGGCAGAAATTGTCACGCCCACAACGCTGACGCCGTAATTTTTTGCCATGTAGTACGCCAGACCACCCCAGCCGCAGCCGATATCCAGCACACGCATGCCCGGTTTCAACTGCAGTTTTTGGCAGATTAATTCCAGCTTGTCCTGCTGGGCTTCTTCCAGTGTGGTGGCTTTTTTCCAGTACGCGCAGGAGTATTGCATCAGTGGGTCAAGCATGCGGCTGAACAGATCGTTACCGAGATCGTAATGTTCTTTGCCGACAATCCAGGCTCTTTTCTTACTTTGCAGATTGAACAGGCGGGCGGTAGCGATACGCAGCGTATCTTTGAAATGGCGGGGGAGTTGGTTTTCCAGCCCGGCGCGCAGCACTTTCTGGAAGAAAACATCCAGACGCTCACAATCCCACCAGCCATCCATATAACTCTCACCTAATCCGAGCGAACCTTCCTGTAAAACGCGCTTAAAGAAGAGCGGATTTTTGACCTGCACATCAGAAGGGGCAGACCCGTTAATTTCGATGCCTGCACGACTCAACAGCTCACTGGCTATGCGATACCACTCATCATTGGGCACGCTAACTTCTTCTATACACGATGAACTCATAGCTTCTCCATCACGCGCATGTGACCAGAACCTTAAAACAGCGTAGTCGCTTTTTTTGGTTTGTGAGAAATCTCACGGAACATTCCGTGAGCCTGCTATCCGACGTAGAAAAAGAGGAAGGGAGATAACCCTTGCCGAAAGGCCTTCCGTGGTGAAACGGGCAACGTCCTGCGCCCGTTAATGCATAATATTAATCGTAATTATGTGATGCCTGACTCAGTATAGGCCGCTCAATCAGGCGATTCAATATAAAAATGTTAGCAGACTAATTACTGTTCAGTTATATATTCGTCCGCGGCATGATGTGCGCCGTGGCGGCTCTGAAGTTGCAGAAAATAACCGATAGCCGCAAGTACGACAGTCGAAAGCATGACGCTGGTCGTCGCCAGCAACGGGGAGGCGATGAACGTCGACACCACCAGGCTTGCGAGGAAACACAGTCCCAGTTGCAGCGTGTTCTGCATAGCGGCAGCGCGACCGGTGGCCTGTGGGAACGGACGCAGCGCTTGCGCCACGACGATTGGGTAAATCATCCCGTTAGCCGTCGCCATGATGCAGAACGGCACCAGCAGGGCCGTCAGCGTCGCGCTGGTAAACAGGCCCACCACCCAGGTGGCAATCGTGCTGAGGGCGAAAACGATCATCGCCCACGGCAGCAGTTGTTTTCCTTCCCACTTTTGCAGCGCGGCGCGACAGCCATAGCCGCCAACCAGAAAAGCGATAGTTTGCGGCACATAGCTCAGGCCGATAGCACCAGGGCCATAACCCATCTCATGCAACAGGAACGGCGAACCGGTTAACCAGGCAAAGAAACAGGCGGAGCAGGCAGCGTACACCAGCACATTACCGCAGTATGCGCGCGAACGCAGCAGGGTGAAAAAGGTCAGCGGTTTACCACGTTGTTGCTGAGGTTTTGGCGCCGGTTTCAGGCGCAGCGCCGGGATCATGAGCACCAGCGTGATGGCAAACAACGCGGCAAAAATCGCCTGCCATTCCAGATGCACCAGGATCCAGCTACCCAGCAGCGGTGCCAGCGCCGGAGAGAGTGCTACCAGCGGCATAATGGTGGCAAAAATACGGTTGGTGCGATGCGTCGGATAGTAGTCCGTCACCATCGCCTGCCAGGTGACGGTCGCGGCACAGACACCGACCGCCTGCACAAAACGCAGGACCAGCAGCAACATGCCGTCGCGCACCCACAACATGCCAAGGCAACCCAGGGCAAAAATCGTCAGACCGCTGAGCAGCACGCCCTTGCGGCCGTAGCGATCGGAAAGCGGTCCCCATAATAGTTGCGCCACGGCGAAGCCTGCCAGAAACAGACTCAGGCTGGCGCTGACAGTGGACGCCGGGGTTTGTAAGTCACTCTGAATGGCCGCGAAAGCAGGCAGATACATGTCAGTTGCCAGAAAGCCGAGCACGCTCAATCCGGCCAGCCAGGCAAGAAATAATTTTCCAGGTTGCATATCTCTTTCTCTTTTTGAGTGCAGGTGTACGACAGGCGCAAAGTGTAGGGAGTGCAAAGGCGCTTGTGAAACGTTAATATTTGTCAGATGAATTCAAAATTTTTGCAGGCAGAAAATGTGGTCGGAATATTCTCTCGAAGTGGTTGATGCGGTGGCAAGAAACGGCAGCTTCAGTGCGGCAGCGCAGGAACTGCACCGGGTGCCTTCGGCGGTAAGCTATACGGTGCGCCAGCTGGAAGAATGGCTGGCAGTGCCGCTGTTTGAGCGCCGTCACCGTGACGTCGAATTAACGCCTGCAGGCGTCTGGTTTCTTAAGGAAGGGCGATCTGTTATCAAAAAAATGCAGATCACCCGCCAGCAATGCCAGCAAATCGCCAATGGCTGGCGTGGGCAACTGTCGATTGCTGTCGATATTATTGTCAGGCCGGAACGGACCAGGAGGCTGATCGTTGATTTTTATCGCCATTTTCCGGACGTTGAGTTGATCGTTTTCGAGGAAGTATTCAACGGCGTCTGGGATGCGCTCGCCGATGGTCGCGTTGAACTGGCTATTGGTGCCACGCGGGCGATCCCGGTCGGCGGACGTTACGCCTTTCGCGATATGGGGATGCTGAACTGGCAATGTGTGGTGGCGGCAACACATCCGCTGGCGAAAATGCCGGGGCCGCTCAGCGACGACACGTTGCGCAACTGGCCGTCACTGGTGCGCGAAGATACTTCACGATCGCTGCCCAAACGCACTACCTGGCTGCTGGATAACCAGAAACGCGTGGTAGTGCCAGACTGGGAATCGTCAGCGACCTGTCTCTCTGCGGGACTGTGCGTCGGCATGGTTCCGGCGCATTTCGCCCGTCCGTGGATAGATCGCGGCGACTGGGTGGCGCTGGAACTGGAAAATCCATTTCCGGATGCGGCCTGCTGCCTGACATGGCAACAGCAGGATGTATCACCGGCGCTGGCGTGGTTGCTGGAGTATCTGGGTGACAGCGAAACGCTGAACCGGGAGTGGCTGCGGGTGCCGGAATCACCGGCACCCGGAAGAGATTAACGACGGTAATCGCGGAACGGACCGTCAGCGACGGAGCGGCGTTCGATAAGGCGCGGATGCACTTCAATTGACTGAGATTCTTCACGCTTGTTGACGATGCGATCGAGCAGCATATTAAATGCCGTTTCACCCAGCGAATCTTTCGGCTGGTGAATGGTTGTCAGCGCCGGGGAGAAGAACCGGGCGTTACGCACGTTATCATAACCAATAATGGAAATGTCCTGCGGCACACGCAGCCCCATCTCATCGGCAGCGCAAATCGCGCCCATCGCCATGATGTCGCCGCCACAGAAAATCGCTGTCGGGCGAGGGGACTGGGAGAGGATCTGTTGCATGGCGCGATAACCGGATTCCGGTTCAAAATCGCCCTGCACAACCCAGTTTTCCGGAACGTTGACCTGCGCTTCCTGCATCGCTTTCATAAAGCCCGCCAGACGACCCGCGCCAGTATTGCGCTCAAGCGGCCCCGGGATCACGCCAATCTCGCGATGACCGCGATCAAGCAGGTAACGTCCCGCCATGTAACCGCCTTCAAAGGCATTATCAATTACCGCATCGGTAAAGTCGGCCCGCGCTTCGCCCCAGTCCATGACCACCATCGGAATATGCCGGTACTCCTCCAGCATGGAAATCAGAGAATCCGGGTATTCTGAGCACATCACCAGCAGACCGTCGACGCGTTTTTGGGCCATCATCGACAGATACGCTTGTTGCTTCTCGAGGCTGTTCCAGGCGTTACCCAGAATCAGGGTATAGCCTTTCTGGAAGCAGTTTTTCTCAACAGCTTCGATAATTTCCGCAAAATAGGCGGCTTCGCTACTGGTCGCCAGCAGTCCAATGGATTTGGTATGGTTCACCTTCAGGCTGCGCGCCACAGCACTTGGTGAGTAGTGCAGCTCTTTGATCGCTGCCCACACGGCATTGCGCGTCTCTTCAGCGACGAAACGGGTTTTGTTAATTACGTGTGATACGGTTGTAGTGGAAACGTTTGCGCGCTTCGCTACATCTTTAATCGTTGCCATAGATCTCACTCCAGACCATATTATGTACTCCTGAATAACAGGCACGTAAACGTTTGCCTTAAAACACCCTGTGGCAACCGAAGTTGATTGCAGTACGCCGGGTAAACGACACAGGACGTCAGGAGGGGGTCAGTGGCCGGTACGCTTTTAATTTAGCGTGGGATTTTGTCCTATCCGGGCGAAAAGGGGAAGAGAAAATTCAATAACGCGACAAAAGCGTGAAGATTTTCGCGTAATTCTGTGTAAAATGATCAAGCTCACTATCGGTGTGGGAATAACAAGGAGAGAAATTGATGAGTGCCGAGTTAAAGCTTTCGTTAACCACTACAGTTGTTACCCTGGGTCTGATCGTTGTCACTGGCCTGATCGCCGTCCTGAACTAAGTTTGTCGGGGGAGAGCATTCTCCCTCGCGTCCTCCCCGCATTGTTATCATTTCCGCAATAATCTTTTGTCTTTTTTGTTACTTCAGTTTTTTGTGATTGATGTCATACTTTCTGCATCTTACAGGGTACCGCGCTAACGTCGCGGCCAACCGGAGCTGCTAAATGAAAGTAAATTATCCGTTAATTGCCCTTGCCATTGGGGCATTTGGCATCGGGACAACCGAATTCTCACCGATGGGTCTGCTGCCTGTCATCGCCGAAGGGGTGGACGTCTCCATTCCTGTCGCAGGTATGCTGATCAGCGCTTATGCCGTCGGCGTGATGATCGGCGCACCGTTAATGACGCTGCTGCTGTCGCACCGCGCCCGTCGTAGCGCACTAATTTTTCTGATGGCGATTTTTACGCTCGGCAATGTATTGTCGGCTATCGCGCCGGATTACACCACGCTGATGCTGTCCCGCATTATTACCAGTCTTAACCACGGCGCATTCTTTGGGCTGGGTTCAGTGGTGGCGGCAAGCGTCGTACCGAAACATAAGCAGGCCAGCGCCGTCGCCACCATGTTTATGGGGCTGACTATCGCCAATATCGGTGGTGTGCCGGCAGCAACCTGGCTCGGTGAAACCATTGGCTGGCGGATGTCATTCCTCGCCACCGCAGGGCTGGGCGTGATCGCGATGCTGGGCCTGTGGTTCTCACTGCCGAAGGGCAGTGCCGGGGAGCGTCCTGACGTGAAGCG
>NZ_JMTB01000026.1 GCF_000734965.1 Trabulsiella guamensis ATCC 49490
GAGCTTTCTGTGCTGCTTCGTCCGCAGGTGCTGTCCGCACTGCTGACGACGGTACTGGGCGCAGGGGCAATGTTTACGCTTTATACCTACATCGCACCGGTGCTGCACAGTATCACCAACGCCACGCCGCTGTTCGTGACCGCGATGCTGGTGCTGATTGGTGTGGGCTTCTCCATTGGTAACTACCTTGGTGGTAAGTTTGCCGACCGTTCGGTAAGTGCGACGCTGAAAGGCTTCCTGTTGTTGCTGATGGCGATCATGCTGGCGATTCCGTTCCTTGCCCAGAGCCAGATCGGGGCGGCAATCAGCATGGTGGTCTGGGGAGCGGCAACCTTTGCTGTCGTGCCACCACTGCAGATGCGTGTTATGCGTGTCGCCAGTGAAGCGCCGGGTCTCTCTTCTTCAGTGAACATCGGTGCGTTTAACCTGGGGAATGCCCTTGGAGCGGCAGCGGGTGGTGCGGTGATTTCCGGCGGCCTGGGTTACAGCTTCGTCCCGGTGATGGGAGCCATCATTGCTGCGCTGGCGCTGTTTGTGGTGCTGTTCAGCGGCACCCGTCAGCCTGAAGAAGTGTGTGCCAGTAACTGATTTAAAATACGCAGAAGGGATTGCCCCTTCTGCGTTCTGGTTTATGCTGCCAGATTCTTCGCAACAAATTCCCAGTTTACCAGCGCCCAGAAGTGCTCAAGATAGTTCGGGCGGGCGTTACGGTAGTCAATATAATAGGCATGTTCCCACACATCGACCGTCAGCAACGGCGTGGCATCAGTAGTCAGCGGCGTACCGGCATTTGAGGTGGAGACAATCGCCAGGCTGCCGTCGGCATTTTTTACAAGCCAGGTCCAGCCAGAGCCAAAGTTTTTCACCGCTGCGTCAGTAAATTTCGCTTTAAACTCGGCGAAGCTACCAAAAGCCTTGTTGATGGTCGCAGCGACGTCACCGGTCGGCTCGCCACCCGCATTCGGTGCCAGACAGTGCCAGTAGAAGGTGTGGTTCCAGACCTGAGCGGCATTGTTGAACACGCCGCCGTCAGAAGAACGTACAATCTCTTCCAGCGTCTTACCTTCAAACGCCGTCCCTTTGATCAGGTTATTGAGATTAGTTACGTAGGTCTGGTGGTGTTTCCCGTAATGATATTCCAGCGTTTCCGCGGAAATATGCGGCGCCAGGGCGTCTTTTGCATACGGTAATGCAGGTAATTCGAACGACATTGCTACTCTCCTTTTTATAGTTAATTGTCCCAACAGGCAGGAATAACCCTGTAGTGGGTAAGGGTAGGGTAGCAAATTGAAAGGCGTGACAAAAGAGGAACTTACCCTGACACGTTTGCGTCAGGGTAAGGATCAGCGGATCGTCTTAGGTGTCATCACGCGGCGGGCGCCGACGTAGTGGCGGGTCCAGTAATCTTCACTCAGCGAAGTGACCTGGATGTCACGGCCTGAACGCGGTGACTGGATAAACTTGCCGTTACCAACATACACGCCAACATGATCAGCAGTGCCACGACCGCGGGTGCGGAAAAACACCAGATCGCCACTTTCCAGCTCACTGCGGTTTACCGGGCGCGCATCGCGAAGGTGATACATTTCGTTAGCGGTACGTGGAATACGGATGTTGACCAGATCTTTATACGCGTAATACACCAGACCGCTGCAATCAAAACCGGTACGCGGGGAGGTGCCACCCCAGCGGTAAGGTTTGCCAATCTGGCCCATCAGTTTGTTCATCGCCGTTTTTTGTGCTTTTTGCACACGGGCTTTATGCACATCCGCCAGCTTCATTGGCTTTTTATCACCCACGCTAACGCATTTCTTCTTACCGTTGCGGGTGGTGGTGCATTTTTGCGTCACTTTTGTGGCGGCAGTGCGTTTGCTTGCGGAAGCCGTGGTTTTACGTGAAACGGCAGTCGAGGCGGAATTTTTCTTTTTGCTGGTGGACGCAGTGGTTTTTTTGCTGGTTTTTTTTGCGGTGGTTTTACTTTTGTTTTTCTGGCTGGTGTTTTTTTCTTCGGTTCAGTGGTTTTCGCCAGTTGCGTTTTTTGCGTCGCCGAGGCACGCGCCTGCTGAGACGCATGCGACAATGGTGTAAATGAGAGCGATGTAAACAGTAAAGCACAGAGCGTGATCGAGATTTTATTTATCCGCGCCACTGAGCAGTCCTCTGATTATGGCAGGCCTGCAATCATGCCTGCGTATGATTTTCAAAACGCCTCGATTCTAATGCATAAAATCACAAAATGTTAATAGCCTTTTTGCATCTAAAATAACGTTTCGTAAGCGAGTGCAAAAAAAATCATCAGCGCAGTGACATCTCGAAACATAACGCTCAACTTTTCGTCACAGATGCCGATAAAGGGATATTTTTAAGGCAACTTATCGCGACAGACGATAAAATAATGAAGAGTGAACAAAATGTTATTTTCTGTCGTCAGCCAGAAACGATACACTGTCTGACTACGGCCGTAAAAGAAGTTAAAGGAAGCAAAGACAATGAGCACTACTGTTGAAAAAATCCAACGCCAGATCGCTGAAAACCCGATCCTTCTCTACATGAAAGGCTCGCCGAAACTGCCAAGCTGCGGTTTTTCTGCCCAGGCCGTCCAGGCGCTCTCTGCCTGCGGCGAACGTTTCGCCTACGTTGACATCCTGCAGAACCCGGATATCCGCGCTGAACTGCCGAAGTACGCAAACTGGCCGACCTTCCCGCAACTGTGGGTTGACGGCGAGCTGGTTGGTGGCTGCGATATCGTGATTGAAATGTATCAGCGCGGCGAACTGCAGCAGTTGATTAAAGAAACTGCGGCGAAGTACAAAGAAGACGAGCCGAAAGCGGAGTAAGTTTTTCGGTAAGAAAAAAGCGAACTGAAATGTTCGCTTTTTTTATGCCTGTTATTCAGCAGGCGCCGCCAGTGGCCAGCCGCC
Organism: Trabulsiella guamensis ATCC 49490; assembly: GCF_000734965.1. Taxonomy (GTDB): domain Bacteria; phylum Pseudomonadota; class Gammaproteobacteria; order Enterobacterales; family Enterobacteriaceae; genus Trabulsiella; species Trabulsiella guamensis. Next base: position 2,922 of record NZ_JMTB01000026.1, read on the forward strand.
CAGACGCTTCCAGCGGTTGACGATTTCGCAAAACAGGATGGCGGTCTGTTCGGTGTCATACAGAGCAGAGTGCGCCTGCGCGCTGTCAAATTCCATTCCGGCGGCGGCACAGGCTTTTGACAGGACCGTCTGCCCAAGCGCCAGCCCGCTGAGCGCGGCGGTATCAAAGGTAACGAACGGGTG
>NZ_JMTB01000027.1 GCF_000734965.1 Trabulsiella guamensis ATCC 49490
TTGCGCCTGAGTGAGGCGCGCTCTGCGGCCGCCATCATGAAGCTGTGGTCGAAGGTTGCATTGTGCGCCACCATGATCGCCCGGTTGCAGCCACTCTCTTTGATTCCCTTACGCACGGCTTTGAAGATGGCATGCAGCGCGTCATGTTCGCTAACCGCGCCCCGCAGCGGGTTGCTCGGGTCGATACCATTGAACGCCAGCGCTTCTGGCTGAAGATTTGCGCCTTCAAACGGTTCTACATGGAAATGCAGTGTGGTATCCGGCATCAACCAGCCATGCTCATCCATTTTTAACGTCACGGCGGCGATTTCAAGCAGCGCATCCGTACTGGCGTTAAACCCGGCCGTTTCCACATCAATCACCACGGGATAAAAACCACGGAAACGGTCGCACAGACCATTAAGTTGAGCGTTGTCGGACATCAGAATCTCTTAGACGTAAAAAAAGTAGCGCGCATTATGGCAAATTTTGCCTGATCTTTGTAGCGGGGCATAAAAGGACGGGTGCCGTAGCACCCGTGAAGAGACAGGATCAGTTGCCAAGGCCTTTGCCGGCATCTTTCTCTTCGATAAGCTCGATTTTGTAGCCGTCCGGATCTTCCACAAAAGCGATGACCGTGGTGCCGCCTTTTACCGGGCCAGCTTCGCGGGTCACGTTACCGCCGTTTCTGCGGATGCGTTCGCAGGCTTCTGCTGCGTTCTCAACGCTGAGCGCGATATGACCATACGCCGTACCCAGATCGTAGCTGTCCACACCCCAGTTGTAGGTCAGCTCAATCACGGCTTCATCGCTTTCCGGGCCGTAGCCAACGAAGGCTAGCGAGTATTTATACTCCGGGTTTTCGCTGGTGCGCAGCAATTGCATGCCGAGGACTTTCGTATAGAAGTCAATGGAACGCTGCAGGTCGCCTACACGGAGCATAGTGTGAAGTAAGCGCATAAAATCCCCTTATCTTTGATAACAATACATTCAGAACAATGTTTTAGTATAGCGGCGGATGACCGCCGCTATCAATGTAGGGATTACAGCGTGGGGTAATCAGTGTAGCCTTCAGCGCCGCCGCCATAGAAACTTTCCGGCCGCTGTGGGTTCAGTTCTGCCTTGCGTTGCAGACGGGCGACCAGATCCGGGTTGGCTATCCAGTCACGGCCGAATGCCACGGCGTCAATCAGTCCTTTGTTGAGTAGATCGTCGGCTTTTTCCATCGTGTACGCGCCCGCGCCCACAATCGGGCCATGGAAACGTTCACGCACTTTGCGGCGGAATGCCTCACTGTAAGGCTGGCCACCCGCCCAGTCAGGCTCAGACATATGCAGATATGCAATGCCACGCTTGCCGAGCTGTTCAATCAGGTACAATGCATCGGCTTCTTCGTTCGGGCCATTATCAAGGTTCTGGAACGTACCCACTGGCGAGACACGGATCCCGATGCGATCGGCACCCCATTCTTTAATCCCCGCATCCACCACTTCCAGCACCAGACGCGCGCGGTTTTCCACGCTGCCGCCGTACTGGTCGGTACGATGGTTAGAGGTTGGCGACAGGAACTGATGCAACAGATAACCGTGTGCGGAGTGTAGTTCAACCATATCAAACCCGGCTTCACGGGCATTAGCGATCGCCTGACGGAAATCATTCACAATCCCCGTGATCTCTTCCAGCGCCAGCGCGCGCGGCATCGAGGTATCTTCGCGGTAAGTATTACCGTTTTCATCACGCAGTGAAGTACGTGTACCACCACTAATGGCAGACGGTGCTACCGGCGCTTTCCCGCCAGGCTGAAGGCTGGCGTGGGAAATACGCCCCGTGTGCCACAGCTGAACGGCCATATGGCCCTGTGCCGCATGCACGCCGTCGGTGATTTTTTTCCATGCTGCGATTTGTTCCAGGCTGTGCAGTCCCGGTGCGCCCGCATAGCCTTTCGCCTGTGCAGAAATTTGCGTGGCTTCGGAGATGATTAATCCGGCGCTGGCGCGCTGGCGATAATATTCGCCCATTAGCGGTGTCGGAATATCACCCGGCTCAATGCTGCGAAGGCGGGTCAGCGGTGCCATAAAAACACGGTTTGGAACGGTAATCGCACCCACTTTCAGTGGGGTAAATACTTTTTGTTGTGACATGGTGACTCCTGAGTAGACCGGTCGTCTAGTGATGTTGTAAATTTTAGCGCCTGTTATGCCGCAGGCGCGGTAATCAATGTTCTGACGTGTGCCAGCGCACTTTCCAGCGCCGTGGCGCAGCGGGACATCTTGGCCTGCAAATTGGCGCCCAGCCACAGTGAGTAGAGCACTTGCGCCAGCTCCGCGGCATGGCCGTCAAATGCCAGGCTGCCTTCGGTGCGGCCATCTTCCAGCGCCTGTGCGAGCAGGGCGGTGATCCTCTGCGCGCCTTTGTTCATTTCTGCGCGCATCGCTTCTGACAGGTCACACACTTCAGCGGTCAGCTTGACCGTCAGACAGCCGCTGATAATCCCTTGTTCGATGAACTGCGTCAGAGTGTGCTGATAATATGCCAGCAAACGATCACGATAATTGCCTTCACCATGGGTAAAGTGCACTGTCAGACGCTGATGATAATCCTCAAAATAGCGCTCCAGCATGGCAACGCCAAAGGCCTCTTTTGAGCGAAAATAATGGTAAAACGAACCCTTCGGAACTTCGGCGGTCTTTAACAGTTCGCTAAGCCCCATCCCGGTAAAACCGCGGTGCATGCAAAGCTGCTCACCGGTGGCAAGGATATGTTCACGGGTATCACAATCAGTATGTCTGTTCATGAGGGCTACTGTAGTAGACCGATCGGTCTAATGCAAGCCGAATCTGCATGCGCTTTTTTTGAATAAAGGTTGCGCATGGCGAGTGAAGCGTCTTCAATGAGAAGAATGATCCACCAACTGAGGGCAGAAAGTGGCTGAACAACTGGAATTCTTTCCGGTACAAAGCCCGTGCCGGGGAATTTGTCAGTCAGATGAGCGCGGCTACTGTCGTGGCTGTATGCGAAGCCGGGATGAGCGTTTCCACTGGCAAACACTGAGCGATGCCCAAAAGCAGGAGGTACTTCGCCTCTGCCGTCAGCGTTTGCTGCGCAAATTACGCGCAACCAAAGCAATTCCGCCTGAAGATCCTGAGCAGCCTTCACTGTTTTAGTGATAATTTTGCGTATACTCTCCGCAGGTCTTTATTGAGGAAGCTGTTATGGTTCAGCGAATTACCCTGGCACCGCAAGGGCCGGAATTTTCCCGTTTCGTGATGGGATACTGGCGGCTGATGGACTGGAACATGTCCCCACGCCAGCTGGTGAGTTTTATCGAAGAGCATCTGGATCTCGGCATTACAACCGTTGATCACGCCGATATTTATGGCGGTTACCAGTGTGAAGCGGCCTTTGGTGAAGCGCTGAAACTGGCGCCGCATCTGCGTCAGCGGATGGAAATCGTCAGCAAATGCGGTATCGCCACTACGGCGCGGGCGGAAAACGTTATCGGCCATTACATTACCGATCGTGACCACATCGTGCGTAGTGCCGAGCAGTCGCTGAAGAATCTGGCAACCGATGCGCTTGATCTGTTGCTCATCCACCGTCCTGATCCTCTCATGGATGCCGACGAGGTTGCGGAAGCCTTCCTGACGCTGCATCAGAGTGGCAAAGTGCGCCATTTCGGCGTTTCAAACTTTACGCCGGCACAGTTCGCGCTATTGCAGTCCCGTTTACCGTTTACGCTGGCGACTAACCAGGTGGAGATTTCTCCGGTTCACCAGCCGCTGCTGCTTGACGGTACGCTGGATCAGTTACAACAGCTGCGTATTCGTCCGATGGCATGGTCTTGCCTTGGCGGCGGCCGTCTGTTTAACGATGCGACTTTCCAGCCTCTGCGTGATGAACTGACGACGATTGCCCAGGAACTGAATGCGGGAAGTATCGAACAGGTGGTTTATGCCTGGGTGATGCGTCTGCCGTCGCAGCCGTTGCCGATTATCGGCTCTGGCAAGATTGAACGCGTGCGCTCAGCGATTGTGGCAGCCGATCTGAATATGACGCGCCAGCAATGGTTCCGCATCCGCAAGGCGGCGCTGGGCTACGACGTCCCGTAATCGCGTTACCCGTGCGGAGTGATTGTATTTCACTCCGCAATGGCCCCGTCCGGCAGGGCCTGTTCCAGTTGTGAAAGAGAGCAGTACAGCCGCCAGATAAGCGACGCCAGTTCCCGCGCTGCGGGTTGATGATGTTTCGCCAGCGCATCGCAAATCCGCTGAAGTTCCTGTAATGAAGATGCCAGTGGTCGGTGCTGAACGCCGCGCTCGTTCATGACATCGCGCAACAGCGTTATGCAGAGATCGCGCACTTGTGACAGCGGGTCAGATCGCGCTTCCCACTCGCGCAGTTGCCAGACCACATGCGAACAATTGAGTAAAACCACTCCCCAGCGCAGCAGCCAGCGGCGCGCCAGCGCATCCTTACTGTTACTTAACTGGCTGACGTGATGATACACCAGCGACTCAAATTCATGCTCTGAATGGGCAGGGCGGCGGCTGAGCTGGTCAACAAAGTGACACCGTAACGCATGGATGTGACGACGGCTTTTGCGCGCATCCGAGCCCGGACGCAGGATCGCAAAGGCAGTCCACGCCAGTCCCACGCCAAGAATTTTGGCCAGATTGTCATTGAGAAAATCGCCGAAATCATACACGGGCGGGTTTGTGACGGCGATGAACGATCCCATAAAGACAATCAGTTGCCCCCATAAGCCCGCCAGTTTCGGCATCTGCAATTTGAGCAGTTGCATGGTGGTGAGCAGCGGAAAGAGAAACAGCAGAAACTGCCACAGCTCGCTGATCTGCACCATCAGGCCGAACTTGACCATGAAACTGAACAGCGACAGCAGGATAAGTGTACGCATTAGCAGGGTCAGTGAATTGAACGGTGACGGTGAGGCGGAGTAAAGCACGCAACAAATCGACGCCAGCGTCAGGGCGGAAGCACCCGCGTCCCATTGGGTACTGATGCTCCATGCGCCGACAGCGACCAGTGCGCAAAAGGTTCGAATACCGTTCCACAGCGCTTCGGCGTGATCAGTATGCCGTGCCAGCGCCGGCGCCCGGGGAACATCAAACTCGGTAATTGCGGTGGCGTTTTCCAGTCGGTTGAGCCAGTAACTGTTTTTCAGATACACGCGGCAGAAATAGCGCAGCCGGTGCCAGAACGCATGATGACGATAATCCTGCGGATCCGTCGGTGCCAGTGGCGCGATGATGCGCGAGACATGGTAAAAATCGCTTCCTGGCCGGGCAAGTTCAATCAGCAAAGCCTCAATGACAGGCCGCACATTATCCGGAGGTGACGGCCAGTTCAACAGTAACCGTCGCAGGCTGGAAATAACGCTGATCAACCGTAATTGCTGATGCAGCAGGTAATTGAGCAGGCTGTTCTGACGGCGGAAACGGTAATGACTCCAGAATGCCTGAATGCGCAGCAGGTTGGCGGTCAGGATCTGACTGATAATGCTTTGATGGGCAATTCGAATGGCGTCAGTGGTGTCAGGTTGCCAGAGCAGGCTGGCATGCTCCAGCAACCGGGTGTGCATGTTTTTTAGCGCTGTCAGCAACGTGGTACCGTCAGAAGTACTGGGCATGATCATCATCATCGTACCGCCGCACAGGATCCCGACGATTACTTCGCAGACGCGCGCCTGGGCGATGTCCCACAGCTCGGTCGGGTCGACCACGTTGATCACCGGGAAGGCAATAATCGCGCAGGTATAACCGGCCAACTGGAAGGCATAGGCGACGTTATTGGTGAACATCGCGCAGGCCCAGGTGCAAAGTGCAATCCACGCTGACATGCTGAAGAGAAAAAACCACGGGTCGGTCAGTGTATGACCGGCAATGATCAGTGCGGCGGTCGCGCCAAACAGACTCCCTGCAATGCGTCCGAAACTTTTGCTGATAACGCCGCCGACGGTGGGAAAACTGACAACCGCCGCCGAAGTCATTGCCCAGTAGGGCTCGTCGAGATTCAGGTAATAAGCAATGCTGAGCGCAAGACACATGGCAATGCCGTTACGCAACGCGTAGCGCCATTGCGGCCGCGAAGCTTTAATCCACGGCAGTGACCGCCACGTCAGGGCAGGAAAGGTCATTCGTTTCTGCCGACCGCAACAGTGCAGGTGGTGCCTGAAACCAATGTGATCTCCGATGGCAGGTTATCAAACTCGATGCGTACCGGGACGCGCTGCGCCAGGCGTACCCAGGGAATATTGGGTTTGATGTCGGCCACCAGACCACTGTCGCTCTCTACGCTCTGATCATAAATGGCGCGTCCTATACTGGAAACGTGACCGCGTAACGTTTGATTGTTGCTGTAGAGGATAATTTCCGCGCTGTCGCCCGCGCGGATATGTCGCAGTTTGGTCTCCTCGAAATAACCAATGACATAAAACGAGTGGCTGTCGACCAGGGCAAAAACCGGTTGGCCTTCAGTGGCATAGCTGCCCACGCGAGTGGAAAGGTTCGTGACCCAGCCATCGACGGGCGCTTTGATGACCGTCTGCGCAAGCTGCCAGCGGGCGTGTTCCAGTGAAGCCTGCGCCGCATCGACAGAGGCTTTCGCCGCTTTCACCGTGACGTTTGCCGTATCGAGGTCTTCAGCGGAAATGTAGTTTTGTGGCAGGTTGCGACGGCGGGTGGCTTCGTGAGTGGCTTTGACTAAGTCGGTCTGCGCCTTTGCCAGCTCTGCCTGTGCATTCAGTACCGCAATGTTGTACGGCGTGTCGTCAATGCGAAACAGCACGTCGCCGGCTTTCACCAACTGGTTATCTTTTACATTTATCGCCTGAATACTTCCTGAAACCTGGGGCGTGATGCTGACCTGTTCCGCGCGCACTTTGCCGTCGCGTGTCCAGGGCGACTGCATATAGTAATTCCAGACCAGCCAGACAATGACCAGGGCGATGGCGGCAATGAACAGGGTCGAAAAATACTTGAGTTTTTTCATCATCAGACATCACCACGACACAATAAGCACCAGCGCCAGAGACACCGACAGTGCGAATAAAGAGAGATCCATCAGCATGGGATGCCAGATATCGCCCGCGTACATCCAGTCGCGTAACTGGCGGTGGGCGACAAGCCAGATCAGAAAGCCCAACAGGACGGCTTTGAACAGCGGAGGGAAATAAATGGATGCGCCGACCACCAGATCCTGAAGAGGCAGTCCTGATGCAGTAAATGTTAACATCACGAGCAGAAATCCTTTGCCAGGGCGTAATAAGAGGCCAATTGTGGGATCCACATCGGCAAAACGCATTTATAACTATTGAGAGTATAAATCATTGCTTTGGTTTGCGTTAAGAAGGCAATACATTGTTTTGGTATGTTAAATGCTGCACACTATCTTAAAATCAGTATAATAACTTAGCAAGCTAATTATAAGGAGATGAAATTGGAATCGCCACTAGGTTCTGATCTGGCCCGGTTAGTGCGCATCTGGCGTGCTCTGATCGACCATCGCCTGAAACCTCTGGAATTGACGCAAACGCATTGGGTGACGCTGCATAACATTCATCAGCTTCCACCTGAGCAGTCGCAAATTCAACTGGCTAAAGCGATTGGCATCGAGCAACCGTCACTGGTGAGAACGCTTGACCAACTGGAGGAGAAAGGACTCATCTCTCGCCAGACATGTGCAAGCGATCGTCGTGCTAAGCGCATTAAGCTCACTGAGAAAGCTGAGCCGCTGATTGAAGAGATGGAAGCGGTGATCAGGAAAACACGCGGTGAAATTCTTTCTGGCATCACCTCGGATGAACTGAACATGCTGCTCAATCTGATTTCGCGTATTGAGCAAAATATTCTTGAGCTGCAGGCAAGAGACTGAGCAATCCCGTATCCCGAATAAAAGGCCTTGCATCCGCAAGGCCTTTCTTTTTCTCGTTTACTGCCAGACTACCACGCGATTACGTCCCGCTTCTTTGGCGGCGTACATAGCCTGGTCGGCGCGTTGCACACACTCTTCAGCGGATAAATCATACGCAGTGGCGGTAAATACCCCCATGCTGATGGTGACAGGCTCTGGCAGTTGCCCGTCGCTGCTTTGTGGAGCCTGCTGACAAATCGTCTGCCGGATGCGTTCCGCCACGTTGAGGGCCTCTGTGGCGGATGTGTTGGTCAGTAACACGGCAAATTCCTCGCCGCCGATCCTCGCGGCAACGTCTTTGTCGCGTACAGCGTTCTGCAATACCCCAGAGACAAACTGGATCACCTTATCGCCCTGCAGATGCCCGTACTGATCATTAATGCGTTTAAAGCGGTCAAGATCGCTGACGATGACCGACAGCGGACGGGCAGCGGTAGTACCTGGCAATTGCTGCGTCAACGTATCGTAAAAGTAGCTCCGGTTGTATAGCCGGGTCAGCGGGTCACGAATCGAGTTTTGATAAGAATCGAGATATTTGTCGTGGGATTTGCGGTACAGATTGAACACGTCGCACAGCAGAACAAAAATCAGAAACAGCGTAGAGACGGTTTCAATGAAACGGGCCTGATACCAGGTGTAACCGGCGCTGTGATCGGACGACAGCAAAACCGCGAGCGTCACGATAAAACAGACGCAGAAAAAACCGCCGCTGTACCAGAATATATTCCGCAGCCGCGAAATAAAAATTAATATTATGAGCGCTGCGCACCACATCGCGACGAGGCTCCAGCCAATAATATCTCGCCACAGCGGGGTAAATGCATAGGTCAAATTATCAATAAAATTCACGCTGAGTAATGAAGAACTACTGGAGTAAAACCAGGAGAGCGTAATCATTGATGCTGTGAATGTAATAACGGCAAATAATATCCATGAATGAATGTTTCGTGTATGCATATCATGGCGACGAAATTTGAACAATATGACAGAGGCGACAAATAACGTTGCCATCATAATGTTACGGAAAAAGTAGAAGATAATTGCATCATTGTAATTAATTAAGTGCCCTGCGTTACACAAATACCACTGCGGATAACTGCTGAGGGTGCCCAGCATAAGCAGTGCGGAACCGGCGAAGGCACAGGCGATGGGCATCAGATACAAGCGTCGTCTTTCGCAGATATACTTCATAAACATGAAGCCTGCTACCATTGTATGAAACACTAACAGAAATATCGTCATCGTCGGAAATATGACAGTGCTGATACCTGGTGCATGCCTGATGGTTAGCATAGACAGATAAAAAAAGATAAAAATGGCGGTAATACAGATAGTAATGAACAAAAAGGCGTGGCGTGAATAGTGTCGCGTAGCGTTAACCATAATAGACATCTCAAAGTAAGCAGACTGCAATATACAGCCCAAGTTGTGCAGGTGTCCTTCCCGCGTTAAAGAGAGTCTATCTTTTTATTTATCAGAAAATATTGCGCCTGAACAAATAAAGCAGTCGCGAAAATTCTGATGGCAATTTTTATGGTAATACTATGTTTGAAAGATTAAGCAAAAATAAAAAACTGTCAGCACAAGTAAAAAGAAAAAGCGTGGCGCTGGGTGCGCCACGCAGGAAGAATTTAACGCGGAGAAACAGTCACCTGGCTGCCATTGCTGGCCATAGCGACACGCTGACCGGCTGAGAAACGGGTATCACCCTGTTTCTGCACCACCATAATGGTGTTGCCGTCATCCTTACGAATTTCCAGTTCAACACCCTGGGTTTTGTTCATTGCCCCCTGAACGCCCTGGCCTGCAACGCCACCAGCCACGGCGCCTGCGGCCGTTGCTAGCGAGCGACCCGTACCGCCGCCGATGGTATTCCCGAGGAAACCACCCAGAACAGCACCACCAATAGCACCAATAGCGTTGGTATCATTACCGCCCTGAATCTGGACCGGACGCACGTGGACAATGGTTCCGTAGGTAACGTTCTGAACCTGTTTCGCCTCGGATGCGGTATATACGTCTCCGGACAGGCCACTGCTACTGACACAGCCAGCCAGTGATAAACCCACCATAGAAACGGCTAAAATACGTAACATCATTTATGAATCTCCTGTTCACATGTAACGCTCGGTCGAGCATCCGTCATCATGCAATTATATGGTATTTGCGCGCAGCAGGGCATCAGTTCTGGCTGCAGAATCTAAAAATAATACCGAAACCACATTTAACCAAAGATAAACGAAGGCGGATACGGACACTATGTAAAAATTGAATACGACACGTTCGTGTTATTCTGCGAGGTATTGTTAAAATCTATTATCGCATCGTAGCAATGCGAAACGCTTTATGGTGGAGTGTTAATTCTCAAAACCTTACTAAGGAAGGCATATGAAATCGGGTCGCTATATTGGCGTAATGTCAGGTACCAGCCTTGATGGGGTGGATGTCGTGCTTGCCGCTATTGATGAAACGATGGTCGCGCAGCAGGCCAGTCTGACTTATCCGATCCCCGCGCCGCTGAAAGAGGCCGTGTTGGGCATTTGCCAGGGGCAGCAGTTGACGCTATCGCAACTTGGGCGGCTCGACGTGCAGTTGGGGCGCCTGTTCGCAGATGCGGTTCTGGCGCTGATGAGCCAGGAACGCTTACTGGCAGAAGATATCGTCGCCATTGGTTGCCACGGCCAGACGGTATGGCATGAGCCCGTAGGCCCCGCCGCGCATACCATGCAGATTGGCGATAACAACCAGATTGTGGCGCGTACTGGCGTCACTGTGGTGGGGGATTTTCGCCGCCGGGACATGGCGCTTGGCGGGCAGGGCGCGCCGCTGGTTCCGGCGTTCCATAGTGCGTTACTGGCCCACCCGGTTGAGCGGCGCATGGTGCTCAACATCGGCGGTATCGCTAATCTCTCTTTACTGATTCCTGGCCAGCCGGTGCGTGGCTACGACACCGGGCCGGGGAATATGCTGATGGATGCGTGGATCTGGCGACAGCGCGGCAAACCCTATGATAAAGACGCTGAATGGGCGGGAAGCGGGAAAGTGATCCTGTCGTTGTTGCAGGACATGCTTAGCGATCCGTTCTTTGCCTTACCCGCGCCCAAAAGTACAGGCCGTGAGTATTTCAATTTGAGCTGGCTTGAGCGGCATCTGATACGCCACCCGGGGTTGCAACCGCAGGATGTGCAGGCGACGCTGGCGGAGCTGACCGCAATTACCATCAGCGAGCAGGTGTTGCTGAGCGGCGGCTGCGAGCGGTTGTTAGTGTGTGGCGGCGGCAGTCGTAACCCGTTATTGATGGCGCGACTGGCGGGAATGTTGCCAGGAACGGAGGTCACCACCACCGACGACGCAGGCATCAGCGGCGATGACATGGAAGCGCTGGCGTTCGCCTGGCTTGCGTGGCGCACGATCGCCGGATTACCAGGTAATCTGCCGTCAGTCACTGGCGCGGCAGAGGCGTCAGTGCTGGGGGCGATTTACCCGGCGAACCCGCGCAAGAATCAGAGTTAACTGAAATCCTGATGATAATGCTGTGGTTAAAATGCAATTATTCACGGAGGGCCTTGCCCTCCAGGACCAGGAAAGTCATCAGGATCGACCATGAAAAAACTATTGATCGCCGTTATCCCTTTCATGCTTGCGGGCTGTAGCTACTACAACCAGTTTGTGGAGCGCATTCAAACGGACAAACTGGAATACCAGTGCGACGAAAAACCGCTTACCGTCAACCTCAACAACTCCCGTGAGGAAGTCAGTTTCATATATGATAACCAGTTGCGTACGCTAAAACAGGGGCTTTCCGCTTCCGGTGCCCGTTATACCGATGGTGTATACGTTTTCTGGTCGAAAGGGGACTCGGCAACCGTCTACAAACGTGACCGCATCGTCCTGAATAACTGCCAGTTACAAAATCCGCAGCGTTGAGATTTTCAGGCGGGGAGCGCACAATAACGCCTCCTGACATTGATGATTTTGAACGCCATGCCTGATAATGACGAACTGCAACAAATCGCGCATTTGCGCAGAGAATACACCCGTGGCGGTCTTCGCCGCCGCGATCTCCCCGAAGAACCGTTAACCCTTTTTGAACGCTGGCTACGCCAGGCCTGTGATGCGAAACTTGCTGATCCCACGGCCATGGTGGTGGCGACCGTTGATGAACACGGTCAGCCCTATCAGCGTATCGTCTTGCTCAAACACTATGATGAAAAAGGGCTGGTGTTCTACACCAACCTCGGCAGCCGCAAAGCGCACCAGATTGAACAGAATCCGCGGATCAGCCTGTTGTTCCCCTGGCACATGCTGGAACGCCAGGTGATGGTCATCGGTAAAGCCGAAAAACTCTCCACGCTGGAAGTTGTGAAATACTTCCACAGCCGTCCGCGCGACAGCCAGATAGGCGCCTGGGTATCTAAACAGTCGAGCCGCATCTCGGCACGCGGGATCCTCGAAAGCAAGTTCCTTGAACTGAAGCAAAAGTTTCAGCAGGGCGAAGTCCCGCTGCCCAGTTTCTGGGGCGGTTTCCGTGTCAGCATCGAGCAAATGGAATTCTGGCAGGGGGGCGAGCACCGCCTGCATGACCGTTTTTTATATCAGCGCGATAACAATGCCTGGAAAATCGATCGCCTTGCGCCATAAACCCTAAAAATGTTGCGTTAAGCGCTGGCACAAGAAGGGCTGGCGCTTTATTCTATGAAACTTTCGTATCTGACGAAAAGTCGTGTACCGGCAGAGGTGCAGTCCGTTTATACATGGAGAATTTGATGGCAAGCAGTAACTTGATTAAACAATTGCAAGAGCGGGGCCTGGTGGCTCAGGTGACGGACGAGGAAGCGTTAGCAGAGCGACTGGCGCAAGGCCCGATCGCGCTCTATTGCGGCTTCGATCCCACCGCTGACAGCTTGCATTTGGGGCATCTTGTTCCTTTGTTATGCCTGAAACGCTTCCAGCTGGCGGGTCATAAGCCGGTTGCGCTGGTGGGCGGCGCGACGGGGTTGATTGGCGACCCCAGTTTTAAAGCGACCGAGCGTAAGCTGAATACGGAAGAGACCGTGCAGGAGTGGGTAGACAAAATCCGTAAGCAGGTGTCGCCGTTCCTTGATTTCGACTGTGGCAGCAACTCCGCCATCGCGGCTAACAACTACGACTGGTTCGGCAACATGAACGTGCTGACCTTCCTGCGCGATATCGGTAAGCACTTCTCTGTTAACCAGATGATTAACAAAGAAGCGGTGAAACAGCGCCTGAATCGCGATGATGTCGGAATTTCTTTTACCGAATTCTCCTACAATCTGTTGCAGGGGTATGACTTTGCCTGCCTGAACAAACTGCATAACGTAGTGCTGCAAATTGGCGGTTCTGACCAGTGGGGCAACATTACGTCGGGCATCGATCTGACCCGTCGTCTGCATCAGAATCAGGCGTTCGGTCTGACGGTTCCGCTCATCACCAAAGCAGACGGCACCAAATTTGGTAAAACCGAAGGTGGGGCGGTGTGGCTGGATCCGAAGAAAACCAGTCCGTACAAATTCTATCAGTTCTGGATTAACACCGCAGATGCCGACGTTTACCGCTTCCTGAAGTTCTTCACCTTCATGGACATTGAAGCCATCAATGCGCTGGAAGAAGAAGACAAAAACAGTGGTAAAGCCCCGCGCGCGCAGTACGTGCTGGCAGACGAGGTTACACGTCTGGTGCATGGCGAAGAGGGCCTGGCAGCGGCGAAACGCATCACCGAAAGTCTGTTCAACGGCACACTGAGTGATCTCAGCGAAGCGGATTTCGAACAGCTGGCGCAGGATGGCGTGCCGATGGTGGAAATGACCAAAGACGCCGATCTGCTGCAGGCGCTGGTGGATTCCGAATTGCAACCGTCACGGGGACAGGCGCGTAAAACCGTTGCCTCCAACGCTATCACCATCAATGGTGAAAAGCAGGCTGATCCGGAATACACCTTTACCGACAGCGATCGTCTCTTCGGGCGTTACACTTTACTACGTCGTGGTAAAAAGAATTACTGCCTGATCTGCTGGAAGTAACCGGAATCTGTAAATCACGCCGGGTGACGCTGCGCTCACCCGGCCTGTAAATCGCACAGGCCCGTGCAAGCGCAGACAAGTCTGTTAGTTCAACCCTTCCGCTTTCATTGCCGCCGCTACAGCAGGGCGCGCTGCAACACGTTCCATATAGGAAGCAATGTGGCTCAATCCTTCCATATTTAGTTTCACCGCTCGTGCCCAGCGCAGGACGGTAAACAGGTAGGCATCGGCGATAGTAAACCGCGAGCCGCAAATCCACTGATCATCTTTCAGCGATTCGTTAAGATACTGCAGTTTTTTCTCCAGCAGGGCGCGGGCGATCGGTTTGTAGTCTTCCGGTGTGTCCGGGCGCAACAGCGGGGTAAAGCTTTTATGCAGTTCGGTGGCGACGTAGTTCAGCCACTCCAGTGTTTTGTAACGTTTCAGGGTATCCGTCGCTGCCAGTAACTGGCGATCAGGCACGCGGTCGGCAATGTACTGCATAATCGCAACACCTTCCGTCAGGAGCGTCTCGTCATCGAGCAGCAGAGCCGGTACCTGGCCCTTGGGATTTACCTGCAGATAGTTATCGCCGTTTTCCAGTATCTTTTTCGCCAGATCCACACCTTCCAGCGTGAAGTCCTGTCCACTCTCACGCAATACGATGTGTGATGCGAGCGAACACGCACCAGGTTTATAAAACAATTTCATAGGTAACTCCTTTTGGCAGCGGTTTGCATTATGTTAGTGCTGCTGGTGATAAAAAAAAAGCCGCCAACTCAAGGTTAGCGGCTTAATTTTCTTCGTTTCCCGATGACGTTACGCGGTTGCGGTTTCGCTCGCTTTTTCTGCGTTGTCGTCATCCAGCGTCATGCGGTTAAGCTTCGGCGCGGTGAGTAACATCAGCACAGTAATGACGGCGGTCGCAATACCGATCTGCAGGAAGACGCGGCCATAGACTTCCAGCGACATCAGCGGATCAGTGACGTTTTCCGGTACAGCCATCAGGTTGGCGATTTTGCCCGCGATAATCGCGGCGCCAGCGGTGGTCAGGAACCAGCTACCCATAATGAAGCCCATCAGACGCTGCGGCACCAGTTGCGCCACCATCGCCAGGCCCAGACCGGAGATCATCAGTTCACCGATGGACTGCAGCGCGTAGCTCAGGATCAACCAGTTGACGGAGACGATACCAGCGTCGGTCGCGAATTTTGCACCCAGCGGCAGCACCAGGAACGCACCGGAGCACAGCATCATCCCAATCGCGAATTTGTGCGGCATTGGCAGACGGTCACCCATCTTGTTGTAGATTGCCGCCAGGATCGGGCTACCAATCATGATCCAGAACGGGTTCAGCGCCTGATACTGTTCCGGCTCGAACGCGATACCAAGGATGGAGTGTTCAACGTTACGAATCGCGAAGAAGTTCAGTGAGGTCGGCATCTGGCTGTACAGAACGAAGAAGACAACCGCTTCAAGCATCAGAATGAAGGCAACGATCATCTTACGACGTGCCGCGCCCTGCATTCCAAACGCTTCTTTAGCGAAGATGCACACGATACCCAGCGCAATCACACCCAGCGCGATACGTGCGATACCCTGGTTGTGCAGCAGCCAGGTTGCAATCGCCACCAGAACCACGACACCCGCGATTGTCGCCAGCAGTTTGCCCATATGAACCGGTGCAAAGTCTGGTTTAGAACCGTACTGTTTCACCCATTTCTGGCAGAACGCGAAGTTCACGACGGTGATCAGCATCCCGACCACGCTCAGCGCGAACGCGACGCTCCAGCCGAACTTCACGGCCAGCCACGGCGTTGCCAGCATAGAGAAGAAGGAACCGATGTTCACAGACATGTAGTACATGGTGAATGCACCGTCCAGACGCGGGTCATTTTTCTCGTAGCAGGTAGAAAGCAGGGAAGACGGGTTGGCTTTGAACAGGCCGTTACCGACGGCGATAGTCGCCATCCCCATATAGACGATCGCGGCGTTGTGACCAGACCATGCGACCAACGCATAACCAATCGCCAGGACGATAGCGCCCAGCATGATAACGCGTTTTGTACCCAGAACTTTATCGCCCAGCCAGCCACCGATCGCTACAAGACCGTAAACCAGTGCGCTAAAGGAAGAGAACAAAGTAATTGAATCCGCTTCAGACATACCCAGTTGTTTAACCAGGTAAACGGCCATGATCCCTTGCAGGCCGTAGTAACCAAAACGTTCCCATAATTCGATAGAAAAGATGAGATAGAACGCTTTCGGTTGCTTGAAAGCATTCAGACTAACGCTTTCTGCTGGTTTATTGTTTGCAGTTGACACATATACCTCTTTTTTTACGTCCCATATTAAATGGGGGAGTTCTGGGCGTGATGCTGAAAAATGCACCCGCCTTATAGTTATATTTGGAGGGGAAACGCGGGGTAATGTTCACTATCCTGCCTCGCCAGGCAAGTGCTTTGTAATACTCTGTTACACATAAGCGGGGTGGTATAATCGTCCGTTCATCTAAATGTTATTTAGCGTTAAATTTCATTGTTTGTTCTTTGGTGGTTTTTTCCACTGCGTAAAGTCGCTCATATTAGGGTGGTGGCGATATCTTCTGCTATTAAGGTGAAAGGTTAGTGATATGGGCTGGATTCTTAAATAATGCTGGTGAATTGTCTTGTGTTGAATTGGAAACCAGTTGTTAAGCCAGTCATTTCGCGGCTTTTACGCAACATAAAATTAACACAATGTTGCACAGGTGATCGAGTTCACACTTATATAGAAATTTTTTCTTAGAAAAAAACGATTAACCTGACGGTACGTTTAATGGGCAGAGAATGTGTCGGTGTTTTTCGGAAAACCTGGCAGGAAAAGAGGGGGTAAGAGGAATAATCAAGACGGGTGCAGCCGCCGCTGCACCACAAGGCGAATTATCAGAAATCAACTTTCTCTTTGTATTCACAGAGATCTTCAATAATACACGAGCCGCAACGGGGTTTACGGGCGATGCAGGTGTAGCGCCCGTGGAGGATAAGCCAGTGGTGGCAATCCACCTTATACTCAGCAGGCACCACTTTGAGCAGTTTCTCTTCTACCTGTTCGACGTTTTTGCCTGGCGCGAACTGTGTGCGGTTACAGACGCGAAAAATATGCGTATCCACGGCGATAGTAGGCCAGCCAAAGGCCGTATTCAGCACTACGTTGGCGGTTTTGCGGCCGACACCGGGCAACGCTTCCAGCGCCGCTCTGTCTTCCGGCACCTGACCGCCATGCTGCTCAAGCAGAATGCGGCATGTTTTTATCACGTTTTCGGCTTTGCTGTTAAACAGGCCGATAGTCTTGATGTAGGACTTCACGCCATCCACACCGAGCTCAAGCATTGCCTGCGGCGTGTTCGCCACCGGGTAGAGCTTTGCTGTGGCTTTGTTGACGCTGACGTCGGTTGCCTGCGCGGAAAGCAGTACCGCAATCAGTAACTCAAACGGCGAACCGAAATTCAGCTCAGTGGTCGGGTGGGGATTGTTTGCCCGCAACCGGGCGAGGATCTCCAGCCGTTTTGCTTTGTTCATCAGATCTTCCCTGTGGCATCCGCAGAAGGGGCTGTAACAATTGCGTCACGTTTCGCCTTACGCTGCTTAGTGCGCTCATCGATCAGGTATTTTAAGGCCAGCAGCATACCAAGCCCGATAAAGGCGCCAGGCGGCAGCATCGCCAGCAGGAACGGGGAATCGGTATGGAAGACTTCAATGCGCAGCACTTTCGCCCAGTCGCCCAACAAACCGTCAGCGCCGTCAAACAGCGTTCCGTTACCAATGATTTCACGCAGCGAGCCGAGGACAAACATGGCGCATGTGGCACCCATACCGATAGAAAAACCATCAAGTGCCGACAGGGCCGGGCCTTTTTTAGCGGCAAACGCTTCGGCGCGACCGACCACGATGCAGTTGGTCACAATCAGCGGGATAAAAATCCCCAGCGACTGGTACAGACCGAAAGCATAGGCGTTGATTAGCATCTGTACTACGCTCACCACCGAGGCAATAATCATCACGTAGATGGGAATGCGGATCTCTGGTGGTGTCCAGTGGCGCAGCAGAGAGACAAACAGGTTGGTCAGCGTCAGGACCAGTGTCGTGGCAAGACCTAACCCCAGGGCGTTGGTCGCGGTTGAGGTGACCGCCAGCAGGGGGCACAGGCCGAGCAACTGGACCAGGGAAGAGTTATTTTTCCACAGTCCCTGGACGATAACATCTTTTATTTCGCTCATGGTCTTACTCTCCACAGGCGCTCAGTTCAGGAAGTTGCGCGGGTAATGTCTGCGCATACAGGCCGGCACGTTTCACGGCATTCACGACGGCTCGAGGGGTGATGGTTGCGCCAGTAAACTGGTCAAAATCACCGCCATCTTTCTTTACCGCCCAGTGACTGTCATCCGCACCATGAATGACTTTGCCGGAGAAATGGGTGATCCAGTCGGACAACCGCAGCTCGATCTTGTCACCAAGACCCGGTGTTTCATGGTGTTCCGTCACGCGGGTACCTAATACAGTACCTTTGAAATCGGCCCCGACCAGCAGTTGAATCGCGCCAGAATAGCCATCTGGTGCCGTGGCTTCAATCACCGCAGCGACAGGACGATCATCTTTACTGGCAATATAAAGATGATGCACGCCTTTACCCAGCTCAGGCGCTGTTACCTGATAACAGCTTTTTTGTAAATCGTTGTCATACCGTTCGGCAGGGAGCACCTGATCAAATAGTTGCTTTTGTTGTAGTGCAGCCTGCTCGTCGATGGTCCCTTTGGTCAACTGGTTGATCGCCGCCGTCAGACCGGTCGAGCCCGCGGCAAATAACGCCAGAATAAGACCGTGTTTTTGCATTGTCTTAAGCATCAGGGTTCCTCAACGGTGTCCGTAAGCACGCGGACGCGTGTAGTAATCGATCAGCGGAACAGTAATGTTTGCCAGCAATGTCGCGAAAGCAACACCATCAGGATAGCCGCCAAAACTGCGGATCAGCCACACCAGCAGACCGGCCAGCGCACCAAAAATCAGGCGGCCGCGATCAGTCGTGGAGGCGGTGACCGGATCGGTCAGAATAAAGAATGCCCCGAGCATCGTCGCGCCGGAGAGCAGGTGCATCTGTGGCGAGGCGAAAGTCTCCGGGGAGAACAACCAGCCCAGTGTCGAACAAACGGTGAGGCTTAGCAGAAAACTGACCGGAATATGCCAGCGAATGGTTTTTTTCCACAGCAACAACAGACCACCTGCCAGATAGGCAAGGTTCACCCACTGCCAGCCGATGCCTGCCAGCACGCCGCCGTAAATCGGCATTTGCAGAACCTGTTCAACGCTGTGGCCGGCACGCAGAGAGGTTTTAAAATTGTCGAGCGGGGTGGCCTGGCTGATCCCGTCGATGCCCATCCGCAGGCTGTTCATGTCATGCCCCGACGACGCATGACCGGTGAAAATAATTTGTATGGCGTCCAGCAGATCCGGTGCGGTGGCGGCAAGACTGTGCGGCGGCAGCCACGAGGTCATTTGTACCGGGAAGGAGATAAGCAACACAACGTAACCAATCATCGCCGGGTTAAACGGGTTATGACCCAGTCCGCCGTACAGCTGTTTGGCGATGATAATGGCAAACGCGGTCCCCAGCACCACCATCCACCAGGGCGCGAGAGGCGGAATACTGATGGCCAGTAACACGCCGGTCAGCAGGGCGGCGTTATCTGAAAGCGTCGCGCCGACAGGTTGTTTACGTAAACGCAGCACCACCGTTTCGGCAACCAGCGCCGTCACACCGGCGATGAGGAGTTGTATCAGTGTTCCCCAACCGAAGAACCCGCTCTGTACGGCGATACCTGGCACCGTCGCCAGCAGAACCAACATCATAATGCGCGAGGTCTGGCGTTGATTATGGGTATAAGGGGAGCTTGCGATTCTGAATACCATTTATTCCTCTGTCGCGACTTTCTGAGCGGCTTTCTTCGCTTGCGCGCGCGCAATAGCGGCGGCAATAGCGGCTTTTCGTGGATCTTCGCTTTCCGCTGGGGCGGCAGGCGTATGTTGTTGCTGTTCTGCTTTACGTGCTTTAGCGCGGGCGATAGCGGCTTCAACGGCAGCTTTACGCGGATCAACCACCGCCGGTGACGCGCTGTCGTCTGGTGATTTTTCCGCCTGACGTGCACGCGCCTGCGCTTTACGCGCCTCGCGGGCGGCAATAACGTCGCTGTTATCCGGTTGCGTGCCTGCTTTGATCACCAGCGTCTCTGTTGCCTGCTGCTTTTTCTCACGAACGCGTGCCAGAGCAGCCGCAATGGCGGCCTGGTCAGTTTTACCCGGTTGTGCAGCAGCGTCTTTATGGCGAGCCTGGCGCGCCATTTTTTCGCGTTCGAGGCGTGCCTGGCGGGCTTCAAAGCGCGCTTTGGCTTCTGCCGCGCGTTTTTCTTCGTCCGCAATGGCGCGGATTTCTGCTTTTTCCTGACGGAAGTACTGTACCAGGGGAATGTTGCTTGGACATACCCAGGCACAGGCACCACATTCGATACAGTCAGAAAGGTGATGTGCTGTGGCTTTATCATGCTGCTGGCCTTTACTGAACCAGTACAACTGCTGCGGCAGCAGATCAGCCGGACAGGCATCGGCACAGGCGCTGCAACGAATGCAGCTTTTCTCTTCCTGCTGCTCGCCCATTTCCGTCGTCGATGGGGCCAGCAGGCAGTTGGTGATTTTCACCACCGGCACGTCGAGCCACGGCAGGGTAAAGCCCATCAGCGGCCCGCCCATGATCACCAGTTGTTCACTGCCAGCGCAAAAACCGGCGTTATCCAACAGATGACGAACTGGCGTACCGAGACGCGCCCAGACGTTGCCCGGGCGGGAGATCGCTTCACCGGTGAGGGTAACAACGCGTTCTGTCAGCGGTTCGCCGTCAATAATGGCACGCTTAACAGCATAGGCCGTCCCGACGTTTTGCATCAGCACGCCAATGTCGGAGGAACGACCGCCGTGCGGGACCTGTTTACCGGTCAGGATTTGCGTCAGCTGTTTGGCACCGCCGGACGGGTATTTGGTTGGGACCACGCGCAGGCTGATGTCGTGCGAACCTGCCAGTACCGCCCGCATCATCGAAATGGCCTGCGGTTTGTTGTCCTCAATGCCAATCAGGATTTCGCGCGGCTGCAGGATATGCGCAAGAATTCGCACACCTTCAATGATCTGTGCCGCGCAGTCCTGCATCAAACGGTCATCAGCGGTAATGTACGGTTCACATTCCGCCGCGTTAATGATCAGAGTTTTGATCTTATCGCCGCCGCCCTGCAGTTTATTCCCTGTTGGGAACCCCGCGCCGCCTAACCCGGCGACACCGAATTGATGAATACGCGAGATCAACTCGCTGCGGGATTTGTTCTGATAGTCGTGCCAGCCGTCGCGCTCTATCCAACGGTCTTCGCCGTCGGCATCGATAATGACGCTCAGTTCGGCCAGCGCCGACGGATGGGCGGTAGAGTGCGGAGCGATGGCCACGACCGTCCCTGAAGTTGGCGCATGAACCGGCAGCATACGACCCCAGCCGCGGGTAAGGGGCTGCCCGCGCAAAACGCGATCACCCACGCTGACGCAAAGCTCGCCTTCAGCGCCGATATGTTGTTTCAGCGGAATGACAAAACGCTGCGCCAGTGGAACCTGTCGCAGAGGCGTCCCGTTTGACTGAGTTTTCATTTCCGGGGGGTGAATACCGCCGTTGAAATCCCAGATACGCTCTTTTCGGAAGGCGGAAAATAACTTAAGCATGTTGTTCCACTGGAATAATCTGTACCGGAATGGTCTGCAGGTTCCATTTCCAGCTCTCCGTTGTGGTCTCGACCGGGCGCAGTTCGATACAGCGCGTCGGGCAAGGATCAACACAGAGATTGCAGCCAGTACAAAGAGAGCTCACCACAGTATGCATGGCTCGCGTTGCGCCAATAATGGCGTCAACCGGGCAAGCCTGAATACACTTGGTGCACCCGATACAATTGTTTTCATCAATCACCGCCAGCATGCGGACAGGCTCAAGCGCCTGTTCATCGCCATCAATGGGCTGCGGTTCAACGTTCAGCAGGGCCGCAATTTTCAGCATCACCGCTTCGCCACCTGGCGCACAGCGGTTGATTTTCTCTCCCTGAGTCCCAACGGCTTCGGCGTAGGGGCGGCATCCAGGGTATCCGCACTGGCCACACTGGCTTTGTGGCAAAATTTCGTCAATTTTTTCTACAACAGGATCGTCCTCTACCGCAAAGCGACGCGAGGCATATCCCAGAATGACGCCGAAAATCAGCCCTAAAAGGCTAATCGCAGCGACGGCTATCCAGACAGCATTCATTACAACTTCACCAGACCACTAAAGCCCATAAAGGCCAGAGACATTAATCCTGCAGTAATCAGCGCAATGGCGTTACCGCGAAACGGGGCAGGTACGTCTGCGGCGACAAGGCGCTCGCGGATTGCGGCAAACAGCACCATCACCAGCGAGAAGCCGACGGCGGCTGAAAAACCATACAGCGCGGACTGCAGGAAATTATGCCCAAGATTGATATTCAGCAGCGCCACACCCAGCACGGCGCAGTTGGTGGTAATCAGTGGCAGGAAAATCCCCAGCAGACGATACAACGCCGGGCTGGTCTTGCGCACCACCATTTCCGTGAATTGTACCACCACGGCGATGACCAGAATAAAGGCCAGCGTTCGCAAATAGACAAGATTAAGTGGGAGCAGGATCCAGGTATCAATAAGCCAGGCGCACACGGACGCCAGCGTCATCACAAATGTGGTCGCCAGTCCCATCCCCATGGCTGTTTCCAGTTTCTTAGAAACGCCCATGAATGGACACAGCCCAAGAAACTTCACCAGCACGAAGTTATTGACGAGGACGGTGCCAATAAAAAGCAGCAGATAGTCAGCCATTATTCGACCTGAAAAATACAAAGCCGCCTATTATCCGCTAAACGGCAACAGGCGACAACAGGGAAACTGTACGGTTATTACGGATTCACAAAGGTGCGTTTTACCCGCGTGGAGCGCTTAAAATAGGGCACCATCAGGGCAGCCGCCAGTAGCGGGAACAGCAGCTGGCGCAGCGCCAGTGTGTCTGAAACAGGGGAAAACGCAAATGCTTTAACGGCCAGCAGGACCGAAATCAACAACCAGATAATATAATGTTTCGGCACAATCCGACGGCGTTTAAAGAAGGCAATCGCCAGCCAGAGGGTGTAATACCACATTCCTGCCGCAAATGCGCAAGACAGGATCCAGAGGCCCAGGTTAAGCGTGCTCTGCTGTCGCAGTACAGTAAACGTCTGTGGAGACAGAATCGCATTGGCATACAGTACCACCGCCAGCGACGCGCTCAGTAACGCCAGCAAAAGCCAGGCCAGAGGGGCCAGCAGCCATCCACCAATACGTTCAGCCGTTTTTTCGGACATGACCTCTCCTGAAAATTAGCGCCAGTTGCCTGCATCAAAACAGGAGCAGAAGTATAAAGCAACTGGCACCCGGGAGGACAGAGTTTATTGCACGTATCGCCAAACAGATTTCGGCACTTCGCCAATATTGTACAAGCGACCGCCGGAGACCAGTTCAGCGCGACGGTGGTCGGCAGCACGATACATGCTGATGATCTCGTGGCTATCATCCAACGAGTAATTCAGATGATCAAAAAGTTTTTCCAGACTATCAAGTGAGTTGATTTTACGAAATTTGAGCAAATAATCCTGGACGGTCATAATTAAAAGTATCCCTTTTATAATGCATTTATTCGCCGTAAATAAGTCTGTGGACATAACAAACTATATCCGCGGCATCCCTGACAGGGGTGCGATGTACTGGTGATGTTCAATTATTATTTAGGGTACAACATCCAAAGACAAGCAGCTTCACTGACAGACCTGTCATTATTGGATTTTTAAGATTTTTCTTGAATGATGACCGGACGCCGGACGGCGCCCGCTAAGGAAGATTAACGCTCTTCACCATGGCTGGCAATAACGTTCTGATACCAGAAGAAACTCTTTTTACGTTTTCTCACCAGGTCTTGATTATGATCGACATAAACGAAGCCATATTGTTTCTTATAGCCGTTTAACCAGCTCAGTAAATCAATAAATGACCATGGATAATACCCCCGCACATCGGCACCAAGATCAATCGCTTTTTCAAGCGCGATAATATGCATTCGCAGATACTCTATTCGTGGATCATCGACAATCTCACCATTAATAATTGGGTCTTTTGCGCCTAAACCATTTTCGGTGATATAGACGGGAATATTACCGTACCTTTCTTTGATCATCATTATGCCGTCGGTCAATCCTTGCGGCCAGATTTCCCAGTCCCAGTCGGTGTAAACCCCGTCCGGGTTGCGTACAAATTTAAATAACCCTTTGAAACCAAATTCGCCACCGCTGCCAGGTTCGCCACTGTTATTACTTTGTTGCCGCGTTTCCTCTTCATTCGCAACCACCGTTTCCCGGCGGTAATAATTGAGCCCGATAAAATCGCAACGGTTCTCACGCAGCAGGGCATCATCGCCCGGCGCGAAGCGGGGAACGCCCCACAGCGTCTGCGTCTGCGCCAGCAGGGCGGCAGGATAAGTGCCGAGCAACACCGGATCGTACAGCCAGTGCGTATGAATGGCGTCGGCGAGCGCGGATGCGTCGCGATCCGCTTGTTTATCGGTCAGTGGCGTATGTGGCTGTAGCACATTGACAAAACCAATTTCGCCATCAATTACCATCTCACGGAATGCTTTCACCGCCAGCGCATGGGCAATAAAAACGTGGTGACAGGCTTGAATGGCACGGGCGGGGTCTTTCACGGATGGCGGATGGCTGCCAGTGATATAGCCATGACCAATGAAAACGATGGTTTCATTAAAGGTGTCCCACAGTTTCACCCGTGAGCCAAACCGGTCATAGCATAGCCTGGCATACTCCGCAAACGCTTCTGCGGTAGAACGGGCCTCCCAGCCGCCTTCGTCCTGCAACGCCTGCGGGAGATCCCAGTGGTATAGCGTAATCATTGGCACGATATTATGGGCGAGCAGGGCGTCAATCAGGTCACTGTAAAATTTAACACCCGCTTCATTGATTTCACCTCGCCCTGTGGGCAGCAGGCGCGGCCAGGAGATGGAAAACCGGTAGCTTTGCAGCCCCATTTCCGCCATTAATGCCACATCTTCACGAAAGCGATGATAATGATCCACCGCCACGTCACCGTTGGTGTTCTGATAGGTCGTGCCTGGAATATGCGAAAAACGGTCCCAGATAGAAGGGCCTTTGCCGTCGGCATCGTGCGCGCCTTCAACCTGGTAAGCGGCGGTGGCGGCGCCCCAGAGAAAATGTTTGGGAAATGCAGACATAATTCACTCCTTATCGATGGGATAAGGCAGTGTAGGAAGGATAACACCGGCAGTGCAACCGGTTTCAGAAACCGGTTACATCGTTGCGATCGCGCTCACGATCCGAAAGGGCGATTATTTACTTTGCAGGGCGACCACCGGTTCAGGAGCCTGATAATTATCGATATGGTGAGCAATAAGGAGTAACAAAACGCAAACGCCCACCGTGATCCAGCCCATGAGTTCTACAACACGAGATAATACTGACGACATGATTTCTAAGGAAAAAGTGAATACAGGCGGCAAATCTTACTCATCAGCGATAATGATGCAAGCCCTGAAAATATTCCCCTGCGAATTATTCGGTTGTGGGGCTCAGGCAGATGTTGTGAAATAGTCCGACGTTATCGATGAGAGGCTGCAACATGAGTGACAACATCCGTGTCGGATTAATAGGTTATGGCTATGCCAGTAAGACATTCCATGCACCGCTGATCAGTGGCACACCAGGAATGGAGCTGGCGGTCGTTTCGAGCAGTGACGAGGCCAAAGTGAAAGCCGACTGGCCTGATGTGCAGGTGGTTGCTGAGCCGAAGCATTTGTTTAACGATCCCAGTATCGATTTGATCGTCATCCCCACGCCGAACGACACCCATTTCCCGCTGGCGAAAGCCGCACTGGAAGCGGGTAAGCACGTGGTCGTTGATAAACCCTTTACCGTGACACTGTCACAGGCGCGTGAGCTGGATGCGTTGGCACGCAGTGTTGGACGACTGCTGTCGGTGTTTCATAACCGTCGCTGGGACAGTGATTTTCTCACCGTGAAGGCGTTGATCGCTGACGGTGCCCTGGGGGAAGTGGCGTATTTTGAATCGCACTTTGATCGCTATCGTCCGCAGGTGCGTAACCGCTGGCGCGAAATGGGCGGTCCGGGGAGTGGCATCTGGTATGACTTAGGCCCGCATTTGCTAGATCAGGCGGTTAACCTGTTTGGCCTGCCCGTCAGTCTGACTGTTGATCTGGCGCAGTTACGCCCTGGCGCACAGTCAACCGACTATTTCCACGCGATTCTGACCTATCCGCAACGCCGCATCGTGTTGCATGGTACCTTGTTGGCGGCTGCTGAAACCGCACGGTATATCATCCACGGTTCGCGGGCAAGCTATGTCAAATACGGGCTTGATCCGCAGGAAGACCGGCTGAAAAGCGGTGAGCGCCCGCCACAGGACGACTGGGGGCACGATACGCGCGATGGCGTGCTGACCCGCGTTGACGGTGAGGAACGCGTCGAAACAACGTGGCTTACGCAGCCAGGGAACTATCCGGCCTATTATGCTGCAATTCGCGATGCGCTTAATGGCACCGGGGAGAATCCGGTTCCGGCAAGCCAGGCAATTCAGATTATGGAGCTTATCGAGCTGGGCATTGAGTCGGCGAAGCATCGCTCCACGCTGTGTCTGACCTGATGAAGCAAAAGCCGCTCAACAGAGCGGCTTTTTTGTCTTAGCGGTTTTTCACCCGATCCCGTAACGCCTGTTTTTCCTGCGCTGACAGAAACGCGCTCTCCAGGCCGTTAATCTGCGCCTGGCGGATTTGCGCCTGGCTCAGCCCGGCTGCCGGCGCGGCAACGTCATATTCATGAATAATATCAATACCCTGAACCGCCGGGTCGTCGGTGTTAATGCTGGCCAGAATGCCGTGTTCGAGGAAGGTTTTCAGCGGATGGCGGGTCAGTGACGACACCGTGCTGGTCTGGATGTTTGAGGTCAGGCAGGATTCAATGCCAATACGCTGTTCAGCGAGGAAATCCATCAGCGCCGGATCTTCTACCGCTTTCACGCCGTGACCAATGCGTTCGGCGCCCAGTTCGCGGATCGCCTGCCAGATACTTTCCGGGCCAGCCGCTTCACCGGCATGCACGGTGATCCGCCAGCCGGCATCGCGGGCGCGATTAAAGTGATTGAGGAACAGGCTGCCAGGAAAACCCAGCTCATCACCCGCCAGATCCAGTGCCGTAATACCGTCACGGTGTGCCAGCAGCGCATCCAGTTCCTGCAAACAGGCGGTTTCACCAAACGTACGGCTCATGATGCCAATCAGACGCGCATCAACGCCGAAATCACGACTGCCTTCGCGTACCCCGGCAATCACCGCCTCAACCACCCCGGAGATCGGTAGCTGGTGGGCCATCGCCATATAACCCGGTGAAAAGCGCAACTCAACGTAATGCAGCCCGTTGCGCGCGGCGTCTTCCACGTTTTCATACGCGACACGGCGGCAGGCTTCCAGCGAGGCGAGAACTTTCACACCCCAGTCAAGTTTAGACAGGAAGCTAACCAGATCAGGTTCGTTACTGGTGACCTGAACATGCGGACGTAGCGCGTCCAGCGTATCGGCTGGCAGGGCAATATTATGCTGGCGACCAAGATCAAGAATGGTTTGCGCGCGAATGTTGCCATCAAGGTGGCGATGAATATCGGTCAGGGGAAGGTTAGTATCAATCATGGTCGCACCGTTTTAGTTAAAGTGCGGACCATTATAAAAATAAAAGCGACGAGAAAGCTATTTTGCGCAACAAAAAGTTTTGTTGCGCAAATTGTCAACGGAAGGACTGCAGGGCGGCGATGAGGCGTTGTACCCCTTGTTCCAGCTTCACACGCGGGCACCCGGCGTTAAGGCGGATAAAACCGTTGCCTTCCTCGCCATAGGTGTAACCAGGCATGATCGCCACTTTTTGCGTTTCGATGAGCTGCTTCTGTAATGCCCGGTCATCGATATTCAATGGACGCAGGTCAATCCATGCCAGATAGGTGGATTCCGGTGGTTGCCAGCAAAGTTCCGGGAATGCCTGATTCAGTTCGCGTGCAATGTAACGCATGTTGTCCCGCAAATACGCCCGTAGCGCGTCGAGCCAGGGCGCGCCATCACGGTAGGCGGCAATGTGCGCGACAATCGCCGGCACAGAAGGCGAAGAGAGCCCGTCGCGGCCTTTCAACGCATCCAGATACGCCCCGCGGGAGGTTGCATCGCCAATCAGCCCGTATGCGCCGGTCAACGCCGGAATATTGAAGCTTTTTGAGCCTGAGGTAAACAACGCCCACGGTCCCCTGGCCACCTCGCGCCAGGGAATATGCGGATGGTCGCTCCACACCATATCCATATGGATCTCATCGCTGATAACGCGGACGTGATGCTTTTCACACAGCGCCGCAATGGTATCAAGCTCCTCGCGAGTCCACACTTTGCCGGTTGGGTTATGCGGGCTGCACAACAGCAGCAGCGTGTTCTGCGGCTGTGACAGTACCTGTTCCAGCTGATCCATATCGCAGCGCCAGTCGTTACCGTGTTTTACTAACGACACGGCGGCCACGCGGCGCTGATTTCCTTCAATAGCTTTATAGAATGCATCGTATGCCGGGGTATTGACTACCACACCGTCGCCCGGCGCGGACCACTGGCGGATCATCTCAGACACCATGTAGATCACCGATGGCCCGTATACGACAGATTCACGGTCAATCTGGCTGTGAAAACGGCTGGCGAACCAGTGAGTAATGGCTCCGAGGAATTCCTCGTTCTTCCAGCGACTGTAGCCAAAAACGCCATGGGTAAGACGCTGGCTGACAGCCTCAATAACGCAGGGTGCGGTGGCGAAATCCATGTCGGAGATGGTGAAGGGAAGCAGGTCGGCGGCGCCGAAACGGTCAGCGACGTAATCCCATTGCGTGCACCAGGTACCGTGTCTGTCGATGGGCGTGGAGAAATCAAACATCAGAGCGTCCTTAATCATTGTGCAGTGAAGTCAGTTTCCCCCTTCTTAAGGAAGGGGGAAAGGGCGTTTTATGCCTGCACGGTATTCATCAGCGTGGCCATTTCATCTTTCACCGACTGCACCTGCGGACCAATGACCACCTGCAGGTTGTGCTGGTTAAGCTGAACCACGCCGATTGCGCGGTTGGCTTTCAGCGCCGCGGCGTCCACTTTTGACATGTCATTGACCGACAGACGCAGGCGGGTAATACAGTTGTCGAGAGTGACGATGTTTTCCGCACCGCCGAGCGCCGCCAGAATTGCCGGCACGTTATAACCCGATTTGCCCGTTACGCCTGCAACCGCTTTTTCCACCGTACTGGTATCGATGTCGCGACCCGGGGTTTTCAGATTAAAGCGGGTGATGGCAAAACGGAAGATAGCGTAGTACACCGCAAACCAGATAGCCGCGACTACCGGCACCAGATACCATTTCGTCGCCAGGCCATGCAGGATGCCAAAGACTACGAAATCAATGACGTTGCCGTCGGTGTTGCCGATGGTTACGCCGAGGATAGCCATCATGGTGAAGCCCAGACCGGTCAGCAGGGCATGGATGATGTATAGCACTGGCGCCACGAACAGGAACAGGAATTCCAGCGGTTCGGTGGTGCCGCCGACAACGCAGGCGATAACACCGGAAATCAGCAGCCCCTTAATTTTGTGACGGTTTTCCGGGCGGGCACAGTGATACATCGCCAGTGCCGCACCCGGCAGACCGCCGAGGAACGCCGGCATTTTTCCCTGAGAAAGGAAGCGGGTTGCGCTTTCGGCAAAGCCGTGCGTTTCCGGGCAGCTCAACTGTGCCTGGAAGATCGTTAGCGCGCCATTCACAGTATGACCACACACGTCCATAGTGCCGCCCGCTTCGGTAAAGCGGATCAGTGCCACCAGAATATGGTGCAGGCCAAACGGCAGCAGCAGGCGTTCGCCGGTACCGAAAATCATCGGGCCAAAATCGCCAGCGCTGTTGATCACATGACCGAGGGCGTTGATACCCATGGCGAAGACCGGCCAGACCAGCGGGATCACCAGACCAACCAGCCCCATCACAACCGTAGTGACGATCGGAACAAAACGGGTGCCGCCGAAGAAAGCCAGTGCATCCGGTAGACGGATGGTGTGGAAACGTTCGTGCAGCATCCAGACGACTATCCCGGCAATCACCGCGCCGAGGATCCCGGTGTCAATGGACTGGATCCCCAATACGTTCTGGATATTGTTTGCTTTCAGAACGGCGGCGTCAGTGGTGGGCAGAATGCCTTTCGCCGTCAACCAGAAGTTCACCGCCAGATTCATCACCGCATAGCCGACAAAACCGGCAAACGCAGCAACGCCTTTGTTTTCACGCGCCAGTCCGAGCGGAATAGCGATACAGAACATCACCGGCAGGAAGCTGAAAGCGAAGGAGCCAACTTTACTCATCCAGATGAAAATGGCCTGTAACAGCGGCGTGTCCAGCCAGGGTAACAGGGTGGTGACGTCGTGGCTGCTTAATGAGCTGCCGATCCCTAACATGATGCCGCAGAAGGAGAGCAGCGCCACAGGCAACATGAACGTTTTGCCAAGCTGCTGAAAAAACTCCCACAGAGTGATTTTTGGTGCTGCTTTTGCCGTCATAAAACGACTCCTTGTTATAAAAATAAGCTGTGTGGTGTAACGAAGCGGCAAGATAAAACGTTTTATCAAATTTTAGTGCGAGAGAAATCACATAATCAGTGGATAATAACGTTTATAAAGACCATCGATAGATAAAACGTTTTATCGCTGCGGCAAAGGGAGTCAGACGCAATTCATGGCTATCGCAAAAAAAATCACGATTAACGATGTTGCGCTGGCGGCAGGGGTGTCTGTCAGTACGGTATCGCTGGTACTGAGCGGGAAAGGGCGAATTTCGACAGCGACCGGTGAGCGCGTTAACCAGGCCATCGAACAACTGGGTTTTGTGCGTAACCGCCAGGCGGCGTCGTTGCGCGGCGGGCAAACGGGGGTAATTGGCCTGATTGTCGGCGATCTCTCGGCACCGTTTTATGCGGAGCTGACGGCCGGTTTAACCGAAGCGCTGGAAGCGCAGGGGAAGATGGTGTTCCTCACCCAGAGCGGGCCGGATGGCGAAAATATGCTACATCGCTTTGAAACGCTGGTATCGCAGGGCGTTGATGGGGTGATTATCGCCGGCTCTGTCGATCGCGGCGCCGAACTGCGTGATCGCGCCGAAGAGGCGGGTGTGCCGCTGGTGTTTGCCTCCCGCGCCAGCTATCTTGATGAGGTCGATCTTATCCGCCCGGATAACATGCAGGCCGCACAGTTGATCACCGAACATCTGATTCGCCGTGGTCACCAGCGTATCGCCTGGCTCGGCGGCCAGAGTTCCTCTCTGACCCGCGCCGAGCGTGTCGGGGGATACTGCGCCACGCTGCTGAAATACGGCTTGCCGTTTCACAGCGACTGGGTGCTGGAGTGCGAATCGAGCCAGAAACAAGCGGCTGAAGTCATGACCGGGTTATTGCGCCAGTATCCGACCATCACCGCTGTGCTGTGTTACAACAGCGTGATTGCGATGGGTGCCTGGTTTGGTTTAATGCGGGCAGGGAAACAGAGCGGTGAGGACAGCGTGGAAAGTTATTTTGAGCAACGCGTCACGCTGGCGGCATTTGCTGAAGTACCGGAGGCGGAACTGGATGATCTGCCGTTGACCTGGGTGACACTTCCGGCGAGAGAGATGGGGCAGAGCCTCGCGGAACGCATTCTGCAACGCATTGACACTGGTCAGGTTTCACTGCGCAATCACATCATGCCGCCGCGGCTGGTGACCCGAAAATAAAAAGCCCCTCGGGTGAGGGGCCTGTATTTTACTCTTCCGGTGCATCTGGTGCCTGCAAATTCAGCACCCCGCCAAACATGCCGACAAACTCTTCCAGCGACATTTTCTTACCGTTCAGCGTCACTTGTCCCGCTGTGTATTGCAGGCTCGAGGTGATGCTGTTGTTTTCTTCGGTGGTCAGATGGAACATCTGGCCCATCGCCGACAGACCTTTCACCTGCTGCTGCGCCAGTTTCGCCGCATCTTCCGGCTTATAGCCTTCGAGGCTGGCAGACTGCGTCATGAACTCGGTCGCCATGTCCATGGGAATCACTAATTTGGTGTCGAGATTTTTGACGAACATATCGACCTGATCGGCCAGCGCTTGCGGCGGCTGCGTATTTTTCGCCGGATCCTTCAGGAACAGCGACAAATTAAAGGTGGCTTCGCCTTTGCTGTTTTTCCAGCTTAGCGGCGCGACGGTGATCACCGGCTCGGCTTTCAGTAGGATCGGCAACGCGCTGAGCAGCGCTTCTGCCGCCTCTTGCTGATACCCTTCCGGGTCGTTCGCTAGATCCGCTTCCTGCAATACTTTCTGGGCTTGTGCATTATAGGTCTGATTAAATTCGTGCCAGATAGCCCCGTCGATGTTGCCCACTTTCAGCGTCAGCTTACCGCTACCCATGTCCTGATTTTTAAGCTTCAGGCTGTTGAGCGTGTAATCAATCTGACTGTTCACGGTTTTACCGTCAGCGGCCAGGTCGGCCCGGCCTTCTACCGTCAGACCTTCCAGTTGCCCGAGGTCAACGCCTTCCATGGAGATCGCCAGCTTATCAAGGGCGATTTTCTGGTTACCGACGTATTCGTCAAAACTGGCGCGTTTGCTGGCGCCTTCCGTGGTGAGATTATTGAGGGTCAGCTTAACCCGCATACCGTGCTCATTGACGGTCTCGATCAACGCGCTCGGTACGGATCCGGACAGCGAAAACGCATTGCCTTCACGGTCTGCATCAAATGTAAACTCACCGCCGCTCAGCGACAGTTTTTCCTGACCCGCTTCACGGTTTAGCGGTTTCAGGGAGATCAGCGATCGGGTGTCGCCGTTGTAGCTGATGCGGGTATCTGACTCGACAAAAGACTGACCGTTAGCCAGATCGAACAACGGTTTGGTCACCGCATTATTCACCAGCACCGTTTTCACGGAAGCCATCATCGGCATCAGATTAAACGATTTCAGCGCCGCCAGCGGGAAGGGTCCATGATCGATGTTCTCTTTCATGACGATAGTCTGACCGGGCTTCAGCCAGCTTTGCGTCGCGCCATCGACAGGCTTGATGACCAGATCAAGCTGGCTTGAAAAAAGGCCGCGCTGGTAATTCTGATGAACCAGCTCCAGGCCCGCCGCAGACGATGTACGCTTGATCTGCGCGTTTGCTTTCGCCAGCATCTCAGTCATATGGGTTTCAAGTTGCTTACCGGTATACCAGGCACCGCCTGTCCATACCACTCCCAGAGCGACAATGACGCCTGCCGCGATCAGACTTTTTTTCATAATGCATGTCCATAAGATATGAAAACAGGCGGAACCGTCCGCCTGTGTGAATGAGCTATCTTCAGCAGCTTAGCAATACTGCCACTAAATTTCAGTATTTAGTTTTGCTTGTTGAATACCCGCGCCAGACGCCCGGTACCGCTGATCGCGACCGGCGATTCAGCAGCGCTGATGATGGCGGACTCGCCCGGTTTCAGCACCAGACGCTGCGTGCCTTTGCTCAGCACTGCTTCACCTTCAACGCAGAAAAGGATAGCGGCACTTGACTGAGATAGCGAGATTTCCTGCGCAGACAGGTCATGCAGCGAGAAAGCAAAGTCATCAACCGGGATCGGGAAGTCCAGCTCCGGACCGTTTTTCTGCGGCTGCGTCAGTAACTCCGCCGCAGGTTTGGCCACGAATTTCACATTGGCTACCAGCTCCGGAATATCAATGTATTTCGGTGTTAATCCGGCGCGCAGGACATTATCTGAATTTGCCATCACTTCCAGCGCCACGCCCTGCAGATAAGCATGCGGCGTTTCAGCAAACAGGAACATGGCTTCACCCGGATTCAGTTTCACCACATTCAGCAGCAACGGCGAGAAGAGACCGCTGTCATCAGGGTAAAATTCAGCAATCAGACGAATGGTCTGCCAGGGCTCGCCCTGCTGGCTGTTCACTGCTGCTTTCAGCACTGCCAGCGCGCGCGCTTTTTCGTCGCCTTGCATATCCAGCAGGCTGGCGAATAACTGGCGCAGCCCGTCGGCGTTCGGGGATTGCAGGAAGTGAGCGATAGCCGGATGCGCACCGGACACCGGTTGCAACAGGGAGACTATCTCAGAAAACTCGCGAAACGCGTTCATGGCGAGGAATGGCGTCAGCGCGAACACCAGTTCCGGCTTATGGTTAGGATCTTTGTAGTTACGCTCAGCGGCGTCGAGGGGGATCCCGGCGGCGTTCTCTTTCGCAAAGCCCAGTTCAGAGGCTTTTTTATTCGGGTGAACCTGAATCGAGAGCGGTTGCGCGGCACACAGCACTTTAAACAGGAAGGGCAGTTCGCCAAAGCGGGCGGCAACGTTTTCGCCCAGCCACCCGGTTTTATCGCCATCGATAATTTCACGCAGCGAATGCAGTTTACCGTCCGCGCCTTCCACCTGCGAGCTGCTCTTCGGGTGGGCACCCATCCATAACTCCGCCATTGGCAGATTATCCGGATTGGCAATTCCGTAGAGTTCCGTTAACGCAGTCTTACTTCCCCAGGCATAGTTCTGCACTGAGTTGACGAGTTTTTGCATTATCAAGCCCTGTTTTCATATGGTTAATCTGCTTCTATTAAAGCAATAAACCCATCAGAAGTAACGAGCATCGACAAAAAGTCGTATTAGTCTCAGTTTTTGTTAAAAAATTGTGTAAAGTATTGGGGCTCGCTTTTTTACAGGGCAAATGGACGATTTGCCTGAATCATAAATAGCCACGGTAGTCAGTGAGAG
>NZ_JMTB01000028.1 GCF_000734965.1 Trabulsiella guamensis ATCC 49490
TGTTGCCCGGCAGCGTTACGTCTGCCGGGCGCATCAAGAGCGCACAAAGCGCCATGCAGTCCTTCTGAAGCAAGCAATACTTTATCCTGGCTGGCATGTGAGCAATGCCCCTGACTTTATTGTTATCAAGGAGAAAGTAATGACAACGTTACGCCGCGAAAAAGATTCCATGGGCGCGATTGACGTCCCGGCAGATAAACTGTGGGGCGCGCAAACTCAGCGTTCGCTGGAGCATTTTCGTATCTCAACGGAGAAGATGCCGACCGCATTAATCCATGCG
Organism: Trabulsiella guamensis ATCC 49490; assembly: GCF_000734965.1. Lineage (GTDB taxonomy): Bacteria > Pseudomonadota > Gammaproteobacteria > Enterobacterales > Enterobacteriaceae > Trabulsiella > Trabulsiella guamensis. The sequence goes on from NZ_JMTB01000028.1 coordinate 281, forward strand.
CTGGCGCTGACTAAACGCGCGGCGGCAAAAGTGAATCAGGATTTGCACCTGCTGGCCGATGAAAAAGCCGGGGCGATTATCGCTGCCGCGGATGAAGTGCTGGCAGGTAAACATGCCGACGAATTTCCGCTGGCTATCTGGCAGACCGGCTCAGGCACCCAGAGCAACATGAACATGAACGAGGTGCTGGCAAACCGCGCCAGTGAGTTGCTCGGTGGCATTCGTGGTATGGAGCGGAAAATCCACCCTAATGACGACGTCAACAAGAGCCAGAGCTCTAACGACGTTTTCCCGACGGCCATGCACGTGGCAGCGGTGATTGCGCTCAACGAGCAATTGCTGCCTCAACTGAAGGTGCTGAAAAAAACGTTGAGCGAAAAATCCGCCGCGTTTGCTGATATCGTCAAAATTGGCCGTACGCACCTGCAGGATGCCACGCCGCTGACCCTCGGACAGGAGTTTTCCGGCTGGGTGGCGATGCTTGAGCATAATCTGAAACATATCGAACTCAGTCTGCCGCATCTGAGCGAACTGGCGCTGGGCGGCACGGCAGTCGGTACCGGTCTGAATACCCACCCGGAATATGCCGTGCGCGTGGCCGAGGAGCTGGCATCCCTCAGCGGGCAGCCGTTCGTCACTGCGCCGAATAAGTTCGAAGCGCTGGCGACCTGCGATGCGCTGGTGCATGCCCACGGTGCACTGAAAGGGCTGGCGGCATCGCTAATGAAAATCGCCAACGATGTGCGCTGGCTGGCGTCAGGCCCGCGTTGTGGCATCGGGGAAATTGCCATCCCGGAAAATGAGCCAGGTTCGTCAATCATGCCCGGTAAAGTTAACCCGACGCAGTGTGAGGCCATGACAATGCTGTGCTGCCAGGTGATGGGGAACGATGTGGCGGTGAACATGGGCGGCGCGTCCGGTAACTTCGAGCTTAACGTCTACCGCCCGATGATTATCCATAATTTCCTGCAATCTGTCCGTTTGCTGGCCGACGGCATGGAGAGCTTCAACGAGCACTGTGCGGTGGGTATCGAGCCGAACCGTGAGCGCATCAGTCAGTTGCTGAATGAATCACTGATGCTGGTGACGGCACTTAATACCCATATCGGTTACGACAAAGCGGCGGAGATCGCCAAGAAAGCGCATAAAGAGGGGCTGACTCTGAAAGCGTCTGCGCTGGCGCTCGGCTACCTCAGCGCCGACGAATTCGACAGTTGGGTGCGTCCGGAAGAGATGGTTGGCAGCATGGATATTAATCGTTAGCCAGATACAGGTGCAGACGCGGGATCATCAGCGTCAGTGGTTGCGCCTGCGGTTTATAGCGATACTGAATATTCTCTGCATCATAATTCAGCAGTTCACCGATATCCGGCACGCTGACGCCACGCGTGCCGGTCATCAGGGCAATCATCGGGCTCGGGCAGGCATACTGCACCTGCTTTTGCTCGCCTGCATACCAGACGCGGGCGACAGGCTGCACTTTTACCGGCCGCTTAATTTTCAGTTTTTGCGCGCTGCGGCAGGGCGGCGATATCTTTATACTCTTTCTCCAGCTTCGCCTGCCATTGCTCGCGCGTCCACGGCGCCACAGCGCGCGGCGCGCTCAGGCTTTTCTCCAGCTGTTTCAGCACCTCGTCACGGGTCAGATTTTTGATGAAATGTTTATTCGCCCAGCCGAAACGCAGCGTGCTCGGGTCGTTCAATAGCGTTAGCGAGCGATAGGCGCTGAGGGTGAGCAGACCGGGCAAATAACGGTGTACCCACTCGAAACGAGCGGCGGAGGGCAGACCAGATTCCACCGTCACGATTTTTTCAAAGTCTGCTTTCAGCGTATTGATATGCGTGATGCGTGCCGTCAGCTGTTCACGCTGAGCTTCTGTAGTCTGAATACAGAGCACGCCTGGCAGGCGAACGGCGGCCTTGCTGCTGCGCCGCTCTGACTGCTGCTGGATAAACAGATGGCCGAAATGGGTAAGCGCCACGTCACGCGCTTCCTGGCCAATCAGTTGCGTCACCTGAATCTGCGACAGCGGGGCATGCTCGTCTTCTTTACTGATTTCCGGCAACACAAATACCCGCGCCGCCAGCAACCGGCAGTCGGTGAGATCGTCACGGAAGGTCGCCAGTTCGCGTTCTAACTGGCGGAAGGTATCGGTCAGCCGTTCAACAAGATCATATTGCATTGCCACACCTTTTATTAGTTACAACATACTAATTATTGACTGAGTATATGCAAGCAGCAGCATTTGTGCAAACCCTCGTCAGGCAAGGGCGGAAAGGGGAATATGGTGGTAAACCGGCCAGCTAAAACTAAATCGCGCGCCGCCAAGGTGGCTCGCGTCGCAGGCCACATCGCCAGACATCGCCTGGGCAATGGAATGCACAATCGCCAGCCCAAGGCCGCAGCCGCCTGTCGCCCGGTCACGGCTCGGATCAAGACGAACAAACGGTTCGAACACGCGTTCGCGTTCATTTGGCGCAATGCCCGGACCATCGTCTTCAACGCACAGCGTGGCGCGGGAGCCCTGCAATATCAGGCTTACTTCAACGCGTTGATTACTGTAACGCAGCGCATTGTTCACCAGGTTATCAAGCACGCGCTCCATCAGGCGCATATCCAGGGCGCCGTAATCGCCGCGATTCAGTTGCGACAGCGCGACGGCGCGTTGCGGATTTACCGACTGAATATCTTCGATATGCGCGCCGATCCACAGTGGTAAATCGGGGGTGGTTAGCGTCAGCTCGTTCTGCGGGCGATCGAGGCGGGCATACGTCAGCAGCTCTTCAATGAGTCCTTCAAGCTGACTGATATCGCGGTTGAGCGCCAGGGATTCGGCTTCATCCAGATTTTCACTCATTTCAAGGCGATAGCGCAGCCGAACCAGCGGCGTGCGCAGCTCATGGGCAATGCCGTCAATCAGCTGCTTTTTACTGGCGATCAGCGTGTTGATGTTGTCAGCCATCTGGTTAAAGGTCACGCCGAGCCGCTGAAAGCTGGACATATTGTCGAAATGAATGCGTTCGGCGAGATGCCCTTCGCCGAAACGCTGGGCGGCGGCCTCCAGCCGTAGCATGTCCTGCCAGTGCGGACGCATCCAGATGAAAACCGGGAAAGCCAACGACACGGCAATCAGCGCCATCAATGCCATGTCCAGCAGGCGCATTTCATGCAGAAAATAGAGATAGGGCACCGGGCCGACCGCCAGCACATAATGGCTGCGGGGGATGCGCTGAATAAAGGTGTACTGATCATCAAGTGCGACAATATCGCCGCCGCGCAAATGTTTCATGGCGACGTCATTCAACTGAAATTTATTAAGTGGCTCCACGCGTAAATCAAAAGAGAGGTTAAAATCCATCTCCTTCAGGGTCTTGCTCCACTCATGTGGTGGGATTTCGCGTAATTCACTGCGCATCAGGTACAGCGAGCTTTTCATCAGATCGTCCAGCGACTGGCGCCCGGCCCGTTCGGCGGTAAATTTGTAGACCAGCCCGACCAGCATGGTCATCACCAGAAAGCAGACAAACAGCAGAAGGTAAAACTGAACGAACAGTTTTTTCATCGTGCGACCTGCAGAGTTAATGGATCAGTTATCCCAGGCGTGGGGCGCGAAAAGATAGCCTTTGTTGCGAACGGTTTTAATTCGGTACGGCTCCGTTGCGCTGTCGAGCAGTTTCTTACGTAAACGGGAAATCGCCACGTCGACGCTGCGGTCCAGTCCGTCATAGGTGACGCCACGCAAGTTTTTCAGCAACGCGTCACGATCCATAATTTGCCCGGCATGGGTCGCCAGCTCCCAGAGCAGGTCGAAATCGGCGGTCGAAAGCGCGATGTTTTCTCCGCTCAGGATCACCTGCCGGTTCACCGGGTCAATCGACAGTGTACCAAAGCGCAGGGTTTTATGCGGCGTTAACGAGGATGCTGTCGTGGCTGTCGCAGGGGCGACACGTTGACGTAAATGCAACCGCAGACGCGCCAGCAGAACGGCTGGCGGCGTGGTTTTCAAAATATAATCGCTGGCACCCATTTCCAGTGACAGAATATGGTTCATATCACTGTCGAGAGAGGTCAGCAGGACGATCGGCCCTTGCCATTGATTGCGCAGATCGCGGCATAACGTCATGCCATCTTTCCCCGGCAACATGATGTCCAGCAACACGAGGTCGGGCTTCTCGCGGGCGATAATCTCTTCTGCGCGATCCCCGCGCGGCTCAACGATGACATCCATATCATGTTTGCCCAGATAGGCGGCGATCAGCGCGCCAACGTCGGGATCATCTTCGACATAAACGATCTTGTTCATAATCTACATGCGCAACTAAAAAACGTAACATACACCCGCGGACAACCCGCTTCCATTAATCTTTTATAAACACAATGAATTCCGTTATGCTGCCGGTTCTTGTTATTTGAATGTTAAGGCAAAATGATGGGGCTGGTGATTAAGGCGGCGTTGGGTGCGCTGGTGGTGTTATTGATTGGCATCCTGGCGAAAACCAAAAATTATTACATTGCCGGGCTGATCCCGCTGTTCCCGACTTTTGCGCTGATCGCACACTACATTGTCGCCAGTGAGCGGGGCATTGAAGCGCTGCGAGCAACGATTGTCTTTGGCATGTGGTCAATCATTCCGTACTTTCTCTACCTGTTGTCGCTGTGGTATTTCACTGGCTTCTGGCGGCTTTCATGGGCACTGACCGGCGCTGTCGCCTGTTGGGGGCTCAGCGCCTGGGTGTTAATTGCCCTGTGGAGCCGTTTTCATTAACGCAGATGGCGACCGCCATCTACCGCAAAAGCACGTCCGGTGACAAAGCAGCTGACCAGCAGATAATCGACCAGCTCGATGATCTCTTTCTCACCTGGCGCAGTTTTCATCAGTGATTTATTCAATGCCTGTTGCCGGTATTCCGCATCGTCTCCTTCGTTAAACAGAATCAACGAGGGGGCAATGGCGTTCACTTTCACTTCCGGGGCCATTTTACGGGCAAACGAGCGGGTCATGTTATCCAGCGCCGCTTTGCTGGCGGCGTAGGCGATATGTTTGTCGCTGCCACGTTCCACCACGTAATCCGTGAAATGAATAATATCACTGGCAGCGTGACCGTGGCCGCGCAGCAATCCTTCCAGCGCATGATTGAGCAGATAGGGCGCATGAACGTGAATATGCAGCATCGCGCTCAGTACGTCGCTCAGCGGGCCGCCGCTCTTTTCTGCCATCCAGCCGCTGGCGTTGTGCAGGATCGCCCGTAAACCATGAGGGGCGTGACTTTTTACTTCTTCAGCAAACGCCAGAATGCCGTCATCAGTGGAAAAATCTGCCTGAATACAGGTCGCTCCGGCTTCGCATAAGCCCTCTATCGCCGGGTATTCGCTACGGTAGCTGATGATAACGGGCTGTTTTTGATTAAGAAAATGGTGGGCAAGGGCGAGGCCGATACGTCGGCCTCCACCAGTGATGAGGATTGGGCGCTGTCGGGTGGTACCCATCAGTGTCTCCTTAGCGTTCAGCGACGGGGAAACACCGTTACCCCACCAGCATCCACGTTGCCGGGAAGGCGGCAACCAGTATAAAACCAATTAATGCCATTTCACGGCGTCTCAGTACCTGATCGTGCTGATGTGTACGGCGCGCGTAAAGAAAGACCAGTAACCCCGGTGCATACAAAACTACGGACAACAGCAGATGCATCGGGCCGGAAGCATATAATAACCATAAGCCATAAATGCAGGCGCCGATACCTACCGCTTTATGCAGTGGACGGGTGGCAATTTTCAACAGGAATGCACCAACGAGGAAATAGGGCACGAGGATCATCTCTGAGGCGATGGTCAGCAGCGTATTGTAGTCGGAACCAGTCAGCCAGATCAGCACCAGGCAGACCTGCACGCTGATATTGGTCAGCCACAACGAAGCGGACGGCGCGCTGTTGTTGTTCTGACGGGCAAAGACGCGCGGGAACGCTTTATGCGTTGCAGCCAGATAAGGCACTTCGGCTGCCATAATCGTCCAGCTCAGATAGGCGCCACATACGGAGACGATAAGCCCGGCGGCGATAATCACTTCACCCCAGGAGCCCATCATGTTCACCATCAGTCCGGCCATTGACGGATTGCGCATCCCGGCCAGTTCCGGGCGGGCGACCACACCCAGCGACAGCAGCGTTACCAGCAAATAAACGGCAAGCGCAGAAAGTACGGCCAGCAGGGTCGCACGCCCGACATCGTTCTTATTACGCGCACGGGCGGACACCACCACGGCGCCTTCCACGCCGATGAACACCCACAGGGTAATCAGCATGGTGTTTTTCACCTGTTCCCAGACTGGCACGCCGAGCGCGATACCGCTGAAATCCAGGCTAAAAACATCAAGACGAAATGCCATCGCCGCCAGCACCACAAACAGCCCGAGCGGCAACAGTTTCGCCAGTGTCGCGACCAGGTTGATGCCTGCCGCTGTCTGCACGCCGCGCAACACGAGAAAGTGAACGAACCACAGCAGCACGGACGCGCCAACGATCGACTGCCAGGTATTGCCGTCGCCAAAGAGCCGCAGTTGCGGTGTGTCGGTGAAAAAGCTCAGCGCGGAAAAAACGATGACCAGATAGGACACATTGGCGATCACCGCGCACAGCCAGTACCCCCAGGCCGAGCAAAAACCGATCAGTTCGCCAAAACCTTCGCGGGCATAAGTAAAAATGCCGCCATCGAGGTCAGGGCGAATTCGCGTCAGCACCAGCATGGCAAAGGCGAGAAACAGGATCCCGATGCCAGTGATGGCCCAGCCGATGAGCAGCGCTGCCGGGCTGGCAACAGCGGCCATATTCTGAGGCAGACTGAACACGCCAGCGCCCAGCATTGAGCTTAATACCAGAGCGGTCAGCGCGCTTAGACCTAGTTTCTTTTCCATGGGCATCCTGTGGCAGAAAATCGGGATGAAAGAATATTTATCATGTGTAATCGCATAAACATGGTGGATTACGCTAAGGCGCGGGATTTTACGAAGTGTCCAGGCTGCATGCAATGACGTATGCATAAAAAAATGAAAAAAGGCGGTAAAAACCGCCTTTTCGTGAAGGGTATTCGCTTATTTATACAGATCGGCACTGATAGTCATGTTGCCGCCACGCTCCTGCCACTGACGCGTGATGTGATAGTACTTCGCGCCTTTCTTCGCCGCACGTTTGGCGACCTGATAGGAGATTTCGGTCATGTTGCCGTAATTGCCGGTAAATTTGACGCTATCGAAGGGAACCATCTGCGCAGCAGTGATTTTATTCACTTCTTCGATTTTGGTGCCGTCCGGCAGAGTGACAGTGTAACGGCCACCTTTAGAGGATTGTGTTTCGAAGAAGCGACCCACGCCGGTTCCCATGCCGACGGAGGCGGTGCTCGCTACGCCCGGGATTTCCACTTTCTTCGCTTCTTCACCGCCTTTTGCCAGCGCGGCGCGGCCTGCTTCGGAATCCGCCGGGATCGCATCCGGACTTTGCAGAACACGTTTCTTCGCATCGGCTTTATAGATAAACGCCGTTACGCGCTGGTTGCCGCCGTCGTTCGCATCAACCTGGCGAACAATAAAGAAGGACGCGGCACCTTTTGCTTTCGCGGCTTTGGTGATGGCATCGTTCACGTCCGGCTGGCTGCGGAAGAAACCCTGAACAGTGACCGTATCAAAAGGTTCAAGCTCAACAGCCTGGTCTTTCGGTAATTCAGTCACGCCGTTAATGACGCGATTTACCGGTTCGTCAGCTTTGCCTGCATCGCTCTTATAAAGGTCGGCAGTGACGCGCCAGTTGCCGCTGTTGCCAAAATCTGAGGTATCTACAACATAAAAAGAGGCGGCGCCTTCTTTATCCGCTTTGCGGGAAACGGCCTGTACCGCTTCGCCAATAGCATTAAAGCGGCCGGTGATCACGACGCGGTCGTAGGGCTTCAGTGCTGCCGCTTGCTCCGGAGTCAACTCGGTGGCTGCATTGGCTGACAGGGCAGTTGCAGACAGGAGTGCTGACGCCAGGAGTGTATACTTAAGCTTCATAAAAATAATCCTTCGCCTTGCGCAAACCAGATACTGGTAGTGTTGTTGAATAGAAACGTGGCTGATTATTGCATTTAATTCTGCTTGCTGTCTGCGGCATTTTTCATTTCCAGTGCGAAGTCGATAGAAGAGTAAGATAACTTTCATCGATATGTTGAAAAAACAGGCGCTTGAACACTCAAACCGGTTATCGATACCACTTTTATAAGTTAATGTATTGTTAAAACCGCTTATACCCTCAGGCGATTGATCACGTTTTACCGCTTCGTTAGAGCGAATTATCAGGCCTCGTCTTAAAATAAAGGTAAATATTGCTGCTGCGCAGTGCAGCGATGCCTTTTCCGCAATAAATTCACAAATACTTTTTTCAGGATGTAGATCGCAGCCGTTATTTTCAGTAGGTTATAGAAAGTTTGTTACTGTTTTATTTTTCAGGCTGATGAGGGGCTTGCATTGCGATCCGCTTTAGCCGACGACTCAACAAACCATCATTACATACCGATGGAAGGGAAAATTATGCGTATTGGTGTACCAAAAGAGAGGTGGGCCCAGGAAACCCGGGTAGCTGCGACGCCAAAAACGGTGGAACAGTTGCTCAAACTCGGTTTCGAGGTCGCCGTTGAGAGCAGCGCGGGGCATCTGGCCAGTTTCGACGACAGCGCCTTTGCTGCGGCAGGTGCGGAAATCGTTACCGGCAATGCCATCTGGCACTCGGACGTCATTCTTAAGGTGAATGCGCCGACGGACAAAGAGATCGCACTGCTTAATCCTGGGACGACCTTAATCAGCTTTATCTGGCCTGCGCAGAACCCTGAACTGATGGAAAAGCTGGCAGCGCGCAACATTAACGTGATGGCGATGGACTCCGTACCGCGTATTTCACGTGCGCAGTCGCTGGATGCCCTGAGCTCAATGGCGAACATTGCGGGCTATCGTGCGATTGTCGAAGCGGCCCATGAGTTTGGCCGCTTCTTTACCGGTCAGATCACCGCTGCCGGCAAAGTTCCGCCAGCCAAAGTCATGGTGATCGGTGCCGGGGTGGCTGGTCTTGCAGCCATCGGTGCGGCAAACAGCCTCGGCGCGATTGTCCGTGCTTTCGATACCCGCCCGGAAGTTAAAGAGCAAGTACAGAGTATGGGCGCTGAGTTCCTCGAACTGGATTTCGAAGAGGAAGCCGGCAGTGGCGACGGTTACGCCAAAGTAATGTCGGAAGCCTTTATTAAGGCAGAAATGGCGCTTTTCGCCGCTCAGGCGAAAGAGGTGGACATCATCGTCACCACGGCGTTGATCCCCGGCAAACCGGCACCGACGCTCATCACCCGTGAAATGGTCGATTCCATGAATCCGGGCAGCGTGATCGTTGACCTGGCGGCGCAAAACGGCGGTAACTGTGAATATACCGTCGCCAACGAAGTGGTCACCACACCCGGTGGCGTGAAGGTGATTGGCTATACCGATCTACCGGGGCGCCTGCCGACGCAGTCTTCGCAACTGTATGGCACCAACCTGGTTAACCTGATGAAGCTGCTGTGCAAAGAGAAAGACGGCACGGTAACTATCGATTTTGACGATGTCGTGGTGCGCGGTGTGACCGTCGTGCGTGAAGGTGAAGTCACCTGGCCTGCACCGCCGATTCAGGTTTCTGCACAACCGCAGGCGATAAAAGTTGATACCGCGCCGAAAGCGCCGGAAAAACCGGCCTCACCGTGGCGTAAATACGCGCTGATGGCGCTGGTGATCATCCTGTTCGGCTGGCTGGCGGATGTAGCGCCGAAAGAGTTTCTCGGTCACTTCACCGTTTTCGCGCTCTCCTGCGTGGTCGGATATTACGTGGTGTGGAACGTGTCTCATGCACTGCATACGCCATTGATGTCCGTGACCAACGCCATTTCGGGGATTATTGTTGTGGGCGCGCTGTTACAGATTGGGCAGGGTGGCTGGGTCAGCTTCCTCAGTTTTATCGCGGTACTGATCGCCAGTATTAACATTTTTGGTGGTTTCACCGTCACTCAGCGCATGCTGAAAATGTTCCGCAAAGGGTAAGGGGTAACAAATGTCTGGTGGATTAGTTACAGCTGCATACATTGTTGCCGCGATCCTGTTTATTTTCAGTCTGGCGGGGCTTTCTAAGCACGAAACCTCCCAACAGGGCAACTATTACGGTATCGCCGGGATGGCGATTGCTCTGGTCGCAACCATCTTCGGGCCGGATACCGGCAACGTGGCGTGGATCCTCGTCGCGATGATCATCGGTGGCGCTATCGGTATTCGTCTGGCGAAGAAAGTCGAAATGACGGAAATGCCGGAACTGGTGGCTATCCTGCACAGCTTCGTCGGTCTGGCGGCGGTGCTGGTCGGCTTCAACAGCTACCTTTACCACGAACCCGGCCTCGAACCGATTCTGGTGAACATTCACCTCACCGAAGTGTTCCTCGGCATCTTCATCGGTGCGGTCACCTTTACCGGTTCGGTGGTGGCGTTTGGCAAGCTGCGCGGCAAAATCTCCTCTAAACCGCTGATGCTGCCGAACCGTCACAAAATGAACCTGGCGGCGCTGGTTGTTTCATTCCTGCTGCTGATCGTCTTTGTTCGTACCGAAAGCGTCGGGCTGCAGGTGCTGGCGTTGCTGGTGATGACCATTATTGCACTGGCGTTTGGCTGGCATCTGGTGGCTTCCATCGGTGGCGCGGATATGCCGGTGGTGGTTTCCATGCTGAACTCCTACTCCGGTTGGGCGGCGGCGGCGGCAGGCTTTATGCTGAGCAACGACCTGCTGATCGTGACCGGTGCGCTGGTCGGTTCGTCGGGTGCAATCCTCTCCTACATCATGTGTAAGGCGATGAACCGCTCGTTTATCAGTGTGATTGCCGGTGGCTTTGGTACCGATGGCTCGTCAACAGGCAGCGATGAAGAAGCAGGCGAGCACCGCGAAATCAGCGCTGAAGAGACGGCGGATTTACTGAAGAACTCACACTCTGTCATCATCACCCCAGGCTACGGCATGGCGGTGGCGCAGGCGCAATATCCGGTGGCGGAAATCACTGAGAAACTGCGTGCGCGCGGTGTGAAAGTGCGTTTCGGCATCCACCCGGTGGCGGGGCGTCTGCCTGGGCACATGAACGTGCTGCTGGCAGAAGCGAAAGTGCCGTATGACATCGTGCTGGAAATGGACGAAATTAACGACGACTTTGCGGATACCGACACTGTGCTGGTGATCGGCGCTAACGACACCGTGAACCCGGCGGCGCAGGACGATCCGAAGAGTCCGATCGCCGGCATGCCGGTGCTGGAAGTATGGAAAGCGCAAAACGTTATCGTCTTTAAGCGTTCGATGAACACCGGTTATGCCGGGGTACAGAACCCGCTGTTCTTTAAAGAGAACACATCGATGCTGTTTGGCGATGCAAAAGCCAGCGTGGATGCGATTCTGAAAGAACTCTGATCGCCATTCCTGTTGTTAAAGCCGCTTCTCATGAGGCGGCTTTTTTATTCACATAATAATTGCAAATGGTCAAAAAACATCCAGCCTGATGTGTTATACTGGTCAGGATTTAAACACGAATGAGGATGTTATGGATACCGAAATAACCCCGGCGCAGTTGGCCATTGAATACCTTCGTCGCGACACCAGCCTGTTGACGCCCGCGCAGTACCTGAAAAAGCTGAAACAACTGGAACTGGAATTTGCAGACCTGATGGCGTTATCTTCCAGTGAGCTGAAAGAAGAGATTTATTTTGCCTGGCGTTTGGGTATCCATTGATGTGATTCACGATGAGAAAGCCGCTCTGAGAGCGGCTTTTTTTTGTGGTTAATCGTCTTCGTCGTCGTCGAGCTCGACCGGGGTCTGATACTGCTCTGGTTTGAGCGCCAGCAGATCACAGCGCAGATGGTCTATCACCTGTTCTGCGGTATTACCGAGGAACGCCGCCGACAGTCCGGTTCTCCCCACAGTACCCAGCACCACAATCCCCGCCTGCAGATGTTCTGCCAGATCCGGAATAACCTCTTCCGGCAACCCTTTTTCCACGTGCGTCTGCTCTTCGGCAATGGAAAACTTCTGCCGTAGCGCTTTCATCGCCAGCAGATGCTGACCGCGAATCGCGTCGTTATACACACTGGGGTCAAAATCGGGCAGTTCGATAGCAATGTTGATCGGCGTGACCGGGTAGGCGCCCACCAGATGGACTTCGGTATGGTTGATCTGCTCGGCCAACTGTAACGTCTCTTTGATAAGTTTAACGTTCAGTTCATCGTGATACGCTTCTTCGCTGGCGAGGTTAACAGCAACCAGCGCTTTACCGCCTTCCGGCCAGGGCTGATCTTTCACCATCCAGACTGGGCAAGGGCATTTACGCAGCAGGTGCCAGTCGGTCGGCGTAAAGATCACGGCTTCCAGGCGGTCATGCTGGTGCGTCATTTTCAGCAACAGATCATGACCACCGCTGATGACTTCCTGGATAATGGCTTCAAACGGACGATTGTGCCAGACCACTTTGATATCAATCGGAATACCGGCTTCAAGATAATACTTCGCCTGCTCGCGGATCCATGCGGTACGCTGGCTGATCACGCCCTGACGCATTGCAGTGCGTTCGTCGGGCGAAAGCAGGGTCGTCATTTCATACGAAAAGTCGTAGATCGGTAAGAAGGCCTTGATACGGCCTCCAATCCGCTGATGCAGATAAACAGCACGCCGTAACGCCGGTTGGTCGTCCTGGTTCGGATCAATCGCCACCAGCATGTTTTGATACATTGCCATACAGGGTCTCCTTACAGCTGTAACTACATTCATTAACTAAAATGATAACCCATACGCGTAAAATGAAACAGCAAAGAGACGCTGTCAGATCAACAAATCAGAAAAAAGGATGAAATGTTGATGTTCACGCATCTGTCTGTGAAAGAAGACGTTATTCCGGCTCGCAACGCCGATGACATAAAGGAACGCCATACGGACAGTATTCAAACTGGCAATGATCTGTATCGTTGCAGTGACTAAGAAGTTCGTTATTATTACCCGGACAGGCAGTTCTGACTTTATAATATAACCATAAAGAGCGGGTATAGGGAAAACAACTGATAAGTTTAATATCGCGTGGCCGCCCATTCACAAATAAGCCTAAGTCACTGGTGGTCAACGTGTTACCAGGCCGTAAGAAATAAGAACCTTTATACCATACGATGATATCCATGTCCCCTGGCGTCGTGGCGACGGCATATGCTGTGCCGCTTCCTGGGCATACAAGCATTTTTTTTATCTCCCAATGCATCTCACCTCCTTTATTCAAATAAGCCTCCCGTCTCTATTTATAACGATAGAACATCTTTCCTGGAATCGACAACTCATATTGAGACTATCATCCATGACATATACGAGCCATAAGACATTACGCATAGGGATTGATTAATGATAAAAAAGCGGGAGGTTATTTTTGGCGAGTCAATGCATGATAATATTAATTACGTATTTCTACTCTTTCGAAGCGCAGAAATAAAAAAAGCCGGAACAGGGATGTTCCGGCTATCGTATGAGGTAGAGCGTTGTCAGGCGACGTTACGCGCCTGACCTGCCAGCGCGGCCAGCGCATCACTGTTTTCGATAGTGATGTATTTGCCTTTCACCGCCAGCATGCCGCTTTTCTGGAAGCGACCTAACAGACGGCTGATCGTTTCGACGGTCAGACCTAGATAGTTGCCAATGTCGCCACGAGTCATGGTCAGACGGAATTCGCGAGGGGAGAAACCGCGCTGCGCGAAACGGCGGGAGAGGTTGTAAATAAATGCGGCCAGACGCTCTTCGGCATTTTTCTTGGAGAGCAACAGGATCATGTCCTGATCGCCTTTAATCTCACCGCTCATCAGACGCATCATCTGCTGACGCAGGTTTGGCATTTTGCCTGACAGGTCATCCAGCGTTTCGAACGGGATTTCGCAGACCATGGAGGTTTCCAGCGCCTGGGCGAAACTTGGATGATGACCAGTACCAATAGCGTCAAAACCGACTAAGTCACCCGCCAGATGAAAACCGGTGATCTGCTCGTCGCCTTGTTCGGTAATGGTGTAGCTCTTGATAGTGCCAGAACGAATGGCATACAGCGATTTTAGCTCATCACCCGCTTTGAACAGCGTCTGTCCTTTCTGGATCGGCTTCTTACGCTCGATGATATTATCCAGCTGATCAAGCTCATGCTCATTCAGTGTGAACGGGATACAGAGCTGGCTGATGCTGCAGTCCTGACAGTGGATTGCACAACCGCCAGACTGAATGCGTCGTATAATTCGCTTTTCCGGGATCATAAGTCTGCTCAAGCCGTAATTGATATTGGTCAATTTTAACATCTTTTTATGAGGCAAGTAAGTCTGGAGATCCCGTTTCACGCAATATTAGAAAGTGAAAAAGTCTCAAATCCGCAACTTTTTGAAAAAATGGCGTTTATTTTAACGGCTTTGAGTTCTTAACTTACCGAACGGTTCCGAAAAGCACAGAACGCTAAAGCAACAGGTAACCTTCGTGGCGCAACAACCACTCTTTACGCTGCACACCGCCCGCATAGCCGGTCATTGTTCCGTTGCGGCCGATGACGCGGTGGCAGGGAACCACCACGCTGACCGGATTAGAGCCGTTCGCTGCCCCGACAGCGCGTGCGGCACCGGGGCGACCCAGCATGTCAGCCAGTTGGCCGTAATGCATAACCTGCCCACAGGGAATGGTGCGCAGCGCTTGCCAGACTTCACGCTGGAACGGCGTTCCCGCCGTCGCGGAGGGCAGCGTGTCGATAATGGCCAGATCACCGTCAAAATAGTCGCGCAATTTCTGGCTAAGACCGCCGGGATTACTGGCTGCGATGCGTTGATAGCCCTCAGCACGATAATGAATATCGAGCAGTTGCTCCATGCGATCACTGTATTCTTCCCATTCCACGGCGCGCAGGTTAAATAGTTCATCGCACAGGATCCACAATGGCCCCAGCGGGGTCGCGATCTTATCCTCAAGTAATTTCAGCATCGGTATCCCTTTATATCGACGAAAGGGGAAAAAAGGCTGCCGACACGATATCATGTCCTTTGTATCAACAACATACCCCGAATAGAGCAGCAACTGGCGTGGCACAACGGTTATTTAGCGGGCGTCGGACAGGTTAAAAAACCAGGGCCTGCCGACATCCGCCAGGCCCCGAAGTACACACAGCAATTCATCCTTCATTTATACTCGCCCGTTTTTCCGTGTGCGAGTTAATAAAAGTTATAGCGTTTCGAGAAAATATTGCCATCCCTATCTTCATCTTATTTCACACAAAATTAACAAAACTGATAAATATTAATCTGAATACCATTATATTAAGTGCGGTTTAACTGTTAACAAATACCATATTGTGACAGTACGGTAGCACGGCTATAGTACTTCTTCAGACGTTGCTGGAGGATTGATGATGAACCCTGACGACAAATCGCTGTTTCTTGACGCCATGGAGGATGTCCAGCCCCTGAAGCGATGTAATGATGTGCACTGGCAGCCAAACAGAAATACGCGTAAGCCGTACACCCTTGACACCCTGCAGCTCGACAATTTTCTGACGACGGGTTTTCTGGACGTGATCCCGTTGAGTACACCGCTGGAGTTTAAACGCGAAGGGCTACAGACCGGTGTGCTGGACAAACTACGACAGGGGAAATACACCCAGCAGGCCAGCCTGAATCTGCTGCGTCAGCCGGTGGAGCAATGTCGCCAGCAGTTGTTTGCTTTTATCCGTCATGCCTGTGAAAAAGGCTTGCGCAACGTGCTGATTGTTCATGGAAAAGGGCGCGAGGATAAGTCTCACGCCAATATCATCCGCAGCTATCTCGCGCGCTGGCTGACGGAGTTCGACGATGTTCAGGCGTTCTGCTGTGCGTTACCGCATCACGGTGGAAACGGTGCCTGCTATGTGGCGCTGCGCAAATCAGCTGAAGCGCGTCAGGAAAACTGGGAGCGTCATGCCAAGCGCAGTCGCTAGGTCATTTCGCGACCGGAAAACTTTCATAGCGCGTGGTCCAGGCGGGAGAGAGCATCTCCCGCTTCATGGCCCAGGGCTGCTGAATACCCTGACCGGCAAACCAGATCGTTCCCCGGCCTGATTTATTCAGCGAATCAATCACCCCCATCAATGCCGCGCTGTTTGCCTGCGGCTGAACCACATCGAACAGGTTTAACTGCACCACACCCTGACTGTAAAAATCGCTGAGCATCACACCGGCTTTCATGTAGCGACAGCCGTCGCGCCAGATACGACTAAGATTTTCCGTTGCGACACGGACGATGTCCCGCGTGTCGTTAGTGGGGGTGTTTAAACGACCGGAGGTCTGGTTGGCATAGTACACTTCGTTTTCTGCGTGGGGACTGGTGCGCATAAACAGACTGATGATGCAACAATACTGCTTTTCTTCGCGTAGCTTTTCTGCCGCGCGCTCTGCATAAGCGCACACCGCCTGATGCATCTCTTCATATTGCGTAATGCGATGGCTGAAAGAGCGGCTGTTGATGATCTGCTGCTTCGCAGGAGCAAACTCCTCCAGTACCAGACAGGGCTCACCGCGGAGTTCGCGCACGGTACGCTCCAGCACTACATTAAAGTGCTTACGGATCACCCAGGTCGAACAGTTCGCCAGATCCAGCGCGGTTTGAATACCCATCAGGTTTAGTTTTTTCGTGATTCGACGCCCGACACCCCAGACTTCATCTGCAGGAATTTTCGCCATCAGTTTCCGTTGCCGATCGACATTTGATAAATCCACCACGCCGCCGGTCTGTGGCTGCCATCGTTTGGCGGCATAGTTCGCCAGTTTGGCGAGCGTTTTTGTCTGCGCGATGCCGACGCCGACCCAAAGCCCGGTGTGTTTGTAGACGGTCTCCCGTACCTGTCGGCCAAATGTCTCCAGACTGAGGCAATTCTCAATGCCGGAGACATTCAGAAACGCTTCATCGATAGAATAGATTTCCATGGACGGCGCCATTGCATCCAGCGTCAACATGACGCGGTGGCTCATGTCGGCATACAGTTCGTAATTCGAGCTGAACACGCTGACACCAAGGCGCTGCAGATCATTTTTGAGCTTAAAGTACGGCTGCCCCATTTTCAGCCCAAGCCGTCTGGCTTCCGGCGAAAGGGAGATCAGACAGCCGTCGTTATTGGAAACCACGGCAATGGGCTTATCCTTCAGATCCGGGCGAAATACCCGTTCGCAGGAGGCGTAAAAGCTGTTCACATCAACCAGGGCAAACATTAGCGGTTCGCTTTCAGGGTGAAGGTGACGACGCCAAAAATCTCCAGTGTCTCTTCTCGGTGGATGATGATAGGGGAGAAAAGCGGATTGCGCGGCATCAGTTGCAACCGTGGGCGCGTACGCAGCTCTTTCACCGTGAATTCACCGTCGACGGCGGCAATGACAATATCGCCATCCACGGCCGTGAGGGCGCGATCAACAATCAGTAAATCACCGTCGTGGATCCCAGCGTCGATCATCGAATCACCGGTGGCGCGAATAAAATAGGTGGAGGAGGGGTGTCTGATGACAAACTTATTCAGATCAAAGCTGCTTTCAATGTAATCCTGCGCAGGGCTCGGGAAACCACAGGGAACGCGCTCAAGAAAAAGCGGTAACGCGTTGATATTTCCGGTTTCAGACTGGCTGGCTGTTCGCATGATGGTGATCCTTACTACATACTGTATTTATATACAGTATTGCGAATTAACGGAACGAATCAAGCGACTTATCGGGTCTTCAGCCAAAGGTATTGAAGTATGAGGAAATTTAATCTGGCAGAAAAACAAACGGCAGGTTTCCCTGCCGTTGTGGTCTCGTGCGCTTTACAGTGTGCCGGTGCCGCCGTCAGAGCACCACACCTGGCCGGACGCGTAAGAGCAGGCGTCGGAGGCGAGGGTAACATACAGCGGCGCGATTTCAACCGGCTGGCCAGGTCGGCCCAGCGGCGCGTCGGCACCAAATTGCTGCACTTTTTCCTCAGGCTGACCGCCGCTGGACTGCAGTACGGTCCAGTAGGGGCCAGGTGCGACCGCATTCACCCGAATGCCTTTCGGCCCAAGCTGCTTAGCCAGCGCTTTGGTGAAAGCCACCAGACAGGCTTTAGTCTGGGCGTAATCCAGCAGAATGGCGCTGGGTTTAAACGCCTGCACGGAAGAGGTATTGATGATCACGGCATTGGCTTTCAGGTGCCGCAGTGCCGCTTTAGTGATCCAGAACGTCGCATAGACGTTGGTTTTAAAGGTTGCATCAAACGCCTCTGTCGTCAGATCCTCAATGGATTCGCAATATTGCTGACGCCCCGCGTTATTCACCAGAATATCCAGCCCACCCAGTTTCTGCACCGCATTCTCTACCAGCGAACCGCAGAAGGCCTCATCACGAATATCCCCCGGGATCGGGATCGCTTTGCCGCCCTCAGCCTTGATGAGTTCAATAACGGTTTCCGCATCGCTCTCTTCTTCGGGCAGGTAGTTGATGGCGACGTCGGCGCCTTCACGGGCAAACGCGATAGCCACAGCGCGTCCTATCCCGGAGTCACCACCGGTGATCAGCGCTTTTTTACCGAGAAGTCGTCCTGACCCCTTGTAGCTGGTTTCACCATGATCGGGGATCGGTTTCATTTCCGATGCCAGTCCCGGCGGATTCTGTGGCTGTTTGACAAAGGGTGGACGGGGATAGTGCTGCGAGTGGTTTGCGTTGTCACTCATAATTGGCCTCCTTGAACACGTGAGTTTTAAGAATAGACGCTGTTTCGCGGTTCGTGGGATAAATCAGAATAATTAGAGAAGAAGTCTTAAAAATAATTTTACGGCAAAGATTGAATACCTTCTACTCCATTATTTTTAGGGTGTTATTAATATTTTTCCGCCTCGTTTGCAACAACAGTGGATGCTTTTTTATATTTGACTATACGGTAACAGCGACTAGTGTTAAATATCCACGGCGATGATATGCAAATGCATGTCATTACTTTTTCAACAACACAGAAAGGTAACGTTATGGCAGAGCATAGAGGCGGTTCAGGTAATTTCGCAGAAGACCGTGAAAAAGCGTCTGAAGCAGGACGTAAAGGCGGACAGCACAGCGGCGGGAATTTTAAAAATGACCCGGAACGTGCTTCCGAAGCCGGGAAGAAAGGCGGCCAAAGTAGCCACGGCGGTGGCCGTAAATCTGGCGACAAATAAGTTTTATGACTAGTCTTTCATTGCAATTGTGAATGAAATGAGCACGCTGCGGGTCTACGGGCTCGCAGTTTCCGGAAATAATACAGGAGTATACAGCATGAAACTTCAGAGCGTAGAAGATATCTTTATCCATCTATTATCTGATACTTATAGTGCAGAGAAGCAACTCACCCGTGCGTTGTCTAAACTGGCAAGAGAAGCCTCCAGTGAACAATTGAAAACTGCATTCAGCAGCCACCTTGAAGAAACTCAGGGGCAAATTGAGCGTATTGACCAACTCGTTGAGCAGGAAGCCAATGTTCGTATTAAACGAATGAAATGTATTGCGATGGAAGGGCTTATCGAAGAGGCCAATGAAGTCATTGAGTCTACAGAGAAAAATGAAGTCCGCGACGCTGCGTTAATTGCCGCTGCGCAGAAAGTCGAGCACTACGAAATTGCCGCTTACGGTACCCTCTGCACCCTCGCGGAACAGCTCGGTTATAAGAAAGCGGTAAAACTTCTGGCAGAAACGCTGGAAGAGGAAAAAAGCGCCGATTTGAAACTCACCGATATAGCAGTAGGGAAAGTCAATCAGGGCGCGAAAAAAACGGCATAATCGCGTTAACTATTAAAGGCTAACAGGAATGAGTCTGGCGCCTCACATTATTAAACGATGTCATCTCGCAGCCGCTGTTACATGGTGTGCCCTTGCCATACCCTCCGTAATTTGGTGGAAAGACAGCGTGCTGTGGGTAATTATCATCAGTATTTATGCAAATATTGTTGGCCATTTATCTGGTTATAGCGCTGCCAGAGCCGATCAGGCTGCAGAGGATGAGAAATCCAAATCTGAATAGCTGATAAATATCGCGAGGAAGAATGATGACGCATATAGAAAATTATCATGACTGGTTACGTGACGCCCATGCAATGGAAAAACAAGCAGAATCAATGCTTGAATCAATGGCCAGCAGGATAGAAAATTATCCGGATTTAAAAGCCAGAATTGAACAGCATCTTTTTGAAACAAAACGCCAGTTGACCGTTCTTGAAGGTATTATTGATCAGAACGGTATTTCCCGCTCCGTAATTAAAGATTCCATGAGTAAACTGGCGGCACTGGGGCAATCTATTGGCGGCATGCTTCCGTCAGACGAAATTGTCAAAGGCGCTATTAGCGGGTATGTCTTTGAGCAATTTGAAATTGCCTGCTATACCGCGCTACTGATCGCCGCTGAAAAAGCAGGGGACACCGCCTCCATTCCGGCGATTCAGACTATCCTTGCAGAAGAACGCAACATGGCCGACTGGTTGTTGCAACATCTTCCTGAAGTCACGGAACAATTTATTCTGCGCTCAGAAGCAGAAGGCGTTGAAGCCAAAAAATAAATCGTCCGGGTAAATTCAGGAGATAATAATGGCTGAGTTAGATGCCTTTCATCTTGCCAGACTACAATTTGCGTTTACGGTCTCCTTTCATATCATTTTTCCAGCCCTGACCATCGGACTCGCCAGTTATCTGGTGGTTCTCGAAGGCATGTGGCTGAAAACCCGTAACGCGCTCTGGCGCTCGCTTTACCATTTCTGGCTCAGCATTTTCGCCGTCAACTTCGGAATGGGGGTGGTATCGGGTCTGGTGATGGCCTATCAGTTCGGGACCAACTGGAGCGGCTTTTCGCAGTTTGCAGGAAGCATTACCGGGCCATTGCTGACCTACGAAGTGCTCACCGCCTTCTTTCTGGAGGCGGGTTTTCTTGGTGTCATGTTGTTTGGCTGGAATAAGGTCGGTCCGGGACTGCATTTTTTCGCCACCTGCATGGTCGCGCTGGGCACGCTGATGTCCACCTTCTGGATCCTCGCCTCGAACAGTTGGATGCACACCCCGCAAGGCTTTCATATTGCCGACGGGCAGGTGGTGCCGGACAGCTGGATGGCAGTCATCTTTAACCCCTCATTTCCCTGGCGGCTGGTGCATATGTCTACCGCCGCTTTCCTGAGCAGCGCACTGTTTGTGGGCGCGTCGGCCGCGTGGCATCTGCTGCGAGGCAACGATACTCCGGCGATTCGTAAAATGTTTTCTATGGCGCTGTGGATGGCGTTGCTGGTCGCTCCAGTCCAGGCCGTGATTGGCGATATGCACGGACTGAACACGCTTGAACATCAACCCGCCAAAATCGCCGCCATAGAAGGGCACTGGGAAAACAAACCGGGAGAAGCGACGCCACTGCTGCTGTTTGGTCTGCCAGATATGGACGAAGAGCGGACCCGTTATCCGCTGGCCATCCCCGGGTTGGGCAGCTTGATTCTGACCCATAGCCTGGACAAGCAGGTGCCTGCCCTGAAAGATTTCCCCGCCGAAAACAGACCCAACTCGACAATTGTTTTCTGGTCGTTCCGCGTGATGGTCGGTGCCGGTCTGCTAATGATTACGATGGGGCTGGCGGGTCTCTGGCTGCGCTATAAAAAACGCCTTTATCAGTCGCGGCCCTTTTTGTGGTTCGCATTGGGCATGGGGCCGATGGGACTGGTGGCGATCCTCGCCGGGTGGATAACCACGGAAGTGGGCCGTCAGCCGTGGGTGGTGTATGGCCTGTTACGCACCCGGGATGCGGTTTCCGCTCACAGTACCTTGCAGATGAGCATCAGTTTGCTCGCCTTCATTGTGGTCTACTTTGCGGTATTCGGCGTTGGCTATCTGTATCTGATTCGGCTTATCAAAAAAGGCCCGAAACCGGAGCAGGATCTGACCCTGCATACTGACGGTACCCCGGCACGCCCACTCTCTGCGGCGGAAAAATTACCACCACAGGAGAAATTCTGATGGGTATCGATGTTGCGGTGATTTGGTTTGCCATCATTGTCTTTGCCACGCTGATGTACATCATCATGGATGGGTTCGATCTGGGCATCGGCCTCCTGTTCCTGTTTGTCCGCGGAAAAGAAGAACGGGACGCGATGGTGAACAGCGTGGCGCCCGTGTGGGATGGCAACGAAACCTGGCTGGTGCTTGGCGGGGCCGGGTTGTTTGGCGCCTTTCCTCTGGCTTACGCGGTGATCATTGATGCGCTGACCATTCCCCTGACCGCAATGCTGATTGGGCTAATCTTCCGCGGCGTGGCGTTTGAGTTTCGCTTCAAAGCGACGGAAGAACACCGGTCGTTCTGGGACTATGCTTTTATGGGCGGTTCGCTGCTGGCGACCTTCAGCCAGGGCGTGGTGGTGGGTGCCATTATTCACGGTTTTCCGGTTGTTGACCGCCAGTTCGCCGGCGGGGCGCTGGACTGGATCACTCCGTTTAATTTGTTCTGCGGTATCGGACTGATGGTGGCGTATAGCCTGCTGGGCTCGACGTGGCTGATCCTCAAAAGCAGTGATGCGTTACAGGAGCAGATGCGAGCGTTGACGCGGGGATTTCTGCTGGCACTCCTGGTCGCTATCGCTATTGTCAGCCTGTGGACACCGCTGGCGCTACCAAAAATTGCTGAACGCTGGTTCTCATTTCCGAATGTTTTCTACTTTATGCCGGTACCGGCGCTGGTTGTCGTCTTCAGCCTGTGGCTGTGGCGGCAGACCCGGCGCGTCAGCAGCCACGCCTGGCCGTTTGTCCTGACATTAGGGCTCGTTTTTCTCGGTTTCAGTGGGCTGGGTATCAGTGTATGGCCGCATATTATTCCACCGGATATTACCATCTGGCAGGCCGCGGCGCCGCTGGCCAGCCAACTCTTTATGCTGGTCGGCACATTGTTGATCGTGCCGGTGATCCTGGTGTACACCGCATGGAGCTACTACGTCTTTCGCGGCAAAGTGCAGAGCGACGAAGGGTATCACTAATGGTACGAAAAATAGCAACCAGAGCCGGGTGGATGATACTGATATGGCTGGGAAGCGTCCTGGCCTTGCTGGCGGTCAGTTCGTTGTTGCGTTGGTTGATGACGCTGGCCGGTCTGCATACGTAAATCATCAGAAAGGCGCAATCACAGAATGAAAGCAAAAAAGAGCTGGTATAGCCAGGCGGTTATTTACCAGATAGATACTTCGCTTTTTTATGATGCAAATGGTGACGGGTGTGGCGACATAACAGGGATCACCGAAAAGCTGCAGTATATTCGTCGCCTCGGGGCGACCGCAATCTGGATAACACCGTTTTACCTGACGCCGTTTCTGGATGAAGGCTATGACGTGACGGATCACCTGCGACCGGATCCGCGCTTTGGCTCCATTTCGGCGTTTATTGAATTTGTCGGGCAGGCGAAAGCGCTGGGATTGCGCGTCATCATTGAACTGGTTATTCAGCATACCTCGTCGCAGCATCCCTGGTTTCAGCAGGCGAGGCGCGACAAAAATTCGCCCTACAGAGACTATTACCTCTGGGCCGACGAGCCCGATCCTGACGATGATCCGCCGATGTTTCCTGGCGTGGAGAAAAGCGTCTGGAGCTGGGATGACGAGGCAAAGCAGTATTACCGGCATATGTTCTACCACCATGAGCCTGATCTGAATCTGGCCTTACCGGCGGTGCTTGAGGAGATCGACAACATCGTGTTGTTCTGGCTCAGGCTCGGCGTATCGGGATTCCGGCTGGATGCGGCGTCACATCTGACGAAGCAGGCCGGAAAAGGGGATGAAAAAGAGGGATACTGGATCCTCAACCATCTGCGCAAGCTGGTTGCCAGCACGAATCCACAGGCGATTATTCTCGGTGAAGTGGACGTACCGGTAAAAGAGTATCGTCATTATTTTGGCGATGGCGATCGTCTGCATATCACGCTCAATTTCTGGCTGAACAAATATTTCTATGTCAGTCTGGCGCGGAAAAACGCGCGGCCAGTGATCGACGCGCTGGATAAAATGATCACCCCGCCTGACGGGTGCTGTTTTGCCAACTGGTTACGCAACCATGATGAACTGGACCTGGAAGGCATCGGGGAGGCTGACAAAAAAGCGGTGCTAAAGGCGTTCGCGCCGGATAAGACAATGTATGTCTATCAGCGTGGCATCCGGCGGCGGCTGGCACCCATGCTGTCGGGGAATCTTCAGCACCTGGCGGTGGCGCATGCAATCTTGTTGTCGTTGCCTGGCGTGCCGGTGATGCGTTACGGCGATGAAATTGGCATGGGGGACGATCTGCGTCTTGAAGAACGCTATGCAGTACGAACACCCATGCAGTGGTCATCCCGTGAGGCAGCCGGGTTTTCCAGGGCGGCCCCGGAGAAACTAATTCGCGCGCCCATTGCATCCGGCCCCTGGCGCTATCAACAGGTCAACGTTGAAAAGGCGCTACTGAGCCGAAACTCGTTGCTGCACCGGATTATCGATATGGTCAATGCGCGGGCAGTGCTGCCGGAAATCGGTAATGCGCCATTTACCATCATCCGCGTTGAACAGGCCTCGGTGCTGGTGATCCTCTATCAAAGCGAAACCAAAAAGGTACTGACGCTGGCTAATTTCAGTGATCGTCCCGCCAGTGTCATCCTCGAACCACTGGCGGACGGGTATTGGGAAGCTTGCCTCGAAGACAAGCGCTATTCAGCGCCCGACGCTGAAGCGGGCGTTGAACTTGGCGGCTATGGTTACCGGTGGTTCAGTCAACAACGCGACTAGCGCTTTCGCTGCAGCCACCGCGCCAGTACCACCACGCCGGTCACCACTGCGGCGCAGGAAAGCGCTTTGCCGGGCAGATCGGAAGGGATGTTCAGCGCCTGGTTTCTGGCGCCATCGCCGTAACGGCCGTGAGTGTGGTGGTGACACTGTAACGGCGTGAACAGGTTGTCTGGCTGGTTGTCGAAATGTGGTTCGCTGGTCAACTGGCCTGCCCAGGCTTTCTTTACCATGAGCCGGTCGAGAAAGCGCGGGAACAGAAACTGTCCGACAATCGACTGCAATGTACTCTTGCCCACCCATAGTTCACGAACCGGACGCAGGGTAACAGAATAGATCGCCTTGGCGGCGACTTCTGGCTGGTAGACCGGTGGCACCGGTTGCATCGCAAAGCCCATTTTGTTGCGCGCCCAGGCGAACTGCGGCGTGTTCATGCCCGGTAGCTGCACCATAATGAGTTGTATGCCGCTTTGCTCATGCATCAGTTCCGTACGCACCGCATCAGTAAAACCACGAATTGCCGCTTTCGCGCCGCAATAAGCTGACTGCAGCGGAATGGAACGGTAGGCGAGCGCGGAACCCACCTGGATGATAACGCCACGATTGCGCGGTCTCATTACCGCAAGCGCCGCCCGAGTGCCGTTGACGAAACCATAATAGGTCACCTCCGTGACACGCTGAAATTCGTCGTGGCTCATGGTGGTAAAAGGCGAGAGTACCGCGCACATGGCGTTATTGACCCAGACTGCGATCTCACCGAGCTGTTCTTCTATCTGATGTGCCGCCTGCATTACGGCGGCAGCATCGGCAACGTCTGCGCTGATAACCTGCACCCTGACGCCACGACGCTCACAGTCGATGCGGGTGGCTTCCAGTCCCGCGTCGCCTCTGGCGATAACGGCAATATCGTACCCTGCATCGGCGAAACGCAGCGCGGTGGCTTTTCCTGCTCCCGCGCTACCACCGGTAATCACAACGACAGACATACAGACCTCGCTATTTTTTCAGTGAAAAAAGTATGGCAGCCAACCGCCTGTTCAATTTTAAGATGAATCTTAATCCCGGAATGCATTGAAACAGGCGACATTTTTAATAAGGCTATCTGCATTGCTTGTTAACCGCTCACAATGTTCCTACGCTTAAATATCATTGGTAAAAAAGTACTGGTCAGGAGGTAATATGGAAAACAAACTCATCATTGAAAAAGAACAGGATGATCCGGCAAGCGCACCGGAGTCAGGAGATAAACAACCCGAGCGTGATAAATAACCATAACCGGCAGGCGACTATCCGTCTGCCGGAATAATGGAAATTTGCCCGTTACGTTCAAGAATGGCAAATTTAATTTTTTCGATTTGGTAAATGCCATGATTCTGTCTGGCAACCAGCATAATATCATCCGTGGAAACGTTAACCTTTTTTATCTTGTTATCAATGGGAGTGCCATTTTCAATCAGCACAACAGGCGCGCCATCGAGTAATTGTTCGGCACGAGAAAACCGTTTTTTCATAAAACCGAACAGGATATCAACCACAATCAAAGTGACGATGGTCAGCATCGCGCCTGTCACGGAATAATCGGTTCTCAGTAGCGCCTGCTGTGTTGCCTCACTGATAATCAATAATAATATCAGGTCAAAGCTGGTCATCTGCAACAGCGTTCTTCTCCCGGCTATTTTGAATACAATCAACAGGATAAGGTATATCGCTATCGCTCTGAATACCATTTCCATAGCATCTCCTAGGGATAGACAAACTGGCTGAAGGTGATTTCGGGTTCACTGTTGACTTTAACCGTATTGGCGATGTTGCCTGGTTTTTTGGGCGTAACGGAAATCCACAGTGAAAGTGGAGACTGAACGTCGGCGGCGTTATAAATTAAATACAGAGTATTACCTTTACTGTACATACTGTCAGGTTCTGGTCGAATATCACCCAACTGATAATTATTCAGCAAAGAATTACCAATACTGACAATATAACGACTGGCGTGCAAACTCTGAAGGGTGATATTTATTTCAGATTCGCTGGTCAACCTTTCGAAACGGTCATAGTTAATGTCCAGTGTATGCGTGCTATTTTGTTTACTGGCAGAACTCAGCAGACCGTTAGAAAAAAGACCGGCCACAGCAGAAAAAATGATGGCTAACAGAAACAGCACGCCAAAGCGATTAACGTTATATTCAAAGTTGAGGGCGCTGGGGCTTTCCTCAACCCGTGGGTCTTCCTTATCTTGTTGTTTCATACATAAATATCTCGCTGACGGTTATTTATAAAAATTCTTTAATGCCAGTAATACTATTCTGATAGAGACAATTATGTGAATTTACGTTTGTAAAAATTAAAAATAGCAACCAGGCTTAATAAGTCAAGGTAACGGACAACGTGGAGGAATACGTGAAAAAACTATTACTGTTGGGATACTGTTTTCTCATGCTGCAAAACGGCTATGCTGCGCAAGAAGCAGGGGGCTTAAAGAAAGATGCGGCACCGCCTCCACCTCATAAGATAGAAGACGGCTATCGTGGCACCGAAGACGAGCACGTTATGACCGTCAAGTTCGCCAAAACGATGCATGACGGGGCGACGATTTCGCTGCGCGGTAATCTGATTGAGCATCTGGGTGATGATCGCTACGTTTTCCGCGATAAAACCGATCGCATAGAGGCGATTATTCTCGCCGCCGTGTTTGATGGCCGTAAAGTGCAGCCCGATCAGCTGTTAAGCATCAACGGCAGTCTGGATAAAAAAATGTCACCGCCCATCCTGCGCGTCGACCGCCTGCAAAAATAGTCGTTACCTCCTGGCGCATTGCCGTCAGGGGGCATTACGATTTGCAGAAGCAGATTCATGAAGAGGATCACCGTAAGAATAAACTCATTGCGGGTAAATACATTCAGTAAAGAAATGAAAAGGTTTTGAGTAAAATGTGGCGTTATGCTACAAATTAAGCGTGTTTAACTACCGAGGACAATTTTCATCCGCAATGACGAGAAGCAACACCGCGGATAATTGTAATTTTATGGACAATATGTTCAGTACGTTATTTTTTACCCACTCTGTTACGCTTTCCTCCTCCTTTACTCATTCCCTGGGTGAGCAGCACTGGCGCAACGCGCTATAGTCCTTTTTTCTGCCTGAGCTGACGCTTCGCGTCTGCGAAATCCTATAGATTTTTTCGGTTCGCGCTAAATCGCTGGCCGTCAAGGAATATATTCTCAAGCAGGAGAAAAAATATGTTTTACTGGATCTTATTAGCATTAGCTATCATTGCCGAAATTACGGGCACTTTGTCGATGAAATGGGCAAGTGTCAGTGACGGCAATACCGGCTTTATTTTAATGCTGGCAATGATCACCCTTTCCTATATTTTCCTGGCATTTGCGGTGAAAAAAATCGCCCTCGGTGTAGCCTATGCGTTATGGGAAGGGATTGGTATTTTGCTGATCACTTTGTTCAGCGTACTGTTATTTGATGAACCCTTGTCAATGATGAAAATGGCAGGTCTGTCGACACTGGTTGTGGGTATTGTGCTGATTAAATCAGGCACTCGTAAAACGACCGCGCTGAAGAAGGAGCCGACTCATGCCGCAGTTTGAGTGGTTCCACGGCGCCTGGCTGGCACTGGCCATTGTGCTGGAAATTCTGGCTAACGTGTTTTTAAAATTCTCCGACGGTTTTCGTCGCAAAACCTATGGCATCCTGTCGCTGGCCGCTGTGCTGGCGGCGTTCAGCGCACTGTCGCAGGCGGTGAAGGGGATTGATTTGTCTGTCGCCTACGCTCTGTGGGGCGGTTTTGGTATCGCCGCGACGCTGGCTGCTGGTTGGGTGCTGTTTGGTCAGCGTCTGAACGGTAAAGGCTGGGCTGGCGTCATCCTGCTGATCCTTGGCATGGTGATGATAAAACTCGCCTGATGTGATCGCTGTCCGTATTTCCGGGCAGCGAAATTTAATGGCTGTATTACGCTTAACGGAAAGAACAGAAAATTTCTCCGGCCTCTGTCTGTATGAGGGTAGCGAATGCTCAATCCGTTAAAGTGGCGTAATATTCCTACCGCACAGACGCTCTTTGTAATGATCTTGATGGCCGGGACGGGACTTGTCGTTTCTATTGTTGCTGTTACAGGGGTTTTACTTCAGTGAGCCGGTGCCCATCGCCTCGCTAATGCAGTTACGTCAGCAGCAGCACTAAGGCGACTCCTTTGCCAGCGCTTCCAGCTTGTCGTGAAAACCGGTGACGGAGATGGCGCGGTTGTCGGCGCGCCAGCGATCTTTCGCCGCCGGTGCTGAACTTTGTACGCCAATCACCTGCCAGCCGGCATCGGTTTTCAAAAGCAATGGAGAACCACTGTCGCCGGGGAGCGTATCGCACTGGTGGGACATCACGGAAGTTTGCGCCCAGCCCGTCACAATGCAGTCCTGATGGCTGTAGAGATCGTCAATGTGATCAAGAGGATAACCGGACTGCGTCACCTTGCGGTTACTGGCTTTCAGGGCGGCGATCAGCGCCGCTCTGTTGCCTTCAAACAATGGCAGCGGTGTGATGCCTGACGGCGCATAGTTCAGAATAATCAGCCCATAATCCCAGGGGGCGGCGGAAGATGGCACAATCCAGCCTTCACCATCCGCCTTCAGACGGCGACCCAACGAGGGTTCAACGCGTCCTTCAATACCATGAATTTCATAGCGCCAGAGGCCTTTCTGCGACACAAAGCGCAGGGCGATGGCCTTGTCGGGCTTTGCGTCAGGCGGCGTCAACAGACAATGACCGGCAGTGAGCGCGAGACGTGGCGAGATAAGCGTCGCGGTGCAGAGATTGCCACTTTCGGTTTCCAGTTGACCGATGGCGTCCCAGGGGGCGTCTGTTGGATCGGTAACGCGTACTCTGTCATCCTGGCCGAAAAAAAGTGTTTTTACCTCGCTCGCGCTGATGCTGTCATCATCCGGACTGTCGGCGTGGGCGAAAGTACAAAGCAGGCAAAGCGATCCCAGAACAGGTACTACGAATTTGCGCATATCTCACTCTGATGGGGCAATTAGAATTATTAAAAGTGAACCCAATGAAACAACTATAGACGGGACAGCAGAAAAGGGGGAGTAAAATCAGCGTGCTACAATCAGGATAAGAAAAATCTCGTCGCAATAAGCGCGCAAATAATCAGCAGAATAAGGATGAGCTCAAATCGATAGCGCCGCAACATCATTGCTCTCCAGAAAAAAACGGCGCTGAACCAGCGCCGATTTAGTACACAGAAATAGATGACCAGACGAGATTATGCGGCTGGTTTTGCTGCCGGTTTAGTGGCTTCGTGTTTCACATGTTTTTTGTGTTTTTTCGCGGCCTGCGCTTTCTGTTCTACCGGTTTGGTCGCTTCAGCTTTAGCGGCTTTTTTGTGGTGTTTTTTAGCAGCCTGGGCTTTCTGAGCCGGTGCTGCTTTTTTGTGTTTTTTATGATGCATTGTTTTTGCCGGAGCAGCCTGCGTGGTGGTAGAGGCCGTAGCAGCAGGTGCAGCCGGAGCCGCTGTAGAGGTTGCAGTGTCAGCCGCGAATGCAGCGGAAGACAGACCCATAGCAGCGGCAACAACCAGAGCTAATACTTTATTCATTCTGATACCCTCGAAATTAGTTTCTTCATTTCAACCCCACTGCGGGGCCGTTGAAGAAACTATATCCCTGTGTTTAAAGGCTTTCCGTGAGTGATTGGTATCGGCATGTAACCGTATGTACAATGCCGGGAGCAGGCTCCCGGCCGGAAATGTTAATGCAACCGCTTATGCAACGACGCCCCCACCAGCAACGCCACAACCAGCATCAATGCGATAAACCCACCGACGCCATTCCAGCCGTAGTTATGCCAGAAAACGCCGCCGAGGGTACCGGCGATACTGGAGCCCAGATAGTAGCTGAACAGATACAGTGACGATGCCTGCCCACGGGCACGGCGGGCGCGTGGGCCGATCCAGCTGCTGGCGACCGAGTGCGCAGCAAAGAAACCGGCAGAGAACAGCAGCATGCCCGCAAAAATCAGCCACAGGGAGGAAAACAGCGTTACCAGCAAACCGGTAAGCATCACGGCGATACCGAACAGCATCACCGGGCCGCGGCCATAACGCGCGGTCATCGCACCGGCTTTGGGCGAACTCCAGGTACCGGTGAGATAGGCGACCGACAGTAAACCCACCACCGCCTGGCTCAGTGACCACGGTGACATCATCAGGCGATAGCCGATGTAATTAAACAGCGTGACGAATGCCCCCATCAGCAGAAAACCTTCGAGGAACAACAGTGGCAAACCGCGATCACGCCAGTGCAGACGGAGGTTGATAAACAGTGTTTTTGGCCGCAGCGACGTTGGCCTGAAATGGCGCGATTCAGGCAGGATCCGCCAGAACATCAGCGCGGAAGCAAGGGCAAAGCAGCCGATGACGGCCATTGCGATACGCCAGCCCATAAAATCGGTAAACACCCCGGTCAACAGACGTCCGCTCATTCCGCCAATAGAGTTACCGCTGATATACAGCCCCATCGAGAACGCCACAAAGCTGGGGTGGATCTCTTCGCTCAGATAGGTCATCCCGACCGCCGCCACGCCGCTCAGCGACAGGCCAATCAGCGCGCGCATGATCAGAATGCCATGCCAGCTGGTCATCATCGTTGAGAGCAACGTGCAGCAGGAGGCCAGCAGCAGCGCGGTAACCATCACCGGTTTGCGACCAATGGCGTCGGAGAGCGGGCCGGTAAACAACAGGCCAATCGCCAGCATTGCAGTGGAAATCGACAGTGAAATACTGGTACTGGCAGGCGAGATGCCAAATTCATGTGACAGAATCGGCAGGATAGGTTGCACACAATAGAGCAGGGCAAAGGTCGCCAGACCCGCAGAGAAGAGGGCGAGGGTAACGCGCATAAACTGGGGCGTTCCTCGCCGGATAAATTCCGTCGGCTGAGATACAGGTGCTTCGTTGACCTCGCCAGCCGGGGCGGTGTCAACCGTAGTAGTACGACTCACAGTAGATCCTTGCAAAAACGAGCGTTTCATCACACGTCTGGAAGACGCAACACCAGAGTAGGAAATTGTAAATATTCTGTCTAATATATTAATAATCTCAAATGATACATTCTATATATGAATATCGAACTGCGTCATCTCCGTTATTTCGTTGCCGTCGCCGAAGAACTCCATTTCGGCCGTGCCGCGGCGCGTCTGAATATCTCTCAGCCACCACTTAGCCAACAAATTCAGTCGCTTGAACAGCAGATCGGCGCGCGCCTGTTTGCCCGCACCAACCGCAGCGTGAGCCTGACGGCGGCAGGGAAACAGTTTCTGGCGGATAGCCGACAGATCCTGAGCATGGTAGAGGATGCCGCCTCGCGTGCTGAACGGCTTCATCAGGGCGAAACGGGGGAACTGCGGATCGGATTCACGTCTTCAGCGCCGTTTATTAAGGCGGTATCTGACACGCTGTCGATGTTTCGTCAGCATTACCCGGACGTTCATCTGCAGACGCGTGAGATCAACACCCGCGAACAGATAGCACCGCTGAATGAAGGCACGCTGTATTTAGGACTGATGCGTAATACGCAACTACCGGACACCCTGGCATGGCAGATGATCTTGCGCGAACCGCTGCTGGCGATGATTCCGCGCGTCCATCCGTTGGCTCAGCAATCATCAGTGAGTCTGTACGATCTGGCAAAAGAACCCTTTGTTTTTTTCGATCCGCATGTAGGGACCGGGCTGTATGACGACATTCTTGGTTTGATGCGGCGCTTCGGACTGTCGCCAGTGATTACCCAGGAGGTGGGCGAGGCGATGACGATCATCGGACTGGTTGCGGCAGGGCTTGGGGTATCGATTTTACCGGCGTCGTTTAAACGGGTGCAGTTGCATGAAATGTGCTGGTTACCGATTGCCGAAGAAGAAGCGGTGTCGGAAATGTGGCTGGTGTGGTCGAAGCATCGCGAACTCAGTCAGGCTACGGAGCGATTCAGACAACATCTCATTCAGGTTGCGAATACTTAATAATTCTGCTGAATCAGGGGCAAAAAATGTGCGGTTAATCACAAGGCTAAGTAAAAATTTGACGACCACTACTGAAGTGCTTCACCATAGCCCAACGTTTATTTCGAAGCGCGAAAATAAGGAAGACAGTGGTGGTAGCCGATAGTCAGCCAGGGCATATTGATCAAATAAAGCAGACGAACGCAGGAGCGGTATATCGACTGATTGATCAGCTCGGTCCGGTTTCGCGTATCGATCTCTCCCGGCTCGCGCAACTGGCTCCGGCCAGCATCACCAAAATCGTTCGCGAAATGCTCGAAGCGCATCTGGTCCAGGAGACAGAAATCCAGGAGCCGGGCAGCCGTGGCCGACCCGCCGTCGGGCTGATGGTGGAAACGGAAGCCTGGCATTATTTATCGTTGCGTATCAGCCGTGGCGAAATTCATCTGGCGCTTCGCGATCTCAGCAGTAAGCTGGTGGTGGAAGAGCAACTGCCGCTTCCGTTGCAGGATCCCGCGCCGTTTTTGTCCCGTATCATCACCCACATCGACCAGTTTTTTATCCGTCATCAGCACCTTCTGGAACGCCTGACGGCTATTGCAATCACCCTGCCGGGGATCATCGACACGGAAAACGGCATTATCTACCGGATGCCATTTTATGAAGATGTGAAGGAAGTACAGCTCGGCGAAACGCTGTCTGAACATACCGGCGTGCCGGTATATATTCAGCACGATATCAGCGCCTGGACTATGGCCGAATCCCTGTTTGGCGCCTCACGCGGCGCGCGCGACGTGATCCAGGTGGTCATTGACCATAACGTAGGTGCCGGGGTGATCACCGACGGCAGGTTGCTTCACGCCGGCAGCAGCAGCCTGGTGGAGATTGGCCATACGCAGGTCGATCCCTACGGAAAACGCTGCTATTGCGGCAACCATGGCTGTCTGGAAACCATCGCCAGCGTGGAGAGCGTACTGGAACTGGCACAGGTGCGAATGAACCAGTCGATGAGCTCCATGTTGCATCAACAGCCACTAAGTGTGGACTGGCTGTGTCAGGCGGCGCTGAAAGGGGATTTACTGGCGAAAGACATTATCAGCGGTGTCGGTACCAACGTCGGGCGAATCCTCGCGATCATGGTGAATTTGTTTAACCCGCAAAAAATATTGATTGGCTCGCCGTTTAACCAGGCGGCAGATATCCTCTTTCCGGCGATAACCGACTGTATTCGCCAGCAATCCTTACCTGCCTACAGCCGGCATATCGCGGTGGAAAGCACGCAGTTCTCCAACCGCGGCACCATGGCCGGGGCCGCGCTGGTAAAGGACGCCCTCTATAACGGATCTTTGCTTATTCGACTGTTACAGGGTTAACAATTTTTCATAGTTCAAGAAAAATTGCGCTATCTCAATCTGTCCCATTCTGGCATCGCGTAGACTTTCACTACTTGAATAATTACCTTTCTTGATATTTTACCGGCATAACTGTGGAGTTAGTGATGCTTAAGCGTTTCTTTGTAACGGGAACTGATACTGCGGTCGGGAAAACGGTCGTTTCCCGCGCACTGCTGCAGGCGCTGGCTGCCAGTGGCAAAAGCGTCGCAGGGTACAAACCGGTTGCGAAAGGCAGTAAAGAGACGCCAGACGGGCTGCGCAATAAAGATGCGCTGGTGCTGCAAAGCGTATCCACACCGGAGTTGTCTTATGCGGCGGTCAATCCTCTGGCATTTAGTGAAGAGGAAAGCAGTGTTGCGCACAGTTGCCCAATCAATTATTCGCTGCTGTCGAACGGGCTGG
The DNA here is from genome assembly GCF_000734965.1 of Trabulsiella guamensis ATCC 49490. Classification (GTDB taxonomy): domain Bacteria; phylum Pseudomonadota; class Gammaproteobacteria; order Enterobacterales; family Enterobacteriaceae; genus Trabulsiella; species Trabulsiella guamensis. Next base: position 34,903 of record NZ_JMTB01000028.1, read on the forward strand.
CGCAACTGAGCCAGCAGGTCGAACACGTTGTCGTGGAAGGCACCGGCGGCTGGCGCAGTCTGATGAACGATTTGCGACCACTTTCCGAGTGGGTGGTTCAGGAGCAATTGCCGGTTATTCTGGTGGTGGGGATCCAGGAGGGGTGCATCAACCATGCGCTGCTAACGGCGCAGGCGATTGCCAACGATGGTCTGCCGCTGATTGGCTGGGTGGCGAACCGTATCAACCCAGGGTTGGCGCATTACGCTGAAATCATTGACGTATTGAGCAAAAAAACTTCCCGCGCCGCTCATCGGTGAACTGCCATACCTGCCACGCGCGGAACAGCGCGAACTCTCGCACTATGTTGATGTCTCCATTCTTGGCAGCGTGCTGGCGGTAGACCGCGTTTTCGCCTGATGCCGTAACCCACCGGGCAGCGTTCTGCTGACCCGGTAACTTACCTTCGTGTTCAGCTCTCTTATCGCGGAAATGCGTGACGTTGTCACTCTCTATTGTGCGTCACTGGTGCGGGTGTAGAGGATTTTAAAGGTATCGTTAGCGCAGTGTCCTACCACCTGCGAGCCTGCTTTATCAGCCTGGTCGTTGGGGACGATATCAAGGGTGAATCCGGACTCCGGAACGCCATTACTGATGATCTTCTGCGCAATATCCTCTTTCACACGTTCGCAGGAATCGGGGGCTGCCAGCGCAGGCGCGGATGCCGCAACGAGTAAAGCCAGTAACCATTTTGCTGATTTCATGTTCGCCTCCTTGTGTTGGATAGTCTTCAAAGGATAGCAGAGTGAAATCGGCGATCCCAATGCTTCGGCATTCTGAGATGCATCACAGTTACTTCTTTTCAAATTTGTATATATTTTGGCAAATCATCACGGATGTTAATTAAGCAGGAGGCTTTATGCCGTTTTCGCTCAAACCCGCGACCTTACTGGTCTGTGGCCTGACGCTTTTGCTTGCAGGGTGCGCCACACAACCCGCTTCCCATAATGAAACCGCCGCGGCGGCAGAATTATCTGCGCCACAGCCCGCGCCTGCGCAGGAAGAACGGCTGGGCACGGCGTGGGGTGAGAATATCGACTCCAGCGTGGTTTCCGTCGAAGCGAATCGTCAGAGCAGCCGTCCGACGCGTATGGCAACCGTGTATTACCTGGGCGGACGAGTTCCGTCTGATGCCCGAACCTACACCCAGGTGGCATTGGGTGATGTGGAAATGCGCATCCAGGATGACAGCGGCAGGAACATGAAAATCATCCGTAATGCGCGCGGTGATCACCAGCTGTTTGCCTTTGAAGGCGAACGGTATGCCCTGGCCTTCAACAACCACAGCCGCACGGTGACGTATGAAATCGTCTCTACGGTGGATGGTCTGGACGTGCTGACTGGCAAACCGGGTTCCATTGAACAGCGGGGTTATCTGTTGTATCCACGCACATCACTGCGGATTGAAGGATTCCGTAAAAGCGATGACGCCGTCGCCGCGTTTCGTTTTGCTCATCCGGACGCCGCTTATGCCGCAAATTCAGCCTATGGCGATGCCGGTAACGTTGGCGTGATCGGCGTGGCCACTTTTGCCATCGCACCGGAAAAACTGCCGGACTGCAAACCTCAGGCATGGCCGGATAATAACGGGTATGCGCAACCGCCGTGCCGCAAGTAATGGCGCGATGGCTGTTCGGCAGCAGGATTTAATTGCTACTATTGACGGGAAAATTCTCCGAACAGGAAAAAAGCGTGAAGAAATTGCTGATGATGGCGCCAGTGACGCTGATTTTAGCGGGATGTGATAATACCTCGACGCCAGCGGCTTTCACCCCGGAAATGGCGAGCTTTTCCAGCGAGTTTGATTTTGACCCGCTGCGCGGCCCGGTGAAAGATTTCAGCCAGACACTGATGGACGCGCAGGGGAAAGTCGCGAAATACGTGACCGGGAAGATGTCGGAAGAAGGGTGCTTCGACCTGCTGGAGTTTCATGATCTGGAAAACAACACTGGCGCGTCGCTGGTGCTGGATGCCAACTATTATCTCGATGCTATCTCGCAGAAAAAACTGTTGCGATTGCAGGGGAAATGCCAGCTGGCAGCGTTGCCGGCGTCGGGCGTAACGTGGGACACTGATGATAACGGGTTTGTCATTTCTGCGAGGCGGCAAAGATATGCACATCACCTATCGCTACGACAGCGATGGTTATCCGTTGGGCAAAACCACCGAAGCGAAGGACGAGCAATTGTCGGTCATCGCCACGCCGTCAAAAGACAAGCGTAAAAAGATGGATTACACCGCTATCAGCACGTTGAATAACAGGCGGATCGGCAACGTTATGCAGCGTTGCGATTACGATCGTCACGATAACCCCGTCAACTGTGATTTGCAGATTGTTGATGAAAGCGTAAAACCGCCGGTAACGCGGAAGTACACCATCAAAAATAATATTGAATATTACTGAGCCGTCGGTTTCAGCAGCGTGTTACCGGTTTTATGCCCGGCAAGATACTGATGCTGGAAAATACACATCCGAATGGTGTTGCGGTATTCACCATTGATAAAGAACTCATGGATGAGTTCTCCTTCCACCATAAAGCCCAGTTTGCGGTAGATGTGAATGGCTTTCTCGTTTTCTTTATCGACGATTAAATAGAGCTTATAGAGATTCAGAACGGTAAAACCGTAGTCCATCGCCAGCTTCGCCGCTCTCGACGCCAGCCCTTTGCCCTGGTATTCCGGGGAGATGATAATCTGAAATTCGGCGCGGCGGTGAACGTGGTTGATTTCAACCAGTTCAACCAGACCGGCGTTCTCACCATTGCACTCCACCACGAACCGACGTTCGCTCTGATCGTGAATGTGTTTATCGTACAGGTCGGAGAGTTCAACGAAGGCTTCATATGGCTCTTCAAACCAGTAGCGCATGACGCTGGCGTTGTTGTCGAGTTGATGAACAAAGCGCAGGTCTTCGCGCTCAAGCGGGCGTAGCTTGATAGTCCAGGCGTCAGCCATGAAAAATCCTTACTGTGACAACGAGTGAAAAGGGTGCCAGCAAGTGGGCACCCGTCGGGATTATGGGTTGATGGCGCGGCCGGTTGAACGATCAAGGCAGCGAAGGGTATTTGGCTCCCAGTAAGCATTCAGGTTAGCGCTCTGTTCGCATTTGTCGCGGGCGTCAAATGCCACGTCTGCTTTATCAAACTCTTTTTCAGCGCGTTTGTTCACTTTCTGACGTAACGAACGGGTGTCGTTCCACTGTTCTTTTTGCATCGCCGCTTCCTGACGGCTCAGCGCACTGTCACCGGATTCAATAACCAGTTTGCTGGTTTCGGCAAAAGAGGAAGTCGTGTACCCGAGAGCACCCAGCGTCAGCATTGCCGCGAGGCACAGGCGTTTGCTAAGCGTAATTTTCATTGCGGTTTCCTTTGGTGATGAATGCGGTTAATCCCTGTGCAAAGTTTACAACATTCTTGCCAGAAAACGCATTGATTAATGTCAGATGGCGCAGGAGCAGGCGCGGCAGAGAAACTGAAAAATAATCCTGGATGATGTCATTTTTGTGATCAATATACTTGTATGGTAGCAGCCAAATGCATAAAGTTTCGGCATTAACCGCTGAGATGTAAGGATCGAAAAAATGAAAATCGTTGGTGCTGATGTTTTTGTCACCTGCCCGGGGCGTAATTTTGTCACGCTGAAGATCACCACCGAGGATGGCATTGTCGGACTGGGTGATGCCACCCTGAATGGGCGCGAGCTGTCGGTCGCGTCATATCTCAAAGATCACCTCTGCCCGCAACTGATTGGCCGCGATGCGCAGCGCATCGAAGATATCTGGCAGTTCTTTTATAAAGGCGCGTACTGGCGCCGCGGACCGGTCACCATGTCCGCTATCTCGGCAATTGACATGGCGCTATGGGACATCAAAGCGAAAGCTGCCAACATGCCGCTTTACCAGTTGCTGGGCGGGGCTTCGCGCGATGGCGTGATGGTCTATTGCCATACCACTGGTCATACCATCAACGACGTGCTGGAAGATTACGCACGTCATAAGGAAATGGGTTTTAAAGCTATTCGCGTGCAATGCGGCATTCCGGGCATGAAAACCACCTACGGCATGGCGAAAGGGAAAGGGCTGGCATACGAACCGGCAACCAAAGGCGCCTGGCCGGACGAACAACTGTGGTCAACCGAAAAATACCTCGATTTCACGCCGAAACTGTTCGAAGCCGTACGTGAAAAATTTGGCTTCCACGAGCATTTGCTCCATGACATGCATCACCGCCTGACGCCGATTGAAGCGGCCCGTTTTGGTAAGAGCATTGAGGATTACCGCCTGTTCTGGATGGAAGATCCGACCCCGGCGGAAAATCAGGAAAGCTTCCGTTTGATTCGCCAGCATACTGTGACGCCAGTTGCTGTCGGGGAAGTGTTCAACAGCATCTGGGATTGCAAACAGCTTATCGAAGAGCAACTGATTGATTACATTCGCACCACGCTGACTCATGCAGGTGGAATCACCGGTATGCGCCGCATTGCTGATTTTGCCTCACTGTACCAGGTGCGTACAGGCGCGCATGGTCCTTCCGATCTGTCGCCGGTTTGCATGGCCGCTGCGCTCCATTTCGATCTGTGGGTGCCGAACTTTGGCGTCCAGGAATATATGGGCTATTCCGAACAGATGCTGGAAGTCTTCCCGCACAACTGGACTTTCGAAGATGGCTATATGCATCCGGGCAATAAGCCGGGCATCGGCATCGATTTCGATGAAAAACTCGCTGCGAAATATCCCTACGAACCCGCCTGTCTGCCCGTTGCGCGTCTTGAAGACGGCACGTTGTGGAACTGGTAAACCGGAGACGATCATGAGCTTTATTAACGACAGCTTTATGATTAATAACCCGCCAGGTGTGAAACTGTATTGCGATATCGCGCGGACATTGCCGATTATCGATTTCCATTGTCACCTGGATGCGAAAGAGATTTACGAGAATAACGCCTTTGACCATATTACCCGGCTCTGGCTGGCGGGCGATCATTATAAATGGCGCGCGATGCGCGCCAATGGAATCAGTGAAGATTTCATTACCGGCAATGCCAGTGCGGAAGAAAAATTCCGCGCATGGGCGGAAACGGTTGAAGCCTGCTTTGGTAATCCGCTTTATCACTGGACGCATCTGGAACTGAAATTTTATTTCGGCATCGACCAGACGCTGAACCGGAATAACTGGCGCGAGATCATGGCGCAATGTAATCGCCAGTTAGCAGGGGAGGATTTTAAACCAAGAGGCTTAATTACCCGCTCAAATGTAGAAGTGATTTGTACCACCGATTCCCCGCTGGATTCGCTGGAATATCACCGTCTGTTACGTGATGACGCATCATTCCCGGTGAAAGTCCTGCCGACATTCCGCCCGGACGATGTATTCGAAAACGATCCGCAGCGCTTTGGTCAGTTTATTGAAAAATTAAGCGCCATGACCGGGGTAAATATTACTTCACTGGCGGATTTCAGCCAGGCGATAGAAAAACGCATTGACTGGTTTCATGAATCCGGTTGTCGCATTTCCGATCACGGGCCGCTGGCGATGGGCTTTCAGGAGGCTGAACCCGGGGAAGCTGAACGCCTGTTTACCCGCAAACGGTCAGGTGAAGCGCTCGCGCCAGCGGAACAGAATGTCTTCACCAGCGCTGTGTTCCTGATGCTTGCCCGCCATTACAAAGCGCGAAAATGGGCGATGCAAATTCATTTTGGTGCCATTCGTAATAATAACAGCCGGATGCTACAGGCAGTCGGTATTAATAGCGGGTTCGACTCCATTAATGATCAAACAGATCTGGCGGCGAATCTGAATCAATTTATGGATGCACTGGCGAAACGCAACGAGTTACCTAAGACCATTCTGTATAACTTAAACGCCAGCTATAACGATGTGGTTGCCTCGACCATCGCGAATTTTCAGTCTGCGGAAGAGGGCGTGAAATCACCTATTCAGTTTGGCTCGGGGTGGTGGTTTAACGATACGCGTCGTGGAATGGAGAACCAGTTAAATACCCTGGCCGATCAAGGCTTGCTGATGAACTTCATCGGAATGCTGACGGATTCCCGCAGTCTTATTTCCTACACCCGTCATGATTATTTCCGCAGAATATTATGCAACCTGATCGGCGGCTGGGTCGCCCGCGGTGAAATTCCTGACGACCGGGAGATATTAACCCGGATGATAAAAAATATTTGTCACGATAATGCCAGTCATTACTTTAACTTTTAACCTCTTATCCGATGGGGTAGAACAACTATGTCCCGTACAAACAGAAAAATCACCATTCCGGTCAGTATCGGTTATGGGCTGACAGACATAATGGGCGGCGGCGCATTTACGGTCATTGGCGCCTGGCTGTTATATTTTTATACGACCTTTGTTGGTCTTTCTCCGGTTGAAGCGGCATCTATTGTGGCAATTGCACGTATCGTCGATGCCATTGTCAGCCTGTTTATGGGCAGCTTTACCGACCATTTCTATAAAAACTATCTGGGTAAAAAATTCGGCCGCCGTCGTTTCTTTCTGTTGATCGGCGCGCCGTTGATGCTGGTCTACGCTTTGCTGTGGGTGGAAGGGATGAACTATGCCTTTTACCTTGCGGTCTACCTGGCGTTTGAAATCATCGCCGCGATGGTATTGATCCCATGGGAAACGCTGCCGTCAGAGATGACCCGTGATTTCAACTCGCGGACCAAACTTTCCACCTGCCGCATGTTCCTGTCTGCGTCCGGCACTTTTCTGGCGACCTTTATTCCAGGGCTGCTCATTAATTACTTTGGCGAGCACAACGCTAACGCCTATCTGATCAACGGGATCGTGTTTGCCGTGCTGTTCATGCTCTGCGTACTGGTTTCCTGGAAAGTCACCTGGGAGCGCGAATTAACGCCGGAAATGAAAGCGGAGCTGGAAACCACGCGCACCGCCCGTTCGCTGAACGAAAAACTGGTCGCATTTGGCGGATTGTTTAAAGAGTACGCCTCGACGCTGAAAGTCAGAGCGTTCAGGAAACATCTGGCTATCTACCTGTTCTCATTCACCGCAAAAGACGTTTATAACACGGTCTTCGTTTTCTTCTGTGTGTACTGTCTGAACGTCTCGTCGTCGCTTGCCGGTACGCTGCTGTCGATGAGTATCGTTGGTTTACCTGTCACACTCGCGGCAGGGGTCGCCATTATCAAATATGGCCCGTCACGGCTCTACATCTTTGCCTACAGCCTGATGATGCTGTGCCTGGGGGGATTCTTCCTGGTTTACCAGTTCCCGACAGACAATAAAGTCGTGCTGCTGGTGATCCTCGCCGGGGTCTACCAGGTCGGTCGTTGCGTGCTGGAATTTACCCCGTGGAACGTTTTCCCGTTCATTCCTGATATTGATGAAATGATCACCCGCCAGCGCCGTGAAGGGCTGTTCGCGGCTGTGATGACCTTCTCCCGGAAAACCACCGTCGCTATCGCCACGTTCATTGTTGGTCTGCTGTTGCAAAGCGGCGGTTTTGTGAAAGGCAGCCAGGTGCAACCACAGGAAGCCATTAACACCATCGCCATGCTGTTGTTTATTGGTACGGCAGGCCTGTTGTTGATTGCTCTCTGGCAGGCATTGACCTTCCATCTGAACAAACGGACTCACAAGATTTTTGTCGATGAAGTGGAACGTCTTAAAGCGCATGGCCTGAAATCCGACGTTACCGCCGAAACACGCCATATCGTTGAGGATTTAACCGGCTACAACTACGACAAACTGTGGTACAGCGACGCGGTAAAGGCAGGTGCGGAGGTTAAGCAGGCATCCACACTGAGCTGAACCGGTCATTAATTACTGGATTGCCAGATGTACAGGGGGTATTGATGTCACACAACTTTGAAATGATGTTATACCACTTGCCGATAAGTTAACGTAAGTCAAAACACTGACGGCAACACGCGTTAATCTGGTATGGCAACCCGTTTTCTACACTGTGAGTATTAAAATGCAAAACACGTTACTGACGGCTAAGGCAACACTTCCTGGCTACGATCGCAATAAACTGGTGCCGCGCATTGTGCATCTTGGTTTTGGCGCTTTTCATCGCGCGCATCAGGCAGTCTATGCAGATATTCTGGCAGCAGAACATGGCAGTGACTGGGGGTATACCGAAGTGAATCTGATTGGCGGTGAGCAGCAGATTGCCGACCTCAATCATCAGGATAAACTCTATACCGTGGCGGAGATGTCTGCCGATGCCTGGACCGCCCGCGTCGTGGGCGTGGTGAAACAGGCGCTGCATGCTCAAGTTGATGGTCTGGAAACTGTGCTGGAGGCAATGTGCGAGCCGCAGGTGGCGATCATTTCTCTGACCATTACCGAAAAAGGGTACTGCCATTCACCGGCGACCGGGGAACTGATGCTCGACACCCGTTAATTGCTGCCGACCTGCAAAACCCGCATCAGCCAAAATCAGCACCGGGGGTGGTTGTGGAAGCGCTGGCGCGGCGTAAAGCGGCGGGCCTTCCGGCGTTTAGCGTGATGTCCTGCGACAACATGCCGGAAAACGGCCATGTAATGCGTAATGTGGTTTGCGCATATGCCCGCGCCGTTGATAACGATCTCGCGACGTGGATCGAGAAAAACGTCACGTTTCCGTCCACCATGGTTGACCGTATCGTTCCGGCTGTTACCGCCGACACACTCGACAAAATCGAGCATATCACCGGCGTTCGCGATCCGGCCGGTGTGGCCTGTGAACCGTTCCGCCAGTGGGTTATTGAAGATAATTTCGTGGCTGGGCGTCCGGCATGGGAAAAAGCTGGTGCTGAGCTGGTGAAAGATGTTATCCCGTTCGAAGAGATGAAACTGCGCATGCTGAACGGCAGCCACTCTTTCCTCGCGTATCTCGGGTATCTGGCGGGTTATCAACACATCAATGATTGCATGGAAGATGAAAACTACCGTCATGCCGCCCATACCCTGATGCTGAAAGAGCAGGCGCCGACGCTGAAAGTGAAGGGCGTTGATCTCGCGCACTATGCAGATCTCTTGATCGAACGCTACAGCAACCCGGCGCTGCGTCACCGTACCTGGCAGATTGCGATGGACGGCAGCCAGAAATTGCCGCAGCGTATGCTGGATTCCGTACGCTGGCACCTTGCTCATCAGAGCAGTTTTGACTTACTGGCGCTCGGCGTGGCGGGCTGGATGCGTTACGTCGGCGGCGTGGACGAACAAGGGAATGCCATTGAAGTGTGCGATCCGCTACTGCCGGTGATCCAACAAGCGGTGAAACAGAGTCAGGAAGGGGAAGCGCGCGTTCAGACGTTGCTCGGTATCGAGGCTATCTTCGGTAAAGAACTGCCGCTGGAAAGCAACTTCGTCAAAACCGTCACCTCGGCTTATTTGTTGCTGCTGAAAAACGGCGCAAAAGCGACGGTGGCGCAGTTCGCAGGACGCTAAGCGTCAGCCATCAAAAACCCCCTCAACGAGGGGGTTTGTTTTTTTACTCTTCGCTAAACCAGTCGCTGTTTTCTTGTTTTATCAACAACACTGATTCGCTGATTTCATGCAGATGCAATGCCATGGCATTTTCTACGGCGTCAGCATCGCGCTTTTCCAGCGCAGCGAAAATATCATGATGCTGGCGCAGTAGCATTTCCGGCGAGGAGATGTGGTCCAGACTCATGTAGCGCACCCGGTCAATAGTGGCCTTAATGTTTTCGATGGTATCCCACGCCAGCTTGCAGTCGGCAATGGCTGACAGCGTCTGATGAAATTCATCATCGAGCTGGAAAAAATCGTTGATCTGATGGCGATCAATAGCGATGCGCTGCTGCTGCAGGTTTTTCTCCAGTTGGTAACACTGGGCATCGTCAATCATCCCGGCTGCGCGGCGCACGACAGCACGCTCAATCGCCTGACGGACAAAACAGCCGTTACGGACCTGGGAGAGGGAGATTTTATTGACGTAGCTGCCGCGCTGGGGGCGGATCTGAATCAGGCCGTTTTCAGCCAGTTTGATAAACGCTTCCCGCACCGGCTGGCGCGACACATCAAAGCGCACGGAGACGTCCTTTTCTGACAATGGCGTTCCTGGCGGGATCAGACAATGCACAATATCCCGACGCAAAATCCGGTAGATTTGCTGATTCACGGGCTGTGTTGGGTTCAGTTGCGTTTCGACGGCCATCGGCTCTACTTTCTGTAAATAACAGCGCTATTTTACGCTTAATTCATCATCACGCCCATACCCGGCGAGGCACCGGGCAGGGGATTCTATCAGGAACGATGGACGTTCAGACCCGCGAAGGACTGGCTGACAGGCATCATTTCGACCGTGTTGATGTTGACATGTTTCGGCAGCGTCGCTACCCACCAGACGGTTTCCGTGACATCTTCAGCGGAGAGCGCCGTGGTGTTTTCGTAGGTTTTATCCGCTTTCGCGTCGTCGCCTTTGAAGCGTACGTTGGAGAATTCAGTCCCGCCCACGAGGCCCGGTTCAACATCCGTCACGCGGATCGCTGTGCCGTGCAGGTCAGTACGCAGATTCAGGCTGAACTGGCGAACGAACGCTTTCGTCGCGCCATAGACGTTGCCACCCGCGTACGGCCAACTACCGGCGGTCGAACCGATATTAATAATGTGACCGCGATTACGCGCCACCATGCCAGGCAGCACGGCGCGGGTCATATAGACCAGCCCTTTATTGTTGGTGTCGATCATCGTTTCCCAGTCTTCCACGCTGGCCTTATGCGCAGGCTCCATGCCGAGCGCCAGACCAGCGTTATTCACCAGTACGTCGATATCACGCCAGTCGGCGGGAAGGTTAGCGATCATCTCTTCAATGGCGGCGCGGTTGCGCACATCCAGCTGAACGGTCAGCACATTATCGCCCAGCGCCTCTTTTAATTCCTGCAAACGCTCCTGGCGACGGCCCGTGGCAATCACTTTATGCCCGTTAGCGACAAAACGACGAGTAATGCATTCACCAAAACCTGCAGTTGCTCCGGTTACCAGTACAATCATCTCACTGTTCCTCAACGCTTTTTATGTCGTACTACCATAGCACGATCTGGCACTGCGGAAAAAGCGCGCGAGCGGCGAAAGCATTGCGGTTTTTGCAGGTGACGCCTACTCTGGGCAATGTACTGAAATTCCGGGAGAAGATAATGCCTGCAAATAACCCCTTTTTCGAAGCCAGCCTGTTACCGTATCAGGCACCACCATTTGACCGTATTGAGGACAGTCATTATCGTCCTGCCTTTGATGAGGGCGTCCGCCGCAAACGGGCCGAGATTGCGGCGATTGCCAGTAACCCGGAGCCTGCGACCTTTGCCAATACCTTCGAGGCGCTGGAAAAAAGCGGCGAGATGCTGTCCCGCGTGACGCAGGTCTTTTTTGCCATGGCGTCCGCCAATACTAATGACACCCTCCAGCAACTGGATGAAGCGTTTTCGGCAGAGCTTGCCGAACTGGCGAACGATATCTACCTCAATGACGCGCTGTTCAGCCGGGTTGAAACAGTCTGGCGGCAGCGGGACTCACTCGGGCTGGATGCAGAGTCATTACGCCTGACCGAGGTGGTCAGACAGCAGTTTTTACTCGCCGGGGCGACGCTTCCAGCAGAGCAAAAACGCGAGCTGAAAGCGCTTAATACCCAAATCGCCATGCTCAGTAGTCAGTTCAGCCAGCGGCTGTTAGCTGCCGTTAAAGCGGGCGGACTGGTGGTGGATTATGTGCATCAACTTGATGGGCTGTCCGATGACGACATTACCGCTGCCAAAGAGGCCGCGCAGGCGAAAGGGTTGCACGATCGCTGGCTGCTGACGCTGACCAACACCACGCAACAACCGGCGCTGGCGGCACTGACCGACAGGCAGACGCGGGAAAACCTGTTTAATGCCGGAAAAATGCGCAATCTGAAAGGGGATGCCAACGATACGCGCGAACTTGTGCTGAAGATCGTCGCTGTACGCGCCCGTCAGGCGGAACTGCTTGGCTTTGAAGACTATGCGAGCTGGAGTATTGCTGATCAGATGGCGAAAACACCGCAGACGGTGCTGTCCTTTATGCGAAAAATCGCCCCGGCCGCGCGTCAACGCGCCCTGGCGGAACAGGCTGATATACAAAAAGTGATCAACGAGCAGCAGGGCCATTTTACAGTGCAGGCGTGGGACTGGCTGTTTTACAGCGAGCATGTGCGCCGGGCGAAATACGCTCTCGACGAAAGCCAGATTAAACCCTATTTCGAACTCAACCGGGTGTTGCACGACGGCGTATTCTGGGCAGCCTCGCAGTTGTTCGGCCTGCGTTTTGTTGAGCGTGCGGATATTCCGGTCTACCACCCGGACGTCCGGGTCTGGGAAATTTTTGACGCTGACGGTGAAGGTCTGGCACTGTTCTATGGTGATTTCTTTGCCCGCGATTCAAAAGCCGGCGGCGCGTGGATGGATAACTTTGTCCAGCAGTCGACACTGTTCGACGCGCGCCCGGTGATCTACAACGTCTGCAATTATCAGAAGCCCGCCACCGGATGTGCCGCACTGCTCTCATGGGATGACGTCATCACGATGTTTCATGAGTTTGGCCATGCGCTGCACGGACTGTTTGCCGAACAACGTTACCCGGGGTTGTCCGGCACCCGTACGCCGCGTGATTTCGTCGAATTCCCGTCGCAGATCAACGAACACTGGGCCAGCGAACCGCAGGTGTTTGCTCATTACGCCCGTCATTACCAGAACGGGGAGCCAATGCCGGACGCACTGCGCGACAGCATGTTCCGCGCGGCGACCTTCAACAAAGGTTATGACATGACGGAACTGCTGGGCGCGGCACTGCTGGATATGCACTGGCACAGTCTGCAAACACAGGCGTTGCCCACGGATGTGGTGCAGTTTGAAGAGGCGGCGTTGCAGGCGGAAAAACTGTTGCTTGAGGCGGTACCACCGCGTTATCGCAGCAGCTATTTTGCCCATATCTTCGGTGGCGGCTATGCGGCTGGCTATTACGCCTATCTGTGGACGCAGATGCTGGCGGACGATGGCTATCAGTGGTTTGTCGAACAGGGTGGGCTTCGCCGGGAAAACGGACAGCGCTTTCGCGAAGCGATTCTCTCCAGAGGCAACAGTGAAGACCTGGAAAACCTCTATCGTACGTGGCGTGGTCACGATCCCGACATCGAACCGATGCTGAAAAACCGGGGATTAAACGACGGGGCATAATACCGCCGTCGTTTAGACTCTATTGAAGATACGCATGATAGCGTAGTGCTGATAGCGTAAACGCCACACGGAAAAGCGGGTTTGCGCGAAAAGTAAAATACGAATCTATCCATGCAAGCATTTGCCGCCAGTCACTGGCGGTTTTTTTTGCCTGCCTTAATGCGCCAGCGTGTTCGGCGTCGGTCGTTGCATGCGAAATAAAGAGATGGATTGCACCAGCAGCGCAAGCACGACAGCAATGGCGTAGGCCATCAACAGGCTGAAGCGGGGAAGTAATAAACTGAGGGACCAGAAGAAAATCGCGAAACTGAACGAGCCTGCGACCATCCCACGCATCACCTGCTGTGCGGCCTGCGGGCCGTGATTACGCTGGGCAAACACCGCCAGAATGGTCGCCATCAGTGGGAACGCCGCCAGGATACCACTCACCCCCGCGCCGACAAACGGCGCCAGCAGCGTGACGGCCACAACCAGCGCCGCAATTAGCAGCATTCTGACCGGCAGATCCCAACGCGGCGGCCTGAGTTTGTGGCTTTTGAAGATGGTTTTCGGAATGAAAATGAGCGCCAGTGCCATCACCAGAATGTCGATGACAAACAGTGCCGTCTGCGAGAGCGCGCTTCCCTGTAACAGACCAGCGGAAAGCGCAAAAGCAACCGTCGCCGCGAGCAGAGCTTTCCCCCAGCCAGACTGTGCCGTGCGACAATACGCCACAGCAAAACAGGCCTGCGCCGCCGTGGCGCAGAGCGATCCGGCGGTGGCATGGGTGGCAAATTCCGGCCCCTGTTCGAGTGCCAGAAATAGCGATATCGGGCCGGAAGTCAGCGGCAATCCGACGACAAGCCCGCCGACCGTTTCCCCCCAGCGGCGTCCGGCGAGAGTGGCGGCGAGCAGTAAGAGCGGTGTGGCAACCAGCTTAAAAAACAGCAATTCCATATCGGACAAACAATCCTTCGTCAGGCGCGTTCGCGCTTCGTTTCTGCCACTATACGCTCGCGTATTGTCTGTTTATTGATGATGCCCCCGTTTTTGCGTTGTTAAGGGAAGTGCATGAATAACGATGTGTGACGCTGTCACTTCCTTAACAAACGCTGTAAGCGGGTTTTCTTCCAGCGCTCAATAGCACCGGCAAACATAAACAGGCGCAGCCCGCGGATCACCAACAGTGTGCCCCAGATGGCCATTACCCACAATGACCACAGATAACCTGGCCCCGTCATGCGATTGAGTACATACAGCAACGCGCAAACCACCACAGCAGTCAATACGGCACGCCAGAAATGCGACTCCTGCTCAACCTGTTGCCGGGCGTCGCTGATGCGTTGATCGAGCGGCGCTTCACCGTCGACAGGCGTTACTGAGAGTTCCGCCACGCTGACTTCAAATACCGCTGCCAGTGCGCTCAATGTTTCAAGGCTCGGCCGCTCGCCATTTTCAATGCGCTGAATGGTTCGCACGCTGACGTCGGTCATTTCGGCCAGTTGCTCCTGTGACCATGCTCTTTTCAGACGTAATGCTTTTACCTGGTTAGTGCTGTTCATAACACTTTCTCCGAATGAAAAATTCCGCATTGAGTGTCCGCCAGGGTATGAGAAAGCAACACGACCCCAACACGACAGCAGGGCGACAACGACCCGACAGCCGTCAGACCGTGCTGAACAGCCCCTCGCGCGGGCTGACGCGCATGCCGCGCAGGATCATCATCCATGCAATCACTATCGCTGCCATCAGAATGGCAAACAGCGACCATGGCGGCAGCGTGGTCAGAATCGCACCGGTGATCATCGGGTTAAACGCCGCGCCGAGCCAGCCTAACGCCTGCGCGGAGAAATAGCTGGCTTTCAGGCCCGGCGGCGCGATGTTGTCGATCAACATATATTCACCAGGCGCATAAATTACTTCGCCGATGGTAAAGACGGCGGCGGAAATGCCCCAGAAAATGAGGCTGGATCCGGACAACATAAAACCCACCAGCCCGAGCAGAAAAAAGAGCGTGCCAATGGTCATTAGTGGGCGAATGTTAGTTGCCGTCAGCTTACGCCCAATGGCGTACTGCAACGTGACGACCACCGCCGCGTTTACCGGCAGGATCACGGCAATCACTTTTTCGGCAAAATCGCTGTTGGCCACCGCCAGCACATACTGTGACAGGCACGAGGCGAACGATCCGCCAACAAATGAGGCCAGTAGCCCTGACAGGGTGAACCAGAACAGTGCGCGGTCGCGCAGCAGCACTGACGGCGACCAGGCACTGGCGCTGTCTTCTGATGCGGTCACAGCAATGCGTTGCACCCACAACTGTATAAACACCATCGGGAACGCGGCGCAGATGGCGGCCAGCCAGAACGGCAGATGGATGCTAATCATGACAAGCCAGGTGCCGAGCGGTGGTCCGACAGTCCAGCCCATATTCAGAAAGGTATAGTTGAGCGAGAAAATACGCGCTTTGGCAGCGGATTCCAGCGTATCAGCAAAATAGGCCTTCAGTACTGTTGCAAAAACGGAATAGGCACAGTTGATCACGGCGAAGAAGAACACCACCAGAATGACGTTATTCACCAGCGGAATAGCGACAAAGCCGCTAATAAACGCGGCGATGGAAATCAGCATGTAGCGTTTCTTATCAAACTTATCGGCGAGAATGCCGAATGCCAGACTGAAGACCACGCCAATGGTTAACGCAACCGTCATCGCGTAACCGATCTGATCGACGCCGAGCGCAAACTGCCGCGTCAGATAGATGGTCATAAACGGTAATGTTGCGCCACGACCAATGGTTAACAGCAACGACGACGCCAGCAGCGCTGCGGTTGAGCGCCGTGTAGTAGAGTTCATTTTCCTGCCCGAGTATTTTTTCTGTCATGATGATGTGTCATATCAGGAGTAACACGGCTTGCGGGGTGTTGTATAGCTGAACACATGTCGGCAAGTGCTTTTTGACCCTCCTGGATTTAATGATCTATCAGTGCATTGATTTTTTCGTTACTTTAATTCTGTTTACACAAATTGAACAAACAGGGGCGAGCTATGACGCGGAAAGATGGGCTACTGGCGTTGCTGGTGGTAGTGGTTTGGGGGCTCAACTTTGTCGTCATCAAAGTGGGTTTACACAATATGCCGCCACTGATGCTGGCAGGGTTACGCTTTCTGCTGGTGGCGTTCCCGGCGTTTCTGTTTGTCGCACGACCGAAGATCCCGTTTCGCCTGTTGCTGGGTTACGGGCTGACAATAAGCTTCGGCCAGTTCGCCTTTCTGTTCAGCGCCATTAAGTTCGGCATGCCCGCCGGGCTCGCCTCGCTGGTGCTGCAGGCACAGGCCTTCTTTTCGATTATTCTCGGCGCCTTTGTGTTTGGCGAACGCCTGCAGGGCAAACAACTTGCCGGGATCACCCTTGCTGTGTTTGGCGTGCTGGTGCTGATTGAAGGCAGTCTGAACGGGCAGGATGTCACCATGCTGGGCTTTTTCCTGACCCTGGCGGCGGCGCTGTGCTGGGCCAGCGGCAATATCTTCAACAAAATCATCATGCAACACGAGAGCCGTCCGGCAGTGATGTCGCTGGTGGTGTGGAGCGCGTTTATCCCAATCGTCCCGTTTATGCTGGCCTCGTTACTGCTGGACGGCCCGGCGGTGATGCTGCACAGCGTGGTGGAGATCGACATGACGACGATTTTATCGCTGGTCTACCTGGCGTTTATCGCCACCATCGTGGGATACGGCATCTGGGGCTCGTTGCTCGGGCGCTATGAAACCTGGCGAGTGGCGCCATTGTCGTTGCTGGTACCGGTAGTCGGGCTGGCGAGCGCCGCGGTTTTACTGGGCGAAAGGTTGACAGGGCTGCAGATGGTGGGTGCGGTGCTGATTATGGCGGGGCTGTTTATCAACGTGTTCGGGCTGCGGTTCCGGCGACGGATGAAGGCGGTGAGAGGCTAAAAAAGCCCCGCAAAGCGGGGCAAGACGAATTACCGGTTGTACTTATTGTAATAAGGCACACCCAGTTCGTCGGATTTGTCACTGCCAGCCGCCATATGATTGAAATCGAACGGCGACTGGTTTTGGGCGGTCGGCATCATCATTGCCTCACGCGAGGGGTGACTGGTATGGGTTGTGGATTGCTCCGCAAAACTCTGGCCAGAAGCCAGCGCCAGTAAGGCGAGGGCGGCGGAGACGAACAGTTTCATGATTTCCTCAATACGTCTGATGCAGGCGATTAACAATTACAGTTATTAATAGGGTAGAGATAACGCGATTCACCGGGCATATTAGTCACGCGGTACTTATGCGGCGGCACATCGAAATAGTTCTTGAATGTCCGCGTCAGCGTCTGCTGTGACTCAAAGCCGTAGCGCTCAGCCAGATAAAGGATCGGCTCGTCGCTCTGCTTGAGCTGCTGCGCGATCTCTGTCAGCTTGCGGCTGCGAATATATTGACCAAGTGAATGGCCGGTCTCTTTTTTAAACATCCGTTGCAGGTGCCATTTCGAATAACCGGAACGCTCTGACACTTTTTCCAGCGACAGGGGGGATTCCAGGTTGTCTTCGATCCAGTCCAAAATGCTATGAATGGTAATGGCGTCGGTATTTCGTCTGGACATCGTCTGACCTCTTTCTGCTTATAACAGAATTTTTTTGAGCAGCAGTTCGAGTTGAGTAAGTTCGTCTGCCGTTAGGTTTTTAATTAATTCCTGGTGCAGGTCCTGGCCCACGCGTTGGTGGCATTGCTCACATATTGCAGCGCCTTCTGGTGTCAATTGCACCAGCACGCCACGCTTATCATTCGGGTTAGGCAGGCGCTCGATCCATCCTTTGCTAATCAGCCGATCGAGCATTCTGGTCAGGGCACCCAGATCAACGGACAATACCTTTTTCAGCTCAACAGGCGGGAGACACACCTGGCAACGAATAGAGCACAGCACTTTGAACTGAGTGGCGGTAATGTCCAGCGGCGACAGATACTCATTGAGTAAACGATCTTTTTTCTGGTTGACCATATGGATTAAGCGTCCAAGTGGGATAATTTCGTTAAACAGATCACTTGTGCTTTTCACAATGGTTGCCCTGGCAAGTAGTTTAATTGCGAAGGATATTATTGCCCAGGCAAGCATATGTCAACTGAATGAATTATCCGATGCCACAATTTGCTAAATCGTTTACAACAGGCCATCAGAGGTAAGAATTACCGACGTATACCGTAACCTTTGTTACAGGGAGAAAAGGTCACAAAACCGCCTTAAGCCGATATAATTCAGTATCAATTCTCAGGATACAGGTCACTTATGATGGAACTGTTGAAAGCGATTGGCCTCGGGCTGGTCGTGCTGCTGCCGTTGGCAAACCCGCTCACCACGGTGGCGCTGTTTCTCGGTCTCGCCGGAAATATGAACAGTGCGGAGCGTAATCGCCAGTCGATGATGGCATCGATTTATGTCTTTGCGATTATGATGGTGGCGTATTATGCCGGGCAGCTGGTGATGAACACGTTCGGTATTTCGATTCCCGGTCTGCGTATCGCCGGGGGGCTTATCGTCGCGTTCATTGGTTTTCGGATGCTTTTCCCGCAGCAGAAAGCGCATGAATCCCCGGAGGCAGAGAGCAAATCCGAAGAGTTGCGGGATGAACCTGATGCCAATATCGCCTTTGTGCCCCTCGCCATGCCGAGCACGGCCGGGCCAGGGACGATTGCGATGATCATCAGTTCCGCCTCCACGGTGAAAGAGGGGGTGAATTTTTCCGCCTGGGTAGTGCTGGTTGCACCGCCGTTGATTTTTGCTGCAGTCGCGCTGATCCTGTGGGGCAGTTTACGCAGTTCAGGCGCTATCATGCGAATGGTGGGGAAAGGGGGCATCGAAGCGATTTCCCGTCTGATGGGCTTCCTGCTGGTCTGCATGGGTGTACAGTTTATTATTAACGGTGTGCTGGAAATTATTACCAGCTATCACGCATAAAAAAGGGCGCAGCGCGCCCTTTTCATATCAGGAATGATGCTGGGGTTCCAGCATCGCCACCGGCCAGCGGCGAAAGATGATCATCGCCCAGATGAAGGCCGCCAGCGCTGGTACCGCGCCGACATACCCTATCGACGACATCGACAACCATAGACTGACCTGACTGCCAACCAGCGCGCCCGCACCAATCCCGATGTTAAAAATGCCGGAGAACAGCGACATCGCCACGTCAGTAGCGTCCGGTGCCAGCGCCAGCACTTTCACCTGCATGCCGAGACCAATAATCATGATCGCAATGCCCCAGAAAATGCTGAGCACGGCCAGATACATTTCGTTCTGCGCTGCAGGCAACAGCAGCAACAGGCAGGCCAGCAGCAGGGCAATCGCGCTGCTAATCAATACCGAAGAATGATTGTTACCCAACCGGCCAAACAGAATACTGCCAACGATCCCGGCACCGCCGAGGATCAGCAGCAGCACCGTGGCAAACTGACCGCTCAGACCCGCCACGTTCTGCACAAACGGCTCGATGTAACTGTAGGCTGTGTAGTGCGCCGTAACGACCACGACGGTCAGTACGTAGATGCTGACCAGCGCCGGACGGCGGAACAGCACCGGCAGGCTTTTCAGCGATCCGGAATGCTCGCTTGGCAGCGTCGGTAACAGTTTAATCAGCGCCAGCAGGGTGAGAAGCGCACCCACGCCAATGGCAAAGAAGGTGATACGCCAGCCGAAGAGTTGCCCCACCACACGGCCGACAGGAATGCCTAACACCATCGCCAGCGCGGTGCCGGTCGCAATCAGGCTCAGAGCCTGCGCACGTTTCCCGGCAGGCGCCATGCGGATCGCCAGTGAAGCCGTTATCGACCAGAACACTGCATGAGCGAACGCGATACCGATGCGGCTAATGACCAGCACCGGGAAATTCCACGCCAGAAATGACAACACATGGCTGGCAATAAACAGGATGAACAATGCAATGAGGAGTTTTCGCCGCTCCACCTGACGTGTCAGCAGCATAAACGGCAGCGACATCAGCGCCACCACCCAGGCATAGATGGTCAGCATAATGCCGACCTGTGCGGTCTCCATCTGGAAACTTTCGGCGATATCAGACAGTAACCCAACCGGCACAAACTCGGTGGTGTTAAAGATAAAAGCGGCAATCGCCAGCGTGACCACCCGAAGCCACGCAAGCCTGCGTGAAACTGTGCTCGTTGTCATAACAATGTTCTGGATTGGTTACAAAAAGAAGAGAAGGGGATCTTAAAGCGATTGCTGGTGAAAAGACAATCGTTTTGTGACTTACCTCTCATTTTCTTTTGCTATGACGCCTTCATCGGCAACGGTTCGTTCAACAGTTCGATAAACGCTTCCAGTTGTCGGGTCATCGCCCCGCGCCGCCAGATAAGCCATGTGGTCAGCCAGCGCCACTTTTCCGCCAGCGGCCAGGCATCGACCTGATGATGACCGGGCATACTTTCCAGCATACTACGGGGGATCAGCGCCAGCCCTGCACCGGCAATCACGCAGGCCAGCATGCCGTGGTAAGACTCCATCTCATGGATACGCCCTGGCGAGGCGCGGTCAGCGTGAAACCAGCTCTCAAAAT
>NZ_JMTB01000029.1 GCF_000734965.1 Trabulsiella guamensis ATCC 49490
ATGCCGTGGTAAGACTCCATCTCATGGATACGCCCTGGCGAGGCGCGGTCAGCGTGAAACCAGCTCTCAAAATGACGGCGATAGGAGCAGTTGGCGCGAAACGCATAAATACTGGCGCCGTTCACTTCGCTGGCCCGTTTGACCGGCGCATGGCCATGTGGGGTGACAATCATCATCTCTTCACGATAGACCGGAATGCCTTCCAGACCGGGATGCATGACCGGGCCATCGACAAACGCCGCACTCAGCGTACCCTCGGTCACACCGTCAATCATGGTACCGGAAGGGCCGGTCGCCAGATCAAACTGAATTTTGGGGTAGCGCTGGTTATAGCGCGCCAGCGTTTCAGGAATGCGCACCGCCGCCGTGCTTTCCAGTGACCCCAGCGCAAACAGGCCCTGCGGTTCATCGCCCGCGACCACCATTCTGGCTTCATCCACTAACGCGAGGATCTGCTGGCTGTAGCGCAGGAAACTGTGCCCGGCCGGGGAGAGACGCAGCCGCTGGTTCTCACGAATAAACAACTCAACGCCGAGATCGGCCTCCAGTTGACGGATCCGGGTCGTCAGATTAGAAGGCACCCGGTGAACTTTTTGCGCCGCGAGGGTAATGCTGCCTGTCTGGGCGACGGCATTGAACATCTCAAGTTGCGTCAGATCCATAGTATTCTCGATTCGTGAACAAGCTGGTTAATATTATTCATTTTTCATAAACGAAAGAGTAGGCCAGGATGAGAACACAACGCAATCGACTGAGAGAGAAAATATGAGCTCACCTGCAACCCACGCAATTTCCGTCAATCCGGCAACCGGCGAGGTGCTCTCGTCATTGCCGTGGGCCACTGCCGACCAGGTTGACAACGCCATCGCGCAAGCTGACAGCGGCTATCGCCAGTGGCGGCAGAAAACTGTTGCGGAGCGGGCCGATGCGCTGCGTGCGGTCGGTAAGACGCTGCGCGAACATGCCGATGAAATGGCGTTACTGATCACCCGTGAAATGGGGAAACCGATCGCCCAGGCGCGAGGCGAAGTGACGAAATCCGCCAGTCTGTTTGACTGGTATGCCGAACACGGCCCGGCGATGCTGGCAACTGAACCCACAATGGTTGAAAATCAGCAGGCGGTCATTGAATACCGTTCGCTGGGCCCGATTCTGGCGGTGATGCCGTGGAACTTCCCGCTATGGCAGGTGGTGCGCGGCGCGGTACCAATTCTGCTGGCCGGTAACAGCTATTTACTGAAACATGCTCCCAACGTGATGGGTTGCGCGGCGTTAATCGGCGAGATCTTCACAAAAGCCGGGATCCCACAGGGTGTTTTCGGCTGGGTCAATGCCACGAACGACGGTGTCAGCCAGGCGATAAACGATTCGCGCATTGCCGCGGTGACCGTCACCGGCAGCGTACGGGCAGGGAAAGCGATTGGCGCACAGTCCGGCGCGGCGCTGAAAAAATGTGTTCTTGAACTGGGTGGTTCCGATCCGTTTATCGTGCTGAATGATGCTGATCTGGACCTCGCCGTACAGGCCGCCGTTACTGGCCGTTATCAGAACACCGGGCAGGTATGTGCTGCCGCAAAACGTTTTATCATCGAAGCCGGTATTGCCGACGCCTTCACGGAGAAATTTGTCGCCGCGACGGCGAAACTAAAGATGGGCTCTCCCGAAGAGGAGCAGAACTACCTCGGGCCGATGGCTCGTTTTGATCTGCGTGATGAACTGGATCAGCAGGTACAGAAGACGCTCGCCGAAGGCGCTACATTATTGCTGGGTGGCGAGAAAGTGGCCGGGCAGGGTAACTACTACGCACCCACTGTGCTGGGTAACGTCACCCGTGAGATGACCGCATTTCGTCAGGAGATGTTTGGCCCTGTGGCGGCCATTATTATCGCCCGCGATGCTGATCACGCGCTGGAGCTGGCGAACGACAGCGAGTTCGGGCTTTCTGCTACGGTCTTTACCGCCAGTGACCAACAGGCACAGCGTTTTGCCCGCGAGCTGGAGTGTGGTGGCGTCTTTATCAACGGCTACAGCGCCAGCGATGCCCGTGTGGCATTCGGTGGTGTGAAGAAAAGCGGTTTTGGTCGTGAATTGTCGCACTTCGGGTTGCGGGAATTCTGCAACGTACAAACGGTATGGAAAGACCGCCGCTAAGCCATTCCCGGGACGCCATACGGCGTCCTGTCATTTTTCTATCATGGTTCTGTCATTTTCATTCCGTAGACTCGCGCCTGTCTAGTCGTAACAGATGAAAATCATGAACTTAACTCAAACTCTTCGGCGTTTCACACAACGCTTTTTTCCACGGCAGTTCGGCCTGCTGGCAGGGATTTTTTGCATCATTGGTTTATTCTCTGCCTTGCAGATTACCTCCTCATTCCTTCTCACATTTTCCTTAAAAGACGCGCAGCGTAACGAACAGCGTAATCAACAGGCGCATCTCCAGCAGGTGAAGGTTGACGAAGCGCGCGTATCATTGCTGGCGGCGAGCGATCTGCTCAACCGCGCTGGCGTCTATTTTATGCAGGATAAAGAAACCGGCTCGGTGGGAAGCTGGAACAGCCTGATGGATGAGGCGCAGAAAGCGCTGGTGCAGTCGCAAACCGCCTGGCAGGCCTGGCTGGCGCTGAATCCGCCGAAGGACAAGGGCTTGATCAACAGCTATCAAATGTTTTACGGCGCGATCAAGGAGCAGGCGGACGGACTGACGAAGACCCAGTCGATCGATGCCTTTTTTGCCGTGCCCGTGCAGGCGTTTCAGTCTGATTTTAACGACAACTACGCCCGATTCCAGCAGGCCAGCGAAACCCAGGCGGAAGCGGGGCGGCAGGCGTTAATGAGTAATCTCTCCTCTCTTCAGACGCTATTTTTGGTGGCCCCGGCATTACTGGTGGTGATTGCCGCGATGGTATGGACAGGTATGTCGCGCTGGGTCATTTCCCCGCTGCGACAGCTGATTACCCATATCAATACGCTGGCGGCAGGGGATCTCTCCCGTCCGCTGCCCACTGTCACCCGTTTTAACCGCGAAATCGATCAACTGAGTCTCAGCATTGGCGACATGCAGCGCGGACTGCAGCAACTGGTAACTCGCGTCAACCAGGCCACCGGTTCGATGATGACGCAGATCGATCACCTGGTGGAAGGTAACGAGAAACTCCTTCAGCAGTCGGTCAAACAGGCGCAGGAGCTGGATGAAGTCACCACCCATATCGCCCGTATGGAATCACACGTTGAAGGCAACACCGGTTATGCGCAGCTTGCCAGCCAGCGGGCGGATGAAGCGCGCCAGGTGGCGGCTGGCGGTGACCGGATGATGGTCACGGTGAATGAATCTATGCAGGCGATTGTTGATCGTTCTGCAGAAATGCGGGGGATCGTGGCGATGATCGACAGCGTTGCCTTCCAGACCAATATTCTGGCGCTTAACGCCGCCATTGAAGCGGCTCATGCAGGCAATCAGGGGCGCGGGTTTGCAGTCGTGGCGAAAGAAGTGGGTTTGCTGGCGCGCAAGAGTAGCCAGTCCACGCAAACCATTCAGGAGCTGATTAACCATTCACTGGACGGTATCGAACAGGGATCGAGAGCGGTAAATCGTCTGGAAGATAACCTGCAAAAAGTCACCGGACTGGTGGGCCATTTGAGTGGTTTACTGAATGAGATCTCACAGGCTACTCTCAGTCAGGGAGACAGTATTCATCAGATGACCCGCCAGTTACACACCCTGAACCTGGTCGCACGGCAGACCGGCGAACTGGTCGACTATGCGACAAAATCATCGGGTAAGTTGCAGGAAAGCTCGCAATTACTGAAGCAGGCCGTCACCCGTTTTCGACTTCCCGCCTGACGTCAGACATGTCGCTCTGGTATACTCGCAGGCCGAATTTGACCTGCGGGCGAGGAGCAGTAAGTGGCTACGGTCATTAATAACACGATGCTGGACGCCATTCTGGCTGACGTCCGGCCACTGATTGGGCGCGGCAAGGTGGCGGATTACATTCCGGCGCTGGCCTGTATTCCGGGAAACAAGCTTGGCATCGCCATCAGCACTGTCGACGGCCAGCATTATTCCGCTGGCGATGCGCACGAACGTTTCTCCATCCAGTCAATTTCTAAAGTGCTCAGCCTGATCGTCGCCATGAACCACTATAAGGAAGAGGAGATCTGGCAGCGGGTCGGGAAAGATCCCTCCGGCCAGCCGTTCAACTCCCTGTTGCAGCTGGAAATGGAGCAGGGCATTCCTCGCAATCCGTTTATCAACGCCGGGGCGCTGGTGGTCTGTGATATGTTACAGGGACGGCTGAGCGCACCAAGACAGCGCATGCTGGAAATTGTCCGCAAACTCAGTGGCAAAACGGATATCAGTTATGACGCCGTGGTTGCCCGATCAGAGCTTGATCACTCTGCCCGCAATGCCGCCATCGCCTGGCTGATGAAATCATTTGGCAATTTTCATCATGACGTGGCGACAGTATTGCAGAACTACTTTCATTACTGTTCACTGAAAATGAGTTGTTCAGAACTGGCACGCACGTTTCTGTTTCTGGCAGACAGGGGCAGGGCACCGCATCTCACTTCACCGGTGATAACACCGTTGCAGACGCGGCAGGTCAATGCCCTGATGGCGACAAGCGGAATGTATCAGAACGCCGGAGAGTTCGCCTGGCGCGTGGGGTTACCAGCCAAATCCGGCGTGGGTGGGGGGATTGTCGCGATTGTGCCGCAGGAGATGGCCATTGCAGTCTGGAGCCCTGAACTGGATGACGCGGGGAATTCACTGGCAGGGATCGCTGCTCTTGAAAAACTAACTCGACAGCTGGGTTACTCGGTTTACTAGTTGATTATGGATCCACTTGATTCTCTCTTTGCCCGCCTGGCGCGCTCGACGTTTCGCGCCCGGTTTCGTCTCGGCCCGAAAGAGCGGCAGTACTGCATTGATAAGGGCCCGGAAGTGATTGACCGTCATGCCGCCGATTTCATCGCCAGCCGTCTGGCGCCCGCCCAGCCGAAGAATGACGGGAAACAAACGCCGATGCGCGGTCATCCGGTGTTTATTGCGCAGCATGCGACAGCCACCTGTTGCCGCGGTTGCCTACAAAAGTGGCATCAGATCCCGCAGGGAACCCCACTCAGCGAAGAACAGCAACAGTATATTGTGGCGGTGATCCATCACTGGCTGGTCATTCAGATGAATTCGCAATAGATAATTTTTTGGAGAAAATATCGTGTAATTTTTTTTCAGGATAATATGATGACTTCACCTGCAACCGTAAACTAATTACGAAAGTAATTACCGGATAAATATACATGCGCTCATTTTCACTGACGTCTTTCACGTTATTTCGTGAAGAACAACCCGTGCGGGATGCGCTGGTAGTATTTATTTTAACAACTCTGTTCTATTTCTTTGGCGCGATGCTGAGAATGGTGCAGGAACTCTCACTGTTCTGGCCGCTGAACGCTGTCATGGCGGGCGTATTCGCCCGTTACGCGTTTCTGAATCGCGGTATCCATTACGCCATCTGTTATGTCGCAATGCTGGTATATGATGCAATAACCACACAATGGGGAATGGCATCGCTGGTTATTAATCTGTCGAATATGGTTTTTATCGTGACAGTGGCTCAGTTGGTATTACGTGATAAAAGACGAATAAATAATATGCCCGGCCCGCTGAGTACCTTGCATTTATTTTATTATTGTCTGCTTGCGGCAATATTATCGTCTTTACTCGGTGCCGTCGGGTCGGTGGGTATTGACCGTCAGGCTTTTCTTCCGTTGTTTGCTGACTGGTTCAGCGAGCAGTTCTCTACCGGTGTGCTGTTTTTGCCATGCATCATGACGATGGCGTGGCCCGCAAACCTGCCCGGTTTTCGTTTGCGCGCACTGATTCCGGTGGTGGCGCTCATCTTTTCGATGGCTGCCGCCTTACTGGTCGGCGGAGCAGGGAGCCTGGCTTTTCCTCTGCCTGCGCTTATCTGGTGCGCTGTGCGTTACCCGTTGCCGTTGACCTGCCTGCTGACGCTGGTGATCGGTTGCGCTGAAATTTTACTTGTAGCGAACAATATTCTTAATCTCTCCGTGTCGGCTCCGCTGGAGACGCCGCAGCTGTTCTCCACGCGTCTTGGCATTGCCGCGCTGGTAATGAGCCCGGTGATGGTTGCCGCCAGTGTTGATGCCATCAGCAAACTTATGAAGCAGGTCGCGTTGCGCGCCGATTTCGATTTTCTGACCCGGGTTTATTCGCGCTCCGGCCTCTATGAAGCGCTGAAAAAAATAGAACATACCGATGACAGTTATCTGACCGTGATGCTGCTGGATCTCGACTATTTCAAAAGCATCAACGACAACTATGGGCATGAGTGCGGCGATTATGTACTGGCTTCCTTCGCGCAACAGGTAAAAGCGTTGGTTGGCGAAAAAGGGCTGGTGGCGCGAATGGGCGGTGAGGAGTTTGCGATCGCCGTGCTTACCGACGATGCCGCCGAAGGCTATGCGCTGGCGGAGAGGATCCGCAGCGCCATTGAAGCGTATCCGTTCCGCTGGCATCAGGACACGCTGCGGCTGACCGTGAGCATAGGCATTGGTACTCGCAGCCCAGGAATTTCTCCCGTATCAGAGACGTTCAATCTGTTGTTGGTGGAAGCGGATGAATATCTTTATCGATCGAAAAAGATGGGGCGCAACCGCACGAGCATCCGGCGCGATGAACCGGTGTTATTTTAATTAACAGGTGACGTTGTCACTTATCAGTGAAATCTAGCGATATTACGCTAAAATTTAATGACTTTCCCTGGAGGATAAGTCATGAAAACGCCAGAAATCCCCAAAAATGAAGCCCAGCGTCTGGCTGCCTTACGTGACTCCGGCTTGCTGGACGCGGGCGATCCACACCGTTTTGACCGGCTTACGCGGCTGGCAAAGCATCTTTTTAATGTTCCGATGGCACTGGTGACGTTGGTGGATGAAACGACGCTGGTGTTCAAATCATCTGAAGGCGTGAGCTGGAAAACCCTGCCGCGCAATATCTCATTCTGCGGGCACGCGATTCTCAGCGAACGGCCGCTGATTGTACCCGATGCCACCACTGACGAACGCTTTAGCGACAATCCGTTGGTGACAGGAAATCCTCACATCCGCTTTTATGCCGGGTATCCGCTGCGTTTGCCTGACGGTGCCATCGTGGGATCGTTCTGCCTGATAGATCATGAAACTCGCGGCTTCGCGCCTGCAGAGCAGGAGATGCTCAAAGACCTGGCGTCAATCGTAGAAGATGATTTTGCAATATTCAGCGTAGCCACCACTGACGATCTGACCGGGTTGCTGAACCGCCGCGGGTTTGAGCATCTGGCAAACTACGCCATTGCGTCATCCAGTCGCCGTGCAGAACCGCTGACGCTCGGCTGGATCGATCTTGATAAGTTCAAGGAGATTAATGACAACTTTGGCCATGATCAGGGCGATGCGGCGCTGCGCGCGCTGGCCGAGCTGATGCGTAAAACCTTCCGCGAATCCGATCTGCTGGTGCGGCATGGCGGAGACGAATTTGCCATTCTGTTTCTGGACACCAATGAAAACGGGGCGTTTATCGCCATGCAACATATGGCTGAAGTGACTGACGCATTCAACGCCACCTCAGGTAAACCCTGGCGTCTGGCGTTTTCGTGGGGGGTAACGGAGTTCGACCATGCCGCATACAGCGATGTGCAAAGCTGGCTCAGGGCGACGGATAAGCGCATGTATGAGATGAAACTCCAGCGCGATATTAATCAATGGAATAATAATATTTGATTCAAAGCAGGGTTCTGTGGTTTATACATCTGATAAGTTATTAGACCAATAATACAGGTTGTATTACCAATAACCGAGGGAACCCATAGTGAAAACGTTAAACCGCCGTGATTTTCCGGGCGCGCAGTACCCTGAGCGCATCATCCAGTTTGGTGAAGGCAACTTCTTACGCGCCTTCATCGACTGGCAGATCGATCTGTTGAATGAACATGCCGGTATGAATTCAGGTGTGGTGGTGGTTCGTCCGATTGCCAGCGATTTCCCGCCATCACTCAGTACGCAGGATGGCCTGTATACCACCATTATTCGCGGCCTGAATGAGAAGGGCGAGGCGGTCAGCGAAGCCCGGCTGATTCGTTCGGTCAATCGTGAAATCAGCGTTTATTCACACTATCAGGCGTTTCTGGAACTGGCGCACAACCCGGAGATGCGTTTCGTCTTCTCTAATACCACCGAGGCCGGCATAAGCTATCACGAAGGGGATAAGTTTGATGATGCGCCAGCAGTGAGTTACCCGGCGAAACTGACCCGTCTGCTATTCGAGCGTTTCAGCCATTTCAATGGTGCGCAGGATAAAGGCTGGGTGATTATTCCATGCGAATTGATTGATTATAATGGTGATGCACTACGCGAACTGGTGCTACGTTATGCACAAGAGTGGGCGCTGCCGCAGACATTTGTGGCGTGGCTCGACAGTGCCAACCATTTTTGCTCAACGCTGGTTGACCGCATTGTGACCGGTTATCCGCGTGATGAAGCGGCCAGCATCGAGGCCGGACTGGGGTATAAAGACAGCTTCCTCGACACGGCGGAACATTTCTACCTGTTTGTGATCCAGGGCCCCAAATCACTGGCCGCTGAACTGCACCTGGATAAATATCCACTGAATGTACTGATCGTTGACGACATCAAGCCGTATAAAGAACGCAAAGTGGCAATCCTTAATGGCGCACATACAGCGCTGGTACCGGTGGCATTCCAGGCCGGGCTGAATACTGTCGGCGAAGCGATGAGTGATGCGGAAATCTGCGCATTTGTAGAAAAAGCAATCTACGAGGAGATTATTCCGGTTCTGGATTTACCGCGTGATGAGCTGGAATCTTTTGCCAGCGCAGTCACCGGGCGTTTCCGCAACCCGTATATCAAGCATCAGTTACTGTCGATTGCCCTGAACGGAATGACCAAATTTCGCACCCGTATTTTGCCGCAGTTGCTGGCAGGGCAGAAAGCAAGCGGCGAACTGCCGGCGCGTTTGACGTTTGCACTGGCTGCGCTGATCGCGTTCTACCGTGGCGAACGTGGCGGTGAAACGTACCCGGTGCAGGACGATGCGGAGTGGATAGAGCGTTACCAGCTGCTGTGGGCGCAGCACCGCGATCGTCAGATCACCACTCGTCAACTGGTCGACAGCGTTCTGTCAGTGACATCTCATTGGGAACAGGATCTCACTGCCGTTTCCGGGCTGGCAGAGCAGGTGACACGCGACCTGGATACTATCCTGACAAAAGGGATGCGCAACGCCGTTCAGCCGCTGTGCTAAGGTAGTTTAATTATTTAAGCGGAGGATATATTGGTATTCTCCGTTTTTTTATTTACTAATTTATCCGCATTACTGTCCTGTCTCATCAGGTTAAAGAAGGTCAGGGCGCAGGTTGATGGCAGACGACCTCAATATTGTGTCCATCGGGATCAATAACGAAAGCAGCGTAATAGTTAGCGTGATAATGCGAACGTAAACCCGGAGCGCCATTATCTTTACCGCCAGCGTCGAGCGCCTGATGGTAAAATGCATCAACTTGCTGACGAGTCTCAGCCACAAAGGCAATATGCAGGTGCGCGGGTTTTTCAGCGGACTGGAACAGACACAGCGATGATTTGTCATCCGTGCTAAGTTCAACACCGTAATCGGGAGTGCCTTCTGAAACCAGTCTGATGCCAAGCGGCTCAAGTGCATTGAGGTAGAAAGTCTTGCTGGCTTCAAAATCGCTAACACCGAACTTAACGTGGTCAAACATAGCATCTCCTGAACGTAATGTGTGAAAGATAGAGTTTAGCAAAAACGATGTTCGATGCTGGTGCAGGATGATTTGCGGTTAGTTTTCATCGATGGAATGATATCCATGGTGAGCAGAACAAAAAAACAGCCAAAATCGACCAGGGCAATCAGGTCCGCAAAACGCTGGATTCCGCCTGACTCTATGTTAGTGCGCATAATGAATATTATGTTAAATGATATGTGAACCTACGGCCACTCCTGGATAACTCTTTACCCCGCCCCTGATTACCACTATTAACGCTCACATCTTTACATCGCGCCAGCTCACAACTTTTTCTTAACAATTAACACCGTCCATTTACACATGCTAGTCTGCACAAATGTTTTTCCTTCTGTCCTGTCACTGGTCATATGAAACGCAGACTCTCTTTTCAGGTAAAACTTTTTCTGGCGCTGGTATTCTTTTCCTGCCTGCTGTTAGCCCTGCTTGGGGTGATCCTGTTTCATTTCATTGACAGACAACTTCATCACGACCTTGGTCAACGCGCCCGCATTCAGGCAAGTCAAATAGCATTGATGCCAGGTCTTGCGGAAAAAGTTGCCGCCAGAGATATCCCTGCTATTGCCCGTCTGATTCAGCCGCTGCGTAACAAAAGTGATGCCAGTTATGTTGTTATCGGCGATACCCTCGAGCAGCATCTGTATCACTCGGAATCACCGGAACGCATTAATTTACCGATGATCGGTGGAGATAATGCGGAAGTCTTAAAAGGGAAAACCATTATTTCCGTTCGTAAAGGCGGAATTGGGGTTTCATTACGCAGCAAAGCACCGATTTTCAATGCACAGCATCAGGTGATCGGGATTGTCTCGGTCGGATATCTGACTTCCTATATTGCCAATATCAATGCCCGTATCCTTTGGCAGTCCGGGCTGTATGGCATCGCCCTTCTGCTGTCGCTGTTTATTTTTTCCTGGCTGTTTACCCGTAACCTTAAAAAACAGATGTTCTGGCTCGAACCGAAAGATATTGCCCGCCTCGTTCTGCAACAAAAAGCACTGCTAGAGGCCATGTATGAAGGCGTATTTGCCGTTAACGATGAAAAACAGCTGATTTTAATTAACCGTGCCGCCAGAGAGTTGCTGGATATTCGTCAGAGTGAGAAAGAGCTCATTGGCAAACCTCTGGAAGATGTTCTGCAAACGTCTCCGGGTTTTTTATCTCAACGCTTTGCGACAAACAATGGCAACCACGATCAGATCGCGGTGCTTAATCAACGGGAAGTGATCGTTAACCGTGTCGCGATTGAGGTCGAGCCCGGCATTGAAAGCGGCTGGGTCTACAGCTTTCGTGACAAAAACGACATTAATACGCTCAGTAGCCAGTTGAGCCAGATCAGACGCTACGCGGATAACTTACGCATCATGCGCCATGAACAGATGAACTGGACTGCAACGCTCGTGGGGCTATTACAGATGAAACACTATGACGAAGCGATCCGCTATATTCAGGTGCAATCGGAGGGTGCGCAAAAAGTGCTCGACTTCGTCTCTGCTCATTTCTCCTCCCCGGCGTTGTGCGGTCTGCTATTAGGGAAATATGTCAGCGCACGAGAGAAAGGGATTGAGTTGCAGTTTGATCCCGCATGTCATCTGACCCGAATGCCCTCTTCAATCACCGAAACAGAACTGATTTCGGTGATTGGTAACTTGCTGGATAACGCTGTCGATGCCACCCTTAACGCCGCAGTCCCGGACGCCGTCGAACTCTATATTTCAGACAGAAACCATGAGCTATTGATAGAAGTGGCCGATCGCGGCTGCGGTGTGGATGACGCCCTGAAACCACACATCTTCAGGCAAGGATTTAGTAGTAAACCTGAAAGTGGTAACGAAATCGTGGGTACAGAGCACGGTATCGGTCTGTTTTTGGTGGCAGGATATATCGATAAGGCTGGCGGCAACATAGAAATCTCCGATAACCTTCCGCAAGGCACTATATTTTCAGCGTTTATTCCATATCGACAGGGCTAAAGCATGACGACGACCCGCGCACTCAGTGTGGTTATTGTTGAGGATGAACCCCACCTCGCAGAGCTACATCGCGAGTATATCGAACAGAATTTTCACCTGCGAATTGTCGGTATTGCGACGTCGATTGAACAGGCGCACAGCCTGATCCGTGAGCATCGACCCCGCCTGATTCTCCTCGACAATTATCTTCCTGATGGTAAGGGCGTGGAGCTTATTGATAGTCCGCTGCTGAAAAGTTTTGAGTGTTCGGTCATCTTTATTACCGCAGCGACCGACATGCAAACCTGTAGCCATGCCATGCGCAGTGGCGCATTCGACTACCTGATCAAGCCGGTATTTTTCCAGCGACTGCACGCTTCGCTGGAACGGTTTATGCGTTTCATTCACACTGTGCAGCAGGTAAAAGTAGTCGATCAGCATGCGCTGGATCGTCTGTTTAACCTGCCGGCTGCGGAATCCCCTCACCCGCCTTCCACAAAGGGAATTGAGCCCAATACCCTGGATCGCATTAAACGATTCTTCGCAGATAACCCCGGGAGCAATATGTCAGTGGAAGACGTTGTGGAGAACGTCGGGATCAGTAAAACGACGGGGCGCCGGTATCTCGAATATTGTGTGGAGAGCGGGTTTGTCAGCATCGAAATGCTGTACGGCAATATTGGTCACCCGAGAAGACTGTATCGCAAAGTGCCAGACAAGTCGTAAACGGCACTGTTCGTTAGCTAACCTTCGTGGATTTAATGGTGTTAATTCCCCAAATTACGCCGACAATCACACTTCGGAACCGGAACCCCTCCTGACCTGTTGCCTGCGCTGCCGCATCCGCTATGTTGACCTTTAGTTCCTCAAATGTAACTAAAAGGTTAATTATAATGTCGAACACATGCCGAATTTCTCTGATTACCGCTGCCGTACTGTTCTCAACGACTGCCATGTCTGCCTTACCGCAGGGTTACCCTGCTGAGTATCAAAAAGTCGTAGATGCTGCGACCAAAGAAGGCAAAGTGGTGATTTATTCTACTACCGACACCAAGGCCGCCGGGCCGCTGATCGAGGGCTTCGAAAAGACCTATCCGGGTATTAAAGTTGAATACAACGACATGAACAGCACCGAGTTGTACAACCGCTTTATCAGTGAACAGGCTTCCGGCGGAGGTAGCGGTGATGTGGTCTGGAGTTCATCGATGGATACCGGGCTGAAACTCGCCACTGACTATGCCATGGAGTATAAATCTCCCGAACAAAACCAGTTGCCGAAATGGGCGGTCTGGAATGATAAGGCTTACGGCACGACCTATGAACCGGTGGTGTTCATCTACAACAAACGGCTGATCCCGGCCGGTGATGTGCCGGATTCACACGCCGCGCTGGCAAAACTTATCGCCAGTCAGACGGACAAATTTAAGAGCAAAGTCACCACCTACGACATCGAAAAATCAGGTCTTGGCTTTATGCTTTCCGTGCAGGACTATAAAGCTGATCCCAATTATTTCAAAACGCTGGCTGACGTCGCTAAAGGCGGCTTAGCCGTGCAGTCGTCTACCGGCACTATGATGGAAAGGGTTTCATCGGGTGAAAACCTGATTGGCTTTAACATCCTGGGTTCCTACGCCGAAGCACGCGCGAAGAACGATCCGTCACTGGGGATCGCCTATCCGAAAGATTACACTCTGGTTTTATCACGCGTCTCTTTCATCAGCCAGCAGGCGCAAAACAGCAACGCTGCTAAGCTGTGGCTGGACTATGTCCTGTCGGAAAAAGGGCAAAGTATCCTGGCAAATCAGGCAGATATTCCCTCCATTCGTAACGATATCGAAGGCAAAAATGATATCGCAGGGCTGACAAACGTCCTCGGTAACGCGCTGAAACCGATCCCGGTTGATGAAAGCCTGCTGGAATATCTGCAACCGAAAAAACGTCTGGATTACATCAAACAGTGGCGGGCTGCCGCCGCCAAATAAGGCGATGCCCTGAGCGCGATGCGTGCCATCGCGCCTCTTTTCACTGACCTGACTTCGTTTTTCCGGGTTTCAACACCAGGGATATTCCATGAATACATTACACAGAAAGTGGCAAAGTCTGCCGCGCGGCGTTGTGGTGTTGATAACCGCGCTGGTTATCTATGTGCCTTTGTCGTTTATCGTAATCCAGAGCTTCTTGTCTGCCCCCTTCTTTTCACCGGCAAAAGCGTGGAGTCTGGAATCATTTGGTTTTATTTTCACCGATCCGGATTTTTATAAGGCGCTGAGAAGCGGTTTTATTCTCGCGTTCGGGCTGGTGATTATCGCCATCCCGCTCGGCGGCGTGCTGGCGTTTCTGATGGTGCGTACCGATTTGCCGGGACGTCGTCTGATTGAGCCGTTGATCCTCGTGCCGATTTTTGTTTCGCCGATGGTGCTTGGGTTTGGCTATGTCGTGGCGGCCGGGCCGGTTGGATTTTTGTCGCTATGGGCGCAATCACTGATCGGTTTTGTCCCGTGGAATATCTATGACATGTCCAGCATCGTGATCATCGCCGGCCTGACGCATGTACCGCATGCCTATCTGTATATCTCCTCGGCGCTGCGCAGCGTGGGCTCGGATGTTGAAGAAGCGGCGCGAACGGCGGGGGCATCCCCCTTACAGGTAATGACCTCGGTCAGTTTGCCGATGGTACGCCCGTCGATCCTGTACGCCATCGTACTGCTGTTCTTCCTCGGGCTGGAAGTGTTTGGTCTGATGCTGGTACTCGGCGATCCTGAAGGTAACATGGTGCTGGCAACCTATCTGTACCAACTCACCAACAAACTCGGCACCCCTTCTTATCACCTGATGGCGGCGGTGGCCGTGGTGCTGATCTGTATCACCATCCCGCTGGTGATGTTGCAGCGTCGACTGATGCGTACCGCCAACCGCTTCGTGACAATGAAAGGCAAGGCCTCACAGGCGCGTGCTTTACCGCTGGGAAAATGGCGCTGGGTGGCAGGTGCGGTGGTGGTGTTCTGGCTGACCATCACCATCGGCGTTCCCCTGCTTGGCGTGGTGCTGCGTGCGTTTATTTCTAACTGGGGCGTAGGCGTTTCCCTCTGGGATCAGCTCTCGCTCAGCACTTTCCGTACTATCTGGGCGCAACCGAACCTGCTACGCGCGATTGTTAACTCGATGTCCATCGGCGTGATTGGCGGAGCGCTGGCGGTCGCGTGCTATTTGTTTGTCGGCATCGCGATGCACCGCAAGCCGGACAACATCACCCGTTTTCTTGATTACAGCGTGCTGGTTCCGCGTGCGGTGCCTGGCCTGCTTGCCGGGCTGGCGTTTCTGTGGGTTTTTCTGTTCCTGCCGATGTGGCTGGATAACTCGTTGAAATCTGGCTGGCTTTCAGGGTTCACCTGGACGGACTGGATGCGCGAAAACCTGATCGTCTGGTTGCGCTCGCTACGCAGCACTATCTTCAGCGTCTGGCTGGCTTACACCGTGGTGTGGATGGCATACGGGCTGAGGCTTATCTCATCAACGCTGTTGCAGGTGGGTCCGGAGCTTGAGGAGGCGGCACGCAGTACCGGCGCCACACGCGGGCAAGTGACCCGTCACGTCACGATCCCCCTGTCCCGCTATGGCCTTATCGGCTCCTGGTTGCTGATGTTCCTGATCTTTGAACGCGAATACTCAACGGGGGTTTATCTGCTCTCACCAGGTACGGAAACCATCGGCTCAATGCTGGTTTCGCTGTGGGCGGCCGGGGCCATTGATATCGTGGCGGCGCTCTCCTTTATTAACATCCTGCTGGTCGTGGTCGGACTGGGCATTGCCCTTCGTTTTGGAGTCAAATTACATGATTGAATTAGCGGTTGAGAATCTGCACTTAACCTACGGTGACAACCCGGTTTTAAAAGGTGTCTCCATGGAGCTGAAGCGTGGCGAAGTTGTCTCCTTACTCGGGCCGTCCGGCAGCGGTAAAACCACCCTGCTGCGCGCCGTCGCCGGGCTGGAAAAACCTACTCAGGGATCGATTGTTATTGGCAAAAACAAAGTCTATGACGGCACACCCCGCAGCGAAATCCCGGCGGAAGAGCGTAATCTGGGTCTGGTTTTTCAGTCCTATGCGCTGTGGCCACACAAAACGGTTTTTGAAAATGTCGCTTATCCGCTAAAACTGCGTAAAGTCGCCACCAAAGAGATCAACCAGCGGGTTCAGGATGTGCTGGAACAACTGGGTCTGGGTCATCTTGGAAAACGTCACCCACACCAACTGTCAGGAGGGCAACAGCAACGCGTGGCCATTGGTCGGGCGCTGGTCTACAACCCGCCGGTGACCCTGCTGGATGAGCCGCTGTCGAACCTGGATGCCAAGCTGCGCGAAGAGGCCCGCGTGTTTCTTCGCGAGCTGATTATCAAGCTTGGGTTATCGGCGCTGATGGTGACGCATGACCAAAATGAAGCGATGTCCATTTCCGACCGCATCCTGCTGCTTAACAACGGCAAAATTGAACAGCAAGGCACGCCACAGGAAATGTATGCCACGCCAAAAACCTTGTTTACCGCAGAATTTATGGGCAGCAATAACCGTCTGCACGGCAAAGTTACTGAACTGCGCGATGGCAAAGCACGAATTGAAGGAAACGGCTGGGTGTTGTGGGGTCAGGCTGCAGAGGGCGTGCAAAGCGGCCAGGACGCCACAGCGGTGATCCGCGTCGAACGGGTGGCGGTGGTGGACGGCCCGGGAGAAAACCAGCTAGCACTACCCTTGCTTACCAGCATGTATCTGGGTGACCGGTGGGAATACCTGTTCCGCCCGTCAGGCGATGATTTTGTTATTCGCGCCTATGGCAACGAGGTGCGCGATCCACAGCTTTGTCACCTCTCGCTGCCGGAAAAACATGTGTGGATTTTCGCGAAAAACTGAGAAGAGACTTATCTCCACAACCAGCGAGGCGTTTTACGGCTGTACGCGTTCCATTGCTGACCAAACAGCCGTGCCATCTCTGTTTCTTCGAACTGAATATGCAATGTGGTAATCAGCATAACCAGCAGCGGCGTGACCAGTAACCCCACGACGCTGCTCAGCCCCGTCGCAGCGCTAAGATGCATCCCGACAAACCCCAGATAGACTGGATTGCGCGAGAATTTGTAGCAACCTTCAATGACCAGCGTTTTGGTTTTATCTGGCTGCAGCGCATTGATCGTCGTATTGCGGGATATCAGTTGCAGCAACCCGGTAATGATAAGACACAGGCTAAGCCCCCCTATCACTGCGGCGGCGCAGGAAGTCAGAGGCAAGGTAATGAAACGGCGCCACTGCATGATAGCTGGCCAACTGGTCAACACATCAAACAGCAGAAACAGGACCAGCAATACCGGTGGCGGGAAAAAAAGCCGGATTCGGGCGCGAAATGTGTTCATGTAGCCTCCCTGCAATCTTTGTATCAGTCCGGAAGCAACTGTTCCAGTACCAGACCGCTCAGGCGCACGGTTTCCTGAAGACGTGCCAGTGAATGCCCTGCCCGCGCTTTGATCGACAGGCCTGCCATAATAGTCGCCATAAAATCAGTTACCCGTGCGGCATCGTCCGGATAACGTCTGGCGATAAAGGCGCGAATTTGATCTTCTGCCGCCTTGTGTAAATCACACGCCGCTTCACGCGCCTGCTGATCGTTACAGTGCGTGCCTTCAAGAACCAGGCAACCGGTCGCAACCGGATCGGCAACATAACGCCGGGCCGCTTCGTTTAACACGCCGATGAGCCCCTGGGCGACCGGACGATCCTCACGCAAAAGCACTTCAAACGGAATGGCACCAGTACAGGTATAACGCGCCAGTACACGTTCATATAACCCGAGTTTGCTGCCGAACGCCGCATAGAAACTGGGCGGGTTAATTCCAAACGCTTTGGTCAAATCTGCCACGCTCAGTGCGTCATAACCTTTTGAATGAAAAAGATGTTGAGCAATTTCTACCGCCTGCTCCGCGTCGAATTTGCGTGGACGTCCCGGGGCGCGGCTATTTTTTGTAGTCATTACTACATAACTCCTTGACAGCCCATTTGACTGCGACATATTGTAATCATCACTACAATATCACAAAGGACACTCTTATGGCTGCTTTTCAAAACAAATCTGTTCTGGTTATCGGTGGTAGTCGCGGTATTGGCGCGGCTATCGTCCGGCGCTTTGCCGACGAAGGCGCGTCGGTTGTTTTCAGCTACGCCGGTTCGCGTGACGCGGCGGAACAACTGGCGAAAGAAACCGGCAGCACCGCTATTCAGGCTGACAGTGCGAATCGCGACGAAGTGATTAAACTGGTGAAGGACGCTGGTGCGCTGGATATTCTGGTCGTTAACTCCGGTATTGCCATTTTTGGTGATGCGCTGGAGCAGGATAGCGATGCCGTTGACCGTTTGTTCCGCATTAATATCCATGCGCCCTATCACGCCTCGGTTGAGGCAGCCCGTCAGATGCCGGATGGCGGTCGCATCATTGTTATTGGTTCCGTGAATGGAGACAGGATGCCCGTTCCGGGCATGGCGTCATACGCTGTCAGTAAATCTGCGCTTCAGGGGTTAGCGCGCGGTTTAGCACGCGATTTTGGCCCGCGAGGGATAACGATCAATATCGTGCAGCCCGGCCCGATCGACACGGATGCCAACCCGGCAGATGGTCCGATGAAGGAACTGATGCACAGTTTTATGGCGATAAAGCGGCACGGCAGACCAGAAGAAGTCGCCGGCATGGTGGCGTGGCTTGCTGGTCCGGAGGCCTCTTTCGTGACCGGGGCGATGCACACTATTGATGGCGCATTTGGCGCATAACGCTCCCTTTCCTTATCAAAGCCATGCTGTGAGAGTGCAGCATGGCTGAGCATCAGAAAATCCTATCGCTAAAGCGTTCATTGTGGGTGTTATGTTTACCGGCAATGCTAATGCGACTGGAGATAAATGATGCGAAAGCTGAGCCAGCTCCCTGCACCACCCGAAAAAGGTTTATTAGGCCATGTGTACTATCTGAAGAAAGAAAATATTCACCGGCAAATGATGGAATGGCAACGCGATTACGGTTCTCTGTATCGTTTGCGCGCCGGGCTGAAAAAAGCGCTCGTCATTGCTGATGTGGATCTCATCCGCGAGATACTCAAAGCCCGACCACATGACTTTCGGCGGATCAGCAATATTGAGGCGGTGTTTGAGGAAGCGGGCATGAATGGTGTCTTCTCCTCCGAAGGCGAAAACTGGAAATTCCGCCGTCGTATTGTCGAGAGCGCACTCCAGCCAGGGCAGCTCGAACGTTTTCACCCGCTCATGCAAAACATCACCACCCGCTTCAGCGAAAGGCTTGATTCATTAATATCGGTGCCGGAGGGGATATTTCTGACAGATGAATTCCGGCGATATACCGCTGATATCACCACCATGCTGGCTTTCGGTAAAGATATGAACCTGACCGGCAGCATCGACAACCCGGTGTCATCAGCCCTGCAGTCAGTATTTCCTGTGCTGCACCGTCGTTGCCGCTCGCCCATTCCTCTCTGGCGACTGTACCGCAGCCCGGAAGACAAAGCGTTTGATGAGGGTCTGGGGCGGATCAAGAACACACTTGCCGCATTGATTGACGAACAGCGGCGGAGCATTACCGCTGGCGACGTCACCACGCCGGAGAATTTTTTGCAGGCCATGGTGTTCCAGCAAATGGAACATCAACGGCTGACCGACAGGGACATTGTGGCCAACGCGTTGACGCTGCTTCTGGCCGGGGAAGACACGACGGCGAATACCCTGGCGTGGACGATGTATCTGCTGAGCCGTCATCCGCAGGCAGAACTCGCGCTGATTCAGGAAATTGATCAGCACAATGATAGCGCGCCATTGCCCTGGCCGTTACCGTCTTTCCCCTGGATGAACGCCATCATCAAAGAATCTATGCGGCTTAAACCAGTGACGCCACAAATTTATCTGGAGCCTGTGCGAGATACCCGTATCGGGGATATTGAGATCCATAAAGGTACGCCACTGTTTCTGGCGTTACATGCAGGCACTCTGGATGAGGCTTATTTTTCCGATGCTCAGGCATTTGAACCTTCACGCTGGATAAAACGCGAAGGGGCTTCGAATGCGTTGTTTCCGTTCGGCGGGGGTGCCCGGATGTGCCCCGGACGTTCTCTGGCGCTGACAGAAATCAAAATGGCGCTGCATGCGATCTACAGTCGTTTTAAGGTCATTCCCCTACAGGATCCGGAAATGGTACAGGAACGGTATGCTTTCACCATGGCACCGCAGAACTTTCGGGCCGCCATTATCAGGCGATAACGCCCCGGCATGTCTGACGGGGTGTTTAACGTTTTACAGCGCCATGTCGTGCTGCGGTGATGCTTCGTGGGGTTCATCGGTGGGTGCGGCTGGCACGGGTTCGCTCATCGCAATCACCGGCGGTTTCACCAGTTGCAGTGTTTCTGCAGTGTCGTTCCAGACTTGTTGCGTCAGCGCCGCGTTGCCGTTCAGTTTCTGCCCAAAGCTCGGTACGATGTCGCGAATTTTGCTCTGCCACTGTGGGGAAGCAAATTGTACCGGGAACATCTGTTTGAGCACGTTGAGGGTGATCGGCGCAGCAGTTGAAGCGCCCGGCGATGCCCCCAGCAATGCGGAGATGGTTTTCTGTTTATCGACCACCACTTCAGTGCCGAGCTTCAGTACGCCGCCCTTCTCTTCATCTTTTCTGATGATCTGAACACGCTGACCGGCCTGGATTAATTTCCAGTCTTCCTGACGAGCCTGCGGATAATACTCCTTCAGCGCCGCAAAACGATCATCATCGCTCAGCATCACCTGGCTGATGAGGTATTTCACCAGATCAAAATTGTCCAGCCCGACGTGCGTCATTGGCATGACGTTGCTGGTTGTGGTGGTACTCAGCAGATCAAAGAAAGAACCATTCTTGAGGAATTTGGTGGAAAACGTAGCGAATGGTCCAAACAGCACCACACGTTTACCGTCGATCACTCGCGCATCAAGATGCGGTACAGACATCGGTGGCGCGCCAACAGAAGCCTGACCATAAACCTTCTCCAGATGCTGTTTGGTGATGGCCGGGTTTTCGGTCATCAGGAAAGAGCCGCCCACCGGGAAGCCAGCATAATTATCGGCTTCGGCGACGCCCGTTTTTTGCAGTAATTTCAGCGCGCCACCACCCGCCCCTATAAAAACATATTTCGCATCAACCGCATGTTCTTTGCCGCTATTGACATCTTTAATCGTTACGTGCCATGAATTATCTGCATTCCGCTTAAATTCGGTCACTTCAGAAGAGGTCTGCAGCGTAAAATTATTGCTTTTTTTCAGGCTGCCAATCAGCTGACGGGTTATTTCCCCATAGTTAACATCGGTACCTGCAGGCGTCCAGGTGGCAGCGACTTTCTGTTGCGGATCGCGGCCTTCCATTACCAGTGGCGCCCACTGTTTAATTTGCGCGTGATCTGTTGAGAATTTCATTCCCTGGAATAACGTTGTTTGTTGCAGCGCGTTATACCGTTTTTGCAGATAATTGACGTTAGCGTCGCCCCAGACAAAGCTCATATGTGGCGTGGAGTTGATAAAGGCACGCGGGTTTTGCAGAACGCCACGTTTTACCTGCGCTGTCCAGAACTGACGGGAAATCATAAATTGTTCATTGATATCAAGCGCCTTGCTGACATCAATCGAACCATCCGCCCGTTGCGGCGTGTAGTTCAGCTCCATATTGGCAGAGTGACCGGTACCGGCGTTATTCCAGCCGTTCGACGATTCCAGCGCAACGCCGTCGAGTTTCTCGACCATCATCTGTTTCCATTCCGGCTGTAATTCCTGCAACCAGGTACCGAGAGAGGCGCTCATAATACCGCCGCCGATCAGCAGGAAATCCGTTTTTGTGGTGGTGTCAGAATTTGCGTAAGCCGCTGAACTGACCAGCATCGCGACGGTAGTCA
Source organism: Trabulsiella guamensis ATCC 49490 (assembly GCF_000734965.1). GTDB lineage: Bacteria > Pseudomonadota > Gammaproteobacteria > Enterobacterales > Enterobacteriaceae > Trabulsiella > Trabulsiella guamensis. Next base: position 21,746 of record NZ_JMTB01000029.1, read on the forward strand.
GTGAGAGAATAGTTTTTTTCATTGCAGGCATTGGAATAATATCGCATAGCAAAAGAGTAATAAGAATAGATATCTTAACGCACTTTTACTTTATTTTAAAATATCATTCACAGTTGCGATAATTCTACTTTTTTTAATTAAAAAAAATCGCATTAATTATTTTGTCTATATTTTCTCTGCCACTCTCCTTTATCACCGTACCGGCACTTTCCCTGCGCAGGATTTCTGGATATACTGGATAAATTATCAGTATAAGGAGCCAGAGTGGCACGGCGAACCTCCATACCGCGGCTTGAATTCGAAGCAGCGGCCATTTACCAGTATCCGGAGCATCTGCGTCCGTGGCTTGATGAACTGCCCGGGCGGCCCGGCGTGTACCTGTTTCATGGTGACAGCGACGCAATGCCGCTTTACATCGGCAAGAGCATCAATATTCGCAGTCGTGTTTTATCACATCTGCGAAACCCTGACGAAGCCGCCATGCTGAGGCAGGCGCGGCGCATCAGTTGGCTCCCTGCTGCAGGCGAACTGGGGGCATTGCTGCTTGAAGCCAGGCTCATTAAAGAAATGCAGCCGCTGTTCAACAAACGGTTGAGAAGAAACAAGCAACTCTGTTCGCTGCAGTTAACGGATGATCGTCCGCTGGTCATCTATGCGCACGAGGTCAATTTCGCCCTCAAAGAGAACTTGTTTGGCCTGTTTGCCAACCGCAGAGCAGCGCTGGAAGCGCTCAAATCGGTCGCGGATGAACAGAAATTATGTTACAGCGTGATGGGGCTGGAGCCGCTAAACCGTGGACGCGCCTGCTTTCGATCATCGCTGGGCCGCTGTGCCGGTGCCTGCTGTGGCCGCGAAACCGTCGCGGCGCATAACCAGCGACTTCGCGAGGCCATGGCGCATCTGCAACTGATCTGCTGGCCGTGGGCAGGCGCCGTGGCACTGGAGGAAAAAGGCGAAGCGATGACGCAGTTTCATATCATCAATAACTGGCTGTGGCTGGGGGCTGTCGATTCGCTCGCCCAGGCCAATACCCTGACGCAGTTACCCGCCGGGTTCGACCAGGACGGTTATAAGATTCTTTGCCGCCCGATGCTGAGCGGCAAATTTACCCTTCACCCGCTGACCTAAATCCCCAGTGTAAACTGTGCGATCTTGAAATAAATAATCAGTCCCGTACCGTCGATAAACGTTGAAATAAACGGGGCGGAGACCACCGCCGGATCAATCCGGAATTTCTGCAACAACATCGGGATGATTGACGAGACGATAGCGCTCCAGATGGTGATGGCGATAAGCGTCAGGCTGACGACCAGCGTCACATCCGCACCCACCCCCATGATCCAGGCGCGGATCCACGCCGCCAGGCCAATCGTTATGGCAATCAGCAGCGAGGTGCTCACCTCTTTGCGCAATACCCGCCCGAGATTTTTCAGGCTGGCCTCCCCCAGCGCCATAGCGCGCACAATGGTTGAGGTGATTTGTGTGCCGCTGTTGCCACCGGTACCAATCAACAGCGGAATGAAAAAGGCCAGCGCGATGACGGCTTCGAGTTGCTCTTCAAACGCCTGCAATACAGTGCCGGTATAAGCTTCGGCGACGAACAGCAACAACAGCCAGACGCTACGTTTTCGCCATAATTCCCACGGGCTGGTTTCCATATAGGGCTTTTCCAGTGGCAATGAAGCGCCCTGTAATTGCGCGTCTTCGGTATTTTCATCGCGAACCAGATGGGCGATCTCTTTTTCGCCTAAGACTCCCACAATAATGCCATCGCGCATCACCGGAAAAAAAGACAAGGGATGCCGGACGTATAAACCGCAAAAATCATGACGATCATCTTCCGGTTTTACCGATATAAATTTCCGGTCAACCAGCGTTCTGACAAAGTCATTTTCATCGTTATTACTCAGTAATGACTTCACTGACAGAATGCCATGCAGAAACCCCTCTTCTGTTGTCACGCAGGCGTGAGACGGAATGCGATCGTCTGAAAGCTGCGACAGTAACATCTGTCGGGCCTCAGCGATGGTCATTCTGGCATTCAGGGAGACAAAATCCGCTGTCATGTATTCACTGATATCATCCACGCGTGGAGGGTTCATCATTATTTGGGTCATCATAACCTCGCAAAATATGTATTTGCGGGGGAATATAACGACGACAATAAAAAATAAAAACCTGAGACGACGTATTGTTTATCAGGCGTTTATAAAAATAAAAATTCGTTGAAATGTTGAGTGAGTATTTATATTTTCTGCGACAGCGAAGGATATAGTAAAAATAGCGCCCGGCGGATCACGGGCGCTGTTTCTCTTAATGATGATGTTGATGGCGAACCGCGCCTGAAGCTCCCCGGTTGCGTTCTTCCCCGGAAATAACCACACCCTGGGTTTCGCGGCCAAAAGCGACGAAAGCACAGATCAACACCGCGACGACGCCCGCGACCAGGGCCATCGCCAGACCGTAGTTACCGTCATGGGTTTCCGCGATCCGCGCCTGTAGCGTGGCATTGACCGACGCCAGCAGATTACCTAGCTGATAGACAAACCCCGGCAATACCGCACGCGCATTCGCTGGCACCAGTTCATTCAGCCAGGTCGGAACCACGCCCCATGCGCCCTGCACTACAAACTGCATCAGGAAAGCGCCAAGACCGATATTAAACGAGCCGGTTGAGAATGCCCACAGCGGAATGACCGGCAGCGCCAGAAACGCGCCAATCATAATCGCTTTTTTGCGCCCTGTTCGCTCTGACATCGCGCCGAACAGGATCCCGCCAAGCATCGCGGCGATGTTATAAGCGATGGCGATAAGGCTGACCGTATGCGGGTCAAAACCGTGCTGAACTTTCAGGAATGTCGGGTAAAGATCCTGAGTACCGTGGCTGAATAAATTAAAGCACGCCATGACCAGCACCAGATAAAGACACAATTTCCATTGGCTGCGCAGTACCGGCAGCAGCGCGGTGCTCTCTTTGCGCTCACGGGCGGCCAGCCACACTGGCGACTCAGGCACTTTAAACCAGATATAAGGCAGCAGCACAATCGGCAGCGCCCCGATCAGGAACATACCGCGCCAGCCCACCATGCTGTAGAACAGGCCGAAAATAATCGACGCAAACAGATAACCACAGGGATAGCCAGCCTGGAATATTCCGGACATCAGCCCGCGTGAACGGTCCGGGATCGTCTCCATCGCCAGTGATGACGCGACGCCCCAGATCCCGCCCATCGCGACGCCATAGAGCACACGGAACACGAGAAAGGCGGTAAACGTCGGTGACCATGCGGAAAGCAGCTCAAACACAGTGAAAAAGAGAATGTTGAGCATCAGGATCGGACGACGACCATATTTTTCCGCCAGCCGACCAAACAACAATGCGCCGATGGGACGCACCGCCAGCGTCAGCATAATGGCGACAGAAACATCGGAAACGGAGGCATGAAACCAGTCCGCAAGGTCGCTTAAAACAAAAACAAGGATAAAAAAGTCAAAGGCATCAAGCATCCAGCTGGTAAAGCTGGCGAACGCCACGTGCCGTTGCGTAACGCTCCAGTCTAAGGGTGTATACATAGGGTAATGTCCTGCGTTTGTTATTGTTTTGTATATAGCATGTAAACTTACGTCAGTGCGGGAGTAATGATTACATTTTGTTAACACTCCCTGTTTTGCACATGATTTGTCACATTAATAGCAGGGATTTAAAGAAGGGGTTTGATTCGCCCGCGAGTGCGGGCGAAAGAGTGGCAGGACGGCTTACGCCGCAGACAGTGAGGCCATATCAATCACAAAACGGTATTTCACGTCGCTCTTGAGCAACCGTTCATACGCGGCATTAATATCCTGAATTTTGATCACTTCCACGTCTGACACAATACCGTGCTGCCCGCAGAAATCGAGCATCTCCTGCGTTTCAGCGATACCGCCGATGCAGGAGCCGGCGATACTACGGCGACCGGTGATCATCGGCATGGTGTTGAAGGTCGGGCTGTCACCCAGCAGACCAACAAACACCAGCGTGCCATCAAGCGTCAACGTCGGAAGATACGGGTTGATATCATGCTCATAAGGCACGGTGTCGATAATCAGGTCGAACTGGTTGTGAACGGACTGCATCTGCGCGCTGTCCGTTGACAGCACCACGTTATGAGCGCCTAGACGACGGGCATCCGCCTCTTTGCCCGGCGAGCGTGTAAACAGCGTCACCTCAGCGCCCAGCGCATGCGCCAGTTTAAGCGCCATATGACCAAGCCCGCCCAGACCTATCACCGCGACTTTACTTTCGGCACCGATTTTCCAGTGACGCAGAGGCGACCAGGTGGTGATCCCGGCGCACAGCAGCGGCGCCGCTCCTTTCAGATCCATATTTTCTGGCAGATGCAGAACGAAGTCCTGACTGGCAAGAATGACTTGCGAATACCCGCCAAAAGTTTGCGTATGGTCGTGGCGGTCGCGGCCATTGTAAGTCTGGATGTTGCCCTCTTCGCAATATTGTTCCAGCCCCTCATTGCAGGGGGCGCAGACACGACAGGAATCGACCATACAGCCAATCGCCGCCAGGTCGCCGGGCTTAAACTTAGTGACACTGTCACCTACAGCGATCACTCGCCCGACGATTTCATGCCCCGGCACGATAGGATATTCGCTGAAACCCCAGTCATTGCGGGCCTGGTGGAGATCGGAATGGCAAACGCCACAGTAGAGAATTTCGATAGTGACATCATCAGGACGCGGCGCACGGCGGTCGAACAAAAATGGTGCCAGCGGCGCAGACGGTGTTTGTGCAGCATAACCCAATACTTTCATGGTTAACGTCCTCATTATGATAACAAGGTGAGTAATAGCTGAAACGTAAGGCGTGCTCGCCCGATGATAGCGCCAAATACAGAAAGGCGAAATCGGCGGAAGAATGTTCTTAATCCCGATGGCGTGATTTGCTATTTGCGTTGAGATGATCGACTATCATTACTGCATCAAATTTTCGCGATGCACTATGGGGTTACATTTCGTCCGGCTACGCCGGGCTTGTCCTTGAAACCAGAAACAGGATTAAGGAGTAAGAATGAAATCGAACCGTCAGGCACGTCACATCCTCGGCTTGAACTATAAGCTTTCTAATCAGAAAAAAGTGCTTATCGAAGACAACCACGAAACACTGGTCAACCACGCCCATTCTACCGGTCGTAAACGCCGCTAAGGGTAATCGTTCGCTGAAAGGATGACGCACGGCACCATCTTCCTGTGAAGATGGTGTTTTTTTATGGGCAAAAAACACGGAGTTACCCTTTTTATTAACATTTGATTTATACTTTGGCGCTCCCGTCGTACCTACAAAACCCTGTCATGGACTGGAAAAATGACAAAGGAGTGAAGTGAGATGTTACTAAATCATAAAAAAAACCGTTCCCTTTATATCCCTTACGCTGGCCCTGTTCTGCTCGAATTTCCGCTGCTGAACAAAGGCAGCGCCTTCAGCATGGAAGAACGTCGCAGCTTTAACTTGCTCGGGTTATTGCCCGAGGTGGTGGAATCCATCGAAGAGCAGGCAGAGCGCGCCTGGATCCAGTATCAGGGTTTTAAGACGGAAATCGACAAACACATTTACCTGCGCAATATCCAGGATACCAACGAAACCCTCTTCTACCGGCTGGTTGAAAACCATCTCGAAGAGATGATGCCGGTGATCTACACCCCGACGGTGGGCGCCGCCTGCGAACGTTTCTCTGAGATCTACCGTCGCGCGCGTGGGGTGTTTATCTCCTACGAAAACCGGCAGTACATGGACGACATTCTGCAGAACGTCCCCAACCACAATATCAAAGTGATCGTGGTGACCGATGGCGAGCGTATACTCGGCCTTGGCGATCAGGGTATCGGTGGGATGGGCATTCCTATCGGTAAACTGTCGCTTTATACCGCCTGTGGCGGCATCAGCCCGGCTTACACATTGCCGGTAGTGCTGGATGTCGGCACGAACAACCAGCAATTGCTGAACGACCCGCTCTATATGGGCTGGCGTCATCCGCGCATTACCGGTGAAGAGTATTACCAGTTCGTCGATGATTTCATCCAGGCGGTGAAACAACGCTGGCCGGACGTACTGTTGCAATTCGAAGATTTCGCACAGAACAACGCCATGCCAGTGCTGACCCGCTACCGTGACGAAATCTGTTCGTTTAACGATGACATTCAGGGTACCGCGGCGGTGACGGTCGGCACGTTGATCGCCGCCAGTCGCGCGGCTGGCAGTCAGTTAAGCGAACAAAAAATTGTTTTCCTCGGCGCGGGCTCCGCAGGCTGTGGTATCGCCGAGCAGATTGTGGCACAGATCCAGCGTGAAGGACTCAGCGAAGAACAGGCTCGCCAGCGCGTCTTTATGGTTGACCGCTTCGGCTTGCTGACCGATCAGATGCCAAACCTGCTGTCGTTCCAGACTAAACTGGTGCAGAAGCGCGAAAATCTGAGCAACTGGGATACGACAAACGATGCGCTATCACTGCTCGATGTGGTGCGTAACGTCAAGCCGGATATTCTGATTGGCGTATCGGGTCAGATTGGGCTGTTCTCGGAAGAGATCATCCGGGAAATGCATAAACATTGCCCGCGCCCTATCGTCATGCCGCTGTCGAACCCGACCTCACGCGTGGAAGCAACACCGCAGGATATCATCGCCTGGACGGAGGGCAACGCGCTGGTAGCAACGGGCAGCCCGTTTGCACCAGTGGTGTGGAAAGACAAGATTTACCCCATCGCCCAGTGCAACAACGCCTATATTTTCCCCGGCATCGGTCTTGGTGTCATCGCTTCCGGCGCATCACGCATAACAGATGAAATGCTGATGGCCGCCAGTGAAACGCTGGCTGAACACTCCCCGCTGGTCAATCATGGTGAAGGGATGGTGCTGCCGCCGCTAAAAGAGATCAAGGGGGTTTCCCGGGCAATCGCCTTCGCCGTGGGTAAAATGGCGCAGCAACAGGGCGTGGCGGTGAAAACGTCCGCTGAAGCGTTGCGCCAGGCGATTGACGATAACTTCTGGCTACCGGAATACCGCAGCTACCGCAGAACCTCCATTTAATTCCCCTTTCCACCCGGCAGCGCTGTCTGCCGGGCTGGTCAAGCGCGCTTTTCCCCGCTACACTCCTTTCACCCATCAACTTACTGAATAAAAAAGGAGGATCCCCATGCTGTACTGTGAACATATTTTTGTTTCACGTGCATTTGGTGATCGTGCCAGCTCAAGCGTTATCGGTTCCGTGCTGCGATAACTTCGGCTTGAGCGAAGAAACACTGTCTTAATCCCTTCCCTCGGGCTTACCGGGTTATCGTCAGCGATGTATGACGAGGTACGACTGTACCTGTAACTCTTGAGTAAGCAATGAGCACATTACTAACTGTACAATCTCTCCACGTGGACACCGCGTTTGGTCCGCTGTTTTCTGACATTTCTTTCACGCTGAAAAAAGGCGATCGCCTCGGCTTAATTGGCTACAATGGCTGCGGCAAAAGCACGCTGTTGAAAGTGCTGGAGGGTACCCTTTCGCCCACATCAGGCAGCGTTTCACGAGCAAATCACTGCCTGTTGTCCCGCGTCGAGCAACATCTTCCCGCTGAAATTTATCCGCTGACAATGCGCGATGCCGTTCTGGCGCAACTGCCCCCCGGCGAGCGTGAAATACAGAGCTGGCGAGCCGATGTATTACTGGCGGAGATGGGATTCAGCGAGACGGATATCCAGTTGCAATCAGCCACGCTGAGCGGTGGTCAGCATACCCGACTGTTGTTGGCCCGTGCGCTAATCCATCAACCCGATCTGTTGTTGCTGGATGAACCCAGTAACCACCTCGATCTCCCAACCCTGTTATGGCTGGAAAGCTTCCTTAAAAACTGGCGCGGAAGCTTCATACTGGTTTCTCATGATAGCCATCTTTTGGATGTTGTAACTAATGGAACTTTAATTCTGCGTGATAAAACGCTCTACAGCTTTGCCCTGCCATGTACAGCAGCGCGTGAAGCGCGGGCCGCACAGGATGAGAGCGATGCGTTGCGTTTCAAAGCAGAGCAAAAGGAGATTGATCGCATCACCACCAGCGCGAAACGGCTCGCTGTCTGGGGGCGAACCTATGACAACGAAGACCTGTCACGCAAGGCCAAACAGATGGAGAAGCAGATCGACCGGCTGAAAGAGAACCAGACGGAGGTCACGTCCGGCAGTCACTGGCAGTTGCAACTTCATGGCGATGCGCTTCGCGCCGACCGTCTGCTGGAAATGGAAGCGTTGAGCGTCTCCCCGGCACCCGGCGTGCCGCCACTGTTTACCGCCCCTCTCGCCCGCCTGAAAAGTGGCGACCGGGTGGCGTTAATGGGCCGTAACGGTAGTGGGAAATCGACACTACTGAAACAGATCTGGCAGCACTATCAGGGAGTTCAGAACGCGCAACTGAAGCTTCATCCCCGCGTCAGTCCCGGTTATTACGACCAGACGCTGCATCAGTTACCGGATAACGCCACACTGCTGGAGGCGCTGGAGCCGTTCGCCTCTGCCGCTGAAGTGCGCAAGAAAGCGCTGATCAGCGCCGGTTTTCCCTGGGCGCAACATGGCAAGTTTGTCAGCACGCTGAGCGGCGGCGAGCGATCACGCCTGTTGTTCGTCGGTCTGTCTCTGGCGCGTTACAGCCTGCTGATGCTGGATGAGCCGACCAACCACCTGGATATGGAGGGTAAAGAAGCACTTGCGGCGGCTTTGCGTGATTATGCCGGCGGCGTGCTGCTGGTCAGTCATGACCGGAAACTGATTAGCGACAGTTGTAATCGCTTCTGGTTGATTGATAACGGCACGCTCAGTGAATGGCATGACCTGGATATGGTATCTGAGCGACTGCGCTTAACGGGCAGCCGTTAAATAAAAATCCCCGCCTCTGTTAAGAGTGCGGGGATTTCATCAGCACAGAGGTTATTTGATCCCTTCTGCGCTCTCCTTTTTCGCTTCCATTTTTTCGATGTCACGATACCAGCGCGGGTGATGTTTCTTCGCCCAGCGGCGGCTCACCTTCCCTTCGATCATGCCTTTAATGGACCCTTTCACCCAGAACGCCATATAAATGTGGATCAGAATGGCGTGGATTAAAATAATGGCCGAGGTGGCATGAAGCAGCAGACTGTAACGAATGACCTGCATCGGGAAATAGTCGGCAAAATAAGGACGCCAGATAATAATGCCGGTGACCAGCAGCACGAAAATCATGCTCATGATCGACCAGAACATCATCTTTTGCCCGGCATTGTATTTGCCGACATCGGCCACTTTATGCTCGTTGCCTTTCAGGACTTCGACTATCCCTTTCAGCCACGGAATATCCTTTTTGTCAGGGATATTGTGATGAACGAAACGCACAAACATAAACATCAATGCGAAGAAGATCACCACGCCGAAAAAAGGATGCAGAATGCGCCCCATCTGCGGCGTCCCGAAGGTTTCCGTCAGCCACTGCAGGGTCGGGAAGAAAAACGAAATCCCCGACAGCGAAACCAGAAAGAAGCAGATGACCACCGTCCAGTGACAGGCGCGGTCAATAAATTTTGTCCGCACAATCATTTTCGATTTATTCATCATGGTCTCCCTCGTCGTCGTCCACTTCCTTGTTAGGACCAATACCGATGTAGTGATAAATCAGCCCGGCGAAAGTCGCGATAAATCCCGCCGCCGCCAGCGGCTTCAGCGCCCCTTTCCACAAACTGATACTGGTATCAATTTTCGGTGCTTTCGGCAGGTTGTGGTACAACTCAGGTTCGTCGGCATGATGCAGAACGTACATGACGTGTGTACCCCCAACGCCTTCCGGGTTGTAGATCCCCGCCTGTGGATAACCGCGCGCTTTCAACTTATCGACCCGCGCCTGCGCCACCTCCAGCATCTCTTTTTTGGTGCCAAAGTGAATGGCGCCTGTCGGGCAGGTCTTCACGCATGCTGGCTCCTGGCCGACGCTGACGCGATCAACACAAAGCGTGCATTTGTAGACCCGGTTGTCCTCTTTATTGAGACGCGGAACATTGAACGGGCAACCCGCGATGCAGTAGCCGCAGCCGATGCAGTTTTCCTGCTGGAAATCGACGATCCCGTTAGCGTACTGAATGATAGCCCCCGCGGACGGGCAGGCTTTCAGACAGCCTGGATCCTCACAATGCATACAGCCATCTTTGCGGATCAGCCACTCCAGTTTGCCGTTCTGTTCGGTTTCGCTAAAACGCATCACCGTCCAGGATTTGGCGCTCAGATCGGCGGGGTTGTCGTACACCCCCACGCAGTGTCCTACTTCATCGCGAATATCGTTCCACTCAGAGCAGGCCACCTGGCAGGCTTTACAGCCCACGCAGGAGGAGACATCGATGAGCTTCGCCACTTCCTCTTTGTAATCACGCGCGCGCGGCGCGGGCGTGACTGGATTGGTGGCGGAGCGCTTGAGAATGTCCTGTGTTTCCATTGACATAAATTCGCTCCTTTACGCCTTCTCGATGTTGACCAGAAACGCTTTGTACTCCGGCGTTTGCGAGTTGGAATCACCCACGTTCGGGGTCAGGGTATTGGCGAGATAACCTTTCTGTGTCACTCCTTCAAAGCCCCAGTGCAGTGGGATCCCAACGGTTTCCACCTGCTGACCATGAACGTTAAGCGCCTGCAAACGACGCGTGACTACCGCTACCGCACGAATAAAGCCGCGCCTGCTGCTGACTTTGACCCTGTCGCCGTTAGCGATGCCTTTTGTCTTCGCCAGCGTTTCACTGATTTCGACAAACTGCTGCGGCTGAGCAATTGCATTCAGACGCGCATGTTTCGTCCATGTGTGGAAATGCTCGGTCAGACGATAAGTGGTGCCGACGTACGGGAACTGGTCTTTCTTACCCATACGCTGCGCATCTTCTTCGTACAAACGTACAACCGGACTGGAGATCACGTTCGGGTGCAACGGGTTAGTGCCCAGCGGTGTTTCCATCGGCTCGTAATGTTCCGGGAACGGCCCTTCCGCCAGTTTGTCGAGCGCAAACAGACGCCCCAGACCTTCCGGTTGCATGATGAACGGCCCGGTAGCGCTGCCCGGTGCGGCGGTGTTGAAGTCAGGAATGTCATTCCCGCTCCACTTCGCACCATCCCACTGGATCAACATCCGCTTCGGATCCCACGGTTTACCCTGCGGATCTGCCGACGCGCGGTTGTACAGCACACGGCGGTTCAGCGGCCACGCCCATGCCCAGCCCAGCGTATTGCCAAGTCCGGACGGATCGGCGTTGTCGCGGTTCGCCATCTGGTTGCCTTTCTCGGTCCAGCTGCCGGTATAAATCCAGCATGACGACGATGTGGTGCCATCATCACGTAACAGCGCAAAACTGCTCAGCAACTGACCTTTTTTCGCCACCAGCACACCGTTAGCATCATAGAGGTCCGCCAGCGCATAGCCGTTGTTCTCTTTCGCCACTTCGTCTGATTCCGGGTGATCCGGTTGTTTGTATGCCCAGCGCATATTAAGCAGAGGCTCTGCCCCTTTTCCGCCTTCGTTGCGGTACATATCCCGCAGGCGATGGAAGATCCCGGCCAGAATTTCGCCATCGGTACGCGCTTCCCCTGGCGCTTCGCCTCCTTTCCAGTGCCACTGCAGCCAGCGGCCGGAGTTGGCGATGGAGCCATCTTCCTCCGCAAAGCAGGTCGATGGCAGACGGAACACTTCAGTCTGAATGGACGCGGTATCGACGTCATTCATCTCGCCGTGGTTCTGCCAGAAGTTAGAGGTTTCCGTCACCAGTGGATCGATGACCACCAGGTATTCCAGCTTGCTCAGGCTACTGACGACGCGGTTTTTGTCCGGGAATGAGGCGACCGGGTTGAAGCCCTGGCAGATATAGCCATTGACTTCGCCTTTGTCCATCTTATTGAAATACTTGATGACGTCCCAGGCCTGATCCCATTTAGGCAACCAGTCGTAGCCCCAGCTATTCTCCGGCTGTGCTGCATCACCGTAGAACGCTTTCATCAGGCTGACGAAGAATTTGGGGTAGTTACTCCAGTAGTTCACCTGCTCCGCGAGCATCGCTTTTGGCGTATTAGCCGCCAGGTAACTTTGCAAATCAATGTGCTTCTCGGACGGCAACGTCAGATAACCCGGCAGACTGGTAGACAGTAGACCCAGATCCGTTAAACCCTGAATATTGGAGTGACCGCGCAGTGCGTTAACGCCACCGCCTGCCATGCCCATATTGCCAAGCAGCAACTGAATCATCGCCATGGTACGGATGTTTTGCGCACCGACGGTATGCTGCGTCCAGCCCAGTGCATACAGGAACGTGGTGGTGCGATCCGCCGCGCTGGTGGAGGCCAGCACGTCGCACACCCGCAGGAAATCCGCTTTCGGTGTACCACAGATGTTCTCCACCACCTCCGGCGTATAACGAGATACGTGTTTTTTCAGCAACTGCCATACACAACGTGGATGCGTCAGCGAATCGTCACGTTTCGCCATGCCGTTGTCGTCGAACTGATAACTCCAGGAGGACTTATCGTACTGACGTTTTTCCGCGTCATAGCCGCTGAACAGCCCGTCATCAAACGTAAAGTCATCCCGCACCAGCAGCGCGGCGTTGGTGTAGTGTTTAACGTATTCGGCGTTAATCTTGTTGTTATCAATAAGGTACAACAGAACGCCCGACAGGAACGTAATGTCGGTACCGGAACGAATCGGCGCATAGATATCAGCGACTGACGCGGTACGGGTAAAGCGCGGATCGACAACGATAAGCGTGGCATCGTTGTTATTTTTCGCTTCCATCGCCCAGCGGAAACCCACCGGATGCGCTTCAGCGGCGTTACCGCCCATCACCATCACCACGTTGGCGTTTTTGATATCCACCCAGTGGTTGGTCATCGCACCGCGACCAAATGTTGGAGCAAGACTTGCTACCGTTGGTCCGTGTCAGACGCGTGCCTGGTTGTCTACTGCCAGCATGCCAAGCGAACGCACAAACTTCTGCGTCAGCATACCGGTCTCATTACTCGCCGCAGAGGCGCACAGCATGCCGGTGGAAAGCCAGCGATTCACCGTCACACCATTCGCATTCTGCTCAATAAAATTGGCATCGCGGTCGGCTTTCATCAGCTTAGCGATACGGTTGAAAGCCTCATCCCACGAAATACGCTGCCATTTGTCAGAGCCTGGCGCGCGATACTCGGGATAACGCAGGCGGTTCTCGCTGTGGACATAATCCAGCAAACCGGCCCCTTTGGGGCACAACGCCCCCCGGCTAACAGGGTGATCGGAATCTCCTTCGATATGGTAAATCGATTCTCGGGTGTTTTTCGCACCGTCGCCAAGGCTATACATCAAAAGCCCACAACCTACGGAACAATATGTGCAGGTATTACGAACCTCTTTGGCGCGCATTAATTTATAATTTCGCGCCTGTGCCAGCGCCATTTTGGGTGTTAAACCCAGCGCAGCTACCGTCGTCCCGGCCATACCGCCCGCGCAGATTTTAAAAAACTGTCTGCGGTTGACGTCCATTGTTTTCCTCATTATTGATGGAGTGACTTCACGGGGAAAAGTAACAGCGCAGATGTGGTTTTTTTTGCGGCAAATCAATAACCATTCTTTATGCCCACTAAATAGTTTACTTTGTCGATTCCCGTTACCCACAAGGGAGTAGCTTCTGGAAGTATTAATCCACAAAGTGGCAAAAAGGTGTTATATATTCTGACGTTACGTTTTACACTAAATGAAGAAAAATAAGAGATGACGACACAACGCGCGACATTCATTGGCCTGATTGCCATTATTCTCTGGAGCACCATGGTCGGGTTAATTCGTGGCGTCAGCGAGGGGCTCGGCCCGGTCGCTGGCGCGGCGATGATCTACTCCCTGAGTGGACTGTTACTGGTTTTCACCGTGGGTATCCCGAAAATCCGCCAGTTCTCGGCGCGTTATCTGCTGGCAGGTTGCCTTCTGTTTGTCAGTTATGAAATATGCCTTGCCCTGTCGCTGGGCTATGCCGCCACGCGACAGCAGGCGATTGAAGTCGGGATGGTGAATTATCTCTGGCCCAGCCTGACTGTCCTGTTCGCGATTCTCTTCAACGGACAAAAATCCACGCTGTGGGTTATTCCCGGACTGCTTCTGGCGCTGCTCGGCGTCAGTTGGGTGCTCGGCGGCGACCAGGGGCTGAATGTCGATGAAATCATCAGCAATATTATTTCCAGCCCGCTGAGCTATATTCTCGCCTTTGTCGGCGCGTTTATCTGGGCTGCCTACTGTACGGTTACCGCCCGTTATGCGAAGGGGAAAAACGGCATTACCTTTTTTGTTTTACTGACCGGGCTCAGCCTCTGGGTTCACTATTTTCTCACCGATCAGCCACCAATGCATTTTAGCTGGCCTGTCACAATTAAAATGCTGCTGTGCGCATTGTCATTAGGATTTGCTTATGCGGCGTGGAATATTGGCATTCTCTACGGCAAGGTAAGCCTGCTGGCCGTCGGCTCCTATTTCACACCGGTACTTTCTTCGGCGCTGGCTTCATTTCTGCTCAACGCCCCGCTCTCATGGTCCTTCTGGCAGGGCGCCGGGATGGTATGTCTTGGATCCCTGCTCTGCTGGCATGCCACGCGACAGTGACTTAATTTTGCCTCGCTTTCCTTTTTATTTGCGTCAGGCTGCCGGTTGCGTATTGCTAGTTTGCAGGTTTTCACACAACAGGAAAACCATCATGGCACTACAACTTTCTGGTAATGACTGGCACGGCAGCCCCCTGCTGTCACGTACATCTGGCACGAATACCTCTCACACGTGGAGTCCCTTCGGTGCTGGCACAATCACATCTCTGCCCGGCTTTAACGGCGAACGCCAGGATCCACTTTCCGGTGTGACGCATCTCGGTAACGGTTATCGCGCCTACAGTCCGATATTGCGCCGTTTTACCTGCCCGGACAGCGAAAGTCCTTTCGGTATCGGCGGTATTAATCCGTATGCGTATTGCGAAAGTGATCCGATCAATCAGACGGATCCCAGCGGCCACGGGCCAATAACATGGCTGCTGCGCAAAATCATCGGTGTCAGCATCCGCATCGGGATCAAGGCCGCGATGAGTGACAGTATGTCGGCCACGATTGCGACCCTCAGCACAGTGGAGACTGGCGTGGAAGCCGCAGCCTCTCTCGCGACGGGGGTTGCCGCAAAAGAGATGGCGGAGAAAGACCCGGCGATGGCTCGTAAGCTCGGCTGGGCATCAATGGGACTCGGTATTGCGGCCACGTTTGGCATCGCGGAAAAATTAGCGCCGCGGATCGGGCAGAAACTGGAAGGCATATCAGGAAAAATGAAACGCGTATTACCCGGCAATAACAGAAGAACCTTGTCATTGGGTGGCCCGATGCGGAACACGCGGATACATCAGGGTAATTATACTGGCCTGATGACCTATGAGGACGTGTATAAAGGCTCTCCACGACTGAATATTCTTTCTCATGGCGCGCTTCAGGGAAACACCGGCACGTCGTTACTGGCGGTGGATAATCAGCGATTAACACCCCGCCAGCTCCAGCTGTTACTGCAGAGAAAGGGGATTAATATTCAGAGCTATGACAACGTCAGACTGCTCTCCTGTTATTCCGCTAACGGCGGGGAAAGCTCGTTTGCCGCGCAATTCAGTGGGCTCATCCACCGTCCTGTCAAAGGATTCGAAGGCGTCCTTAATGGCTCAATCGGACCGCGGGAGCTGACCGAACAGATGAATTTTATAACCGACAGGTACGGTTCTGAATGGCTGAGCCACTATTTTGAAGCAACGCCCTCAGCGCAGTTCAGCGTGCATAAATGGAGACGAATTTGTAATTGTTTCAGCCAGGACTGGGATATCCCCGGTTACCGCCCTGTCACTTTCTCGAATTAATCAGATATCCGGGCTGCTTTCTCGCAGCCCTTTCTTCTTATGCCATACGTGACGCTTTCGCCAACCCAAACCAGATCCCCACTGCCAGCACCATCAGCATCGTACCGGCACTGAACAATGCCACGCTGTGTGAGGTGATAAACGCTGTTTTAGCGGCGCTCACCAGCGCATCCGCGACCGACGCAGGCAGACTGTTCGCCACTTGCATCGCTTCACCAATGGATGACGCGGCCTGGGTGGCCGCCGAGCCATCCAGCCCGTTCGGCAATACGATAGAATCGTGGTAACTGCGTGTCAGGATCAGGCCAAACAGCGCAATCCCCAGACCGGCACCCAGTTCATAGGCCATGGTTTCAATCGCTCCGGCAGCCGCGGCTTTCTCTTTCGGTGCCGCCGCCATAATGGCCGCTGTCGAGGCCAGCAACGCACTGGCAGCGCTAAACCCGAGCAGCGTCATCAGCAGCCATGCCTGCAATTGCTGCGTGCTGAAATCGAGCATCGACAGGCCGAGAAAACTCAGCGCGCTCAACGCCATCCCCGCTGTTGCCACCTGTCGCAGACCAAAGCCGGAAACCAGCATCCCGGCAATCGGACCGCTGAAACCGCTGGCGAGCATCACCGGCAGCATAAACATTCCCGCCTCAAACGGCGTTTTGTCATGGACAAACTGAAGCTCCTGCGCCATTAGCAGCTCGAAACCCACCAGGGTGATCATTGAGGTCATCGCCATCATCACCCCGCTAAGAATGATTGGGTGCATAAACAGGCGCATGTCGATCATCGGCATGCGAGCAGCCAGTTGAATACGGACAAATTTGAACAGCAATACCGTGCCTGTCGCCAGGATCAGCCCTGTCATCCATACCGCCTGTTGCCCTTTCAGCGCTGTTTTTGCGCTGTAGACCAGCATCAGGATAGCGACGATCAGCATTAATGCCTGTCCGATGTGCATGGGTTGCTCGCGACGCCCGTGCTGCGCCGGCACCACTCGCCAGCCAAGCACCATCACTACCAGCACAATTGGTACGTTGATCAGAAATACTGATCCCCAGTAAAAATGCTCCAGCAACATTCCGCCGATCAGCGGGCCGAATGCCGCACCACCAGAACCAACCGCTGCCCACAGACCGAGCGCCATATTGCGATGGCGCGCTTCAGCGAAGGTATTGCGGATCCCCGCGAGCGTCGCGGGTACGATCATCGCCGCCCCGATAGCCAGCAACGCACGAGTGGCAATCAACCACAGGGCGCTGTCGGCCATTGCCGCTCCCAGCGATGCCAGACCAAACAGCCCACTACCGGTGAGCAGCAGGCGTTTGAAGCCAATTTTATCCCCCAGCGCCCCCATCGGCAGCACCATGCCAGCCATCACCAGGGAATAAATATCAATGATCCAGAGTAATTCATTACCGCTGGCCCCCAGTGACACGCTCAGTGTCGGGGCGGCTACATGTAAAACAGTGGCATCAATTGCGACCGGAATGTACACCAGCACAATCGCAACTAATGTTAACCATTGGCGAAACATACTACTTTCCTTTCGTGATAAATCCTGGACAAGCGTCCAACACAGCAATTCTCCGTGAAATTTGAACAACTGTCCAATTTTTGTTAAATCGGTTTCGCATCCATGAAAACGTCTATTTTGTCAGGCAATGTCTTTTTTTGCCCCGGCAACATCGCTTCCCGGCTTCAACGGCGAACGCCAGGATCCCCTTTCCGGCGTGACACACCCTGGCAATGGCTACCGCGCTTACAGCCCGGTTCTGCGTCGCTTTACCTGCCCCGACAGCGAAAGCCCGTTTGGCATCGGCGGCCTTAACCCCTATGCCTATTGCGAAAATGATCCTATCAACAAAACTGACCCCAGCGGCCACGGCCCCATTACCTGGCTCATTCGTAAAATCATCGGGCTGAGCGTACGCACCGGCATCAAGAGAGTTGTGGCGAGGAGAGATACTCGTATTCCTGCTAATGGTTTGCATATCGTTATTAAGCGACGGCCCCAACTGAGTTTTCTAAAACACCCTTTATATTGGTTTAAATTGAACTACAACCCTGCACACGTAACACATCTGTAAGCCACCAAAGCAAATTGAACGCCCGTCCAGGGATTTGTTATCATCGCGATATCATCATTACGGACGGGGTCATCATGAGCTATCTGAATCGGGAAGCGCGTCGTGAAGCCATTGTGCAGGCGGCGATGCGCGTTGCGCTTTCCGGCGGGTTTTCTGCCATGACGGTGCGTCATATCGCCCAGGAAGCCAGTATGGCTTCCGGTCAGGTCCACCACCATTTCACCTCTTCCGGCGAGTTAAAGGCAGAGGCTTTTGTGCGGGTGGTGCGTGAAATGCTTGATGTCCCGCTGGCTGCCGACTGCGCCAGCTGGCGCGAAAAGCTGTTTGTCATGCTCTACAGCGAAGAAGGAAAGCTCGGCCCGCACCTGCGGCTCTGGCGCGAAGCGCAGATACTGGCGGACAGTGACAGTGATATTAAAGCCGCCTATCTGTTAACTATGACCATGTGGCATGAAGAGACGGTCGCGATTATCCAGAAAGGTGTCGAAGCGAAAGAGTTTACGCTTAATGACACCCCTTCCGGCATTGCCTGGCGTCTGATCTCTCTGGTCTGCGGGCTGGATGGCATCTATGCACTGGGGCTGGAAGGAATGGATGATGCCGCTTTCGTCCACCATCTCCAGCAGGCTATTACGGTAGAACTTTTTACGCCCTCATCTCGTCAGAAGGTGTGAGGCCCGGTAAGCGAAGCGCCACCGGGCAAATCACTATTTCCCCGCTTCCGGGTGCGTTTCAAACGCCGCCATAATGGCCGCCAGTTCCGTCACGCTGAAACCGTGCTTACGGCTATCAACCCCCAGGCCAAAACGCTGCTGGATCACGTCATACAGCGCTTCGACGTCAGGCAGTTCTCTCTTTTCAATCACGTGGCTGTTTCCCCAATGGGTAAAACTAAAATTGGTCAGCGTCAGCTTGCCGCCGTCAGGCAGATGGCGACTCATCAGCAAATGGTGGCGGAAGTGCGACTGCGGCCAGTGTGCCGACCAGAAATTGCCCATTACGTAATCGGTGAAGTACGGTTTCGTGAGATCGAACTGGTACATTGACTGCCAGTGCTCGTGATGACTTACCTGCAGCGTCCAGTCGTTGCCTTCATTCAGTAGCCGGTACTGGCCGTGCGGTGTTTGCTGAGGAACGTCTGACAGCAGGCGGATCGGCGCGGTGAGTGTCTGACCGCCGAACCCTACATCTGCAATCCAGCGTTCTCCGCCGAGGTCGACCAGCAGCAACCGGTGCGTGCGCGGCGGCATTTGCGCCGGATTCGCCAGAATGACGCGCCCTAACAGGCTTTGCACGTTGAACCCCAGTTCACGCAGCGCCCGTTCAAACAGCCCGTTTTGTTCGAAGCAATACCCGCCGCGACGGGCCATAACCAGTTTGTCCTCCAGCGCGCTGTCATCAAGATGAATTTCACGCGGTAACAGAACATCGATGTTTTCAAATGGAATGGTGCAGTTGTGCGCTAAATGCAGTGCCTGCAGGGTTTCAAGGGTCACGCCAGTCTCGCCGTTCCAGCCAAGACGAGATAAATACGCCATTAAAAAAGGACTCATCAGGATCTCCTGCTATCGGTATTCCTTGTTTATAACGTATTTTTTCGTTGCCAGCGGTGAATTTGTGCGGTTGACTGGCGATGCTATGCTAAACAAACCCTTACCGCTGAATAACCTTTTTTGAGGAGTCGCTATGAGCCGTTTTCTCCCGGTCGAGTTAAAACATGCCAGCCGTCTGCTCAACCATGGTCCGACAATACTTATCACCAGTTATGACGAGCAGACCGAGCGCCGCAACCTCATGGCAGCGGCATGGTCTATGCCGGTCGAGTTTGAACCACCGCGCATCGCTATCGTGGTGGATAAATCCACCTGGTCGCGGGAACTTATCGAACGTAGCGGCCAGTTCGGCATCGTTATTCCCGGCGTGGAGGCCACCAACTGGACTTACGCCGTAGGTAGTGTCACCGGTCGCGATGAAGACAAATTCAACTGCTACGGCATCCCGGTAGTGAGAGGCCCGGTATTAGGATTACCACTGATCGAAGAGAAATGCCTGGCGTGGATGGAATGTCGGTTACTGCCGGCAACGGCCGCACAGGAAAAATACGATACATTGTTTGGCGAAGTTGTCTCTGTAGCAGCCGACGCCAGCGCGTTTATCGATGGTCGCTGGCAGTTCGATGACGACAAACGCAACACCCTGCATCACCTCGGCGCGGGGACGTTCGTCAGCAGCGGCAGACTGCTGAAAGCGAATACGCAGGACTAAATCAGACGCCGCGAAATTCCTTACGATAGCGGGACGGCGAAGTTTTCAGCGATTTCAGGAAATGGCGGCGAAGTGACGTGGCTGAGGCAAAACCCACCTGACTGGCGATAAGATCGATGGGCTGGTCTGTTTTCTCAAGAAAACGCTGCGCCACGATGAGACGCTGGTCGAGCAACCAGCGCGAAAAACTTTCACCCGTTGTCTGCTGAAAGCGCCGGGTAAAACTGCGGCGGCTCATACAGGCACGGTCGGCCAGCAAATCAATGGTCAGCGGCTGATGGAGATTTTCCGTCGCCCAGGAAAGCGCCACGGAAAAACTGTCGCCGCGCCGCGTGTTCTGCACCGGTAACTCCACATACTGCGCCTGGCCGCCCTGACGATGTGGCGGCACGACCAGCAGGCGCGCGACGCTGTTGGCAATTTCCGCCCCCCACTTTTGCCGCACCAGATGCAGACAACAGTCGATACTGGCTGCCGTACCCGCAGAGGTCACCACATCGCCATCGTCGACATACAGCACGTCACGATCCATGCGCACTGTCGGATAACGTTGCTGGAAATCCGGCGCCCAGCGCCAGTGAGTGGTTGCCGGACGATGATCCAGCAACCCCGCCGCCGCCAGCACAAAAGCGCCCATACACAGGCCGACGATGCGGGCACCCGCCTGATGGGCTGTGCGCAACGCCGCAAGCAGCCGCTCATCAGGCTGGATCACTGACGGGTTCCAGCTCGGCACCACGACGACGTCCATACCGCTCAGCGCATCCAGCCCGTTATCGACGACAATCGAAAACCCGGCATTGGTTTTCATCTGCCCTGGTGTGCTGGCGCAGATAGTCACTTCGCACAGCGGCGTTCCGTCCGGTGAAACCACCAGTTCAAAAACAGCACATGGCACGGAGAGATGAAACGGAATAATGCCATCAAACGCCACAATACCAATGCGGGTCATCTTCACTCCCTACAGATAACGTTACAGTGTCACAGGCAAATCCAGCACTTCTTGCGTAGTGCGAATTTCGGCAAACACATCCGCTACACCGGCAATTGCCGCACGCTGTAACAACGCGTGATCAATCACCCCGCCGCGCGAATCATCAATGCTGCGCGTGGCTGTCGCATCTTCAGGAATAATAACACTGAAACCCTTCGGCACCGCATCGCGCGAGGTCGTGGAAACGCACATATGCGTCATCAGACCGGTAACAATCAGCTGTTTAATCCCTTTCGTCTTGAGCTGCTGTTCAAGATCGGTCCCGACAAAAGCACTGGGTGTCGCTTTGGTAATTATACGATCGTCTTTTGTCGGCTGAAGATCTTTATGAAACTCAGCAAAAACAGAGCCTTCAGCGAACAGTGGGCCACCTTTTGCGCCGACATGGCGCACAAACCACACCGGGATCCCCTTCTGGTGTGCGAATTCCACCAGCTTTTTGCTGTTGTTGAGCGCTTTCATACCGTCCGGAATCACCATTTTGCCGCCGGGGAAGTATTCGTTCTGAATATCAATCACCAGCAGCCCGGTAGCCGGTGCTGACAGCGTAGTGGTGGCGGTTGCGCCACTCATGGTACGAATGGTTTTAGTATTCACAGGTGAGAACTCCTCAGCATGGCTCAGCGCAGATGCAGAAAGCATCGCGGCGAATAAAAATGTTTTGCATAACAGCATCTTCATCATGGCACTCCTTGTGTGATGGATGCGGTCATTATTCCTGTAATTAACGTGGCGCGGCAGATATCTGTATCCCCAAAAGCGATCGCTTTGGGCCAAAAGGAGAGAAAGGTGCACGGCCCACAGGCCGTGCCAGGACTGCTACATGCTATTCGCTCGTGCCGGGAATAATGTCATTGCGACGCAGCACATCCTGCAACTCAGGAAGCTGATACACCCTCTCAGCAATGGCAAAAAATTTCGGCGTATTGTCTTTAAACCAGTCGTGACGCGGACCCCAGCTGCGCATCACCGCAATATACACATCAATCAGCGAGAGCTGTTCCCCCAGCGCGTACGGCGCGGCAACAAGCTGGCTTTCGAGCCACAGATAGAGGGTTTTACGGTACTTCTGACAGCTTTCAACCAGCTCACGGGCTCCCGTTTCCGTCCAGCGCTCGGGGTAATCTGCGTAAGTAAACGTCGGGTAGACATTCGCCACCAGCCAGATCAGCAACCGCTGAAACTGCCGGCGTTGCGGCGTATCAGGCGGCGGCGCAAGCGCCGGATATTCATCCAGGATCATCAACGCGATAGCAGCGGTTTCGGTCATCACGCTGCCATCGGTCATTTTCAGTGTGGGGATCTGGCACAGCGGATTCAGCGCCGAAAGCGCATCCTGCTGCGGACCGGGCTGGTCAAAGCCGGTGACATCAACGAATTTGTAAGGGATCTTCGCCAGTGTCAGCATCACTTCACTGATGGCGGAGCCCCAGCCCGGTGCGCCATAAACAGTAATCATCAGCGACCTCCTCAGACAAACTCTGAGTATAGGTGCGGATGACTGCTTCTGCCTGCCTCGCCTTACAACGCAATCCTTATCACATCATCAGGTTACGCCAGAAAAACATTTTTAATCCTGGAATTAACCAAATGTGCCGTTAAACTTTTCATGTCTTTAACAAATTCATTACCATGCCCGGGTTTCTTTTTTGGGTTCCTCCGCACAAGTGAGTGTCATGAAAATAAGTTCTGTTCGCAGGGTTGCACTTCCTGCTCTTCTCCTTCCCTTTATCTCCCTTTCAGACGCCAGGGCAGACGACGAGCAAACGCTTATCGTCACCGCCACACCACAGGCAGTCTCTGAACTGGATACCCCCGCCGCAGTAAGCGTGGTGACAGGTGACGACATGCGCCATGCCACCCCGCGTGTCAATCTGTCTGAATCCCTCAGTGGTATACCGGGGTTACAGATACAAAACCGACAGAATTATGCGCAGGATCTGCAGCTCTCGATCCGTGGTTTTGGTTCGCGTTCCACTTATGGCGTACGCGGTGTGCGCATGTATGTAGATGGCATTCCGGCCACCATGCCCGACGGTCAGGGGCAGACGTCAAATATTGATATCAATAGCGTTGATCATATCGACGTGTTACGCGGCCCCTTCTCGGCGTTGTATGGCAACTCATCAGGCGGCGTGGTGAACGTCACTACTGAAACCGGTACCCAACCTGCCACCATTGAGGCCAGCAGTTACTACGGCAGTTATGGTTCCTGGCGCTACGGCCTGAAAGCCACTGGCGCGGTGGGTGACGGTACGCAATCCGGTGACGTGGATTACGCCGTCTCCACCAGTCGTTTTGCCACGCATGGCTATCGCGACCACAGCGGTGCACGTAAAAACCTCGCTAACGCTAAGCTCGGCGTTCGGCTGAATGAGGACAGCAAACTGACATTGCTGTTTAACAGCGTCGATGTAAAAGCGAACGATCCTGGCGGTCTGACGTACAGCGAATGGCAGGCGAACCCACGCCAGTCACCGCGCGGTGATAGCTTTAATACCCGCAAAGACATCAAACAGACCCAGGCGGGCCTGCGCTATGACCGCCAGTTGAGCGAACAGGATGCGCTCAGCGTGATGATGTACGCCGGAGAACGGCAGACCACGCAATATCAGTCCATACCGATGGCGCCGCAGTTGCGCTCTTCCCATTCCGGCGGCGTTATTGATCTCGAACGTCACTATCAGGGCATCGATACCCGCTGGACGCACCAGGGCGAGCTCGGCGTGCCGGTGACCTTCACCACCGGGCTTGATTACGAAAACATGAGCGAAAAGCGCAAGGGCTTTGAGAACTTCGTGATGGTGGATGGCGCGCCGCAGTTTGGCGAAAAAGGGGCGATGCGCCGCGATGAGCGTAACCTGATGTGGAACCTCGACCCGTATCTGCAGACTCAGTGGCAGCTTACCGATAAGCTGACGCTGGATGCAGGCGTGCGCTACAGCTCGGTGTGGTTCGATTCTAATGACCATTACATTACGACCGGTAATGCCGACTCGAGCGGTGAGTCGAGTTACCATGAATGGCTGCCCGCAGGTTCGCTGAAATACGCGGTAACCGATGCCTGGAATCTCTATGCCTCTGCCGGACGTGGGTTCGAGACGCCAACCATTAACGAACTCTCCTACAAATCTGGATCTATTGGCGGCCTGAATCTGGATCTTAAACCGTCAACCAACACCACGGTTGAAGTAGGCAGCAAAACCCGCATTGGTAACGGCCTGCTGACGGCGGCGTTGTTCCAGACCGACACCGACAACGAAATCGTGGTCAATGACAATGACAACGGGCGCGCCAGTTACAAAAACGCCGGCAAAACTCGCCGTCAGGGAGCTGAATTGTCGCTGGATCAACAGTTCGCTGAAAACTGGCGGATGACCGCCGCCTGGACCTGGCTCGACGCCACCTATCGCACTGATGTCTGCGGCGACGGCAGTTGTAATGGCAACCGTATTCCCGGGATAGCCCGCAATATGGGGTTTGCTTCGCTGGGGTATATTCCAGAAACAGGCTGGTACGCCGGGGCAGATATTCGCTACATGGGCGACATTATGGCTAACGATGCCAACACCGCGAAAGCCCCGTCCTGGACGGTTGTGGGACTGAATACCGGCTATAAATTTGATTTTGGCAAATGGAAGATGGATCTTTTTGGCCGTGTAGATAATTTATTCGATCGTCAATATGTCGGTTCGGTGATCGTTAACGAATCAAACGGTCGTTACTATGAACCCTCGCCTGGACGTAATTTCAGTATGGGATTATCACTGGCGTATTCATTCGAATAAGTCTGTATAGCACCTTCCCCGGACAAATAATAAGCCTTTGTTCCGGGGAAGTGAATATCTTTACCCTGACAAGCGACACCGGTTAATAAACATACTGGCGCTGCAAAATAAACGTATCGTGATCGATAATTATTTCCATCGCCTGTCGGGTCGCCTCCTCATCCTTCTTTTCCAGCGCCATCAGTAAATCTGCGTAAAATTTCGTATCCGGGAAAATATCCGTCGCCTGTGGATGGAGGAAATTAAAACAAGGTCCAATTTGTATCCACAATTGTTCAATAAGCGCGGTTAATGTCGGCATTTCGGCGTAACGGTAAAGACGAAAGCGGAACAGGTAATTCGCCTGCAACATCGGTTCAACGTCGCCCTGCCGGACGCGGGTCTGAAATTCATCAGCCAGATGCTGCAATTCGCCAAGTTTATCAGTAGTCAGGTGTGTCAGCGCGGTTGCCGCTGCCATCCCCTCTAACTGCTTTCGGATGGCGTTGATCTCCCTGTAACGTTCCTGCGAAACCACTGGCACCAGGAACGCCTGAGCAGGCGTCGCCTGCAGTGCGCCAAACGATACCAGTCGCAGCAGCGCTTCACGCACGGGGGTAATACTGGTGCCTAACTGTTCGGCGAGCTCCTTGGTAATTAACCGGGCACCGGGTTTCAGTGCGCCAATAATTAGCGCGCTTTTTAAATTCATCTCGACCTGAGTGGTCAAACTCGTACGCTGCGCTTTCTCAAAATCCAGCATAGGGACATCCTGTTGCTTAGTCTCATCGTTATCGTTGCAGCCATTTAGCAGGAACTATTTGCAGGACACGGAGAATATATCCTGTATCCTTCGCTGATGTTGGGATATGAAATAAAAAGTCAACTGTCATTTTTTAGAGTTATTAGTTTGCTAATGAAGGCCATACCGTACTCCGGCGTCGACAGACGCTGCAATAATTAAAGACGGTAATATCAAAAATTGCCATGAAAATATTTTGCGTTAAATCACTTTCACGAAACAGGCTTTAATTGATAAGCCGTGGTTATGAAACTGCCTGATTTAATCTCACCACCAGGTAAATACAGGACTGTTTCGTTTCATTGACAAAACGGCAATCATTCGGCGGCCCGAGTTCGAGACAATCTCCTGCTTTCATTTCATGACGCGTGTCACCCTCAATAAACACCAGTTCACCCTGCTGTAACCAGATGAGCTGGCGTGCCAGCGCGTACGATGACGCTGGCATCGGGATATCGCTGCCGGCAGGAAGCTCAATCTCCACCAGGTCTATCGGCAGGTCGCTGCGCGGCGAAACATGGCGACGCAAATAGTGGCTCTGCGGATCGCGCCACACAGGCTGGTTTTCACGCCGCAGCAGCTTGCCTTCCTGCATTTCCGCGCGGGCAATCAACGTCGACATGCTGAGACCAAAGGCACCGGACAAGCGTCCGAGCATAGTAGCTGTCGGGCTGCTTTCGCCGCGTTCGATTTTATGTACCATCGCACGGGAAACCCCTGCCCGTTCTGCCAGTTCGCTGAGGGACCAGCCGCGGGATTCGCGTTCAATACGCAGGCGCGCACTGATACGTTGATTTACATTGTCTTCTGGCGTCATCATGGAATACATTATAGTAATAACATCGTACTACTATAGTATACATGCCATGAGGTTTGCTATGACGATTCGCTATGCCTGTAAAGAAGACTGTCCAGCGATTGCAGAAATCTACAATCATGCCGTACTGCATACTGCCGCCATCTGGAATGATTCCACCGTTGATGCAGATAACCGAATGGCATGGTTTGAAGCGCGCCAGCAGTTGGGGTATCCGGTCCTGGTCAGCGAAGAACAGGGTACCGTGACAGGTTACGCGTCGTTTGGCGACTGGCGCGCGTTTGATGGCTTTCGTCATACCGTCGAGCATTCTGTCTACGTGCATCCTGCGCACCAGGGTAAAGGGCTGGGGCGTCTGCTGCTGACGCAATTGATTGAAGAAGCCAGAACCATCGGCAAACACGTGATGGTCGCGGGTATTGAGTCGCAAAACCTCGCCTCGCTACAACTTCACGCCTCTCTCGGTTTTATCACTACCGGCGAAATGCCACAGGTAGGCACCAAGTTTGGTCGCTGGCTGGATCTGATTTTCATGCAGCTTCAGCTTGATGACCGGACAGAACCGGATGCGCTGCCATGAACCAGTCGCTGACTCTCGCCTTTCTCATTGCCGCCGGGTTTGGCCTTGTCATCCAGAATACCCTGATGGTACGGATCACGCAGAACACCTCCACGATCCTGATCGCCATGCTGCTGAACTCACTGGTTGGGATCGTCCTGTTCGTCAGCATTCTGTGGATAAAGCACGGCGCTGGTGGCTTTCAGGAACTGGCGTCAAGCGTAAAGTGGTGGACGTTGATCCCCGGTCTGCTTGGCTCGTTTTTCGTTTTTGCCAGCATCAGTGGTTATCAGTATGTCGGCGCGGCAACGACCATTGCGGTGCTGGTCGCCAGTCAGTTAATCGGTGGGCTGGTGATGGACGTCATGCGTAGTCAGGATATTCCCTGGCGGGCACTGGTGGGGCCGGTGTGCGGCGCTGTCATGCTGGTGGCTGGCGCCTGGCTGGTGGCCAGACGCCAGTTCTGACGTTAAAGAATGGTGCCGCCTCTGGTAAGCTGCTCGTGGCGCGCCTCCATATCTTCCTTGTGCTGGCGGCCATGATGCGCGATGGCATTACGCAGGCGCTGCTGTTGCGTATTGCGGTCTTCCCGGCTCAGCGCCGCATCCTCGCTAAGTTCAATCAGCAACTCATTCATATGCGTAATCACACTTTCCGCCACCGCCGCGTCCACGCGGGCGGTCACCTCATCCAGATGCGACATACCTCACCCCTTATCGCTTAATTTAACTTCGCTTTCGAGAAATCGCTGCCCATCAGGCTGACGCTAAAGCCGGAGACGTTACTGCGGGTGGCGAAGAAGGTTTTGCCATTTGCCAGCGCAATCCACGGTGCCTGCTGATAGTAAATTTCCTGCGCCTGACCGTACAATTCCGCACGCGCCGCCGGGTCGCTGGTCAGTTTCGCTTTCTGAACCAGGTCATTGTACCCCTTATCACACCAACGGGCGGCATTAGAACCGGTTTTAACGCTGCCGCAACCGAGCAGTACATCGGCAAAGTTATCAGGATCGCCATTGTCAGACATCCAGCCAAACAGCGCCGAGTCATGTTCGCCTTTGCGCATGCCGGAGAGGTATTCACCCCATTCATAGGTCACGATGTTGGCTTTAACGCCTACTTTCGCCCAGTCGTTCTGGATCATCTCCGCAATACGGCGGGAGTTTGGGTTGTATGGACGCTGAACCGGCATCGACCACAGCGTCACTTCCGTCCCATTTTCCAGACCCGCCTGCTTTAGCAGTTCCTTTGCTTTTTGTGGATCGTAGGCATAGTCCTGCAGATCTTTTTTGTAGCCGAGCATATTTGGCGGCAGCGGCGATTTCGCCACCGTACCGGAGCCCATAAACACGGCGTTGATGATGGCTTTCTTGTCCGTCGCGTAGTTCAGCGCCTGACGCACCAGCACGTTATCAAACGGTTTCTTCTCCGTGTTAAATGCCAGATAACCGACATTCAGCGCATCAACGGAATGCAACGTCAGATCTTTATTCTTCTTGATCGCATCGAACTGCACGGGCGATGGCGCAGGAATAATCTGGCATTCGTTGGTCTGCAGTTTGGCCAGACGGGTCTGCACATCTGGCGTAATGGAGAAAATCAAGTGCTTCGTCGGTACGGCACCCTCCCAGTAATTTGGGTTAGCGACGTAGCGGATCAGCGAATCGACCTTGTACTGTTGCAATACGTACGGCCCGGTGCCAATCGGCCAGTTATCGACATTTTCCGGCGTGCCTTTTTTCAGCATCGCATCGGCATATTCGGCGGAGAGAATTGAGGCGAAATCCATCCCCCAGTCGGCGAGAAACGCGGCATTTGGCTCACTCAACACAAACTGGACGTGATAATCGTCGATCTTCTTCACGTCCTGAATCAGCTTATCCAGCCCCACATCCGTGAAATATTCATAATTGCCCTGCGAAACCTTGTGGTACGGATGATTAGGGTCTTTCTGACGCATTACCGAGAAAATAACGTCATCCGCATTAAAATCGCGCGTCGGTTTGAAGAATTTGTTGCTGTTGAATTTCACGCCCTGACGCAAGGTGAAGGTATAGGTTTTGCCGTCAGGGGAAATTTTCCACTCAGTCGCCAGTGATGGCACTGGGGTGTTTTTCACCGGGTCAAAATTAATCAGGCGGTTATATTGCGTTTGCGAACTGGCAACGAACGACGGGCCGGAGCTGGCAATCTGCGGGTTGAAGGATTCCGGGGAGGCTTCTGAACAGTAGATAATGGTGTCTTTGTCTGCCGCGAAGGCACTTGCCGGTAAAAGTGCGCTCAATGCCAGCGCGAGTAGTGTTATCCCTTTAGACATGGTGGTAAACCCTGCTTTTATTATGTGGATCTTAATAACAGCACAGTCGGTAATAACTGACAAATAATCAATCGTCATCAGGTTATGCTAACCGGGTGTTTTTCGTTGCTTTCTTAATCAGCTGTTTGGGTTAAGTTGTTTCGCAAAGGTCAAGCAAAAATTCACCTCTCAATAGCACGAGAATTCGAAGGTTTTAGCCTGTCTTTTACCGTTTAGAACCATAGCCCCTCCAGTAGAGTAATGGAGTGAAGAAGTCTATGGGATGAGAACGTGACAAAAACTCTATTACGCAGCGGCGATCTTGACGATTTCCAGGCTGTTGGCGGCGGCGGTCAGGCAGTCTTTGACTCGGCGTTGCAAATCCGTGAAACCCTGCGCCTGCGCAAACAGCTCGCACTGGTAGACTGCCTGGCGATTCCGCAGATCAACGACGACAATGACCGTGTCGCGTGGTACGCACCCATCGAAGGAAAAGCGATCACCTGGAAAGCCGCCGATAACGAGACCCGCGAACGGGCGCTGCGTTTCCTGCACAGCACCTTTGACAGCGCTCTCGTACTGAGCCGCAAAAGCTTGCAATCCGATAAAACCGCGCAGCAATTGTTTGGCGCGTTGCTGGAAAAAGCATTGCAGTTCCCCGGTGAAAATCACGTTTATCTGGTCGACGGTAAGCCGGTCATCACCTTCTGGGGTTTCATCAATCTCAATGAAAATACCCGCGATGACGCGCTGGCCTGTCTGACGTTACCGGAGCCGGAACCGGTGATTGAGCAACTTCCGGAACCGCCTGCCGAAACACTCCCTGAGCCAGTCATGTTTAGCGATGGCGATAAGCCGCTGTTCACGCCAGCGCCCTCGCTCCCTGAACCGCCGTTTACCCCCGTGGAGATCACTGAACCTGAAGTCACCGTTGCTGTTCCGCTCATCCCGGAAACACCCCCACAACCAGAAAACACAATGCCAGCGCCCCGTCGCCGCCGTGTTCCGCTGTGGAGCCTGCCGGTCGCGGCCGTGGTGGTGGCTGCCGTTGGCGCACCAATGCTCTGGAAACAGGACGCGCCGACAGCAGTTCCGGCACCTGTTGTCGCGCAAACCCCGGCGCCGGTTGTATTACCCGCTCCGGCAGACTTACCAAAACTGACCGCCGGGTTACCGCTGCATCAGGCCGATGTCGTCAAAGCCAAAGAAGAGGCTGTAGAACAGAAAGCAACACCCGCAAATGAGCCGGTGGTAATCGCCGCCATCCCTAAAGATGCGTTGATCATGGAGGCCGGTCAGCTCAAAGCGGGCACCACCCGCTTCCTCAATGGTAACTGGCGGGTGCTGGGCGATATCAAAGATCCGAGCGGCAAAGCGCCATCGCTGCGTTATCAGATCCAGAATAACAAAGGCACGGCACGCGTGGTGCATGGCAAAAATATCGTCTGCCGTGCAGAGATCTTCTCCGGCCTGCACCAAAGCGGCGAGCTGCTGATTAAGAGCCGTGGCGCGGCGCGCTGCGCCGATGGTTCCCGCTACCCGATGCCGGAAATTACCTGCAAAGCAGGCACCAGCGATGTGGCGCAATGTACCGGTCGTTACGATGCCAAAACCATCGTCCCGCTGACGTTCAAGAAAACAGGGGCCTGATGTCATGCTGGTTACTCTTTGCGATTACAAACAGAGCGTCACGCTGATTGCCAACAGTGGCGTGCAGTTCCTTGATTTCGGTCTTACGCCCCAGGAGTCACTCCACAGCGGGCGCTTCGTGCGTAAAACCGCCAACGGCCCGTTGCTGCGACTCGATTATGATCTGGTCAATGGCCGCTACACGCTGCCGGCCCGTCAGGGTGAACAGGCGGAAGTGGTAAAACCGGAAAGCACACTGACGCTGGAGCAGTCGCTTTCGATCCTCGATGGGATCTGGCTGCCACTGCCCTTCTTCCGCTTTAACCCGCCGCGCACCTTCGTTGAAGGACCGGACAACTGGGCGCGAGTACAGATCCGCAAGCTGAGCCAGCCGGACAGCGCCGGCAACAGTCACCGTGTAACACTGGCGTTCGACAGCCAGCTCAGCGGCGACAACCCGGCGTCGCTGGCGCCAGTCGAAAACGATATTCTTAACGGCACCCGCTTTGCGCTGGCGTGGCGTGACGACGAAATCGCCGATTTTCTCGATCAAACCTGGGTCGACGGCTGGCTGCGCGAAGTTTTTAATCAGTACGCTGCCCAGCAAAACCGCACCGAGCGCGACATCGCACAAGCGATGCGCAGTTTTGAATACCAGGGCCACTGGCTTAATCTGCTCACCCTGCTCGGCGAACAGTTGTCTGTCCCGGAAATTAAGATCGTTACCGCCACGTTGAGTACGCCAGCGATTCCGGTCGATGTGATCCTTGATGTCGGCAACACCCATACCTGTGGCGTTATTATTGAAGATCAGGGCGATGCTAACGACGGTCTGCGCCAGACAGCAGAATTACAGGTGCGTTCGCTGACCGAACCGCAATATCTCAATGAGCCATTGTTTAGCAGCCGCATCGAATTCTGCGAAGCGCGTTTCGGCAAACAGCACTGTTCAGTGGAGAGCGGACGTGATGACGCCTTTGTCTGGCCGTCGATTGTTCGCGTCGGTGACGAAGCGCGAAAACTGGCGATGCAACGTACGGGTACCGACGGCTACAGCGGCTTGTCCAGCCCGCGTCGTTATCTCTGGGATGAAACACCCACTGTGCAGGACTGGCGTTTCAGTCAGATCAACAGCAAAACCCAGCGCGAGCCGTTAGCCACCGCCTTCCCGCTGATGAATCTGATGAACGATGACGGACAGCCGCTCTACACGCTGCCGCCAGAAGATCGTCTGCCGGTATTTTCACCACAATACAGTCGCAGCACGCTGATGACGCATATGCTGTGTGAATTACTGGCGCAGGCGCTCGGGCAAATCAACAGCGTCGCCACCCGCCTGCGGCTTGGTTTCCCCTCATCACCCCGTCAATTACGGACCATTATTTTGACGCTGCCATCGGCGATGCCGAAACAGGAGCGTGAGATTTTCCGTCGCCGGATGTTTGAAGCGATTGCGCTGGTGTGGAAATCACTCGGCTGGCATCCCCAGGATGACGATTTCGCCAGCGTGAAACTGCAGAAAAACAGCGTGGTGCCGGTGCCGCAGATCCAGATGGAGTGGGACGAAGCCAGTTGCGGCCAACTCGTGTGGTTGTATAACGAAGCCGTGTCGCATTACAGCGGGCAAACAGAAGCGTTTTTTGCAGCCCTGTCCCGCCCGGATCGCGCTGTCGCGCAAAATGAGCTGCCGGGCCGTACGTTGCGCGTGGCCTCGGTTGATCTTGGCGGCGGTACCACAGATATGGCGATCACCCAGTACCAGCTTGATGATGGTACTGGCAGCAACGTCAAAATCACCCCGCATTTGCTGTTCCGCGAAGGGTTTAAAGTGGCGGGCGACGACATCCTGCTGGATATCATACAGCGCTGCGTGTTACCGGCATTACAGACGCAGTTACAGAAAAGTGGCATCGCTGATGCGCCCGCCCTGATGGCGACGTTATTTGGCGATTCCGGCCGCATCGATACCCAGGCGGTACTGCGCCAGCAGACCACGCTCCAGCTCTTTATGCCGCTCGGCCACGCCATTCTTGCCGCGTGGGAACGCAGCGACAGCAGCGATCCGCTGGCCGGTCTCTATGCCACTTTTGGCGAACTGCTGAGTCAGCAACCGACCCGCAACGTGATGAACTACATTACCCATGCGGTAGAGCATCAGTTACCGGGCGGATCCGCACCGTTTGAGTTGCTTAATGTGCCGTTGCAGGTGAATTTCAGTGACCTGCAGCAGGCGATGCTGGCGGGTGAATTTACTATCGCCTCACCGTTGCATGCGGTGTGCGAAGCCATTTCACATTATCACTGCGACGTGCTGCTTATCACCGGTCGCCCCGGTTGCCTGCCAGGCGTACAGGCGCTGATCCGCCATTTGCAGCCGGTCCCGGCGAGCCGCATGGTCTGGCTCGACAAATATCATGTGCATGAGTGGTATCCGTTCAGCCAGCAGGGGAAAATCGGCAACCCGAAATCGACCGCAGCGGTGGGCGCGATGCTCTGCAGCCTGGCGCTCGATTTACGTCTGCCGCGCTTTAACTTTAAGGCCGTGGATATCGGTGCTTATTCCACCGTGCGTTATCTCGGGGTGCTGGATAATGTAGTGAATACCCTGCGGGACGAGAACGTCTGGTATTCGGACATCGATCTGGATCAGCCTGGCGTGAAGCTCGACTCGCGGCTCCATTTCCCGCTACGCGGCAATGTCACGCTGGGTTTCCGCCAGCTCGCCAACGCCCGCTGGCCTGCCACTCCGCTCTACACCCTGAGCATTAACAGCCCGGAACTGGCCAAAACCATTGCCGGCGATGGGGTCCTGCATGTCCGTCTGCAATTGCGCGGCGGCAACCGGAATCTGGCGCCAGAGGCTTTTGAGCTGGCAGATGCCTGGTTACAGGACGGTACGCCGGTCGCACCGAATGCCCTGACGCTGAAACTGAATACGCTGGCCGATCGCCGTCATAGCGGTAGCCACTACTGGATCGATAGCGGGAGCGTTTATCTGAAATGAGTGATTTACAAGCCGTCATCGCGTGGACGGAAGCCACGCGTCAGCACGCCCCCTTACTGAATAACGATGCGGACGCCCTATTGACCCGGCTGCTGGCGCTTAAGCATCAGCAGCGGCAACTCGCCTGTGTGCAGAACCAGCCGCCCTGCGTTGGTCTGTATGGTCACGCTCTGGAGGCCAAAGCTCTTTTGCTGACGACCCTGTGCAACAGCCCTGCCGGGCGATTGCCGATTACCGCTGGTGCCAAAACCCTCGACTGGTTTACCCATATTAACCCCGGTCATAACACCACCCGCATGGCGATCCGTTTCAGTCAGCAGGCCACGGCGCCGGATGAGGCGTTTCCGTTACGTCTGAAGTTGATGAGCGAAGCCGAGCTGGTGCAGTTGTTTATTATGCATGCGTTGGATCAGGAAGAGATACGGCCGGTCGAGAAAAGCGTCATTACCGCACGTCTGGCGGGATGGCAGTCCCTGCGTCAGCCGCAACAGGTGCCTGGTATTGATCAGGAATCCATTGCCGCCATTGCCCGTTTCTGGCGCGACAGCGTTCCGGTTGCGCAACAGCAGATGGACGACGACCTGTGGTATCAGTTTGCCACATTGCTGCCTTCACTGGATCTCAGCGCCCGCGCCAGCGCCTGGTCATTGTTGTGGGGAGAGCAACACGCGTTGACCCAACAGTGGCTGGCACTGGCGCATATGCTGCATCAGACCGGCAATGCCCGTGATGTTGCCGCCCCGCTGAGCCTGCTTGTCGATACGTTTGCGTTACCTG
>NZ_JMTB01000030.1 GCF_000734965.1 Trabulsiella guamensis ATCC 49490
ACCTGCAGAAGGATTCTTAGCAGCGGACATTGAGGTTGAAGGTGATGTCGTGGTGCATCCACTGCATCATGATCGTCTGCTGAATGCCATCAGCCTGCCCATCGCCACGCTGGCATTACTCAGCCTGGAACTGGTGCTGCCGGTGGAAAATAGTGTGCTGGATAACATCGAGATTGTTGATATTCCGGCGGTACCGCAATCGTCAGGCGCACCGCTCTGGCAGAGCAAATGCCGCTGGTTACTGGAGAGTTATCGCCAGTGCTTCCAGCCGGACATTCTGCTGGTATGCAACGCCTCCGTGCAGCGCGCACAAACCCCTGCCGTCGCCCGTGCGTTGATGCGGTGGGTTGACGACACGCAACCGGTGCAGGAAAGCGCGCTTCCCGGGCTGGTCTGGGCGATCACCCCGCACGATCATCGCTTCACCCGGAAGCAGAATCTCGACGAAGGTATACAACAGCTGATCAAAAAACCGGGTCAGCGCTGGGGAACGTTGCAGGCGCTGGACAACAGCAGTATGCAGCGGCTGATGGAGTGGCTGGCACAGGCGCTGAACCCGGCGCTACGCAGCCATCGTCTGCAGTTGCTTGGTCAGAAAGTGAATGACAGAGTGACGGCGCTAATGGGGCCCTACGTCACCCCGGTGCATCACGATCCTGCGGCCATTCAACAGCAGGCGCAGTCATTGGTTCGCCAGTTGCAGTCACGCGCCGCAACGCTGGGGGAATTAATAGAAGGACTACTGCCGGCGCAACGCGCGTTTGACATGCTCTGCCAGACGCAGCAGCCTCGGGAAGAGAAAGTGGCAGGCTTATTCAGCGAAAGCGTGGATTTGTTTGCGCTACCAGATGAGAAATCCCGCGCCAGCCGCAGCGAGCAGGATACGGGAACGCTGGCGCACGAGCTGTGGATCAGACATTTGCATCAGTGGAGCCGCCGTACTGACATTGCCGCTCATGCGGGTTTATCGCCTGATGTCCTGCAGCAACTGGCTGAATGCCTGATCGTCACCAGTTATCGCCTTCAGCTTCCGGCCAGGTTACAGCAGGTGATGCGTAGCGAAAACCCCAGCGGTGCACAGCTGCGCGCCACTATTGGCAACTTCATCGCCTGGTTTGATTATGCCGCCCTGCCGAGCGATGCGCGTCCGGCAAGTCGTATTGCCAAAGGCAGCGCGATCTTTGAATTGAAATCGCCGGATACCAGCGCGCGGTTGACGCAATTAGGTGAACAACCGGTGCATGCGGCGACGCGGTACGTGTACGACTGGCTGGTGGCGCTTTACAGCCGGGCGACAGAAAATGCAGGCTGGCAGCATCCGCAGGAGATCACTGCTGACGCACGCCGTCAGTTGCAGAAACATTTGCAGTAATGATGGATCACAGGGATGTGAACCGATCATTCATCCTCAGAACAGTGAGAGTAACAGGGCGACAGGGAAGCTAAACGGCCAGGTAACACCAACAAGGAGGGAAGCCATCAGGCGAATACAGAAGCGCTCTTTCGTCAGAAACCATGTGATCAGTGAACAGATCACCGCCATCACGACATAGAACACCAGCATTTTTTGGTACAACGTCATTGTGAAGCCCATTCCGTGGAAAAACCGGGCGCACTATGCCTCTTTTTATGACCCCCATCAAGTTCTCAGCTCAAGAATACGAAAATTTCTTGCCACGAGCGTTTTTTAGAAATCTAAGCCTTTATCCGATTGCACTTAGTGACATCGCAGACTATATCATTAGAGGTTAATTCAACGAGGTGGCGTTATGGACGTTTCCAGCAAAACCGTAGTATTGATTAATGTTATGGCTGCGTTGCTGTTACTGAGTCTCTTATGCTACAGATTTAACTGGGTTTTCTGAAAATTACCCCCCTATACTCGTAATAGCGACATCCCTGTCACACAGGCATTGCCCCGGATTGTTCGCCTGTTCCGGGGCAATGTATGACTGCCTTTACTCGTGTTTCACCATCACATGACGGACGACGGTGTAATCCTCCAGTCCGTACAACGACATATCTTTGCCGAAGCCGGATTGTTTCTGCCCGCCGTGTGGCATTTCGCTGACTAACATAAAGTGAGTGTTGACCCAGGTGCAGCCATATTGCAGGCGCGCGCTAAGACGGTGCGCGCGCCCGACGTCGCGCGTCCAGACCGATGAGGCCAGCCCGTACTGTGAGTCATTAGCCCACGCCAGCGCCTGAGCTTCGTCATCAAAGACCGTCACACTGACCACCGGGCCAAACACTTCTCGCTGCACAATCTCATCTTCCTGCAACGCCCCTGCCAGCACCGTAGGCTGATAACGATAGCCCGGCGCCTCAACCTTACTGCCGCCAGTCACCACTTTAATATGGCCGAGCGCTTTGGCTTTCTCGACCGCCGCAGACACCCGATCCAGATGCGCCTGTGAGCTCAGCGGGCCGAGTTCGGTGGAGGGATCCTGCGGATCGCCCATTTTCAGGCTGGCAACCGCCGCACCCAGTTTTTCCACCAGCCGGTCGTGAATACCCCGCTGCGCATAAATACGGCAGGCGGCAGTACAGTCCTGCCCGGCATTGTAGAAGCCAAACGTACGCACGCCATCTACCACGGCATCGATATCGGCGTCATCGAACACAATGACCGGCGCTTTACCGCCCAGTTCCATGTGCATCCGTTTAATGGTTGAGGCGGTATGCCCGATGATGTGCTCGCCGGTGGCAATAGAGCCGGTCAGCGACACCATCCGCACTTTTTCGTGACCGGTCAGCGGATCGCCGACAGTTTTGCCGCGCCCGAACAGGACGTTCAGTACACCTGGCGGGAAAATGCCGGTGGCCAGTTCAGCCAGCTTCAGGGCCGTCAGCGGCGTAATTTCCGAAGGTTTGATCACCACGCAGTTGCCCGCAGCCAGCGCTGGCGCCAGTTTCCAGGCCGCCATCATCAGCGGATAGTTCCACGGCGCTATCGAGGCCACCACCCCGACCGGATCGCGGCGAATCATCGACGTATGCCCTTCCAGATACTCGCCTGCCGCCAGGCCGCTCAGGCAGCGCGATGCCCCGGCAAAGAAGCGGAACACGTCAACAATGGCGGGGATTTCATCATTCAGCACACAGTGCAACGGTTTGCCGCAGTTGAGTGACTCAAGGCGCGCAAAATCTTCGGCATGGGTTTCAATTGCCGCGGCCAGTTTCAGCAAGCATTCCGCGCGGTTTTTTGGCGTCGTTTGTCCCCATTGCGCAAACGCACGATCCGCTGCCAGCACCGCCGCATCAACCTGTGCTGGCGAGGCTTCCGCAATCTCGAGAATGACCTCGCCGGTTGACGGATTGTAGACAGGTTGCTTCTCCCCTTCACCTGCCACCAGTTCACCATTGATCAATAACTTATGTTGCATAGCAGACTCCATATTTATCGTTTATTTCCCGCTACCGGCGACCATTTCGCCGTCCCGGGTTAACCACCAGGCACCCAGTATGGGAATCGTTGTTGCCAACATCACTAACAAAGCCACCACGTTGGTGACCGGTACGTCGCGCGGTCGCCCGAGCTGATTCAACAGCCAGAGCGGCAGCGTGCGTTCGTGTCCGGCGGTGAACGTGGTAACGATAATTTCGTCAAACGAGAGCGCAAAGGCCAGCATGCCTCCGGCCAGCAGCGCCGAGCTGAGATTCGGCAGCACCACGTAACGGAAGGTTTGCCAGCCGTTAGCGCCTAAATCCATTGACGCTTCGACAAGGCTCCATGAGGTGCGTCGGAAACGGGCGATCACATTGTTAAACACCACCACCACACAAAAGGTCGCGTGACCCACCACGATGGTGAGGAATCCGGGTTCGAGGCCAATCGTCTTAAACGCCGTCAGCAGTGCCAGCCCGGTGATGATCCCCGGCAGGGCGATGGGCAGAAGCAGCAATAGCGAGATGGCGTTTTTACCGAAAAACGTGCTGCGCCACAGTGCCGCAGCTGCCAGCGTCCCCAGCACCAGGGCAATCAGCGTCGCCAGCGCGGCAATTTTTAGTGACAACGTCACGGAATCGAAGATATCGCCACGCCCTGCCGCCACACTGAACCAGTGCAAGGTCAGCCCCTGCGGCGGAAAACTGAACGCCGCGTCTTCGGTGTTAAAGGCATACATCGCGATGATGACCAGCGGGAAATGCAGGAAAATCACTCCACCCCAGGTCGCGATTTTGAGAAACCACGGTGCGCGTTCAGAGTGCATCGAAGGCTCCCAGGCGTTTCACGAACGCCAGATAAAGGGC
Organism: Trabulsiella guamensis ATCC 49490; assembly: GCF_000734965.1. GTDB lineage: Bacteria > Pseudomonadota > Gammaproteobacteria > Enterobacterales > Enterobacteriaceae > Trabulsiella > Trabulsiella guamensis. Next base: position 4,255 of record NZ_JMTB01000030.1, read on the forward strand.
AATTAACACAATCGGCACCAGCGTGAAAGCCGCCGCCATCGGCATATTGCCGATCGCCCCCTGCTGGGAATAGACCATGTTGCCGATGAAATAGCCTGGCGGCCCGACGAGTTGCGGTACGATAAAATCGCCGAGCGTCAGCGAAAAGGTAAAGATCGACCCTGCCGCTATACCGGGGATTGCCAGCGGCAGCACAACATATCGGAAGGTCTGGCCGGGTCTGGCGCCGAGATCGGAGGAGGCCTGCAACAGCGATAATGGCAGACGTTCCAGCGCCGCCTGTACCGGCAGGATCATGAACGGTAGCCAGATGTAGACGAAGACCAGAAAGCGCCCCAGCCCGGAAGTCGACAACGTATTGCCGCCAATGCCCGGCAACGCCAGGATCAGATTCAACACCCCTTCCAGCCCCATATGGCTGAGAAACCACTGTGCGACGCCATCCTTCGCCAGCAACAACGTCCATGCATAGGCTTTAACGATGTAGCTCGCCCACATCGGCAGCATGACGGCAATATAAAAGAACGCTTTCATTTTACCGTGGGCGTAGCGCGCCATGTACCAGGCCATCGGAAACGCCAGGATCGCGCTGGCAATGGTGACTCCGACCGCCATCGCCAGCGTGCGCAGGATAATGTCGTAATTCGCCGGGTTAAACAGCGCCTTCAGATTCGCCAACGTCAGATCCGGCGTGATGGACATGGTGAAATCGTCAAAGGTATAGAACCCCTGCCACAACAGCGTGAACAACGACCCCAGATAGACGATGCCGAACCACATCAGCGGCCCGAGCAGCAGCAGGAACAGCCCGAGCGCAGGTTTACGCCAGAACAGGCCCGACAGGCGGCCAATGCGCGACGGTGACGGCGGTGGGGATAGACTCATCTCCATTTCACCTCCCTCCGTCAAGCGGCACCATGGCCTCTCGCGCCCAGGAAGCCAGTACCTTTTGCCCCGGCGCAGGCGCCGCAGGCTGCGCGCTACCGGTAAAATTCGCCTGGCTCACTAGCAGTTTTTCGCCGCCTGACAGTGCAATCTCAACTCGTGTCGCCGCCCCCTGATACTGCACGGCCTGCACAACACCGTGAACCTGCACTTCACCGCCTTCATTCAAGCGAATATGTTCAGGACGCAGCGACCAGACGCCTGCCATCCCGCACAGTTTTTCACTCATCGCCGGATCAAACACATTAGATGTGCCAACGAATCCGGCGACAAACGGCGTGCGTGGGCGCAGATAAAGATCACGCGGCGAATCGACCTGCTCAATGCGACCATTGTTAAACACCGCCACGCGATCAGACATCGACAGCGCTTCACCCTGATCGTGGGTGACGAAAATAAAGGTGATGCCCAGATCCTGTTGCAGTTTTTTCAGTTCAAGCTGCATCTGCTCGCGCAGTTTGAGATCCAGCGCGCCCAGTGGTTCGTCAAGCAATAGCACGCGCGGTTGATTCACCAGCGCGCGGGCAATCGCCACCCGCTGGCGTTGACCGCCGGAAAGTTGCGACGGTTTTCGGGTATGAACAAACCCGAGCGCCACCTTTTCCAGCGCCTCCTGCGCACGGTGCAGACGCGTTTTCTTATCAACGCCTTTCACCATCAACCCGTAAGCGACATTATCGAGGATCGACATATGCGGAAACAGCGCGTAGTCCTGAAAGACGGTGTTGACATCGCGTTCCCAGGGGGGAAGTTCGCTGGCCGCTTTACCGAAGATACTGATGCTGCCGCCGGAGAGCTGTTCAAACCCGGCAATCAACCGCAGACAAGTGGTTTTGCCGGAGCCGGAAGGCCCCAGCATGGAGAAAAACTCGCCATCTTTAATGGCGATACTGACCCCATCCACTGCACGCACATCACCATACAGACGCGAGACGTCATGAAACTCTACAGCGTACGTCATGTTTCACTCCCGCACTCAGCGACCGCCCATGATAGCGATGTAATCCTGCGTCCAGCGGCTGTAGGAGACATATTTGCCGCCGTTCGCCACCGGCGTTTTCCAGAAAGCGATCTTGTCAAAGAAGGCGTAACCGTTGGTTTCACAACCTGTCTCGCCAAGCAGCGTGCTGGCTTTGCAGCCTTCCGGTACCACCGGCAGCGAGCCAAACCAGGCGGACACATCCCCCTGCACTTTGGGCGTCAACGACCAGTTCATCCATTTATAAGCACAAACCGGGTGTTTCGCCTGCGCATGCAGCATGGTGGTATCGGCCCAACCGGTTACCCCTTCTTTCGGGAATACGGTAGCGATCGGCTGCCCTTCACCTTTCAGGCCGTTGGCCTGATAGGGCCAGGCGCTGGAGGCGACAACACCTTCGTTTTTGAAATCACTCATCTGGACGGTCGTGTCGTGCCAGTAGCGGTGAATCAGGCCATGCTGATCACGCAATACTTTCAGTACTGCCTGATACTGTTCTTCGGTGAGCTGATAGGGATCATTAATCCCGAGTTGCGACTGTGTCGCCTTCACGAACAGCGCGGCATCAGCAATATAAATAGGGCCATCATAAGCCTGGACGCGTCCCTGGTTGGTTTTGCCATCCGGCAGATTCTGCTTAACAAAAACCACGCTCCAGCTGTCGGGGGGGGTCGGGAAGGTTTTGGTGTTGTACATCAACAGGTTCGGCCCCCATTGATAAGGCGTGCCGTACACTTTACCGTCGACGTTAAACCAGTCGCCTTTGACAATACGCGGATCGAGGGTTTTCCAGGCCGGGATCAGACGGGTGTCGATGGGCTGTACGCGTTTACCCATGATCAATCGCAGGGACGCATCGCCGGACGCGGTGACCAGGTCGTATCCGCCTTTTGCCATCAGACTGACCATTTCGTCAGAGGTCGCTGCGGTTTTCACGTTGACCTGACAACCACTCTCTTTTTCAAAGGCTGTCACCCAGTCGTAGTTTTTATCCGTCTGTCCCCGTTCGATATAGCCAGGCCAGGCGATAATATCTAACTGACCTTCACCTTTGTCGAGCGATGTCGGGGGTTCGGCGGCGGCTTGCGCGACAATGACGGTCATTCCCAACGCGCACAGGCTGCTGCGGGCAAATTTCTTGCTCATAGAATCTTACTCCTGTCACAATGAATTCTGGCGGCAGCCGTGCCGTAAAAATATCTCCCTTAATAACAGTAGTCGGCGCAACGAGGGCGCACCTGCCGCGCTGAGGAAATTTACTCAGGTTGTGACAGGCCGCGCATTACGCTGAAAAGTCAGACAAAAGTAATAATAGACCGCGAGCCGGACAAACGGTTACCGTGTCGTTGAGAGTATTGATTTTTCATATGGCAATAACGACGGAATATCACTTCAAATAATCATCGTTATTTAAATCAGTTATTTTTAAAACGAGAAAAAGATATTCAGTGAATAAGAAAGGTGTTTAGTAAAATTGTTCTGCGGCGGCATTTATCCCTGTCGCATTTCACATGTTTTCCCCTCTTCGCTGTATAAAGTAGTATATAACCAAGTATTTTTTGCTGATTACTCTCTCTTATGAGTTAAAGGCACGTTACCGTTCGGATTTTTATACTGTTTTTAAGTAAAACAATGGAGTATGTAGCCGACATGGTCAGTATAACCCCCTGTTTCAACATTTCTTTTCCGCATTAAGCTGTACGGAGACAAAAATGAGATCCCCTTCAGGAATGCACAATTCCTTGCTGCTATTCCCCTCACCTTTTGATGAATATCAAGGTTTACCGCTTATTGGTTACCTATCGTCTACTTACAACGAGGTATAAGACATAACGAGAGATGGAATGCGAAAAATAAATAAAACCCTGGCGCTGACTTGTTTGCTCGGCGTCATTCTTGGTGCTCTGGCGATCCTTGCTGCGCAATGGACATTACATAAAACCTCCAGTACTGAATTTTGTTTGTCCTGCCACACCATGCAAGCCCCTTATGAAGAATATACCGGTTCCGTACATTTCCAGAATCAGAAAGGGATCCGCGCAGAATGTGCTGATTGCCATATTCCACAGGGCGGTATGGATTATCTCGTCACCAAATTCCTCGCCTCGAAAGATATTTATCATCAGTTCATCACCAAAAAGATCGATACCCCAGAGAAATTTGAAGAGCATCGACTGGAAATGGCGCAGACCGTCTGGGCGCAACTGAAAGCCAATGATTCAGCAACCTGCCGTAGTTGCCACAGCATGGATGCCATGGATATCAGTGCGCAGAGTCCTGAAGCGCAGAAAATGCATGAAATGGGGATTAAGGAAAAGCAAACCTGTATCGATTGCCATAAAGGCGTCGCCCACTTCCCACCAGAAGTCAAAATGGACGACAGCGCCGTGAAAGCGCTGCAAACCCAGGCCGCCTCCACGCCTGCAGATGCCAGAACGCTTTATGTCGTCAGCGCTACTCCGCTTGGTGATCTCGGCACGGTTTATCCGGCCACGGAACTGCATGTACTGAAAACCGAGGGCACCGCGCGTCAGGTGGAAATTCGCGGTAGCCAGATGCAGGGTAGCGAACAGGTCATCTATTACGCCGCCGGTCAGCGCCTGATCCTCGCCAGTCTCAGTGAGAAAGGCCAGCAGTCGCTGAAAATCCTATCCGACTGGAAAAAAGATGATTACGGCAATGCCTGGCGCGACGTGACGTTACAGGGCGAATGGAGCGCGTCGGCGCTCGCCAGTCGCGAACCGATGTGGGATTACGCCCGCAAGCTGGACGACGTCTACTGCGCAGGCTGCCATGCACCAATCCCTGCACATCACTACACCCTTAATGCCTGGCCGTCGGTGGTGAAAGGCATGGGGGCGCGCACCAATATCAGTGAAAACGAGCTGGATATTCTGAGCCGTTATTTCCAGTACAACGCGAAAGACATCAAAGAATAAACAAGAACACCAGGAGCTACTATGAGACTCAACAAGACGTGACTTTATAAAACGCCGGAG